>NZ_CP091509.1:0-669890 GCF_022870885.1 Neisseria dumasiana | reverse complement strand
GTGCGATGAACAAATGGGGCTACATTTTCGCCCACGCCGCCATTATCGTTATCTGCTTGGGCGGCCTGATCGACAGCAACCTGTTGTTAAAAGCCGGCATGCTCACCGGCAAAATCGTGCCGGATAACGATTCTTTATTTGCCAAAGACTTTAAACCCGAAAGCATTTTGGGCAGCGGCAATATTTCGTTCCGCGGCAATGTCAACATTACCGAAGGCCAGCAAGCCGACGTGGTATTTTTAAATGCCGACAAAGGCATGTTGGTTCAGGATCTGCCTTTTACCGTAAATCTGAAAAAATTCCACATCGATTTCTACAACACCGGCATGCCCAAAGACTTTGCCAGTGACTTGGTTGTTACCGAGAAGGCCACCGGTAAAGTAACCGAACAAACCATCAGGGTAAACCATCCCCTCACCATCAACGGCATCACCATTTATCAGGCCAGCTTTGCCGACGGCGGTTCCGACTTAAAATTGAAAGCTTGGAATTTGGCAGGCAACAGCCGAGAACCTGCGCAGATGAATGCGGTTTCAATGCGTGAATTCCCGCTGGATTTGGACGGCAAGCAATACCGCTTGGAATTCGACCAGTTTACCGCCATGAACGTTGAAGACATGAGCGCGCCGCAGGAAAAAGACAAAGCAGGTTTTCAGACGGCCATCAACGATGTGCGCAGCGTGAAACAAGATAAAAAATTCACCAACATCGGCCCTTCGATTGTTTACCGCATCCGCGACAAATCCGGACAAGCGGTCGAATATAAAAATTACATGCTGCCCGTGAAACAGGAAGAAGATTACTTTTTCATTACCGGCACCCGCTCGGGGCTGGAGCAGCAATACCGTTGGCTGCGGCTGCCTGCCGATGCACAAGGCAGTATCGATACCTTTATGGCTTGGCGGGAGCTGTTGAATGATCCCGAAGTACGCAAGCGCGTTATCGCCAACTCTGCACAAGCCGCTCCGGATAACGTGCGTGCGGGATTCAGTTTGGCCGTGGAAAACACGCTGGCTCTGTTTGCACAGGGCGGTTATTTGGCATTGAACGAATATATCGAACAAAAAGTGCCCGAAGCCGAACGTGATAAAATGCAGGATTTCTTTTACCGCATTCTATACGGCGCGTTAAACTCGATATTGGAAGAAACCATCGCCACCTACAAACTGCCCGAATGGAAACCGGGTGCCGATAGAAACCGTTTTCTGCTGCACAGCATGGACGCTTATACCGGTTTGACCGAATACCCTTCGCCCGTACTCTTACAGTTAAACGGTTATAAAGAAGTCCGCTCTTCCGGCCTGCAAATGACCCGCTCGCCCGGCGCTTCTTTGGTTTATTTGGGTTCGGTATTGCTGGTATTGGGCACCGTATTTATGTTTTACATCCGCGAAAAACGTGCATGGCTTCTGTTTGACCAAAACGGTGTACGCTTTTCCATGTCTTCTTCACGCAATGAACGTGATTTACAAAAAGAATTTCCCAAACACACACAAGATTTGGCAACATTGGCCTCAGATTTACACAAAAACATTTAGTAACCTGTGTAAGAATTTGTTCAGACGGCCGTCTGAAAACAAGTTGGCCGAATTATGAAGGAACATACACATGAACCACACCATACGCGGTGCGGATAAATTACCACACCATCACACTCTGCTGACCCACCGGTCGTTTTTGCGCCGTCTCAACGGTTGGGATTGGCTGTTTGCCTTGTTCATCACCATGACCGCCGTGTTTGCCCAATTCCATGTCGGGCACCGCATGGATATTTACGAAATAGTCATTTTGTGGAGCAGCGCAGCCGGCACCATATTGCTGGGCTGGTTTTTCAAGCCCCTGCGCGGGTTTACCGTTGCATCGATATTGCTGGCCTACGGTGCAGTACAGCTTTACTCGGGCGATATCGCCCATGCCGACCGCTTTTTGCTGAAATACTTTCTCAGCAGCCAATCGGCGATTATGTGGCAGTGCGCTACCGTTTTCTTCGCCCTGTTCTGCTACATTTTGGGCGCAGTAATCGCCAAAAAACAAAATACTGCAACCAACACTTTACTGGGCATCGGCAGCGTGCTGACATGGATTTCTGCCTTGGCAGGCTTTACCGGCCTGCTCGTGCGCTGGCATGAAAGCTACCTGCTCCGCCCCGACGCCGGCCATATTCCCGTATCCAATCTGTATGAAGTCTTCATTCTCTTCTTGGTGATTACCGCCCTGATGTATCTCTACTATGAAACCAAATTCGCCATACAGAAACTGGGCGCATTTGTGCTCTCTTTCATGGCGGTGGTGGTGGTTTTTGTATTGTGGTACAGCGTATCCCGCGAAGCCCATACCATCCAGCCGCTGATTCCCGCCCTGCAATCGTGGTGGATGAAAATTCATGTGCCGGCAAACTTCATCGGCTACGGTGCTTTCTGTATTTCCGCCATGTTGGGCGTGGCCGAACTGTTGGCCATCCGCAGTGAAAACGCCGGTAAAAAATCGTGGCTGCCCGAATCACAGGCGATTGAGGAAGTGATGTACAAAGCCATTGCCGTAGGCTTTCTGTTTTTCACCATCGCCACCATTCTCGGTGCATTGTGGGCGGCCGACGCATGGGGCCGCTATTGGAGCTGGGACCCTAAAGAAACGTGGGCGTTTATCGTATGGTTGAACTACGCCGTGTGGCTGCACTTGCGCCTTGTGGCCGGGTGGCGCGGCAAAGTGCTGGCATGGTGGGCGATTATCGGCCTGTTCATTACCGCTTTTGCCTTTATCGGCGTGAATATGTTTTTAAGCGGCCTACACTCCTACGGAACGCTTTAACATCATTGAAAGCCGGGCAACATGGCAGCGGGACACGGTTTCATCAACTGCACCTTTCTGCACCATTGCCCGGCTTTTTTCAAAGCAATCGCACGAAGCGGCGCACGATTCTGCCTGCCAACATATTGCCTAAAGTCCGGGCAGAATACAGAGGTCGTCTGAAATGCCGTAGCTGCCGAAACACACCAAATTAAACAACCTAAAACAACTTCAACCTTGCCAAACCGCTGCAAGCAAACACGCTCTCAACCCTACACCACAGCGGTTTATCAAGGCTGCTCATGATTTCACACGGTTATCATCTTCATGGCTGTTAAAATCCAAACCCGCACCGTTAACCCCGACATCTGCCGCACCCTCATCGAGGCCGGCACCGACCCGCTGCTCGCCCGCCTGTGCGCCGCCCGCGATGTGGCCTCCCCTGCCGAGTTGGACGACAAACTCGCCGCCCTGCTGCCCTACCAAAGTCTCACCCGCTGCACCGAAGCCGCGTCCAGATTGGCCGATGCGGTGGAGCGCAAACAGAAAATCTTAATCGTGGCCGATTACGATGCCGACGGCGCAACCGCCTGTGCAGTCGGCATCAAAGGGTTGTCGGCAATGGGAGCCTCGGTCGATTTTTTAGTGCCCAACCGCTTCGAGCACGGCTACGGCCTCACGCCCGAACTGGCCGACATCGCCGCCGCCCAAGGCGTGCAGTTATTGTTAACCGTCGATAACGGCATCGCCAGCATTGCCGGCGTAGAACGCGCGCAGGCATTGGGTTTAGATGTTATCGTAACCGACCACCATCTGCCTGCCGAAACCGTGCCCGACTGCATCATCGTCAACCCCAACCAACGCGGCTGTAACTTTGCCAGCAAAAGTTTGGCGGGCGTGGGCGTGATTTTTTATGTGCTGATGGCTTTGCGTGCCGAATTGCGGCAGCGCGGCCGGTTCAGGCCGTCTGAACATTCGCTTTCAGACGGCCTCAACGAACCGAATCTGGCCGAACTGTTGGATTTAGTCGCACTCGGCACCGTTGCCGATGTCGTGCCGCTCGACCACAACAACCGCATTCTCGTTTCACAAGGCTTGAAACGGATGCGTGCGGGGAAAATGCGCCCCGGTATCCGCGCCCTGTTTGAAATCGCAAGGCGCGACTGGCGCAAAGCCCAGCCTTTCGACATGGGCTTTGCACTCGGCCCGCGCATCAATGCCGCCGGCCGGCTTGACGATATGTCGGTCGGCATCGCCTGCCTGCTGGCCGACAACGAAGCCGAAGCGCAAAGCCTTGCTGCCCAACTCAACGATTTGAACATCGAACGGCGCGAAATCGAACAATCCATGCTGCAAGACGCGCTGAATGCCTTTCCCGAATCGCTGCCGTCCGGCCAAACCACTTTGGTTGTTTATCAAAACGACTTTCATCAAGGTGTGGTCGGCATCGTAGCCAGCCGTCTGAAAGACCGTTTCTACCGCCCCTCCATCGTGTTCGCCCCTGCCGACAACGGCGAAGTGCGCGGCTCCGGCCGCTCCATTCCCGGCCTGCATTTGCGCGATGCCTTGGATTTGGTGAGCAAACGCCACCCCGACATGATTTTGAAATTCGGCGGACACGCCATGGCAGCAGGCTTGAGCATACGCGAAGAAAACATTGCCGCTTTTCAGACGGCCTTTGAGCAGACGGTACGCGAATTGGTGCATGCCGACGACTTGGCGCAAACCTACATCACCGACGGCAGCCTGCCCGCCGCCGACATCACGCTCACACAAGCGCAAAACCTCGCCCGCCAAGTGTGGGGGCAAGGATTCGCCCCGCCGACCTTCACCGACGAATTTGCCGTTATCCGCCAACAGGCTATGGGCGTGAACCACAAAAAAGTGTGGCTGCGTAAAGAAGGCTGCGAATTTGAAGCCATGTTTTGGCGCTGCACCGAAGAGCTTCCCACCCGCGTCCGCACGGTATACCGCCCCGTGGCCAACGAATGGCGCAACAATATCGAATTGCAACTTTATATCGACTATTGGGAAGCCGCATAAGCGAGGCCGTCTGAAAACGAGCTTGCGAGTTTCGCTAAAACGAACGATACGGGCTCCGTTAAAAATTTTCAGACGGCCGCACCCGGTTTCCCAACCCTTGTAAAAACACTTTAATGCCCATATAGTGCATAAAATCTAACACAAGCACATTCATCATCGAGGACGTTATATGCAGCCCGTTACCATGTATACCGGCCCCTATTGCCCTTACTGCACCATGGCCAAACAGTTTTTAAAATCACAAGGCATCAGCGAAATCAAAGAAATCCGCGTCGATCAAAACCCTGCCGACTATGCCGAAATGCAGCAAATCACCGGCCAACGCAGCGTGCCGCAAATTTTCATCGGCAACACCCATGTGGGCGGCTTTACCGACTTATACGCACTGCACCAACGCGGCGGCCTCAAAAGCCTGTTGGAAGGCGAAACCGAATAACCCTTTCCCGCTGCACACGCAGCATAACTTTTCATAGAAAGAGCCACCATGAGCGAAGAACTGCAACCCGTATTCAGCATCGAAAAACTATATGTTAAAGATATGTCTTTAGAAGTGCCGAACGCTCCCCAAGTATTCTTGGAGCAAGGCGAGCCTGAAGTCGATATGCGCGTTTCTACCGAAAGTGCCAAACTGGAAGAAGGTTTCCACGAAGTTACCGTAACCGTAACCGTTACCGCCAAACTCGAGAACGACCGCGTAATGTTCCTGAACGAAGTATCGCAAAGCGGTATCTTCCGTTTGGAAAACATCCCTGAAGAAGACGTGAAACTGCTGCTGGCCGTTGCCTGCCCGAACATCCTGTTCCCCTACGCCCGCGAAGCCGTTTCCACCACCATTACCCGAGCAGGCTTCCCGCCCGTGCTGCTGGCTCCGATCAACTTCGAAGCCATGTATCAACAAGCGCAAGAAGGTAACGCGTAATCCGCAGCCTACCGCCGCTATAACAAGAAGCCGTCTGAAAATTTTTCAGACGGCTTCTTGTTATAGCGGTTCGGATGTGGATGCAGTTCAAGGCGTAGCAGCACAGCAAATGCAGACATATCATACAGATAGGCAAACGAGCGAGCAGCGCACAACGCAAAAATGCGCCGCAGATGGGGGTTTTGCAAAGGTCTCAGGCTGTATTTGGTTGGATAACAAGCGGCTTGATACCTTGGCACAACTCGGATAAAACAGCCCCAGCCAAAACTTGAGGCCGTCTGAAAATCCGCCAGCGGGTTTTCAGACGGCCTTTTGTTAAATACCGGCTTTTATTTCAACTTAGCCAGTTGCGCTTGTACTTTTGCCATTTTGCCTTCCAACTCGGCCAGCTCCGCGCGGTCTTTTTCGACCAGATGCGCAGGGGCTTTGTCGGTGTAGCCGGGTTTGCTGAGTTTGGCGTTGAGTTTATCCAACGCTTTTTGCAGCTTCTCGGCTTCTTTGTTCAGGCGGGCGGTTTCGGCGGCTTTGTCGATTTCTACTTTCAACATCAGGCGCGCATTTTGGCAAACGGCCACCGGCGCATCTTCGCTTTCGGGCAGTTTTTCGACCAGTTTGGCTTCGGTCAAACGCGCCATCATCGGCACATATTTCAGCAAGGCTTCCAAATCTTTGCCGCCTTCGACAAACAACGGTGCTTTCACGCTCGGTGCCAAGCCCATTTCGCCGCGCAGGTTGCGCACCGCGCCGATTAAGTCTTGCAGCGCGGCCATTTGTTCAAACGCGGCGGGCACGATTTTTTCGTTGTCGGCAACCGGCCAAGCGGCCAGCATGATGCTGTCGGTTTTCTTGGCGTTCGCCAGCGGCGCAACAACCTGCCACAGCTCTTCGGTAATGAACGGCATAATCGGGTGCATCAGGCGCAGCACCACTTCCAACACGCGCACCAAAGTGCGGCGGGTGGCGCGCTGGGTAGATTCGCAGCCGGTTTGCAGTTGCACTTTCGCCAGCTCGATATACCAGTCGCAATATTCGTTCCACACAAATTCATACAGCGTTTGCGCTGCCAAATCAAAGCGGTAGGTATCGAATGCTTCGGAAACGGCAGCTTCGGTTTGTTGCAGGCGGCCGATAATCCATTGATCGACAAAGCTGTACGCCAGCGGCAGGGTTTCGTCTTGGCCGCAGTCTTTCTCTTCGGTGTTCATCAACACAAAGTTGGTGGCATTCCACAGCTTGTTGCAGAAATTGCGGTAGCCTTCGGCGCGTTTGAAATCGAAGTTGATGCTGCGGCCGAGGCTGGCGTAGCTCGCCATCGTGAAGCGCAGCGCGTCGGTACCGAACACGGGAATGCCTTCGGGGAACAGTTTTTCGGTGGCTTTTTTCACTTGCGGCGCTTTTTCGGGGCGGCGCAGGCCGGTGGTGCGTTTGACCAGCAGGCTTTCGAGGTCGATGCCGTCGATTAAGTCGACGGGGTCAATCACGTTGCCTTCGGACTTCGACATTTTTTTGCCTTCGTGGTCGCGCACCATGCCGTGGATATATACGTCTTTAAACGGCACTTTGCCGGTGAAGTGGGTGGTCATCATAATCATGCGCGCCACCCAAAAGAAGATGATTTCGTAGCCGGTTACCAATACGTTGCTCGGCAAGAAGGCTTTCAATTCTTCGGTTTCAGACGGCCAGCCCAAAGTGGAGAACGGCACCAGCGCAGACGAGAACCAAGTATCCAGCACGTCTTCGTCGCGGGTTAAACCGCTTTTGCCTGCCAGTTTTTCCGCCTCTTCCTGATTGCGGGCAACGTAAACGCGGCCGTCTGAATCGTACCAAGCGGGAATCTGATGGCCCCACCACAGTTGGCGCGAAATACACCAGTCTTGGATGTTGTTCATCCATTGGTTGTAGGTGTTGACCCAGTTTTCGGGGATAAACTTCACTTGGCCGGAATCCACCGCGTGTTTGGCTTTTTCGGCCAAGCTCATGCCGGCAAACTCGCCAGCCGGTTCACCGCCTTCGGGCTTCGCGCTCATGGCAACAAACCATTGGCTGGTCAGCATCGGCTCGATAACCGAACCCGTGCGGTCGCCTTTCGGGGTCATCAAGGTGTGCGGTTTCACTTCCACCAACAAACCTTGCGCCTCAAGGTCGGCCACCATTTGTTTGCGGGCGGTGAAACGGTCTAAACCTGCGTAGGCTTCGGGCAAAGCAATGCCTGTCTGAACCTCGCCTTTAAAGTTGAATACTTCGGCTTGGCTTAAAACTTTGGCTTCCAAATCAAATACGTTGATTAAAGCCGTATCGTGGCGTTTGCCGACTTCGTAGTCATTGAAATCATGCGCGGGCGTAATCTTCACGCAGCCGGTGCCGAAATCTTTTTCTACATATTCGTCGCCAATAATCGGAATGCGGCGGTTCGCCAACGGCAGCAGCAATGCTTTGCCGATTAAGTGGGCATAGCGTTCGTCTTCGGGATGCACCGCCACCGCCACATCGCCCAATAAGGTTTCGGGGCGGGTAGTGGCAACGATGAGGCCGTCTGAAGGATTCTCGGCCAACGGATAGCGGATATGCCACATGCTGCCCTGCTCCTCCACGCTTTCCACCTCAAGGTCGGAAACGGCGGTGCCGAGCACGGGATCCCAGTTTACCAAGCGTTTGCCGCGGTAAATCAAGCCCTGCTCAAACAGGCGCACGAACACTTCGGTAACGGTTTCGGCACGCACGTCGTCCATCGTGAAGTATTCGCGGCTCCAGTCGGCCGAACAACCCATGCGGCGCATTTGTTCGGTAATCGTGCCGCCGGAAACATTTTTCCACTCCCACACTTTTTCCAAAAATCCTTCGCGCCCCAAATCGTGGCGCGAAACACCCTGCTCGGCCAACTGCCGCTCCACCACAATCTGCGTGGCAATGCCGGCATGGTCGGTGCCGGGAATCCAGCAGGTGTTGCGGCCTTTCATGCGGTAATAGCGCGTGAGGCCGTCCATAATCGTTTGGTTGAAGGCATGACCCATGTGCAGGGTGCCGGTAACGTTGGGCGGGGGAAGTTGGATGGCAAAAGATTCGGTGCGGGAAAAATCAGGCTGGAAATAGCCTTGAGACTGCCAGTTTTGATAATGTTTGGCTTCGATTTCGGCGGGATTGTATTTGTCTAGCATGATGTTTTTCGTATGAGCTGAAATTAATGTTCAATCGACGGATTATAACGCAAACAGCCGTCTGAAACCTATATTGCTCTCCGAACCCGGCATGGCACAAAGAGTTTGTTGAAAGCTTTTATTGCGGCGGCTGTTCAATCAACATCCGCCGCAATGCTTTGTGCAACATGCTCTAATTAACGCAACGCCTCCAATCAAACGTGGCCGACGGTATTGTCTTCAGGCAGCACATAGGCGGCAGAGTTGGCGGCGGTGTAAACCTCCGGCGCACTCTCCGGCCACGGCTCCGCACGGTCGTTGATACCGATTGCACCCAAGTTTAACGGCTGGCGGTTATCGAGCAGCCCGTCTGCCTTGTCGGCATGCTCCGCATTTGCAGGCGTTTTCTGACCGGCCGTGCGTAAAGCTGCGGGATTAACCTGAATGTTTTCAGAAGCCGACGCGCTGAAAGTGGTGTGGCCGATGTCGGCAAGCTTGGCCTTGCCCGCAGACGGCATATTTTCCGCATGGGGATTGTCGTTTTGCATCTCTTCGGGAATCATGCCGGCAGAGGGCATTTTGGCTTGGGCGGACGCTTTGGATTTGGCCGCCAGTGCCTTGAGCTTTTGGGCGGCGGCAATATCTTGAACGGTAATGCCGTTGTTGCCCAAAATGCCGACTGCCTTATTGTGTTGGTTACTGTGGATTCTGGTGGTTGTGTTTTCCGTTTTCAGCCAATCGCCGTTTTCAAAAGCGGCGGTGCCGTCGGTTTCGAATTTGTTGCCGGACACATTAAGTTGGATTTTCTGCGACCCGCCGACACCTTTGGTGCGGATAACCGGTCTGTCGATCAGGCCGCCCAAATTGAATGTGTTTTGGTTGACGGTAATCGACTGGGCATTGGTTTCGGCAGAGAGTGCTTCGGTGGCGGCATTCGACTGCTTGATATGGAGTTTGTTGGATTCGATCATGATTCTGCCGTGCAGGCGGCCGTTGGTATTTTGCTCTTGAATCAAAATCGGCGCGCTGTGGCTTCTGGTTACTTCCATCGTGTTGTTGATGATACGGATTGTTCCCGAACCCGGCCCTCTTTCAACCGCTTTGGTATCCGGATTATCCGGATTGCCGAATACGCTGATCAAGCTGTCGGAAGAATTGCCCTTGATGGTGTTGTTGGAAATGCTCAAAGAATAAGTGGCATCTTTTTCGTTATTGCGCATCTCAATGCCGCGGGTGATGCCGTTTTTATCGGTTAAACCCTCGATGGTGTTGTTGGTAATCACAAACGCGCCGGTTTTCGGGTTGGCGAATTTTTGCCAAGCTTGCGCTTTGTTTTCCAGCTTGATGCCGCGAAAACCCGCATAGTCGCTGGATTCGTGCGGAACACCGAAATTGTCGTCTCTCAGCAGGCGGAACGAAGGATCTTGGATAATTTTATTATTGTGTATGGTTACTTTATCCATAGTGAACTGGCGGTTTTCGACTGCAATGCCATACATACGGTCGCCGTTGAGTATGTTGTCTTTGATGGTGATGTTGTTGCCGTCGTGCGAATCGATACCTTTGCGGTAATTGTGGTCGGTTTTGTTTTTGGCAATGGTAATGCCGTTGTTGTAGCTGCCTGCCACCAAGGCGATTCCGTAACCTGTTCCGCCGTCGTCTTTATGGCCGTTCCAAGATAAGGTATTGCCCTCCGCCACAAAACCTTTTTGATAAGATACTAAAATACCTGCAACACGGTTGTGGTGCAGGTAGCTGTCTACAATCTTATTGTTGTCGCCGGTGGGCAGTTGGTTGGCAGAAATTTTTCCGTTAATCAGCGAGTATTTCGCACCTGTCGACACCGCATCGGTCGAAGTAAATAAAACCCCCGCCCGGTTGGCTCCGGAAACTTCCACTTTTTTAATCAGGGTATGGTCGGAATCGTTCACGACGATACCGTTGATTTTACCGAAATAACTTTGGCCGGAACGGTAGAAATCGGTTGGTTTGGTATGCTGGTACTGTATCGACAAATCGCTGATAAATTTACCGTTTTGCTTATTGATCCAAATACCGGCTTTTTCGGGAACGGTGCTGTTACTGTCGGGATTGTGCACACCGGTTTGCGTATGGGTAAACAGAATCTTGGTTTTTCCCATACCGTCGCCGAAAATCCCTCTCACATCTTTGGTATCGGCGTTGATTTCGATTGCTTGGGTGATTCTGATCATGCCGTTGATATAAAGCGCAGCTTTTTCTTTATTGGCCGCAACCAATGCTGCTTTTACCGCATCATCATAACTATTGTTTTTGGTTTTGAAATCTCTGATATCTACATATTTTCCGTAAGTTTTATGTGTGCGTACGACATATTTCGACATTTTTTATCTAACCTCCTAAATAAATCTTTCATTCCAAAAAGATAAATGCGAGGCAAGAGTATAATGTATTTTCCAAATCGGAAAAGACGCCTCTTGTTTTAATATATTTTTTTATACTTTTATCATTATCCAATTGAGATGAAATAATAAAATGTTACTTTTTGTTAACAAAATTCAATGATGCGGCAATTTTATTTGTTAACAATTTGAGTAAATAATATATATGCATACCGAATTTATGAATAAAAGAAATGATTTACCAATCAGAATTAACGTAAGTTAAATATTGTTAAACATAAAATCGGCCTTGCCAACAAGGTTTTTTCAGCGGCTCTTTATGTTATCCGGCTAAAAGTAACGATTCGTTTATGATTTATTAATAACCTATTTGAATAATAGAGTTTAAACGTCATAAAAAATATATTAAAAACATAGAGATAAAGATGACATTGAGTTTATTTCCAACCGGCAGAAACACACCGGCCAATCTTCTTCCCTACGACGGATCGGTTAACGACTACGGCGCGGTTATTGCTGCCGAAAAGGCCGACGTTTATTTTTCCGTGCTGGCTCAAGAGATTCTGTGGCGGCATGACGAAGTGTTGATGTACGGCAAGCGGATTACCACGGCCCGTCAAACCGCTTGGTATGGCGACAAACCGTTTGCCTACACTTATTCGGGTATTTCCCGCCTTGCTTTGCCGTGGCATTCTGTACTGTTGGAGATCAAACAAACGGTTGAAGACTGCATCCGCCCCCACACGCCTGCCGTGTTCAATTCCTGCCTGCTCAACCTTTATTCAGACGGCCTCGAAGGTATGTCGTGGCACAGCGACGACGAACCCGAGCTGGGCAATGAGCCGGTCATTGCTTCGGTCAGTTTCGGGGCAACCCGAAAATTTGCGTTCAAACACAAAACAACGCATGAAAAACGTGAAATATTTCTGCAACACGGGCAGCTGATTGTGATGCACGGCGACACGCAAACCCATTGGCGGCATGCCGTGATGAAAAGCAAAACCGTGCATGCCCCCCGAATCAGCCTGACTTTCAGAACCATTCTGGATTGACTATACGAAACCTTTTTATAAATAAGCGTTAGGCCGTCTGAAAACCTTTTCAGACGGCCTAACGCTTATTTAACTTTAACCCGGCACACTCACACGCCAAACGCAATCAAGTGTTCCAAATCCATGCGGATACCGATGCGGCTGCCGACGGGGTGGTCGTGGTGGGCGGGCACTTGGGCGGCAACGGTTTCGCCGCTGTCGAGCTTGAGCGTGTAGATGAAATAGCTGCCTTTGAAATCTTTATCCAGCACTTCGGCGGTAATCGGGCTGGCGTGGTCGTGCACGATATCGTCGGGGCGGATAAGCACGTCCACTTCGCTGCAACATTGGCAGGCAAACGGCACGGTGCCGCAAAACTCGCCGACGGCCAGTTGTACGCAAGCCGGACTTTTAACCTTGCCGCGCAGCATTACGCCGGTGCCGATAAAGCGGGCGGTATAGGTGTCGGCAGGCTCATGGTAGAGCTTGTAGGGCGTATCCCACTGTTTCAGACGGCCTTCGTGCATGATGCCGATTTTGTCGGCCATCGCAAACGCTTCCTGCTGGTCGTGCGTGACCAGAATCGCGCTGGTGTTTTCCCGTTTCAGCAGTTGGCGCACTTCTTTCGACAGGCGTGCGCGCAAGTCGGCATCCAGGTTGGAAAACGGTTCGTCGAGCAAAATCAGCTCGGGCTTGGGTGCAAGAGCGCGCGCAAGAGCCACGCGCTGTTGCTGTCCGCCTGAAAGCTGGTGCGGATAACGGCTGCCGTAGTCGGGCAAGCCGATTAATTCGAGCAGCTCGCCCACCCGTGCATGGCGTTCGGCGGCAGGCTGTTTGCTGATACCGAACGCGATATTCTGGGCGACGGTAAGATGCGGAAACAGCGCGTAATCCTGAAACACCATACCGATGCGGCGCAGGTGCGGCGGCATGGATGTGAGGCCGTCTGAAAGCGTGGTGCCGCTCAACACGATCTTACCGCTTTCGGGCTGCTCAAAGCCTGCAATCGAGCGCAGCGCGGTGGTTTTTCCGCAGCCCGAATGCCCGAGCAGGCAGGCGATTTCGCCTTGTTCCAATGCAAAACCAAAATCCTGCAACACGGGTTTGCCGTCGAAAGAAAGATTAATTTGGGAAACTTCTAAAATCATGTGTTTTGCTCCGTGCGCGAAAACAGGATAACGGGCAGCAGGCCGGTTAAAACGATAAGCAGAGCGGGCAGTGCGGCATTGGCAAACTGCCCTTCGATGGTGAAAGCGTACACCCGCACGGCGAGCGTGTCCCAATCATAGGGGCGCGTCATCAGCGTAATCGGCATTTCTTTCATCACATCCACAAACGCCATCAGCACCGCCGTGCCGATTGCACCTTTCAGCAACGGCAGATACACGCGCCGCAACACGCCGCCGCCGGTACAGCCGAGCGAACGCGCCGCTTCGGCTTGCGACGGACTGATGCGCTCCAGCCCCGCTTCCACCGCGGCGTAACCGACGGCAAGAAAGCGGATGAGATACGCTGCCAACATCACTGCCAACGTGCCTTTCAAAATACCGGTAGTGCCTTCGGGCAGATTCAGGTGTTCAATCAAAATATTGTCGAACCACGCCACCGGCACGAACACCCCCACCGCCAGCACCGTCCCCGGAATGCCGTAACCCAGCGTAGCAATACGCGCGGCAACGGCGGCGAAACGGCTTTTATCCGCACGCTTGGCCAAAGCCAGCAGCAAAGCGACGACGGCCACCAATACGGCGGCGGCAAAGCTGGCAGCAAAAGAATGCCATGCGTGCAGCCACAGCGAAGTGTTGAAACCGTCGTTCCAAGTTTCGTGCGCCCATACGATCAGTTGCACCAGCGGAATAACAAACGCAAACAGCAAAATCAAGCCGCAATAAGCCGTTGCAAGCCACTTGAGGCCGTCTGAAAGCGGCTTGCAGCGGTGTTGCTGCGCCTTGCCGGACTGATTGAAACGGCGGTTGCCGCGGCTGAGCTGTTCCAACGCCAACAGCACGAACACCAGCGTAATCAGCAAAGCGGCGAGCTGTTTGGCCGTTTCCAGCGAATAAAAATCAAACCATGCCTGATAAATCGCCGTGGTAAACGTGTCGTAGCCGAACACCGATACCGTGCCGAAATCGGCCAGCACTTCCATCAAAGCCAAAATCACGCCGCCTCCGATCCACGGCCGCGCCATCGGCAAGGCCAGTTTGAAAAACGCCCGCCGCGGCGACAAACCCAACGACGCGCCCGCCTCCAACGCCCGCTGCCCCATGCTGCCGAAAGCATTTCGCGCCAACAGGTACACATACGGATAAAACGTCAGGCTCATCACCACCGCCAAACCGAAACCGTTACGCACATCGGGCAAAAACTGCTCGATGCCGTAGCGTTCGCGTATCAGCGTATTCAGCGGGCCGGTGTAGTCAAACAAACCGAGCTGGGTAAATGCCAGCACATACGCCGGCACCGCCAGCGGCAGCATCAATGCCCAAAAGAAAAAACGCCGCAGCGGAAAATCATACATCGCGGTGAGCCACGCGCAGGAAGTGCCCAGCACCGCCACGCCCGCGCCGACACCAGACACCAGAAACAGCGTGTTTTTCAGCAGCTCGGGCAATTGGTATTCGAGCAGAAACGACCAGATTTCGGCATCAAACTCCCCCAATGCCGCCACGATAACGGCCAGCGGTATCAACACCAGCACAATACAGGCCGTCAACCACAGGCGCGGCAATAACAGTTTGGAAAAAGAACGGTTCATAAACAGGCAAACACACTTCGTAAACGGTGATACGGCATTATCTATTCAGCCTATACGGAATGCAAACCAAACAGCATCAATTTCGCTATAAATGATAATTTATATTGTTCTTAATACGATACTTCATTACAATACAAGAATGTATGGTCGGTTTTAAGCAATTTGAAATATTTGCCATGTTCATTATTTCATCAAATTTTCGCAAAAACCGGCTTCTGCATTCATTTCAATTTAAGTGGTGAATTTTTAAGAGGATCAGAAACATGATGAAAAAAACACTTGCCGTTTCCGTAGCCCTGCTGGCCGCAGCGCCCGCATTTGCCGAAGAATTGGTGGTTTATTCTTCGCGTGCCGACAACCTGCTGCGCCCCGTTGCCGAAGCCTATCAAAAGAAAACCGGCGTAACCATCAAACTGGTGAACGACAAAGCCGGCCCGCTGATGGAAAAACTCAAGGCCGAAGGCAGCAACAGCCCTGCCGACGTATTCATCACCGTTGACGGCGGCAATTTGTGGCAAGCCACCCAAATGGGGCTGCTGCGTCCGATTAATTCCGCCACTTTGAAAAACAACATTCCCGCCAACCTGCGCGACCCGAAAAACCAATGGTTCGGCCTTTCCGTACGCGCCCGCACCATTTTCTACAATACTCAAAAAGTGAAGCCTTCCGAGCTTTCCACCTATGCCAATCTGGCCGACCCGAAATGGAAAGGCCGCCTGTGCCTGCGCACGTCCAACAACGTCTATAACCAATCTTTGGTCGGCACCATGATTGCCAACCAAGGCCATGCCAAAACCGCCCAAATCGTGAAAGGCTGGGTCAACAACTTGGCCACCGAGCCGTTTGCCAACGACACTGCCATGCTTGAAGCCATCGGCGCAGGCCGTTGCGACGTGGGCATTGCCAACACCTACTACTACGGCCGCCTGATGGACAAACAGCCCAACCTGCCCATTGGCGTATTCTTCGCCGACCAACAAGGTAAAGGCACACACGTCAACGTATCCGGCGCGGGCGTGACCAAGCACACCAAAAAAGCCGCCCAAGCGCAGAAATTCATCGAATGGTTGAGCGGCAGCGAAGCGCAAAACCTGTTTGCCGACCTGAACCACGAATACCCCGCCAACCCGAAAATCAATCCTGATCCGAAAGTGGCCAAATGGGGCAAATTCAAACAAGACGTGATCAACGTATCGGTAGCCGGCAGCAATCAGAAAAAAGCCGTAATGCTGATGAAACAGGCCGGTTATAAATAACCGTTTCTGTAATACAAGGCGATGATCGAGCAGGCCGTCTGAACGCTCAGACAGCCCTCATCACTAACCGAAAGGCTGAACTTTGTTTGACGCAAAGTTCAGCCTTTTCCATAGGTTTCCAATAGGTTGCGACCTGTGCAAAAGTCTTCTTGCAGGCTACGCCGGCTTGCCCAAATCGTGTTTCAACAACACCAAACCCGCACCTATCAGCATCACATCTTTAAACACAAAACCGTTAAAGCCGATCTGCAACAGCAGGCTCAACGTAACCAAGCCGGTTACAATAACCAGAACATCGCCCGCAATGCTCAGGCGCGGTTTGAAAAAACCTAAAAACAGCGAAATATAAGCCACAGCTTCTACCACCCCGAGCAGATAGCTGGCACCGTGCGCGCCTAAAAGCGGATAAAGAAAGCCCAACCAAGTTTTCGGCAGCATGGCTTCCAAAGCGTCCACTTCAAACTGCATCCATTTGAAAATGCCGTAAACCAAAAAAACCAGAAATACTCCGGCGCGAAGGGCAGCAATATCAAAATTCGATTGTCGGAATGTTTGAATCAGTTTTTCCATTTTGATCACCTAAATAACCGGTTAAAAAATCTATCTACTGACATGGACGCATCCCGTGCCCGAAACTTACACCTATAATCAATTAACTTAACTTTTACCAAGGCAAACCCAACGCTGCCCGCAACGCAAAGGCCGTCTGAAAAAATATTTCAGACGGCCTCGATATAACCAATAAGATTACCCCAGTTCCCGTTGTTTTTCGCTCAACAGATGATGGATATGGCGGGCGATTTCCTGCCTGTCCGCACCCGATTGCACGGGGTCGAGAAAATGAAGTTCTGCCGTACCGTCCGGCTGCGAAGCGATCATGCGAATGGATTCCACCAAACTGATGTCGCCGTAGTACGCCATGGCCGGGTTTGGGCTGCTGCCGTCCGGATTGGGATAGCGGCACAGCACCGGAATAAACGGCACGCCCGCTTCATTGGCCGCCTGAAAAAAGCTGGTTTTAAACGGCAGAATTTCGCGGCCTTCGCTGCTCGTGCCTTCGGGAAACAGAGTAACCGTGTCACCGTTTTTCAACGCCTCGGTAACATGGCGGATTTTCCGGCTGTTGCCTTCGGTGCCTTTGTTGCGCGTAACGTAAACCGTTTGCGCCTGTGTGGCGAGGTAGCCGACAACCGGCCATTTGGCCACATCGTCTTTAGCCACAAAACGGCCGGGGAAAGCAGCGTTAATGGCCATAATATCGAGCCATGAAATATGGTTGCAGATCATCATCTGCCCCTGCCCTTCTTTCGGCAGGTTGCCGTAGGTTTTGAGCTTCAGCCCGCAAGAGGCGAGCACGCGCAGCGACCACAATTGAATGGCGCGCAGTTTGCGTTGCTTGCTGTAAAAAGGAAACAGGAAAAACATTTCCAGCATGCCGTAAAGCAAACAGCCGGCTATGCAGAACAGTCGGAAAGCAGTGCGTAAGGTTTTCATATTATTGAAGTGTGTGTGCAATACATCAGCAGGCCGTCTGAATAAGAAGTTTTAGCGAAGCCTGCATCGTTCGCTTTAGCGAAACCCTCCAGCGGGTTTTCAGACGGCCTGATCGATTTATTTTAAAGTCGCGGGGCGAAGCGTTGGAGATAGCGGTCGTTTAAGCGGTTGATGTCCATCAGAATCAACACATCGGCACAGTTGAATGCTTCATCGACGCACGGCTCGCCGCAAAACCAGGCACCGGCGTTCAAATAGCCTTTAATCAACGACGGGCAAGGGGGATTTTCAACGGGATTCAGTTCGTCCCATTTGAGGGGATTGAGCGGACGCACGCACCATTGTGCAGGCGCCAAATGCTTTTCTTTTAAAGCGTGATACAGGCCGGCCGCTTCGTGGCCGCCGTCGACGGTGCTGATGCTGCCGCAGCCGATCATAAAACGCAGGTTTTCATCGCGCATGAATTTCACCAAACCCGACCACAAAAGCATAATCAAGCCGCCGTTGCGGTAATCGGGATGGATGCAGGCTCTGCCGAGTTCTACGGTTTGGGGCAGAATGTCTTTCAAAGGGGAAAGGTCGAATTCGTGCTCGCTGTACCACGAGCCTACGGCTCGGGCGCTTTCTTCGGTAATCAGGCGGTAGCAGCCGATGACTTCGCCGGTGGCATCGTCGAAAGCCAGCAAATGGTGGCAGTGTTCGTCGTATTCATCCACATCCAAACCGTTGCCGCTTTGAATGTCTGCACCCAATTCTTCGGCGAATACTTGGTAACGCAGGCGTTGCGCGGCTTCGATTTCTTGTTGGTTTTCCGCCAATCGCACGCTGAGGCCGATTTTGGGGCCGGTGGTGTTGAAACGGCTTTTATGGGGCATACAAGCTCTCATAGTCAGTAAGTAAGCCCGCTAGTATAGCAGAGTGTTTTTTACTTTTTCCATAAGCAATATCTTATGTTTATCTACGTCTTGGCCGGAACGGGGCCGTCTGAAAGCGCAATTTGCCGCATATTGCCTGAAAAGCGTTCCCATCCGCTCGGGCGAACACCGCAATCTGCAAGGCTGCAACATTCTTTGCGCCGTATTGCGGCAAACCTTTATACGGAGAAAAAATCTGCTCATAATAGCGGTTTGTCGGCACACCGCAAACATGATGATTCTGCAACACCTTGCCGATTCGACGAACGCAACGGCGCACCGCCATTTACCGGCAATCTGCCGAACATGTCTCCGAGGCCGTCTGAAACCGATTACTGCACATTACAGGTTGTCATTCCCATGAAATCCTCTTTTTCAACACATTACCGGATACTCAAGCGAAAAATCATCCACAAACTCAACCAAACCCAACGGCTGTCGCGCAAAACGCTGGCTTTTATGTTCCTGCTCGCCGGTGCCGCGCTGGTGGCTTTGGTGTCGCTGGCTTTTGCCAAAATGGCCGACTGGGCATTAGAAGAAAATGCGCGGCTGGTTAAAGAATACCCGTGGTTTGCGTGGGTAGCCCTGCCGCTCGGCCTGCCTTTGATTGTGTGGCTGACGCGCCGTTTCGCGCCCTATACCGCCGGCAGCGGCATCCCGCAGGTACTGGCTTCATTGTCGTTACCCTATGGCGCACAAAAAACCCGACTGATTTCGCTGTGGCAAACCATGCTGAAAATCCCGCTTACTTTCTTAGGTATGCTCGCGGGCGCGTCTATCGGGCGCGAAGGGCCTTCGGTGCAAGTTGGCGCCGCCGTGATGTCGGCTTGGGGCGCATGGTGTAAAAAACACAATATCGCCTTCAAAGGCATGCAGGAAAACGATTTGATTGCCGCAGGCGCGGCGGGCGGTTTGGCCGCCGCCTTTAATGCCCCGCTTGCCGGAGTGGTGTTTGCCATCGAAGAGCTGGGGCGCGGCATTCTGCTGCGCTGGGAACGGCAGATTTTCATCGGCGTCTTGGCAGCCGGTTTCATTCAAGTGGCCATTCAGGGCAACAACCCCTATTTTTCGGGCTTCCACGGCACCGAATTAGACGACATGCTGATGTGGGTGTTGCTCAGCGGGCTGGTTTGCGGCGTAGCAGGCGGCCTGTTCGCCCGTATGCTGTATAAAGGCGCGGCGGCCTTCTCTCCCGAAAAATACCGCGGCTGGATACGCCGCAACCCCATTATGCTGGCCGGCATTATCGGCATAGTGCTGGCTGCACTCGGCACGGTTTATCAAGGCCAAACATTCGGCACGGGCTATCACGAAGCTTCCGATGCCTTAAGACGCATGTACGACGCACCTTTCGGCGTTGCCCTTGCCAAATGGGCCGCCACCGTACTGTCTTATTGGGCAGGCATTCCCGGCGGCATCTTCACCCCTTCGCTCACCGTCGGCGCCATGATCGGCCAGCATCTTGCCGAATTTGCCGACCTACAAACCGGTGTCAACGTATTGGTATTGATCTGCATGACGGCGTTTTTGGCCGCCGCCACGCAATCCCCGCTCACCTCCAGCGTAGTGGTGATGGAAATGACGGGCGGACAGAATCTGTTGTTTTGGTTGTTGATTGGTGCTATTTTTGCATCTCAGGTGTCGCGCCAATTTTCACCCAAACCGTTTTACCATGCGGCAGGCGCACGTTTCCGGCAGCGTGTTCAGGAAGAATATGCCGCCAAACAGGCCGATATTAAGGAGAATCGATAAATGGCAGTAAACTTAAAAGAAAAATACGCGGCAGAATTGCTTACTGTTGACGGCGCACAGGTTTTTATCGGGCAAGCCGGCATTAAAAAAGCCGCCCACGACGACTTGACGCTGATTGTACTGAACCCCGACAACACCATCGGAGCAGTGTTCACCCAAAACCGCTTCTGCGCCGCCCCCGTGCATATTGCCCAAGAACATCTGACCAACGAAAACGGTATCCGCGCACTGGTAATCAATACCGGCAACGCCAATGCCGGCACAGGCATCAAAGGGCGTGAAGACGCCCTAACCGTGTGCCGTGCCGTCGCCAGAGAAATCGGCTGCGAGCCGGAACAAGTGCTGCCCTTCTCCACCGGCGTGATTCTCGAACCGCTGCCCACCGCTAAAATCGTTTCCGCACTGCCGAATTTAAAACCCGCACACTGGAATGATGCCGCCCGCGCCATCATGACCACCGACACCGTGCCCAAATCGGCCAGCCGCGAAAGCAGAATCGGCAACAACCACACCGTCCGCGCCACCGGCATTGCCAAAGGTGCGGGCATGATCTGCCCCAACATGGCCACCATGCTCGGCTTTATCGTGTGCGACGCCAACGTATCGCAACCCGTATTGCAAATGCTCACGCAGGAAATCGCCGACCTTTCTTTCAACGCCATCACCGTTGACGGCGACACCAGCACCAACGACAGCTTTGTAATAGCCGCCACAGGCAAATGCGGCCAAAACGAAATCGACAATATCGCCGATCCGCGCTACGACCAACTGAAAGAACTGCTCGGCGGTCTGGCACTCGAACTGGCCCAATCCATTGTCCGCGACGGCGAAGGTGCCACCAAATTTATCACCGTCAAAGTAGAAAACGCCGCCAGCCGTGAAGAAGCGCGCAAAGTCGCCTACGCTATCGCACATTCTCCTTTGGTAAAAACCGCGTTTTTCGCGTCCGACCCCAATCTCGGCCGTCTGCTTGCCGCTATCGGCTACTCGGGTTTGGAAAACTTCGACACCGACAAAGTACGCCTGTGGTTAGGCTCCGCTTTGGTTGCCGAACACGGCGGCAGAGCCGAGAGCTACACCGAAGAAGCCGGGCAAATGGTTATGAACCAAGATGAAATTACCGTGCGTGTCGATCTGCAACGCGGCGGCGAACAGGCCACGGTTTACACCTGCGACTTATCGCACGATTATGTGTCGATTAATGCCGACTACCGCAGCTAGATAAACCAAAGAGGCCGTCTGAAAGTTCAAAACTTCAGACGGCCTCTTTCAAACCTTATCCGGCATCACAAAGCATGGGCGCAACCCGACACCATTTTTTTCAAAGCATCAGGCTGCAGTATTTGAATATGCTTATGCTCCACCAAAATCAAACCTTCATGATGAAATTTCGATAAAGTGCGGCTTACCGTTTCCAACTTCAAACCCAGATAGCTGCCGATTTCCTCGCGCGACATACGCAAAATGAAATCGTTTGCCGCAAAGCCGCGCGAATAAAGGCGGTTGGACAAGTTCAATAAAAAAGCCGCCAAACGCTCTTCGGCACGCATATTGCCCAGCAACAGCATCACACCCTGATCACGCACGATTTCGCGGCTCATCAAACGGAAAAAATGGGTTTGCAGGCTGGGAATTTTCTGCCCCAATTCCTCCATATGCGAAAAAGGCAGTTCGCACACTTCGCTGTCTTCCAAAGCCACCGCATCGCAACTGTGCAGATGCGAACAGATACCGTCCATACCGATCAGCTCGCCCGACATAAAAAAGCCGGTTACCTGATCCCGTCCGTCTTGGCTGGCAATCGTGGTTTTAAAAAAACCCGTGCGTATCGCAAACAGAGAACTGAACGGTTCGCCTGCGCGAAACAGGCATTCGCCTTTTTTCAAACGCCGGCTCTGGCGGATAACCGCATCCAATTGCGCAAATTCCGTCGGCATCAAACCGACGGGAAGGCACAACTCTCGCAAAGAACATGTCGAACACAATGTTTTCATTTGGCTTGATGCATTATGTGTTGGCATACACGGTTAACCTTTTCAATTAAGCTGCCGGCAAACAAGCCGACTAAATGAGTATTGACTACCGTCAAGGTGTATTTATCATAGTGTAGGTATTCTACCAAAGTGCCCCTAATTTGCCTAATGATTAAAAAGGGCGTTATTCTTCCCGCAATTCGGCTTACCAAGGCCGGCGGGCAGACGTTTATAAAGCAAACTACACATGAAAATCATCAAGATAGCTACAAACACCGCACCCGATTTCGACCGCAATCTGATTGCTTCGCTTCCTTCCAGCGGCCCCCGCTACACCTCTTACCCCACCGCCGACCGTTTCACCGGCAGCTTTGATGCCGAAGCTTATATCGAGTCGCTGAACATGCGCAAAGTCGGCGCACTCAACAAACCTCTGTCGCTGTATATCCATATCCCCTTCTGCAATACCATCTGCTATTACTGCGGCTGCAATAAAATCATCACCAAAGACACATCGCGCGCCGACGCCTACATCGAATATCTCGAGAAAGAGCTGGCCTTGCTTGCCCCGCATCTGAACGGCCGCCACCCGCTGGTACAGCTGCACTTCGGCGGCGGCACGCCCACTTTTTTAAACGATGAACAACTTGAGCGTGTGTTCGGCCTGATACGCCGCTATTTCGATTTGCTGCCCAACGGCGAATACTCGATCGAAATCGACCCCCGCAAAGTCAGCCGCGATACCGTGCTGCATTTGGGCAAACTCGGCTTCAACCGCATGAGCGTCGGCATTCAGGACTTCGACCCCGTGGTACAGCAAGCCGTCAACCGCATACAAACTGTTGAAGAAACCCGCGAAGTTATCGAAGCGGCCCGCGAAGCAGGGTTCAAATCGGTGAGCGTGGATTTGATTTACGGCCTGCCCCATCAAACGCTCGAGAGCATCAAACCCACTCTCGACACGGTACTTTCTCTCGACCCCGACCGTTTGGCACTTTACCACTACGCCCATCTGCCCCATATTTTCAAACCCCAACGGCGTATCGACACGGCCGTTGTGCCCGGCAGCGAAGAAAAACTGGATATCCTGCAATACGCCGTACAAACCCTGACATCCCACGGTTATGTATTCATCGGCATGGATCACTTTGCCAAGCCAAACGACGAACTTTCAATCGCCCTGAAAGAAGGCTGGCTGCAACGTAATTTTCAAGGCTACTCTACCTATGCCGACTGCGATCTGATTGCCATCGGCGTTTCATCCATCGGTAAAATCGGCCACGCCTACATTCAAAACGAGCGCGACATCGACGCCTATTATGCCGCTTTGGATGAAGGCAGGCTGCCGGTCATGCGCGGCTACCGCCTAAACGGCGACGATATTCTGCGGCGCAGCATTATTCAGGATTTGATGTGCCGCTTTTCTCTCGAATTCCCAACCTACGAAAGTCTGTTCAATATTTCGTTTGCAGACTATTTCAGCCAAGAGCTGCAAGATTTGCAGGATTTGGCCGAACTCGGCCTGTTGCGCCTAAAACCCGGCGGGTTAACGGTAACGCCCAAAGGCAGATTCATTATCCGCAATATTGCCATGGTGTTTGACTACCATCTCCGCCACAAAGAAACCACGGCACAATACTCCAAAACCGTTTAAAGCAGGTTTAAACAGAAAGAATAAAAACGCAAAACCGGTCTTAAACGGCTTTTCAGACGGCCTCTTGCAATATCCCTGCAACCGGCCGTCTGAAAAACACTGATGCGGCAAACCGTTGAACATAGCGTATTTTTCAAGCAGAATGAAACCTTTGCAAAACTCTCGGATGCGGATGCAGTTCAAAGCATAGCAGCGCACAACACAGAAATGCGCCGCAGACGGAAGTTTTGCAAAGGTCTCAAAATGTTTCTTTTTTTTTGCCACTGTTTATGGAACAACTCGAGTTCTTTGCCATTCCCAGCCCCTGTATCGGCGTATGCGAAGCCAACAGCAAAGGCTATTGCAAAGGCTGCCTGCGCAGTCGGGAAGAGCGGCTCTATTGGCTTAATATGTCCGACGCACAAAAACACCAAGTCATGCGCCTGATTGCCATGCGCCGCAGCAAACTGCAAAAAGCCGCACGCGAAGGGCAAATCTCCACCGAATTACCCGACCAAATGGGATTTGATTTCTAATCAAATCGTTGCGGCAAATATGCTCCTACCCCGCTCACAACTAAACCGATTGCAAGCAGGCATGCTTTCCCATAACGAGTACCGCCCATTTCAACCAACATCACAACCGCTTTTCTAAGCAATGGATAAAAAAAGCGGAGCATATATGCCCCGCTTTTTTACTCTGCTTGCCGGCCGCCCTCCAGCATCAACACCATCTGCCGCAACTCCAAAGGCAGCTCGGCTTTCAAATGCAACGGCTCGCCCGTGAGCGGGTGCTGCAAATGCAACTCCGCCGCATGCAGAAACATCCGCTTCAAACCCAATTTGTGCAGCCGTTTGTTGGCCTGATAATCGCCATAGCGTTCGTCGCCCGCAATCGGGCAATGCTGCGACTGCATGTGCACGCGGATTTGATGAGTGCGGCCGGTTTTCAAGGTGGCTTCCACCAATGTTAAATGCGAAAGGCCGACCTGATGCAGCAGGCCGTCTGAAAAACGCTTCAATACACGGAACACCGTATGCGCATGCTGGCCGTTTTCACTCACGCGCACCATCTTTTCGCCTTGTGCGCCCGTGTATTTGAACAGTGGCAGTTTCACATTCAGCTTATCCTGCGCCAGCTTTCCTACGCCCAAAGCCAGATAAATTTTTTTCGGATGGTCGTTGCGGATGGCTTCGTGCAGCTTTACCAACGCGCTGCGCTTTTTCGCAATCATCAACAGCCCGCTGGTGTCTTTGTCCAAACGGTGCACCAGCTCCAGATAACGCGCTTCGGGTCGGGCGCGGCGCAATTGCTCGATCACGCCGAAACTTACCCCGCTGCCGCCGTGTACCGCCACGCCGCTGGGCTTGTTCACCACCAGCATCGCATCGTCTTCGTAAACAATTTCAAAATCACGCGCAGGCACCGGCATGTTTTCAGACGGCCTCTGCTTTTCGGCAATGCGCACCGGCGGAATACGCAAAACATCGCCCGCTTCTATACGGTCGGTAGGCTTGCAGCGTTTTTTGTTCAAGCGTACTTCGCCTGCGCGGATGATGCGCTGGATATGGCTTTTGGGCACCCCTTTCAAAATCTTGATTAAAAAGTTGTCGAGCCGCTGCCCTGCGTCTTCCGCAGTGATGCTGATGTGGTTAACCAAGTCTTTGCTAATTGTCGGCATTTTCTCTATAATCCGCTTACGTTTTCGGGGGCCGTTTTACAGATTGTTCAGGCCGTCTGAAAACTTATTGTAAACCGGAATTTTATACTAAAAAGCACGCCACAAAGCATTTCCTTCATCTGCCGCCAAGCCCGGCGGGTGAAGACGTAATTAAGTTTAACCTTTTCCGGCAGGCTTTCCGTCAGGCATAAGACGCTCCTAGTTGATTCGCGCGCAGCCGTTGGTAACAAAGCCGCCGGACAGCAATGAAGAAGACGGCTCAGATTTATTGTGTTTCGCAGCATTTATCACAGCGAAACAGCAGGTATACCGCTCTGCGTCTGTTTAACTGTTCTGCCACCCGTTTTGGCATGAAAAAACCATTATTGCCGACCAAGCAATTTCAGCGGCGGCATCTATAAACAACAGCAAACAGCCGGCAACACAAACCTTAACGTATGCCTATCGTTCTTTATTTTCCTTCTCGTTCAGATAATGCCCCACACGCCGTTTCAGACGGCCTGACCATTGGCGGCTTATAAGCGTTGAATACTGATTACCGGCCTCGTGGGTGCTCAAAAACGAGGTGGTTATGAAACGAATGTTATTTAATGCCACGCAGGCCGAAGAGCTGCGCGTGGCGATTGTCGACGGGCAAACGCTGCTCGATCTCGACATCGAAACGCTGGGCAAAGAACAGCGCAAAGGCAATATCTATAAAGGTGTGATTACCCGCATCGAACCGTCGCTGGAAGCGTGTTTCGTCGATTACGGCACCGACCGCCACGGTTTCCTCCCTTTCAAAGAAGTTTCCCGTTCCTATTTCCAAGACTACGAAGGCGGCCGCGCCCGCATCCAAGACGTGCTGAAAGAAGGCATGCAGGTAATCGTGCAGGTTGAAAAAGACGAGCGCGGCAACAAAGGCGCTGCGTTAACTACCTTCATCAGCCTGGCCGGTCGTTATCTGGTTTTAATGCCCAACAACCCGCGCGGCGGCGGCGTATCGCGCCGTATCGAAGGCGAAGAACGTCAAGAATTGAAAGCCGCCATGGCCGAATTGGACGTGCCGCGCGGCATGAGCCTGATCGCCCGCACCGCCGGCATCGGCCGCAGCGTGGAAGAGCTGCAATGGGATTTCAACTACCTGCAACAATTGTGGCAGGCCATCGAAGAAGCCGGCCGTGCGCACAACGAGCCTTACCTGCTCTTTATGGAAAGCTCGCTGCTTATCCGCGCCATCCGCGACTACTTCCGCCCCGACATCGGCGAAATCTTGGTCGACAACCAAGAAGTGTATGATCAGATTTCCGAATTTATGTCGTATGTGATGCCCAACAACGTCGGCCGTCTGAAACTCTATCAAGACCACACTCCGCTGTTTTCGCGTTTCCAAATCGAACACCAAATCGAAAGCGCATTTTCACGCAGCGTCAGCCTGCCTTCCGGCGGAGCGATTGTGATCGACCACACCGAAGCACTGGTTTCCATCGACGTAAACTCCGCACGCGCCACCCGCGGTGCCGACATCGAAGACACCGCCTTCAAAACCAATATGGAAGCCGCCGAAGAAGTGGCACGCCAGATGCGCCTGCGCGACTTGGGCGGCTTGGTGGTGATCGACTTCATCGACATGGAAAACCCCAAGCATCAGCGCGATGTGGAAAACGTCTTGCGCGACGCCCTGAAAAAAGACCGCGCCCGCGTACAAATGGGCAAACTCTCCCGCTTCGGCCTGCTTGAATTATCGCGCCAACGCCTGAAACCCGCATTGGGCGAAAGCAGCCATAACGCCTGCCCGCGTTGTGGCGGCACAGGCGTCATCCGCAGTATCGAATCCACCGCCCTGCATGTGCTGCGCATCATTCAGGAAGAAGCCATGAAAGACAACACCGGCGAAGTACACGCACAAGTGCCGGTAGATGTGGCAACCTTCCTACTCAACGAAAAACGTGCCGAACTTTTCGGTATGGAAGAGCGTTTGGACGTATCCGTTTTCCTGATCCCCAATATCCATCTCGAAAACCCGCACTACGACGTTACCCGCGTGCGTACCGATGATGTGGACGATAACGCCGAGCCGAGCTACAAGCGTGTTGTCGAACCAGAAGAAGACGAAACCGCCAAACCTTTCGGCGGCGAAAAAGCCAAAACCGCCCGCCCCGAACCTGCCGTGAAAGGCGTGAAGCACACCCAGCCTGCTCCGATTGTTAGCGAAGCCCCAGTGTCTTCTTCTTGGTGGACAGGTTTCAAATCATGGCTCGGCAAAGTATTCGGCGGCAGCAAAAACGAACCCGAAAAAGCCTCCGAAACAGAAAAATCGGAAAAACGCCACGGCAACCGCCCGAACAGCCGCCGCCCGAGCAACCGACGTCAAAATCCGCGCCGCAACCAAAATCTCAAACGCCAAGATAGCGACGACACCCAAGCAGATGCGCGTACAGCCGATGCAGATTCTCACGAAAGCATCAAAGAAAACAACAAGGAAACACGCAGTAACCGCCGCAGTCAAAACGACAGCCGCGAACGCAGCCGCCAAAACGCAGCCGAAGCGTGCCAGTCCGACGCCGAAACCAAAGCCGTTGCCAAAGAAAACGGCAATCGCGAACAGCGTCAAGACAACCGCCGCCGCAACCGTAACGATAAAGCCGCGACTGCCGCTGCCGTAGCCGCCCTGCCGAATGTTGCCGAGAGCGTTCAGGAGAACACCGCTCCTGCTGCCGAAGCCGTCCGTACCGATAAAACAGCCGACAACAGCGAAAGAGAAAACCGTTCTCCGCGCCAAGAACGCAGCCGCAATCGCGACCGCGACCAACAACGCGAACGCCGCAACAGCAGCAAAAAACGGAACATTCCATCCGCAGCCAAAATCGAGCAGTATTTGAGCATCGAAGAAGCTGCCGACAAAGTCCGCTTTGCCGTGGCACATGTATTCGGAGAAGCCGAAGAAGCACCTTTGGCCGTTGCCGTTACTGCTCCTTTGGCACAGTCAAACACAGCCGTTGCTGCTGAAACAGACAGCCCGCTGGTGGTGGTTGTACCGGAAATCGACACCGACACCGCCGAATCAGCACCCGCCCTGTTTGCTATCGAATCAGATTCAGCCATTGCATCTTCAGCACCTTCCGCTCCGGCAGAAAATACCGTCGACACTGACGAACAAAGCATCATTGCTGCTGCGGTTGCCAATGTAGAAGAAGCCGTCAATACCGTTTTCGGTATCGGCCATATAGAAAATGAACCGGTTGGCGAAGTGCAAAATGAAGTTTCCACCTCAGAACATGCACTTTCAACAACCCCTGCCGAAAGCCAACCGAAAGCGGTTTCAGACGGCCTCAACTTAGGCGGCTTAGTACTGGTGGAAACACGCGCGGATGCTTTGGCAGCAGCATCTGCATCAACGCACACCGAAGCCTCAAGCGGGCTGCGACGCGCGGATGTGCCGAAACCGGTAGAAACCGCACTTCATGATGAAGCCCCTATGGTGCAAGTAGAAACGCACCGATAAAACAGGATGCATCCCAACGCCCGATCGCTCATGCCATCGGGCGTTTTTTTTCAGCTTTCACTACCGTATTAGCGCAAAAGTTCAAAGCCGTCTGAAACAGCTGTTCAAACTGCCCCTTTGAGACTTTTAGCAAAAAAATCTCAGATATGAATATAATTCGAAGCGTAGCAGCGCAGCAGGTGCAAACATATATGGTCAAATGCACTTCAATTTTTTAATACAAGGCAGCAAGCCGCAGAAAGTTATAGGTAGTACGGAACCGATTCTGTTAACAAAATCATTCTCTTTGAGCCAAAGCACTGCAACGCCGTAGTAAAAGTTAAGTGGATTGACTATATCACGCAAATATTTCCCACACCCACCCATAAAAATACATAAGAAAAAGACTCAGAAATTAATATCAACTTTCAAATAAAAAAATCCCACGACAATAATCGTGGGATTTTTTTATTTTTCACTTAACGTTTTTTACCTGTTACTGTAGCAACAGCTAAATTGGCATTACGTTTCAGGGCAACGCTTTCAACGCCTTCCGGAAGTTTGATATCCGACAAATGCAGAATGTCGCCTGCCACAACATTGCCACAATCCAATTCCAACGCAGCAGGAATGTCTTTAGGCAGAGCGATAACTTCCACAGTCGTATTCAACAGTGAAACTCGACCGCCTTGCAATTTTACAGCTTGGGAAGTTTCTGCGTTCACTACATGCAAAGGTACACGGATACGCAGGGGCTTGGCTGCATCAACCACTTGGAAATCGATGTGTTGAACTTCTTGACGGAAAGGGTGGATTTGGAAATCGCGCACGATCACATCTTGGGTTTTGCCGTCAAGAGTCAATTTGATCAGAGCAGTATGGAAAGATTCTTTTTCCAAAGCATAGAACACTGTTTTGTGATCAACCGCAATTGCTACAGGCTCTTGGTTCTCACCGTACAATACGGCAGGGGTTTTACCTTCACGACGCAGGCGGCGGCTCGCACCAGTGCCCTGTGCCTCGCGAACGGTAGCTTGAATTTCGTATGACATAATTAAAAAACTCCAAAATAAATAAAATTAACTGCAATCGGCCGCGACCAGCCCAAAGCAGCTCACGTTAAGGCAGAAATACACTGCCGTTGGTTAACACATCTTCATTGAAAAGATATGAAACAGATTCTTCATTGCTGATACGTCGAACGGTTTCGGCCAACAGTCCGGCAATCGTTACCTGACGGATACGTTCGCATTGCTGTGCAGATGCCGACAAAGGAATGGTATCCGTTACCACAACCTGATCTATATCTGAAGAGTCGATTCGGGATACCGCCTCTCCGGAGAATACCGGATGGGTAGCATAAGCCAACACTCTGGAAGCACCTCTGGCTTTCAAGGCCGAAGCGGCTTTACATAAAGTATTCGCGGTATCAATCATATCATCGACAATCAAACAGGTACGGTCTTGAACATCACCGATAATGTTCATTACTTCCGCCACATTGGCTTTGGGGCGGCGTTTGTCGATAATCGCCAAATCGGCATTCAGTACTTTGGCTACCGCCCGTGCACGAACGACACCGCCGATATCGGGGCTTACCACTGTCAGATTGTCGATACGCTGACGCTGGATATCGTTAATCAAAATGGGCGTAGCGTAAATATTGTCTACCGGAATATCAAAAAAACCTTGAATTTGATCGGCATGCAGATCAACGGTCAACACCCTGTCGATACCTACCGAATAAAGCATATTGGCAACCAGTTTGGCAGAAATCGGAACGCGCACGGAACGGGGGCGGCGATCTTGGCGGGCATAGCCGAAATAAGGAATCGCTGCTGTAATGCGCCCCGCTGATGCACGCTTCAAGGCATCGGCCATGGTAAGGATTTCCATCAAGTTGTCGTTGGTGGGTGCACAGGTAGGCTGAAGAATGAAAACATCACGCCCGCGCACATTTTCCAGAAGTTCTATGGCTACTTCTCCGTCTGAAAACTTGCTGACGGAGGCATTTCCCAAGGAAATATCTAGATGTTTAACCACTTTTTGAGCCAATTCCGGATTGGCATTACCGGTAAAAACCATCAAACTGTCATATGCAGCCATATCTTCGTCACCTGGATGTGTATTGGGGTTGTGCTCGGAAAACATTATTGCTTCCTTCTGCTTTTGGCCGGCCAGCCGAAGCGGTTATTATACGCGCCAACGGTCAACCATCAAAGCCCCTTCTTTAATTCTTGATATTTTTTCAGACGGCCCTAGACTTTGTTGCGTTAAAGTCTTCTCAAAGCCTCTTAAATGAAAACCTTCTCACAAAATAAAAAGCGTGCAAGTAAACTCACACGCTTTTTTATTGGCTGGGGAGGAAGGATTCGAACCTTCGCATGCTGGAATCAAAATCCAGTGTCTTAACCACTTGACGACTCCCCAATGAGGGGTTGGCTGGGGAGGAAGGATTCGAACCTTCGCATGCTGGAATCAAAATCCAGTGTCTTAACCACTTGACGACTCCCCAACACAATCAACTGTTAACTATTCAGCAGCGGATGAACATCTAAGCTTTTCACACAATATGCTTCATAGTGTTTTGAAACTTTGCTTAAGGCTGAGTTTGCATTTTCTTCGCTGTCAAAAGCGATGAATAAACAGGCGCCGGAACCGGTCATTAAAGGTTTGCCTATTTTTTCCAGCAACTGATAAGCCTTCAAGACTTCAGGATACTCCTGAAACACAACCGCCTGCATATCATTTCTGAAAGGTTGCAGCGATTGCAAAGTCGGCATTATGCTGGGTTGGGAATCCCGTGTCAAGCGTTCGTGTGAAAAAATCGCAGCCGTGCTGACGTGAACCGGTGGTTTTACTACAACAAACCATTGTTGGGGAAGGTCAATCTGCGTGAGTTGCTCGCCTATGCCTTTGGCAAAAGCGTTACGTCCGAAAATAAAAAACGGTACGTCTGCACCGAGTTTGACGCCTATATCTATCAACTCGGGCGTGGTCAAACCGCATTGCCACAAGGTATTGAGGGCGATCAATACCGTTGCCGCATCGGAACTGCCTCCTCCCAAGCCCCCGCCCATGGGAATACGTTTATCCAACCAAATATCCACGCCTTTTAGGCCGTCTGAATAAGGCTGCAAAGCGGCAGCGGCCCGATAGGTTAAATCCGTTTCGGGCGGCACGTTCTGCAACGGGGTGTGCAAGATGATTTTGCCGTCGTTGCGGGGGGCAAGATAAACCGTGTCTTGCAGATCAATCAAACAGAAAATGCTTTCCAAGCAGTGATATCCGTTTTCCAAGCGGCCGGTGATGCGCAAATCCAAGTTCAATTTGGCGGGTGCGGGATAAGCTGTGGCATGGTTCGGAACAATGGCCTGCGTCATAATTTTCCTTCAATCCATTGATTGATTTTATTGTTTATCTTGCTGCGCATTGGGTTGCGGCATCGGCATTGCGGGCGTATTCCATTTGGTCGAACACCAGCCTCAATGTTAATCGGCTGCTTTCCAATAACAGGATTTTCGGCGTGCCGTCTGTATTGAGGGAACGGGTAATCGTCCATTCAAATTGCTGCAAACGCCCGTCGGGCAACAGTTGGTACGGCGCGTTGGCAACCCATTGGCCGTTGGCCCACACATGCAGATATTGTACTGGCAAGGCGAAGCCTAATAGTTGCTCGCTTAATTGCTGCGGGGTGGCCGCTTGATATTTTTTTCCTTTGCTGTCCACGGCCAGCACGCCTTGTTGGTCTTGGCAAAGTTGGCCGATGGTATTGCCCAGCGGGGTGTTGACGTCAATTGTTTGGACTTGGTTTTGGTACGTCCAGTCGAAATTGGCATACGAGCCTTTTTCGTTCATTTTTACAGCCAAGCGGCCGTCGGCGGCAAAATCGGGAATATCGGTTTGTGCGCGCCAGCTTTCTTTGCCCGCCATGTGGGGTTGGGCGCACGCAACCAGCATCAATAAGGCTGCAACGGGTAATATGGGTTTGAAACGGTTGTATTTCATAGATTGCCTTAAGAGTGGATATTCAGACGGCCGTTTATTCAAGCCGATGTAAATCTGACATTGAGGCCGTCTGAAATAAAGGTTTTCAGACGGCCTGCTTCTTTATTTTTTCTTGGCTTTGGCACGTTTTGCTTTTTCGGGAAGCTGCACACCGAACCGTTGCAGGGTTTTTCTCAGCACGGCATGGTTGCGGTCTTTATCCAACCCTTGCTGCCAAACGGTTTTGGCTTTTTCCTGCTGGCCGAGCTTCCAGAATACTTCGCCTAAATGTGCGGCTACTTCGGGATCCGGAAACTGTTCAAATGCGTATTCGAGATAGGGCAATGCGGCTTGGGCATCGCCTTTCAGGTAATATGCCCATCCCAAACTGTCGTTGATGGCGGCGGACTCGGGTTCCTGCTGATAGGCCGCCTGAATCAGTTTGAATGCTTCTTCGACATCGTATTTCGGCAAGGAAAACATGGTGTAGCCAAGGGCATTCATGCCTATTGCGCTGTCCGGATTAAGCTCGAGATAACGGCGCAGGTCGGTTACGGCTTTTTCGGGGCGGTTGAGTTTGTCGGCATAAAGCATGGCGCGCTGGTAAAGGATATCCGACAGCCGCTCTTTGCCGTCGGGCTGTTTTTCGGCATCTGCGGCCAAAGCATTCAATTCGGACAGTGCTTCTTGCGGGCTGTTGTGCTTGCTCAATGCAAACAGATAAACGCGCTGGATATCGCTCATGCCGAAAAACCGCCCCTGTTTTTCAGGCAGTTTTTGTGCACGGCGCGCTTCTGCCAAAGCATTGCGGCCATTGCCCTGCTCGGCTTCGATGGAGGCTTTCAATACGGCTTTATCGAAGTTAAATTCGGGCGAGGTAATGCGCTCCACCCACGATTTGGCTTGTTTGAAATCTTTTACATCTGCATAACGCATGGCACCGATCACGGCCGCCCTGCTCTTTTGTTCGCTGGTGCCGATACGGTAGGCTCTGTCGAGATAGTTGCCGACTACGGAAATATCGTCTTCGCGCGTTACCGACAAAATGGCGGCCTGAATATACAGATCGGCATTCGGGTTTTCGTTTAACAAGGTTTGCAGACGTTGATAGGCTTTGTCATGCTGGCCGTCTGCAATCAATCCGCTGATTTCCAATTCCTGCCATACGGGGGAAAGTTTGGCGGTGTCGGTTTCTGCAAAAAAACGGCGCAAGACTTTGGGGCTGTGTTGGGCAACCAGCCTCAGGGTGATTTCGGTAGGCGGTAGAATATCGGTATCCAGCTTGGCCAGATTTTGCAAAGCCTGAACGGCATCGCGTTCCCGCTCTCTTTGGGCGCTTAAAATCAGATCGGCAATGGCTGCTTCGGGCTTATCGGCATGTTTTTTCGCGGCTTTGTGCACTTCTTTTCCGGCTTTCTCCGCCAAAGAAGCATGTTGCAGGCTCATTTGCGCAAGCAGCAGGAAAATACGGCGGGTTTGCTCTTCGTTCGCACGCTCGAGTACGGCTTCCAAGCCTTTGGCTGCGGCTTCCGACTTGCCGTTGATTAAATCGAGCGTCCACGCCATCCGTTTTTGGGCATCTCCCGGCACCGGTTCGATTTCGCGCCATATTTGGTAAATCTGACCGGCCTGCTGATAGGCGCGCAGCGCCACAGCCATTTCTACCGCACGCTCTGCCACCACCGGGTCTTTGGTGCGGTTGAGCATCACGATATAGGTGGCCAATGCCGTGCCCGGATCGCCTTTCTGCACCGCCATTTCGCCGCCCAACAGGGTAAAGAGATGGTTGGCACGCTCAACAATGGCCGAACGGCGTTCGTATTCCGAAGCACGCTCTTCGGGCGTATATTGGCTTTTTCTTGCCACCACAGATTTCACCGACTGTTCGGGCTGCTTCGACGCCTCTGCCTGTGCATAAGCCTGACCGGCAAACACAGCCATTACGGCAAGTGCCGCAAAACGCATGCGGTTTTTTCCCAAAAACATAAAACTTTCCTTCGATATGTGCAGGATCAGGCACATGATTTCAGACGGCCTGTATCCTGAAAAACAGATGTGCGATACTTTATCACAAGCATGGAGCTTTGTTGACATTGCAGAAATCATAATTACATATGTAAAGTTATCTGCCGCAACATTTAAACAGGCCGGATACGCAACCGCATATCTAAGCGGTTTCACACCGGCCGCCAAACAGATATATCATGCAGAAACGGCTTATTTTAGGGTGCGCAACCGGAAGGCTTGAGAAGCGACAGACAATCCACTTATTTTTCACACAAGACAGCAACGCCGCAGTATCAAGTTAAGTCGGTTGACTATAAAATCGGCTGTGAACATACCGCCGCAATGCTTTCTAACGACACGCCCCCAAATAACGAGGCCGTCTGAACACAATACGCAGGTGCACACATGACCCAATCCGAACTTGCCGGTTTTTTACAACAAGCCGCACATTACCCCGCCGACGCAGGCAAGCGGCGCAATGCCTTGTTTGCGCAAACCGCCACGCGCGAAGCCGCCGTTTTGCTGGGCATGGTCTGCCGCGACAGCCAATGGCAGGTTCTGCTTACCCGCCGCAATGCCGCCCTACCCGAACATGCGGGGCAGATTGCGCTGGCAGGCGGCAGAAAAGATGCTACCGACACCAACCTTACCCACACCGCTTTGCGCGAAACAGCCGAAGAAACCGGCATCGGCGCCGAGCATTGGCAAACCTTTCCGCACTTCCAACCTTATTACACGCCTTCGGGCTACATTGTTTCTCCCGTGCCCGCGTTATGTGCCGGCAATCCGCCCACCTTCCCCAATGCGGCGGAAGTGGAAGAAATTTTTTACCTGCCTCTCTCCGTGGCACTCGACACCCGCGCGTATGAAACCCGAACGCTCAACTACAACGGCAACCGCCTCAACACCCCCGCCCTGCCTTATCTGCACTACGACATTTGGGGGCTGACTGCGATGATTCTGTATGATTTGGCCGACCGCTACCGGCAACACCGGCAGGCTTCGGGGGCTTGCGGATTGCCGTTTTAAAACGTGAAATTAGGTTCACACAGCAATCAGGCCGTCTGAAAATAATTTTTCAGACGGCCTGATTGCTGTGCAAAACCTTAAGATCTAGATGCAGCTCAAGGCGTATAGTCAAACTAGCGAGCAGCGCACAATGCAGAAATGCGCTGCAGATGAAGGCTTTGAAAAGGTCTCTGCCTGTTTACATCACCATCACGCTTCGCCCAACAGCTGCTCGCGGGTCAGCAGGAACACGAAGCCGTCGCCGCCGCTGGTTTCCAGCCAAGTGAACGGCAGTTCGGGATAGGCCGCTTCCAATACATCGCGGTTGTGGCCGATTTCCACCAGCAGCACGCCTTTGGGGTTCAAAAACTTGGCGGCATGCAAAATAATCTCGCGGGTGGCATCGAGGCCGTCTGAACCGCTGCCCAATGCCAGTTCGGGTTCGTGCAGATATTCCTGCGGCAGGGCTTCCACCGATTCGGCATCAACATAAGGCGGGTTCGACACGATTAAATCGTAAGTGCCTTCCAAGCCTTCAAACAAATCGGTGTGAATCAGATTGATGCGCTCTTCCAAGCCGTAGTCTTCCACGTTGATGGCGGCCACTTCCAAAGCGTCGAGGCTCAAATCGACCGCGTCGATTTCGGCAGCCGGATAATGATAGGCCATCTGAACCGCCAAACAGCCGCTGCCCGTGCATAAATCCAAAGCGCGGTGAACCAGCTCTTCATGCTCTATCCACGGCGCAAGCGGCTCGCCCAAAAGTTCGTAGATAAACGAACGCGGCACAATCACGCGCTCGTCCACATAAAAATCAAAATCGCCCTGCCAAGCCTGATTGGTTAAATAAGCCACGGGCACACGTTCGGTAACGCGCTTTTCAATCAAGCCCAACACTTCTTCTTTTTCGCTGTCGAGCAGCTTGGCATCGAGATACGGTTCGAGCATATCCAGCGGCAGGCTCAAGGTATGCAGAATCAGATAGGCGGCCTCGTCGTGGGCATTGTCGCTACCATGCCCGAAATGCAGGTCGGCTTCGTTAAAACGGCTGACGGCAAAGCGCAAAATATCGCGCACGGTAGAAAGTTGTTCGGCGGCTTGGGTAAACATCATGTGGTTGCTTTCAATTTAACAGTTTTGCTTAGGCAGGTCGGCCGTTTCAGACGGCCTTTGCTGCCCGCAACGTTACAGTTCGATACCTTTGAGCTTGGCTACGGTATTAATGTCTTTGTCGCCGCGACCGGACAAGTTCACCAAAATCACTTGGTCTTTGCCCATCTTCGGCGCTTCGGCCACCGCCCACGCCAGCGCGTGGCTGCTTTCCAGCGCGGGGATAATGCCTTCGTAGCGGCACAGCAAATCAAAGGCTTCCAGTGCGGCATCGTCGTTGGCGGCATGGTATTCGACGCGGCCGAGGTCGGCCAAATGGCTGTGTTCGGGGCCGATGCCCGGGTAATCCAAACCGGCGGATACCGAATGGGTGCCGACCACTTGGCCGTGTTCGTCCTGCATCAGATAGCTGCGGAAACCGTGCAGCACGCCGATCGGGGCTTTGCTGGTAATCGGCGCGGCATGTTCGTCGGTATCCACGCCTTTACCGCCCGCTTCCACGCCGACCAAACGCACGTTTTCTTCGCCGAGATAGGGATAAAACAAGCCGATGGCGTTGGAGCCGCCGCCCACACAGGCCACAGCCGCATCGGGCTGGCGGCCGATGGCTTCAAGCATCTGCTCTTTGGCTTCATTGCCGATCACGCATTGGAAATCGCGCACCATTTCGGGATAAGGCGCGGGGCCGGCGGCGGTGCCGATGATGTAGAACGTGTCGTCCACCCGTGCCACCCACTCGCGCATGGCTTCGTTCATGGCATCTTTCAACGTGCGCGAACCGCTGTCGACACTCACCACGTTCGCCCCCAACAGCTTCATGCGGAACACGTTCGGCGCTTGGCGTTGGATGTCGTCCGCCCCCATATAAACATGGCATTCCATGCCGAAACGCGCGGCAACCGTGGCACTCGCCACACCGTGCTGCCCCGCGCCGGTTTCGGCAATCACGCGTTTTTTGCCCATGCGCTTGGCCAGCAAGGCCTGACCAATGGTATTGTTCACTTTATGCGCGCCGGTGTGGTTGAGGTCTTCGCGCTTGAGCCAGATTTGCGCCCCGCCGAGCTTTTCACTCAAACGCGCGGCATGATAAACCGGGCTGGGACGGCCGACGTAATGTTTCAAATCGTGGCGGAACGCTTCCCAAAAAGCCGGATCGTTTTTGGCTTCGCGGTAGGCTTCGGCCAATTCTTGCAAGGCGGGAATCAGGGTTTCGGAAACATATACGCCGCCGTGTTCGCCGAAAAATCCCTGTGCGTCGGGAGCTTGGTAGTTTTTCATGGAAATTGCCTTAGTTATTTGAAAATCGGAAAAATATACAACACTTTAATAAACGGATTCCAACCGCCGCGTTCAGACGGCTCCGGCCGCCTGTTTTGCATTCTTCACAAACCATGCCATTTTATCGGCATCTTTAATGCCCGGCTCACGCTCCACGCCGCCGGACACATCTACCGCCGCCGCACCGCTGAGACGCACGGCTTCGGCTACATTCTCCGGCGTGAGGCCGCCTGCCAAAACCCACGGTTTGGCCAACTGCTCCGGCAGCAGCGTCCAATCAAACTGCTGCCCCGTGCCGCCGTATTCGGTCGGGTGGTAGGCATCAAACAGCAAGGCGCGGGCGTTGGGAAACTGCGCACAGGCCGTCTGAATATCTTCTGCATGCCGCACCCGCACGGCTTTTAAATAAGGCCGTCTGAACTGAGCGCAAAAGGCATCGTCTTCATCGCCGTGAAACTGAATCACATCCACCGGCACCCGCGCCAAAATATCGTGGATGCGCGCGGCATCTTCGTTCACAAACAGAGCCACTACGCTCACAAACGGCGGCAACACGCGCACGATTTCTTGTGCTTGGGCCACGGTAATGCGGCGTTTGCTTTTTTCGTAAAACACCAAACCGACCGCATCAGCACCCGCTCGGGCGGCGGCAAGGGCGTCTTCGGGGCGGGTGATGCCGCAGATTTTCACTCGGATGTTCATGATGGTTTTCCGGTATGGTGTCGAGCGTTGAAACGGTTATGTGCGCAGAGGCCGTCTGAAAAAGTGTTTGCCGTGTTTTCAGACGGCCTGCGCGGGCGGCGGCTTCGGGGCGTGCCGTCTGAAAACACGGTAACGGCGCGCCCTGATGTTTAACCGAAAAAGCCCATTTTTACTTCAATCAGTTTTTCCAGTTCGCGCAATACGCGGCGGCGCGATACGAAAAAGATGATGTGGTCGCCGTCGGCCATTTCGGCGTCTTCTTTATGCCCCATGATCACTTGGTTGTCGCGCACAAGAGCGGCGAAATGGCAACCTTGCGGCCATTTGATCTCGGAAACGCGGCGGCCTACCAGCGCAGACGTGTGTTTGTCGCCGTGCACCACCACTTCGATGGCCTCTGCGGTGCCGCGCCGCAGCGGATGCACCGCCACCACATCGCCGCGGCGGATGTGCGCCAAAATCGAGCCGATGGTAATCAGGTGCGGCGACACGACGATGTCGATTTTGTTGCCTTCGAGCAAATCTACATAGCTGGAGCGGTTCACAATCGAAATCACGCGCTTGGCACCGAGATTTTTGGCCAGCAGGCTCGACATGATGTTGTTTTCGTCGTCGTTCGTCAATGCGCAGAATACGTCGATTTCGTCGATATATTCGGCTTCGAGCAGGGTTTCGTCGGAAGCCGAACCTTGCAGCACTAGGGCATTGTCGAGATGTTCGGCCAACCATTCGGCGCGCGGCCGGTTGAATTCGATGATTTTGATGTCGTACTGGTTTTCGAGCTGCTTGGCCAAGCGGTAACCGATGTTGCCGCCGCCGGCAATCATAATGCGGCGGTTTTGCTGCTCGCGCGGGCGCAATTCGCGCATGATGGCGGCCACGTATTCGGTGGCGGCCACAAAGAATACTTCGTCCCCTTCGATAATCACGGTTTTGGCCGAAGGCACGATCAGATGGTTGTTGCGGTAGATGGCGCAGATTTGGCAGTCGACACCTTCGGGAAGGTGCTTGTTGATTTGGGAAATTTCTCTGTTGACCAACAGCCCGCCTTTACGCGCCTGCACAATCACCATTCGTGCTCTGTCGTTGGCAAACCGCAGCACCTGCAAAGCACTGGTGTAGCTGATCAGGCCGACCAACCGCTCGGTAACCAGCTGTTCGGGGCTGATGGATTCGGTAATGTCGAACAGCGAAAGGCTGTTGTCGTATTCATTGCTGCCGGGCGCGCGGTATTCCAGATAATCGGTGGAACGCACGCGGGCGATGCGGCCGGGAATGTTAAACAAACCGGCTGCCATTTTACAGGCCACAATATTGGTTTCGTCGCTGCGGGTCAGCGCCAGCATCAGGTCGGCATCGGCCGCACCGGCGCGCTCCAACACCAGCGGCGATGCGCCGTTGCCGAGCACGGTTTGAACGTCTAAACGGCTGCCGATATTGTGCAGGGCGTTTTCGTCTATATCGATGATGGTGACGTCGTTACCGGGTATGGAGGCAAGGTTGTGGGCAACGGTAGAACCTACCTGCCCGCTGCCGAGTATGAGTATTTTCACGTTGCGGATGTCGGTTAAAGCAAAGTGTGTATTCTAAACTAAAGCCGCAGCAAGCCGATAGGCCGTCTGAAATTTATGATGCAATAAAGCGGAATTTACTTTTCAGACGGCCTCGGCACGGGCATTCGGCCGAAATCGCCGGCACAGGCGTTTTAACTGAAAACACCGCCGCAACGGAACGTTGAACAGGTTAAGGCTTCACCGGCCATACAGCTTTACCGCAACCTGTGCCCGCGTGCGCCAATCTTCCTGCCCGCCTTCTGCCAAAATCCGGCAGCACGCTTCGCTCAAAAGCAACCACTTACGGCGTTCCAGAGCAGCCATGCGGTGCAAGGTATGCGGCAGTTCTCGCGCGGCGAAAGGGTTCAGACGGCCTGCCTCGGCCGCCCAATCTTGCACGGCTTGGATAACGGCGGTATGGATTTGCGCTTCCGAGAGGCCGTCTGAAACGGGCTTAAACCATCCCAACCATGCAGCAGCTTCCAACCACAATACGGCGGCATCGGGCGACAAGGTTTCGTTCTGAACCAATGCGTATAAATCGGCGTGCAAACGCTCGCGCTCATCGGGCGGCAGCGCGGCGGCGGAAGGCAGCAAATGCTCCAACAGAGCCTGATGTACGGGCTGCGGCAAAGGGTGGCGGCTCAAGCGTCGGTAAAACGCGAAACGCAAAGGAAAAGCCGTTTCCCACACTTGTTCAGCCGCACGAGCCGATGCCTGCGGGGCAAACAAGCAGGCCAACACCACCAACAGGCGTTCGCCGTCGCCTTCCGCGCTCAACCAATGTCTTGGCGCAATACGCGCCAACTCATCCGCCCGGCCTGCCGATTCGGGGTCAAAAGCGCGAATCGCTTCGGCGGTTTGCCGGCTGAGGTGTTTTTGTTGGTATTCTGCTTCGGCAGCTGAAAAATCACTGCGGCCGTCTGAAAGATAAGCCGCTGAAGATGTGAAGAAAAAATCTGTGCGTACCGATTGGGCTTCACGGATTTCTTTCTTCCAGCGGCGGGCTTTAAACGGGCTGAGCCGCTCGATGCGCAGATAAATATCGGGGTGGGTGGCCGCCAGTTTGTCGAAAATATCGGCCTCATGCACGCCTTCAAACATAAAGTGGGCATATTCCGCAGCATAAGGCGACGTTAACCTTCTATGGGAAGCCACCGCCACTTTATATAACGCCGAAGCCAAACCGTCGCTTTGGCGCGTAAACTGAACGGCGGAAGCGTCTGCCAAAAACTCGCGCTGCCTGCTGATGGCCGCCTGAATCCAGCTTGCGGCCAACGAACCCACAAAGCCCAAACACAGCAACACTACACCCAAAAACATGGTCGGCAGGCCGCGGCTTTCGCCGCTTCGCAACGAAGACCCGGTATCGCCGTGCATAAAAAAATGGCCGAGGCTGGTTATCATCTGCAAACCGTACAGGCAGCCGCACAACTGCATATTGCGGCGCATATCGCCGTTAAGAATATGGCTGAATTCATGCGCCACTACCGCCTGCAGCTCATTGCGGTCGAAACCTTGAACCGCACCGCGTGTGATGCCGATAACGGCATCATTCTCGCTCATGCCTGCCGCAAAAGCATTCAGGCTCAAATCGGGCAGCACATACACCTTAGGCATACGCACGCCCGAAGCAATGGCCATTTCTTCCACCACATTCAGCAAACGCCGTTCGGCCAAACCCGCTTTGCCGCGCGTTATCCGCATGCCGCCCAAAGCTTCGGCAACCACATGGCCGCCTGCCGAAAGCTGGCGCAAACGCACCCAGCCCGCGCCTATGATAACCGCCGAAATAGCTGCAAACACCACAATAAAAATGGTTTTGCTGTACCCGATGCCGGAGCCTTCGGAAGGCGGTACGATGTAGAACGAACAGATAAGCGCGGTAACATAAGCAGTCAAGCCGGCCACCGACATCACGGCCAAAGCATACAGGCACAAAAGCCCGCTGCTGATGCGGCGGGCGTCTTTCTGATATTGACGGAAACGCATAATCAGGCTGCTCAACGGCGCAATTCAATCTGCGGCACACGGCTGATTACCGCATGGTCGTCAAATTGCAGCATGGCCGCGTTGTGCCGGTGTCCGAAAAAATCGGCCAACAACGATGCCGGGAAGGTTTCGCGGGCGTTATTGTAGGCCAGCACCGCATCGTTATAGGCTTGGCGCGCAAACGCTACACGGTTTTCCGCACCGGCCAACTCTTCGGTTAACGCTTGCACCGAACGGTTGGCCTGCAACTCGGGATATGCCTCCACCGTCACGCTCAACTGGCGCAAAGCGGCGCTCAACTGATGCTCGCCCGCCGCCAATGAAAGAATATCCACCGTGTTTTCATCTGCCCTGCCGACGGCAGCCGATTCCAACAACCCCGCCGCATGGTTGCGCGCCTGAATCACCGCTTCCAGCGTTTGGCTTTCGTGTTCCAAATAGGCCCGCGTGCTTTCCACCAAATTCGGAATCAAATCATGCCTGCGCTTGAGCTGTACTTGGATTTGTGCAAACGCATTGCGGTATTCGTTACGCTCACGCACCAAACGGTTGTAAATCACGATCGGCAGCACCACCAGCACGCCTATCAACACCAGCAAAACCAACCAACTCATCGCATACCTCGTCTATCTGTCATATTATGTGTTTATATTATCAGGATATTGCAGGCAATGATAGAAAGAATCCTGCCGGCATACCGCTTTTAAAGCCAATCAATAAACAGGCCGTCTGAACAATTTCAGACGGCCTGTACCATAGCCTACCGATAATCGGCTTTAATCATGAAAAGGCTGAACTTAAGGCGCAGGTTTGGCAACGGCTGTTGCGCCTACCGCACCCTGCCACTCTTTATCTCTCTCTTCAGAATAGACGTAACCGGTTAATACGCTGCCGTTTTTGCCGTATAAGCCGCCGATAAAATGCCCGTCGGGCACTACTTTCGTCCTTTCGTTACTCAAAAACATCAGATTTCCGGCTACGCTCCCGCGCTCATCCACATTCACAAAAGCAGGGCTTTTGGGCGTTCTGCCTTGATGCAGCTTCCACACACCGTCTTCACGCGAAGTAATGGTCATGCTCAACGTTTTATCCTTACCATAATACACGGCCTCGACATCCGCCTCAGAAGGGTTGTTAGGGTAAGCTTTGTATTGATACAGCATTTTGCCGTTGTAGGTAATGTTTTCAAGCCCTACCGGACGCTTCATCAAAGTCGGATCTGCATATTGCATAAAGTAATGGTGATCAACCGCATACTGTTCACGGTTATCGTCCAGCCTCTGTTCGGCCACACGGGCATAACCATAATAGCCGACCAATGCCCCTTCGATATCGCGCAATGTTTCTATTTGGTGTTGGCCGGTGAAATGATGGGGCTTAATAATGTCGAGTTCTATTTTTTTCGAGCCTTCATTGAATATCATTTTAAAGAAACCGTCTGTTATCAAACCACCTTTGGCATATGGGCTTAAACGGGAGAATACTTCCTGATCCGAAGGACGGGCTTCTGCTTGAGGCTCGGAATTGTCGGTTTTCAGCAATTCAGGCGCAAGTTCTTGTTTGGACTCCTGTTCAGGCTCCTGTTTAGGCTCCTGTTTAGGCTCTTGTTCAGGCTCCTGTTTAGGCTCTTGCTTAGGCTCTTGCTTAGGCTCTTGCTTAGGCTCTTGCTTAGGCTCCTGTTTAGGCTCCTGTTTAGGCTCTTGCTTAGGCTCCTGTTTAGGCTCCTGTTTAGGCTCTTGCTTAGGCTCCTGTTCAGGCTCTTGCTTAGGCTCCTGTTCAGGCTCTTGTTTAGATTCCTGTTTAGGTTCTTGTTTAGCTTCTTGCTTAGGCTCCTGTTTAGCTTCTTGCTTAGGCTCTTGTTCGGGTTCTTGTTTAGCTTCTTGTTTAGGTTGAGATCCTTCATTAGAAGAATTTTGCCCGTCTAAATCCTGAGATTTGTCAGCCGATTCTTTCTTCGCTCCGTGAGCCTCCAATTGCGGCTTAGACACAGCAACAGGTGCTTTATGGCCGCTGCTTCCGCAAGCCGCGAGTACACATGCAGCAATGATAGTGAGCGTAACGTTTGATTTCATGGTAGGTATTTCCTTATTGTTATGATCGAAAAGTTTTGCCGGACACAAGCTTTGCTTTGTCCGGCATGGGTTCTGACAGTTATGTCGACCGCTATATTATCATATTAACGGCTCTTGATTTGAATAAACTTAACCCCCGAGCGGATTACATTACATCCAGCGTTTCAATGCCCAGCAATTCCAAACCTTGTTTCAGGGTTGCGCCGGTTAATTTGGCCAACTGCAACCGGGTATTGCGGGCCTCGCCTTGCGCTTTCAGAATCGGGCAGGCTTCATAAAAACGGCTGAACAGGGTGGCTACTTGGTAGAGATAGCCCGCCAAATAATGCGGGTGGGAAGTATCGGCGGCAGACTGCAACACGTCTTCAAATTTCAGCAATTCAACGGCAAGCTGTTTTTCCAACGGTTCGGTCAACACCGGCGCGGCGGTTTCGTCCCACTCCCCTGCTTTGCGGAACACGCTTTGCACGCGGGTGTAGGCGTATTGCAGGTAAGGCGCGGTATTGCCTTCGAAACTGAGCATGTTGTCCCAATCGAACACATAATCGCTGGCGCGGTTTTTGCTCAAGTCGGCGTATTTGACCGCGCCGATGCCGACGGTACGGCCGATGGCTTTGGCTTCGTTTTCAGCCAATTCGGCATTTTTGCTCTTTACCAACTCTGTTGCACGCTCAACCGCTTCGTTGAGCAAATCCACCAGCTTCACGGTATCGCCGCTACGGGTTTTGAACGGCTTGCCGTCTTTGCCCATCATGGTGCCGAAGCCGATAAATTCTGCCTGTACGTTTTCGGGCAGATAGCCTGCTTTGCGCGAAGTGGTAAACAGCTGCTCGAAATGCAGTTTTTGGCGGTGGTCAACCACATACAGCAAACGGTCGGCTTGAAGTGTGCCTACACGGTAACGCATACAGGCCAAATCGGTGCTGGCATAGAGAAAACCGCCGCCTTGTTTTTGCACGATAAAGGCAGCCGGATCGCCGTCTTGGTTTTTAAATTCGTCTAAAAACACCACTTTGGCACCGTCGTCGTCCACAGCCAAACCTTTAGCGCTCAAATCATCGACTACGGCCTGCAAATCGTCGTTGTATATCGATTCGCCGGCCACATCGTCGGGCGTGAGCAGCAAGCCGAGCGTGTCGTAAACATTCTGCGCGTGCTTCAGAGAAATCTCGACAAACTGCTTCCACAGAGCCAAAACGTGTTCATCGCCGCCTTGCAGCTTCACCACATATTCGCGGGCGGTGTCGGCAAACGCGGCGTCTTCATCGAAGCGTACTTTGGCATTGCGGTAAAACTGTTCCAAATCGGCCAGCTCAAACTCGGCGTTGTCTTGTTGTTGTTCCACCATATAGGCAACCAACATGCCGAACTGCGTACCCCAGTCGCCCACATGGTTTTGGCGGACAACCTTGTGGCCTAAAAAGCCGAGAATGCGGGCGATGCTGTCGCCGATGATGCTGGAGCGCAAATGGCCGACGTGCATTTCTTTGGCCAAGTTGGGCGAAGAATAATCGATCACGACGGTTTGTTTGCGTTCCGCTTCTTGTACACCCAAACGTGCAGTGTCGGCCAAGGCTTTTTGCAGGCCGTCTGAAAGAAAGGCGGGGGCAATGCGCAGGTTGATGAAGCCGGGGCCGGCCACTTCGGCGCGTTCAATCACGTCGCTGCCTGATAAAGCATCGGCCACTTTTTGCGCCAACTCGCGCGGTTTTTGTTTGGCCTGCTTGGCGGCGCCCATCACGCCGTTGATTTGAAAATCGCCGAAATCGGCATTTTTAGCAGGCTGTAAAATCACGGGGGCACCGGCGATACCGGCCGCGGCAAAGGCTTGTTCCGCTTCGCGGGATACGGTTTGATGTAGATTCATGTAGATGCTCTGTTTTGAATGTATTAAGTGTAAGCATGTGATTGGTCGCTTGCGGAACAGTTTTTAGAACAATCCGCAGGGGCAAGACAAAACACTGCGAGATTGGACATCCCTAGGGGCTTTTAAACGCGGCAAATATAGTTGTGGATATTGATCCGAAATACCGCCGCAATGCCGACGAACAACATGCTTTAAAGGCCGTCTGAAACGGCCTGATTCGGAATGGGCTTATTTTAAAAGAAATCGGCTTGATGAAAAATCTTTTTCTGTTTCGGCAGATGATTCGGCGTGTTGTGGTGTTGATTGATCTCACGATGATGCAGGGCAACGCGATTTCAAAGCAACAGGCAGAGACCTTTGCAAGGAGTTTGCAAAAATGTCAGGCCGTCTGAACGGTTACTTTCAGACGGCCATGCGGATACGCCGACTTTATCTTCTCTTGCGGCCGCCGTCGTTATCCGACCAAATGCCGCCGCGCTCGTTATCGCTGTCTTTATCGTCGAACATGCCTGCCAATTTGGAACCTATGCTGCCATTGTTTTTGCCGGTATCCATGCCGGCCTGCTTGATTTCGTCGGCAAACTGTTCCTCGCAGGGAATGCCGTTACGGTCGCCGTCCATCTTCACATTGGGGCAGTATTCTAAGAAATAGGGGCTGAAGTAGATTAGCCCTAAACACCACACCAAAGCCGCAAAGTTTTTAACTGCTGCTTTGGTGTCCCGAAGTTAAAACGAAACTCACATTCTTTCAAGAACAGAGGAAAAGATTTTCGGTCAATTCCGTTGTATTTGCGCAAGACACGTTTCGCCTGATTCCAAAAATTCTCAATGCCGTTGATATGGTTGTGTCGGTCGGCAAACTTTTTGCTGTGATTAATCCTGTGATGGTGAAAACCGCTGACATCCAACACGTCGTAACTGCTCAGGCAGTCCGTATAAACTACGCTATCAGGTGTAATTTTCCTTGTAATAACAGGAAATAAACTTTCCTTTCGGGCATTATTCACTACAACCGTATAAACCTTACCTCCACGTTTAAGGATACCGAAAACCACCACTTTACCTGCTGCTCCCCTACCGCGCTTTCCTTTACGCTTACCGCCGAAATAGCTCTCATCCAATTCTATAGTGCCCTCAAAAACCTGATCTGCTTCCAAAGCCAAATGATGGCTGATAACAAGACGGATTTTACGGTAGAAGAGAATAGCCGTATTGGGCTGAATACCCAAGATATCGGCAGCAGAACGTGCGGTTACTTCCAATACAAAATATTCAAGCAGTTTTCTTTGCAGACTCTTCTTTAACTTACAGTGGGTTATCTTCATTTTGGCAGCCTATCATGACTGCTAATCTACGTCAGCCCCAAGAAATATTGCGCTTCGGCAAACGATTTCATTTGCGAGCAATGTGTGCGTCCGTCGCATTTGAAAGGGGAAGCGGATTTCCTTTGCGCGGGAGATTCCACCGCCCTTTTCCATGCTTCGCGTTCGGCCATCATTTTGTCGGCCACTTGATCGACCATTACGCCCGTTACGCGGTGTTCGGCCTGATAATCCTGCCAACGGCTCAAGCCGTAATAGCCGGCCGCACCCAACAGGGGAATGCCCACCAAAGCAGCCACCATGCCTTTCAGCCAAAGCGACAGGTTTTTAGGCGAGTCTTCTTCTGTTTCGATATCCACCGCAACGGGCTTGCGGCGGCGGTTGGTGTATTCGATATTTTTGGCTTCTTCCGTGCCGTGGCTGTTGCTGACGATGTCGAACGACACGGTTTCGCCGTCGCGCGGGGGCGGATTTTCGGTTTCAAATTCACCGATATGGGCAAAGATTTCAGATTTGGTTTGTTCTTCTTTAATGAATCCGAAGCCGAGCTCGTAGTCCCAGCGCATAATGGTTCCGTGATAGCGCATGCTTTCCCTTTTTTAGCTTGTAATCTTGTGGTTATGCAATTGCTATATTTTAAAAGAAACTGTTGCGAAATACATCTTTTTTTTATGTTTGTAAGGCTTAAACGGCGTTTTTTCAGACGGCCTTGACAAACTTATTGAAAAGATTAATATAAAATCACTACATAAGATAACAAAACGCTACAAATCCAATCATGTCTGCCATCGAGATTACTCCCATCAGCGAATCGGCATTGGTTTGCGTGCTGCCGCCGCCCGCCGCGCCGGAAAAACAGCAGCGTTTGTGGGCATTTGCCGATGCCGTGCAAAATCTGCCCGAAACGGCTGAGGCCGTTACCGGCATGAACAATCTGACGGTATTTCTCCGCTCCGATGCAGACCTGACCGCATGCACGCACATCTTGCTTGAGATATGGCAGTCAACCGCCGCCCGCCGGAAAAAAGGCCGCCACATCGATATCCCCGTTTGTTACGGCGGCGAATACGGTGCCGATCTGCATGAAGTTGCCGCATTTCACCGCACCACGCCGCAGGAAATCGTCCGACGCCACACCGAACCGGTTTACACTGTGTTTATGATGGGTTTCCAACCCGGCTTTCCCTATTTGGGCGGACTGCCCGAACATCTGCACACACCGCGCCGCGCCGTGCCGCGCACCGAAGTGCCTGCCGGCTCGGTGGGCATAGGCGGCAGCCAAACCGGCGTGTATCCTTTTGCCTCGCCCGGCGGCTGGCAGCTGATCGGGCGCACGGAAATATCTTTGTTTCAGACGGCCTCATACCCGCCCACCCTGCTTCAGGCGGGAGACACGGTGCGTTTTGTTGCCGAAAAGGTTTGCCTATGATGCATGTTATCCAAGCGCCCGCTTTGGCACATATTCAAGACTTGGGCCGCTTCGGTTTGCGGCGTTTCGGCGTCGGCCATGCCGGAGCGATGGATACGCTTTCGCTGCGCGCGGGCAATCTGCTGCTGTGCAATGCCGAAAATGCGGCAGCCGTAGAAATCACGCTCGGCGGGCTGACCGTTTCTTTTGAACACGATACGCCGTTCTGCATCACCGGCGCAGTGTACGAAGCCGAACTCGACGGCGAACCGGTTTATTCTTATTGGCGTTATACCGCACGGCGCGGGCAAACGCTGAAACTCGTGCGTGCCGTGCAGGGCATGTACGGCTACTTGTGCGTATACGGCGGCTTTAACGTGCCCGAAGTGCTGGGTTCGCGCAGCACCGATTTAAGAGCGGCTTTCGGCGGTTTCGAAGGCCGCAGGCTTCAGGAAGGCGACAGCATTCCGCTCAACATCCGCGGTGCCGAAGCCAAACGCATCGGCATCGCTCCGCCCACACCGTCGCACCGCATCCGTGCCGTTCCTTCTTCCGAATACGCTGCGTTTACGCGGCATTCACACTCGCTGCTGTGGCAAAACGCATGGACGCTGCAAAGCAACAGCAACCGTATGGGCTACCGTTTTGAAGGCGCGGAACTTACCACCGCCGAGCCGCTGGAAATGCTTTCCCACGCCGTCCAATTCGGCACCATACAAGTACCGCCGAGCGGCAAACCGATTATCTTGATGGCCGACGCACAAACCACCGGCGGCTATCCCAAAATCGCCTCGGTCGTTGCCGCAGACTTAGGGCGTTTGGCACAAATCCGCTTCGGCAGCAAAATCTTTTTTCAGACGGCCTCCATGCAAGACGCCGCCAACCTGCTCAAACAAAACCAAATTTATCTCAACCAAATCAAAAGGATTGCGGAAAATGCACGTTGATTTAAACGCCGACTTAGCCGAAGGCTGCGGCAACGACCACGCCCTGATGCAGCGCATTTCGTCGGCCAACATTGCTTGTGCGCTCCATGCGGGCAATGCGGCTCAAATGCAGAAAGCCATCGCTTGGGCCAAACAATACGGCGTGCGCATCGGTGCGCATCCGGGTTATCCCGACCGCGAAAATTTCGGCCGCACCAACATGACTTTGCCCGAACAGGAATTGCGCGCCTATCTGCAATACCAGCTCGGTGCATTGCAGGCTTTGTGCGATGCGACAGGCGTTCAGACGGCCTATGTCAAACCGCACGGTGCTTTGTATAACCAAGCTGCCGCCGATGCCGCGCTGGCCGCCATCGTGGCCGACGCCGTGCGCCGCTTCAACCCCGAACTGAAACTGATGGCACTCTCCGGCAGCCTGTTGCTCGAAGCCGGGCAAGCCGCCGGTTTGGAAGTGATTTCGGAAGTATTTGCCGACCGCCGCTACCTGCCCGACGGCAAGCTCGTGCCGCGCACACGCCCCGACGCCCAAGTGGACAGCGACGAAGAAGCCATCGCCCAAGTATTGCAAATGGTTAAAGAAGGCACGGTAACGGCGGTGGACGGCAGCACGGTTAAAGTGCGCGCCGACAGCATCTGCCTGCACGGAGACGGCGCCCATGCGCTCGAGTTTGCCGACAAAATCACCCAAGCCTTAACAGCAAACCGCATCGGCATACAGGCCGTCTGAAAACAATCCATACCGATAGTGAACTAATAACAATATCTGCTGTCTTGCTAAAGTATCTTGCATTTTTTTGACAATTCATAACAAAAAAGTGCGCACAACACCGCAAGTTGTTTGCGCACCATACACACCATCAAACCGAACAGCACTTCAAACGCAAAACATCCCAACCATAAAAGCATTAACCGCATACATTGCCGCAAGCACCCCGCAGCAATGGTGCGGAAATATAACAACAACAGGAGAACTCTATGTCAAACAACAACCGCCGCAACACCCTTATCGGCGCGGCTTTCTTGATGGCCACCTCGGCTGTGGGGCCGGGCTTTCTTACCCAAACGGCCACGTTTACGCAAAGCCTGCTTGCCAGTTTCGGCTTTGTGATTTTGGTGTCGATACTGCTCGACATCGGCGCGCAGCTCAATATTTGGCGCATCATCGCCGTATCCGAACAACGCGCCCAAGACATTGCCAACCGTGTTTTTCCCGGTGCGGGCTATTTTTTGGCTCTGCTGATCGTGATGGGCGGATTGGCTTTCAACATCGGCAACGTCGGCGGTGCAGGTTTGGGCATCAATATTCTCACCGGCCTATCGCCCGAAATGGGTGCGATTATCAGCGGCGCGGTGGCCATCGGCATTTTTCTGTTTAGGGAGGCGGGAAAAGCGATGGACAGATTCGCCCAAGTGATGGGCTTCATCATGATCGCTCTCACGCTTTATGTGGCATGGCGGGCATCGCCGCCTTTGGGCGAAGCGGCACTGCGTACTTTTGTGCCGGTAAAACTGGATGCGGTGGCAATTGTTACCTTAGTGGGCGGCACGGTGGGCGGCTACATCACTTTTGCGGGCGCACACCGTTTGCTCGATGCCGGCATTAAAGGCAAATCGTCATTACCCGAAGTCAACCGCAGCTCGGTTTCGGCCATTCTGATCGCTTCCGTGATGCGGGTTATCCTGTTTCTCGCCGTGTTGGGCGTGGTATCCCAAGGCGTAACGTTAGACCCGAAAAACCCCGCCGCCACACCGTTTGAACATGTTGCCGGCCATGCCGGGCTGCTGATTTTCGGCGTGGTGATTTGGGCGGCCTCGATAACTTCCGTTATCGGTGCAGCCTATACTTCGGTATCGTTTATTTCAGGCTTCAGCCCGCGTATCGAAAAAAACCGCAATGCTTGGATTATCGGCTTTATTCTGGTTTCAACGCTGGTGCTGGCAACAATCGGCCGCCCCGCCCAAGTGTTGGTGTTCGTCGGCACCCTCAACGGCTTGATTCTGCCGATTTCCCTAGGCCTGATTCTGCTGGCCGCATACCGTTCCGATATTGTCGGCGACTACAAACACCCGAAATGGATGACGGTGTGCGGTTTGATTGTGGTAATCGCCATGGCGGTATTAAGCGGCATGACTTTAATCAAATACATCGGCTCGCTGGCAGGTTAAAAACCATCTCCTCAAGCCGCGTATATGAACAGGCCGTCTGAAAAGAAATTTTCAGACGGCCTTGAAGTTTGGGGAAAAACAAACTCAACAGCAATACAAACTCACAGCGCAAAGCTGCTGTTTAACTGCCTCACAACATCACCATTAATTTTTCAGACGGCATCATTCCCGCCCGATTACCATAAACTTATCGCGGTTCGCCAACACATATAAGGCAGCGGCGGCCAAATCTTCATCGGCGGCTTCGTAGTAATCGCCGTCCAATTCTTCAAACATGCCGAACTGTGCGCGGATGTCTTCCAACGCCACTTCTTCGTCGGCCATCTGCTCAATAGCCGCGCCGTGTTCCACATACAGGGCTTTGGCTTTTTCGATAATTTTCGGCGTCGGTTTGATCCGCCAACGGCGCAGGCTGTCGGCCAACGGGTTCATAAAAATATATTCGCCGTAACCTGCTGCAATCAGTTGGAGAAAACCGCCCTCCTGCACTTGGCTGTCGAGATAGCAATAGGCCAACAAGGTGTGCTGCTCGTCGTTCAGCGTTTCCATGCCGTGCGTTTCGCTGTATTCAAGGTAAGCGTCCGACAAGGTATAGAGAAACCCTGCCGGATCTTCGGGGTTCAAATCATCAAGATGGATAATATGTTCAGACATAACAAGAACGGTATTTCGTTAAAAAGCTGATAAAAAATTCAGACGGCCTGACTGCATACTGTCGAGGCCGTCTGAAAATTACACTTCGATACGGTTGGGGGTAAAAGTTTCCCACTTGTTGCAAGCCGGGCAATGCCAGAAAAACACTTGCGATTTGAAATGGCAGTTGCGGCAGCGGTACATCACGGCTTTTTGCAGCTGGCGGCCGACCACAGAACGCATCATATCGGCATCGGCTTTCCAAGCCGGATTCAATTCGCTCAACTGCAAACCCAGCAAGCGGTACACGCCGCTCAAATCGGGCTTTTGGCGCACCAGTTCGACTGCGGTATGCGCGGCTTCGCTTTCGCCGTTGAGCAGCAGCGATTTTTCATAAATCACGTTGATCAGATCAAGCTGGGGGAAGGTGTGCATATAGCCGATCAGCACGTTCAACCCTTCCTGCGCCCGTCCGAGCGCATCATAAGCATCGTAGAGCCGCTCGCCCACCATGCTCAAATAAGCGTGGTTTTGCTTCTCAATCGCGGTATAGGCTTCGATGGCGGCTTCATAACGCCCGCGCTTCTGCTCAATGTCGCCCAAAATCATATTGGCACGGGTACATTTTTTATTGGCATCCAGTGCTTTTTCAACGTAATGCAAAGCGGTATCGGAATCGCACTTAAACAGGGCGGTTTGAGCCAACTCGCAATAAAACTGCGCGATTTCAAACTGATAAGTCTGCTCGTCGTGGCTTAACAGCTGCGCCATTTCAATGGCTTTTTCCCAATCGCGGTCTTGCTGGTAAATACTCAGCAATACCTGCCGCGCTTCTTTGGCCATGTTGCCGTTTTGCAGGCCGAGAAAAATCTGTTCGGCACGGTCAACCAAACCCGCGCTTTGGTAATTCTGCCCCAGTTCAAACAACACCCGCTCGCGTTTTTCACCCACGGTATCGGGCGATTCGAGCAGCGCTTGGTGCATGCTGATGGCTTTGTCGTTCTCGCCTCGCTGGCGGTAAAGTTTGCCCAAAGTGAGATTCAAATCGTAAGACTGCGGCTGCTGGTCGATCACCTCCGCCAGCTCGCGTGCGGCTTTGCCGCTGTTGCGGTCGACCAATGCGTCCAAACTCTTGTAAAAACCGCCCGGCACGGTTTTAGCCTGTTTCAGCACGGTTTTCATATCCACCCGTGCCGCAAACCAGCCCATCGCAAAAAACACCGGCAGCAGGATGATCGGCAACAGCAGAATCCAAAGTTCGTTTTCCATGCCGGATTATTCCTTGCGTTCAGACGGCAGCGGAGATACGGCGGGGGCAGCCGGAGATACGGGCGCCGAGGGCACAACCAAATCCTGCTCGGTTATGCGGGCGGATTTTTTCACTTCGCTGCGCAGGCGGTTGTTTTCGCTGCGCAAAGTCATCAAACGGCCGAACAGGGCAAACAGGCCGAATATGGCGCCGATCACAAAAGCACCGAACAGCACCACAATCAAAGGCAGCTCGATCGGTTGCGCAGGCAGGTAGAAAAACTGAACGGTTTGGGTATTGCTTAAAGCGAGTACTAAAAATACCAATAAAATAAGTATTTTAATAATGCCGGAAATGATTTTCATCACATGCTCCGTATTCTGATTATTTTTGAGGTAAAACAGCAGGCCGTCTGAAGCGGCCGGTGCGGAGGCAACAGTTTAAACGATTTGCCGCCCTTATAGCAAAGAAAGCAGCAAACGACGGCCGTTGGCGTTTTGTTTTCAGACGGCCTCACAGCCGGCATCCTATCTGCGCATCTGCGCACCGCCGCAATTGTGTACGGTTTTAACACGTTTTGATGATAATCCGCTGCCGATACTTTAAAATTAGGCGGGCATGCCGTACCATACGCCCTGTTTACAGCGGTAAAAACCAAACCCATGCTACTGCGGCGGCCAGCCACCCATGATAAAAAAGGAAACCCCATGAGCAACCAAAACGCTACTACTATTGTTATCACGCCCCACGACCTGCCCCTGCATTGCTCCGGCCCGAAAAACGAAACATGGAACGGCCACCCGCGCGTGTTCCTGCCCATCCAATCTAACGGCACCGTCGAATGCCCCTACTGCGGCACGATTTACCGGCTGGAAGGCGAAATCAAAGGCCACCACTAACCGGCAACACACCCTCCCGAACCGGATATAAAGACGCTTTTTTAACAAAGCGTCTTTTTAGGGTGCATCGCCTGCCGCATCGCTTCGCCCCTTCCGCAACAGTGAATTGGCCATACGGTTTGTAGCGCAGATTAACTTTTTGACTGCCGCGCCGTTTCGGGCTTACCGCCAATCACAACAACACCCCGTTTTTAAGCCTGCACATCATAATATTCGGCTTTTTATAATATTCGGCTTTTTCGCAACATCCGGAAAATATGACAGGCATTTCGTTTATAATGCACCCGTTATTTCTACCGGTTGCATAGTTATGATTAAACGTTATTTTCTGATTTTTTCCCTGTTGTGCTGCGCCGCCTGCGGCACCCAAAAAGCCGTGCGCCCCGACGCCCCCGCGCCCGTTGTGGCCGAATCCGAATCCCAAACCATCCACTATAAATCCTACAAAGGCAAACACCTGACCGCCGTGTATTACAACAACCACAGCCCGCTTACGGTTGAATTGCGCGAAGGCAACACCACGGAAACCCTCAAACAGGTTCAATCTTGGGCAAAAGGCGTGGAATACAGCAATGCCTCAACCCGCTGGCACGTTCAGGAAGACCGCGCCACGCTGAAACGCAAAGGCAAGGTAACGGTTTACCGCGAAGTGGATTAATCCGCGCAAAACCTTACTCGCCAACCGTCTCTTTACAACAAAACCCGCTTGCCAAACCGTTATTTATCGGGCTTTGCAAGCGGGTTTTTCAAGTGTATTCATGCAGTTGGGCAATATGCAAACCGTTAACGGTGGCCTGCGGTATTGTAGCGTTTTTCCAAAGTCGCAAACAGCCAACCCAAACACATGGTCATCACCAAATAAATCAGCGCAACAGTATAAAGCGGCGTATCGTAAATCGAATATCGGCCGGAAATGGTAGATTGAACGTAAGCCAATTCGGTTACGGCAATTGCCGACAACAGCGAGCTGTCTTTCAGCAGCGTAATAAACTCATTGGCCAACGGCGGCAGCATACGGCGCAACGCCTGCGGCAAAATCACATAACGCATGGCTTGGGGATAAGTCAAACCGAGCGAGCGTGCGGCTTCGATCTGCCCGCGGTCGATAGACTGGATACCTGCGCGGAAAATCTCGGTAATATAAGCGCCGGCATTCACCGTTAACGCCAAAGCACCTGCAATCAAAGCACCGTAATTGCGGCGCAGCTCAATCGCCAAATCACCGCGGATGAGCCAGCCGTCGGTCGGGTGGATTAACGCAACCGCCCACACGAAATACCAGATAAAAATCTGCACATATAGGGGTGTGCCGCGAAACAGCGTTACATACACCAATGATACGGTGCGTAAAAACCAAGCGAAAAAGCGGGCAAAAACATTGCCTTTTTCAAAACGGGTCAACCGTGCCAAAGCACCGAACAAGCCTAAAACCGTACCGCCCAAAGTAGCGGCCACCGTCAGCCCCAGCGTGGTCAGTGTGCCGTAAATGAACATCTCGCGATATTCAAGGATAATGTCGAAACGAAAATTCATGTTGCGGCTCTAAATCCATTCAAACGAAAGAGAAAGCCGGCATCACGCAGGTGCCGGACGAAACGAAGTATTTTACAAGAAAATACACATCTTGAAATGATTTATTTCAGACGGCCCATCCCCGTTCTTTGCATAAGGCCGTCTGAAAAACCCGCAGCCCGTTCAAAATTGACCTCTCAAACGAAAAGGCGGATAATCCCGCACCTTGTCCGTTTTATGTTTCAGACGGCCTAAGCGTTTGAAACATTTTATTTTTAAAAGCAATACACATCATGAAATCACCCGAACTCCTTCTCCCTGCCGGCGGTCTCGAACGCATGCGCGCCGCCTACGATTTCGGCGCAGATGCCGTTTATGCCGGCAGCCCCCGCTATTCCCTGCGCGCCCGCAACAACGAATTCGCCAAACTGCCGGTGCTGGAACAAGGCATTAACGAAGCGCACCAACGCGGTAAAAAATTCTTCCTTACCGTCAACACCTTGCCGCACAACTCCAAACTGAAAACCTTTATGGCCGACATGGAGCCTCTGATCGCCATGAAACCCGACGCGCTGATTATGGCCGACCCCGGCCTGATTATGCAGGTGCGCGAAAAATGGCCGGAAATGCCGATTCACCTTTCCGTACAGGCCAACACCACCAACTACTGGGGCGTGAAATTCTGGCAAAAAATCGGCGTGGAGCGGATTATCCTCTCGCGCGAATTGAGCATGGAAGAAATCGCCGAAATCCGCCAACAGTGCCCCGACATTGAATTGGAAGTGTTCGTGCACGGCGCATTGTGTATCGCCTATTCCGGCCGCTGCCTGCTTTCCGGCTACTTCAACCACCGCGACCCCAACCAAGGCACCTGCACCAACGCCTGCCGCTGGGACTACACGGTTCACAACGCCGAAACCGATGAAATGGGTGATGCCAAATTGTTGCAAGGCTTTAATTTCAACCAAGCGCAAGAAGAAGCCAATGCCGCATTTGAAGGCATCAACGGCCAAGTGCGTCACCCCGAAGCCAACAAAGTGTTCCTGATTGAAGAAGCCAACCGCCCGGGCGAACTGATGCCGATTATGGAAGACGAGCACGGCACCTATATTATGAATTCCAAAGACTTGCGCGCCATCGAGCAAGTGGCCAAACTCACCGAAATCGGTGTGGACAGCCTTAAAGTGGAAGGCCGCACCAAATCGGTTTACTACGTTGCCCGCGTCGCCCAAGCCTACCGCAAAGCGATTGACGATGCCGTTGCCGGAAAGCCCTTTGATTACAGCCTGTTGGCCGAACTCGAAGGCTTGGCCAACCGCGGCTACACTTCGGGCTTTTTGGAACGCCACCAAACGCAGGAATACCAAAACTACCTGCACGGCCATTCGCTGGCCAAACAAAGCCAGTTTGTGGGCCAGATTACCGAAATCGATGCCGACGGTTGGGCGACGGTGGAAGTGAAAAACCGTTTTGCCGTGGGCGACACCATTGAAATCATCCACCCGCAAGGCAACCAAACGCTGGTGCTGGACGCCATGACCCGCAAAGGCGAAGCGGTGGATGCCGCGCCCGGCAACGGTATTCAGGTAAAGATTCCCAACATGCAGGGTAAAGATAAGGCATTGATTGCGCGGATTATGAATCCCTAACCCAAATCCGGCGGCCGGCAACGAGGCCGTCTGAAAAACCAACTGCACCTCACAAGTTAGATGCTTCCCACTTGTGAGGTGCAGTTTTGTTATCGTTCACAAAAGACCGGTGCAAGGCCTTTGCCGCCCTATCTTTCAACCCGATTTAAATACAAAAATCCGCTTAAGTACTCAAGCGGATTTTTCTGAAAACTGGCACGCCCACGGGGATTCGAACCCCGGTTGCCGCCGTGAAAGGGCAGTGTCCTAGGCCTCTAGACGATGGGCGCGTAACCGAAACGCGCAACTATACCGATACGCAACACACTTGTCAATAAAACACCTGCATAACGCCTTTCAGACGGCCTGCCGCTACGGTATAATGCCGCGGTTTAATATGAAAGAAATGCCATGTGGTTCAAACAAATCAGCTTTTACCCGCTCAACACAGACAAACTTCCCGCCCTCGAAACATTGGCCGAAAAACTCAACGAAGCCGAATTCACGCCGTGCATGGGTTTGGATTGGTTCAGCGAAGGTTTTTCCGCTCCGGTTTCCTTTTCGCCCGAAACCGTTTTCCCTGCTGACTACACTTGGCGCGTGGCATTAAAAAAAGAAGAAAAAGTATTACCGGCAGGCGTGATCCGCGATATTTTGGACGAACGCGTTGCCGAAATACAGAACGCAGAAGCCCGTAACGTCGGGCGCAAAGAAAAACAAGAATTAAAAGAACAAATTACCGACGACTTATTACCGCGCGCCTTTACCCGCAGCAGCCGCACCCAAGCCATTTTCGACACCAAACACGGCTATCTCTTTATAAACAACGCTTCGGCCGCCAAAGCAGAAGGCATGCTGACCAAACTGCGCGAAGCATTGGGCGGTTTGGAAGCACGTTTGCCCAATGCCAAACAATCGCCCGGCAGCTTGATGACCGACTGGCTGCTGCGCGGCGCGGCCGAAGGCGGCTTCGAACTGGACAGCGATTGCGAGCTGAAAGGAACGGGAGACGTAGCACCGGTGGTTAAAGTATCCAAACAGGATTTAACCGCCGATGAGGTTATCCAACATGTGAAAAACGGCAAAACCGTTACCCAGCTGGGGCTGATATGGCGTGAACAAATTTCATTTATCCTCACGCAAGACTTCACACTCAAACGCATTCAATATCTGGATGTTTTGCAGGAAGAAGCCGAAGGCCACGGCGACGATGCCGCCAGCCTGACATTTGCTTCGCAAATCCTGATGACCGAGGCTTTGAGTACGATGCTTGAAGAATTGGCCGGCTATTTGGGCGGCTGGCAGGAATAACCGCCAAACCGCCCCCGCCGCTTAAACCGCAAAAAGAAACAGCCGATTATTGCAACGGCTGTTTTTTTGCTTATCGGAGCCTCTACCCCATTTGCGGGTTTGGGCAAAGGTCTCAGGCCGTCTGAAATTATTTGCCTACCGCAAACCATGATTCTGCAAATTCAGGTAAAATAGCGGCGATTTTTACCCTTACAGAAAGCCCGAAACATGAGCGATTCATTGAGCTACCGCGACGCAGGCGTAGATATCGACGCAGGCGACCAACTCGTTGAAAACATCAAACCTTTTGCCAAACGCACCATGCGCCCCGAAGTATTGGGCGATTTGGGCGGCTTCGGCGCACTGGTGGAAATCGGCCAAAAATACCAAAACCCCGTGCTCGTTTCCGGCACCGACGGCGTGGGCACCAAACTGAAACTGGCTTTCGATTGGGACAAACACGACACCGTGGGCATCGACCTCGTGGCCATGAGCGTGAACGACATTCTGGTGCAAGGCGCAGAGCCGCTGTTTTTTCTCGACTACTTCGCCTGCGGCAAACTCGATGTTGCCCGCGCCACCGACGTGATTAAAGGCATCGCCCAAGGCTGCGAAGAATCCGGCTGCGCCCTCATCGGCGGCGAAACCGCCGAAATGCCCGGCATGTATCCCGAAGGCGAATACGACTTGGCCGGCTTCGCCGTGGGCGTGGTGGAAAAAGACCAAGTCATCAACGGCCGCAGCATCGTTCCCGGCGACGTGGTGCTGGGCTTGGCTTCCAACGGCGCACATTCCAACGGCTATTCATTGGTACGCAAAATCATCGAGCGCGACCAACCCGATTTGGACGCACCGTTCGACGGCGGCAAAACCCTGCGCCAAGCCATCATCGCGCCCACCCGCCTGTATGTGAAACCGATTCTCGCCGCGCTGAAACAGTTCACCATCAAAGGCATGGCGCACATCACCGGCGGCGGCATCACCGAAAACGTACCGCGCGTGCTGCCCGAAAACACCGTTGCCCAAATCGACGCCAAAGCATGGGAAATGCCCAAGCTGTTCCAATGGCTGCAACAAGCGGGCAACGTGGCACAACAGGAAATGTACCGCACCTTCAACTGCGGCATCGGCATGGTGGTTATCATCGCCAAAGAAGATGCCGACGCGGTGCAGAAATTCTTGGCCGAACAAGGCGAAACCGTTTACCGTTTGGGCGAAATCCGCGAACGCAACGGCGACGAACATCAAACCCAAGTGGCCTAACATCAGGCTTACTTCACTAAACGGAGGCCGTCTGAAAACACATTTTCAGACGGCCTTGCCTTCAAATCAAAGCCATTAAACCCTATGAACATTATCGAAAAACAAGCCTTAAAATTTATCCTCAAACACACGCAGGAAACGCATCAGCAGGAAATGTCCGACTACGTTCAAACCCATTGGGCACGCTACCGCGCAGGCGAAATCAATCTGCAGGAAGCCAAAGCGTTGGCCAAACAAGCCCGCCCGATGCTGAAGCCCGAAAGCGTGGCCGAGCTGACCGAGTTTGTGAAAACGTGGTCTAAACGTTTGAATTTCAAATAATCTCTATCTGATGCCGTCTGAAAGCGGGCTTTGCGAGCTTCGCTAAAGCAAGCCATGCAAGTTTCGCCCAACCCCGCATCAGCTGTTCAGACGGCCTCTCCCAACGCAATACGCACAATCCGTTGGTCTAAATTCCGCTTGCCCCAGCGGGTGCGGTAAAGTAAACGGGCGATCCACGGATAGCGGTGGCCGCAGCAATCGCTTAAATAAGCCACATGCTCGACACGCAGGCCGGGCAGCCACTTTTCCATTTCGCCTGCATCAACCACCGACCATTTGAATTCGGGGCGTTCGCCGCCTTGATTCATTTTCCCCAACGCATCATGGTGCTTTGCTTTGCCGACCGCAAACACCGGCACGATATCGAATACCGCAACCACGCCCGGCAGCTTGTGCGACAGTTTGGCAAACAGCGCCTGCACTTCCACCACGTCGAAATACATCAGCACCCCTTCCAACACCAGCAAAACGGGCTTACCGTGCGCCGCTACCGTGTCCATCCAGCTTTCATCAAACATCGATTCAGCCAGATAATGATTGCCGTCTTCCGGCAGCAGTTGTCGGCGCAGTTCAATCACTTCGGGCAAATCCAAATCATACCAAGCGGTAACGGCGGGTTTGCCCAAACGCTCAAAACGCGCATCCAGCCCCGCGCCGAGCTGCACGACCACGGCATCGGGGTGTTTTGCCAAAAAGCCTTTGATTTCATTGTCCATCAAAGCGGCACGCCCGCAGCAGCCGGGTTGCGACATCTTCGCTCCGGCAAACGTGCTGAAATCGTAGTCGATCTGCTTCATCATGCGTGCGGCCGCCTCGTCCCGCAGCAGCGCATCGGCGCGGTCGTTTTCTACCGCTTTCGCCCACAGCGTAATCAGCATGGTTTCCGATAAAGCGCCGACTTTATCGGGAGAAATTTTGCCGTCCATCAGCATATACCTCCACTCTAATAGGAATTATTCTCAATCATAGCACATACCCGTTTCAGACGGCCTCACGCATTCCCGCCGTACTCCCGCACCTTCGGGCAATCTTTTAATACTCTTAAATACCCTTAACCCGCCCCCGCCACCCGAAAAAGCGTTTACAATAGCCTGCGTTTGGGTGGCACTGCCCGATGCTGCCGCCTTGCATTGAATACAAAGGAAAAATCATGAACTTCAACGACTTGTTCAACCAAAACGAATTTGCATCACGCCACATCAGCTTTAAAGACGAAGCGGCTTTGCTGGAAGCCCTCGGCGAAAGCAGCATGGAAAGTTTTATCGACAACACCGTGCCGAAAAGCATCCGTATGCCGTCTGAACTCAATCTGCCCGAAGCCTTGAGCGAGGCCGATGCGTTGGCGAAGCTCAAAGCTGTGGCGGCGAAAAACAAGGTAAACAAAAGCTATATCGGCTTGGGCTATTACCCGACCCGCCTGCCGAATGTGATTTTGCGCAATGTACTGGAAAACCCGGGCTGGTACACGGCTTATACGCCTTATCAGGCGGAGATTGCCCAGGGGCGTTTGCAGGCTTTGCTGAACTTCCAGCAGGTGTGCCTCGACCTTACCGGTTTTGACGTAGCGGGCGCGTCGCTGTTGGACGAAGCAACGGCGGCGGCCGAAGCGGTGGCGATGGCCAAACGGGTGAGCAAGTCGAAATCCAACCGTTTCTTTGTGGACGAGCGCGTGTATCCGCAAACTTTGGACGTGATGCAAACCCGCGCCAAATATTTCGGTTTCGAGTTGGTGGTGGGCGATTTTCAGACGGCCTCCGAAGGCGAATACTTCGGCGCACTGTTCCAATATGTCGGCAAAGACGGCGATGTGCGCGATTTGGAAGCCGTGATAGGCCGTCTGAAAGAGCAAGGCGTGATTGTGGCGGTGGCGGCCGACGTGATGAGCTTGGTGCTGCTGAAATCGCCTGCTTCTTTGGGCGCGGACATTGCTTTGGGCAACACCCAGCGTTTCGGCGTGCCGATGGGTTTCGGCGGCCCGCACGCGGCTTATTTTTCGTTTAAAGACGAATTCAAACGCTCGGCACCCGGCCGCATCATCGGCGTATCGAAAGACGCTTCGGGCAAACCCGCGCTGCGCATGGCCTTATCGACCCGCGAGCAGCACATCCGCCGCGAAAAGGCGACCTCCAACATCTGTACCGCGCAGGCTCTGCTGGCCAACTTGGCGGGCATGTACGCCGTTTACCACGGCCCAGAAGGGGTGAAACGTATTGCCAACCGCATTCATGCGCTGGCGGCGGCGTTTGCCGACGCGGTGGTTTCAGACGGCCTCAAAGTGGTGCATGAAGTGTTCTTCGACACCGTGGCCGTAGATTGCGGCGCGAAAGCCAAAGAGATTTATCAGGCCGCCTTAAACGCGGGCTACAACCTGCGCCAAGTGAACGAAAACGTGTTGGCCGTGGCGTTCCACGAAGAAACGTCCGCCGACGATTTTGCCAAGCTCGTGGAACTCTTTACCGGCAAAGCGCAAAGCCTGCCCGAACAAGCCTCCGCCAAACTTTCAGACGGCCTGTTGAGAAAAGACGCCATCCTGCAACACCCCGTGTTCAACAGCTACCACACCGAACACGAAATGCTGCGCTACTTGAAAAAGCTGGAAGAGCGCGACTTGGCGATGAACCGCAGCATGATTTCGCTCGGCAGCTGCACCATGAAGCTAAACGCCACCAGCGAAATGCTGCCGATTACCTGGCCCGAGTTCAGCAGCATCCACCCGTTTGCCCCGCGCGACCAAGTGGCGGGCTACATGCAGATGCTCACCGATTTGCAGGAGCAGCTCAAAGCCATCACCGGATTTGACGCGATTTCCATCCAGCCGAACTCCGGCGCGCAAGGCGAATACACCGGCTTGCTGTCTATCCGCCGCTATCACGAAGCCAACGGCCAGCCCGACCGCGACGTGTGCCTGATTCCCCAATCTGCGCACGGCACCAACCCCGCCACCGCGCAAATGTTGGGCATGAAAGTGGTGGTGGTGAAAACCGACGAGCAAGGCAATGTCGATATCGAAGACCTGAAAGCCAAAGCCGCCGAGCACCAGCAAAACTTGGGCGCACTGATGATTACCTATCCCTCCACCCACGGCGTGTACGAAGAAGGCATCCGCGACATCTGCCAAATCATCCACGACCACGGCGGCCAAGTATATATGGACGGCGCGAACATGAACGCCCAAATCGGCATCATGCAGCCCGCCGAAGTGGGCGCAGACGTGTTGCACATGAACCTGCACAAAACCTTCTGCATCCCGCACGGCGGCGGCGGCCCCGGCATGGGCCCCATCGGCTTGAAAGCCCATCTCGCCCCGTTCGCCCCTAGCCACACCGTATCGCCCGTAGAAGGCGCAACCGACGGCATGAGCGCCGTATCCGCCGCGCCCTACGGCTCCGCCAGCATCCTGCCGATTACCTGGATGTACATCACCATGATGGGCAAAACCGGCATGGAGCAGGCCACCCAATGGGCATTGCTGAACGCCAACTATGTGGCCAAAGAACTGAGCGCGGATTACCCGATTCTCTACACCGGCAAAAACGGCCGCGTTGCGCACGAATGTATCGTCGATTTGCGTCCGCTTAAAGCCGAAAGCGGCATCACCGAAACCGACATCGCCAAACGCCTGATGGACTACGGCTTCCACGCCCCCACCGTGTCGTTCCCCGTGGCCGGTACGCTGATGATCGAGCCGACCGAAAGCGAAAGCAAAGCCGAACTCGACCGCTTCATCGCTGCGTTGAAATCCATCAAACAGGAAGTGCTGAAAGTACAAAACGGCGTATGGCCGAAAGACGATAACCCGCTGGTAAACGCCCCGCACACCGCGTTTAACGTAGCCGGAGAATGGAACCGCGCCTACACCCGCGAAGAAGCCGTGTTCCCGCTGCCGTATGTGCGTGAAAACAAATTCTGGCCGAGCGTGAACCGCGTGGACGATGTGTACGGCGACCGCAACTTGGTCTGCTCCTGCCCGCCGATGAGCGCGTATGAAGAGTAAACCGATAATCGGCGGATAAGCTGATGAATCAGTGTAAAACAGCCGAAGCGTGTTTGAAGCGCGCTTCGGCTTTTGTTTTTCAATAAGGTCGGCACTTTGACAAAATAATCTGAGACCTTTGCAAAACCCCCAGATGTGGATGCAGTTCAAGGCGTAGCAGCACAGCGAGTGCAGACATATCATATAGATAGGCAAACGAGCGAGCAGCGCACAACGCAGAAATGCGCCGCAGACGGGGGTTTTGCAAAGGTCTCAATCTACATAACGGCTTGCGCAGGGGAAGATATGCAATCCTCCCCTACGTTTGGCTTTTGATTCGGATAGTTAAGAACCATTGCCGGTTGTACAAAGGCTTGAGGCCGTCTGAAACCAAACTTTTTCAGGCTTTCAGACGGCATCAAACACCAATCCCAAGCAGATTATTTCCGATACAGGTTTGCAGCATCACAAGGCTTTCGTTAATATCCACCCGATACACCATTTCTTTCCCGCTTTTTATATTATGTCCGCATTTGATCTTACCGACTGGCTGCTGTTTGCCTTGCTGCTGTTGCCGATTTTGGCCACCCTGCTCCCTTTAATCAACCACAGCCATTGGACGTTCCGCATCTTCGACTTTCCCCGCCCGCAGATAGCCGCCGTAAGCCTGTTGTGCGTGGTGCTGAACATTCTTTGGCAGCAGCACGAACATCCGCTCTTCATCGCCTTTGAAATCCTCAACCTCGCCTGCTTCGCCTACCAGCTCAAAGAAATCGCCGCCTACACCCGCCTGAGCAAACCCGAAGTGCTCCAGTACAAAGGCGACGACAACGACCGCACCATCTCACTGATTACCGGCAACGTGCTCACCCACAACCGCCGCGCCGACCTGCTGCTCAACCAAGTACGCCAATATCAGCCCGACGTCGTGCTCACTTTAGAAAGCGACGACTGGTGGGAACAACAACTCGCCCCGCTCGAACACGAACTCGACTACACCTACACCGTTAAAATCCCGCTCGACAACCTTTACGGCATGCACCTATACAGCCGCCTGCCCCTGCAAAACGTCGAAATCCGCCATTGGGTTGCCGAAGACATCCCCTCGATTGCCGCCGAGCTGCAACTGCGCTCCGGCGAATGGATACGCATTTACTGCCTGCACCCCATGCCGCCCAGCCCCACCGAAGCCGACACCTCCACCGACCGCGATGCCGAACTGCTGCTCGTCGGCAAAGAAATCGAAAAAAACAACCATTCCGTGCTCGTGTTCGGCGACCTGAACGACGTAGCATGGTCGCGCACCTCGCGGCTGTTCCAACAAATCAGCGGCCTGCTCGACCCCCGCAAAGGCCGCGGCATGTACAGCACCTTCCACGCCGGCTACCCGCTCCTGCGCTGGCCGCTCGACCACATTTTCCACAGCAGCGACTTCATGATGAGCCGCATCGAAGTGCTGCCCACCATCGGCTCCGACCACTTCCCCGTGTACGGTAAATTCCAATTCGCCCCCGCCGCCGAAGCCGTGCAGGAAAAAGAAGCTGCCGACTGCGAAGAAAAACAGGAAGCGCGCGAAAAAATCGCCGAAGCGGAACCGATTAAAGAAGTGGTTGCCGAGAAATATACGGAAAACGGTAAGCAGCAAAACACGAAGCAAACATAGTGAAGCATACACATCAATAGGTTTTGAATAATCAAGGTTGCTTACATTATTTAAGGCCGTCTGAAAAAGTTGTTGGCGAAGTTCGCAAACTCATTTTCAGACGGCCTTTTGATTACCATACTGTTCAAGGCCTTAAAAGCCAATAAGCACACTTTATACAATTAAAGCAGTAGCTGAAACTCTAGAAAATTTGGTATGGTACTACTGCAAAACGTTTCAGCCATTTCAACCCTTTTTATTACAAGCATGGGAGTAAATAATAATGAGGTGTTTTTTTAACTTTAAGCAAAAAAAATCTTCTAGCGACACACAGGAATCAACAAAATTTGAGGAAAAAATCAAACGGGAACTCAAACAGCAGATTTTGCAGGATTTAGAAGCCAAACCAATGGCTACGAATAAAGTAGCTGTTGAGGGCATAGTGGAAACGCGTGTAGAGAAAAAGAAAGAGAAGGACAATTTTTGGACATTACTGAGTAAGTGGAACCGCTTACTTGCAGCTTTATCCTCTATATCAATCGTCATTGCGGCCATGTCTGTCTATACTTACCTAGCTGATATTGGTAGCAGGCACCTTCTAGTAGACATTATTTCACAACCTTCAATTTTTCTTTCAATTGTTATTTTATTTGCTGTTTTTATGCTATTTATTTTGGTGCCTGTGTATATACCGTTCATGATAGCAAGCTACATTAACAGCGAGTTTTTGAAGGATGATTTAGGAAATAATAAAGATATTATTAAAGCAAGAGGAAAAACTTATCTCATTTCCATATTTTTCACTACACTGATTAATATAATTATTGTTTTATTAATTATATTTAAAAAAGAAATTTTATCTCGTATACCGCCTATATTAGAAAGTTGGTTTTTTCCATCTTTCTTACTCATAATCTTTATCCTTGTATGTATTATGATGTTGTGGATAACACATGCCCAATGTATAAAACATGTAAAAAATTTCCACCTTATTTCATGGATTGAGTCAAGCTTTATTTATTTTGTAATAAATATGATATCCTCATCTAGTATTATTTTTGCATTGAGTATAACTATTGAGTGGTTTGATAATTCTACATCTTGGTTTTACTTAGGATTATTTGCATTCTTTATCTTTATGAGTTCCATTCTCGCAGCTTCATTAGTAGGCTTCGAGCTATCTAAAAACAAAGAAGATGAGAAAAAGATCAAGAAACTAATTTGGTTTCTTCCCTTGATTATTGTCGTAGTTTTCTCTTTATGGAGCTTTGGACTGGAAGAAGCAAAATTCAAACAACATCTGTTCCAAAACTTAGGCTACATAGAAATGCCATCGCAAGCACGCTGGTATCTCTTGGATAAGCGTTATCTTGAGTGGAACAATTTAAACAACATAAATAAAAATAAAATCGAAGCCTTAAGTCCGTTAAAAACAAATTACCCATCATTATGGCGCAATGAATTTAAGTTTTTACCTAAACCAAGTCAAAATCACCAAAAGAATTTTTATAGTTACTATCCAGACAATGCGTTCTTCGGCTATATGGCATGGAATCTAGGTAAAATTAAAATTTTCTGTCCAAGTTTAGTAGAGCCAGATAAAAGCGTTATCGATAAATGCCTATACATTAAAGATGATTATCTACAACCCATGCCCCAACGTATCTAATTTTTAGGTTCCCAAATAAGACTTCCACAAGTATCAAGGCCGTCTGAAAGTTTTTTCAGACGGCCTCTGCTTTAGATTGGCGGTTTTACTATTTGCGGTAACGGCTTAAACCCAAATCATCGCTGCGTACTTCGGCGGCTTTGCCGCATACCAAATCGGCGGCGATTTTTGCCGAGCCGAGCGACATCGTCCAGCCCAGCGTGCCGTGGCCGGTGTTGGTAAAGAGGTTGCCGAAGCGGGTAGCGCCGACAATCGGCGTGCTGTCGGGTGTCATCGGGCGCAGGCCGCTCCAGAACGTTGCTTTGCCCAAATCGCCGCCGTGCGGATATAAGTCTTTAACCACGAGTTCCAAAGTTTCGCGTCGTTCGGGATTGAGACGGATGGCATAGCCCGACAATTCGGCCATGCCGCCGACGCGGATGCGTTGGTCGAAACGGGTAATCGCCACTTTGTAGGTTTCGTCGATAATGGTGGAAACGGGCGCGGCACCGCTTTCGGTAACGGGAATGGTGAGCGAGTAGCCTTTAACGGGATAAACAGGCAAATCCAGCCCCAGTTCGGTTAAGGCGGGGCGGCTGAAACTGCCGAGGGCGCAAACGAAACCATCGGCTTCAAAACGCTGCCCGCCTGCGTGAACGGCTTTGATGAGGCCGTCTGAATGTTCGATGCGCTCGATGGTATGGTTAAACTTGAACTCCGCACCTTTTTCGGCGCACATGGCAGCGAGTTTTCGGGTAAACAGATGGCAGTCGCCGGTGGCGTCGTTGGGCAGATGCAGCGCACCAGCGATTTTGTGCAACGCGCCTTTCAGAGCAGGTTCGTATTGCAGGCATTCTTCCGGCCGCAAACGTTGGTAAGGCACGCCGTATGCTTCGAGCACTTCGATATCTTTGGCGGCGGCTTCTACTTCGTGCGGGCTGCGGAAAATCTGCAATGTGCCTTTGTGGCGGCCTTCGAAGCCGATGCCGGTCTGCTCTTCCAAACGGAGGAACATTTCGCGGCTGTATTCCGAAATCCGCACCATGCGCTCTTTATTGGTGTGGTAGCTGGCAGTATTGCAGTTTGCCAGCATCTGCCGTAGCCATTGCAGTTGAAACAGGCTGCCGTCGGGTTTGAAAATCAGCGGCGAGTGTTTTTTAAACAACCATTTTGCCGCCTTTTGGGGAATACCCGGCGCCGCCCACGGCGTGGTATAGCCGTAGGAAAGTTGGCCTGCGTTGGCAAAGCTGGTTTCCATGGCCGCGCCGTCGGCACGGTCGATAACCGTTACTTTGCAGCCTGCTTCCAACAAATACCAAGCCGTGCACACGCCTGCCACGCCTGCGCCCAATACGATAACGTGCATAGTTTTTCTCTTTTCATCCTTTCGGTGCTGACGCAAAACGGCTATAAAGCCGCCGATTTTATCCGTAGTGTATTTTCAAGTCTAAATAATTATTAATAGTTTTATTCACTTTATTTAAGCCGTAAAAAAGATTATTATTATGATAATTTGAATGGATATAGTGAATAATTTGATGAAAGAACTGGATAAAACCGACCGCAAAATTTTAAAAATCCTGCAACAAAACGCCCGCATTCCGATGACGGAATTGGCTGAAAAAGTCGGCCTGTCCACCACGCCCGTAACCGAGCGCGTGCGCCGTTTGGAACGTGAAAACATCATCACCGGCTACCACGCCCACCTCAACCCGCACGCTTTGGGGCAAAGCCTGTTGGTGTTTGTGGAAATCAAACTGCGCTCGAAATCGGGCAATATTTTTGAAGACTTCCGCCGCGAAGTGTCGATGATTCCGCAAATTTTGGAATGCCATTTGGTGTCGGGCGAATACGACTACTTAATCAAAGTTCGCCTGCCCGATATGTCGGCCTACCGCGATATGCTCGGCAACATCCTGCTGCAACTGCCTGCCGCCGCCGAAAGCCGCAGCTATGTGGTGATGGAAGAAGTGAAAGAAGATGTGTTGCTGGCCTTGGATTGAGTTTTCAGACGGCCTCAACCGCATATCCGGCCGCAAACCTGTTCACCCATGCTTACGCCGGATTTTCCAACACACTTTTCATACACCCAACGCCCTACACAAACCGGAGGCCGTCTGAAAAAGCACTTTCAGACGGCCTGATTCATTTCGGCAGCCCTATCCATTCGCAAGCGCAATATCAAGCAAAATCGCCCCATAATACCTGCATGGCCGCAATCGCTGCCAACGAAGCCGTTTCCGTGCGCAATACCCGCGGCCCTAAGGTTATCGAACGGAATCCCGCATCAAAAGCCTGTTGCTCTTCCGCCGCCGTCCAACCGCCTTCGGGGCCGATCATCAGCACCACATGGCGCGGAGGCGGCGCAATATCTTTCAAAGCCGAAGCGCGGTTCAGGCTCATCAACAAACGTGTGCCGTCGTCGGGCAGCGAGGCCAGCGCATCGCGGTAGTTTTGCAGCGGCAGCACTTGCGGCACGCTGTTTCTGCCGCTTTGTTCGCAAGCCGAAACCACAATATCCTGCCAACGCGCGGCACGCTTGTCGGCACGTTCTCCGCTCAAGCGCACCACACAACGTTCGCTCAACACAGGCCGTATTTCGGTTACGCCCAATTCCACGCTTTTCTGCAAAGTAAAATCCATGCGCTCGCCGCTTGAAACCGCCTGCACCAGCGTAATCCGCAGCAGAGATTCGTTGTCGGCAGCCTCTTCGCGCAAAATTTCCGCCTCGGCACGGCGTTTTTCCAAAATACTCAGTCGGGAGGAATACGCTTTGCCGTTTCCGTTAAATAAAACAATTTCTTCATGAATGCGGGTGCGCAGCACATTTAAATGGCGCACCACATTGTCGGGCAAATCAACGGTTTGGCCGGTGTGCAAAGCAAAAGGGACGTAAAAGCGCGGCATACGGGGTTGGTGTCGTTGGCAGAAAAAAGTTAATATTGTCGTTTTCAGGCCGAAATAGCAAGTATTTAAGGATGATTCATCGTGTTAGACAAACTGCATGTGCTGGTGCGCGAAGTGGCGCGTGCCGAAGTAATGCCCCGCTTTTTAGATGTCAGCATCAGCCGCAAAGCCGACGGCTCGCTGCTCACGGAAGCGGATTTGGCGGCACAGGCGGCATTTGCGGCTAAACTGCCCGAAATCATCGACTGCCCCATGCTCGGCGAAGAAATGACGCCCCGCCGCCAGCAAGAATTATGGCAGCACAACCGCGACGGGCTGTGGGTGGTCGATCCTATCGACGGCACCAACAATTTCATCAACGGCCTGCCCCATTTCGCGCTTTCGTGCGCCTATATCCGCAACGGCCGCGCCCAACTCGGCGTGGTGTACAACCCCGTAAGCGACGAATGTTTCTACGCCGAACACCAAAAAGGCGCTTATCTCAACGGCCGCCCCCTGCCCTTGCGCCATGTCGACAAGCAGCTGCACGAAGCCATTGCGGGTGTGGAAATCAAATACCTGCGTTCCGGCAAGCTCTCCAGCCGCATGAACACGCTCGCGCCGTTCGGCAGCCTGCGCAGCATGGGCAGCAGCACGCTTGATTGGTGTTATCTTGCCGCCGGCCGCTACGATATTTATGTTCACGGCGGTCAAAAATTGTGGGATTACGCTGCCGGTGCGTTAATTTTTGAAGAAGCGGGCGGCAGCTTGGCCACGCTGGAAGGCGACGCTTTCTGGAGCGGCGAGCATGTGTTCAAACGCTCGGTTATTGCCGGCCTGCAAACGGATTTGTTTGAAAAATGGCTGAAATGGATACGCGAAAACCAATAATCGCTTGGAATTTATTTATGCCATTTGCAAACAAACAACACTGAACGTAAAAAATGAAAATAATTGCACAGATTAACCCCATTTAAAGCTAACTGGGTTTAGAATGCAAAGCACTGGCAGCGGTTGCCTTTTCTCCCTTGAGGCAGCCCAAGACAGTAAGACGTTTTCCCGCAATGTATTGACCATTCATACTTCTCCCTTGGTATGAATGGTTTTTTTTGCCCGCATTTTGCGTTTTTTATGCCTTATATGGCTTAAAAAAATCAGCGGTTCAATCATGCCTATATTCTATTAATATTTTATTTACATAATTATTTTGCATATTTGATTTATAAACACGGAAAAAAAAACAGCCGGTATGCTTTTGCTGCCGGCTGTTCCCAAAACAAACCTAAAAGGCCGTCTGAAAAAATATTTTTCAGACGGCCTTTGGCATTAACCCGTGTTACGCAATCCCTGTGCCACGCCGTTAATGGTCAGGTGCACCATTTGCAGCAGGTGGGCATTTTCAGGGTCTTGGCGCAGGCGTTTGAGCAAAGCTATCTGCAAGCCGCCTAGTGCGTTGAGATAGGGAATCCTCAAGGCCAGCGAGCGGGCGAGGCTGCGGTTGTCGCTGAGCAGCTCTTCGGTTTGCAGAATATCCATCAGTGCTTGGCGGCTCTTGAGGTATTCTTGCTTGATCATGGCGAAAATCTCGGCGGCACGTTCGGGCGATTGGCTCAAACCTGCGTAGTTTTCGGCCAGCGTCAAATCGGTTTTCGCCATCACCTGCTCCATGTTCGACAGCATGGTTTGGAAAAACGGATTGTTTTGCGCATGCTGCTGCAAGTCTTTCAGACGGCCTGAATCGGCTTGGCACAATTCTTCCACCGCGCTGCCGAAGCCGTACCACGCAGGCAGCATCAGGCGGTTTTGCGTCCACGAAAACACCCACGGAATCGCACGCAAATCTTGAATGCGTGCCAATGTTTTGCGGCTGGCGGGGCGGCTACCCAAGTTGAGGGTGGCAATCTCTTGAATCGGGCTGGTTTGCAGGAAGTAGTCGATAAAGCCGTCGCAGGTAATCAGGGCGCGGTAGTGTTTGAAGGCGCTGTCAGACAATGCCTGCATCAGCGTGCTGTCGGGGTCTTGGTGTTGCGGCAGCAGGCTGGCTTCAAGGGTGGCGGCTACTAAGGTTTCCAAGTTGCGGTGGGCGTTGCCGGCGTCGGCATATTTGGCGGTAATCACTTCGCCCTGTTCGGTAATGCGGATTTGTCCGCCAACGCTGCCTTCGGGCTGCGCCAATATGGCTTGGTAAGACGGGCCGCCGCCACGGCCGACGCTGCCGCCGCGACCGTGGAACAGGCGCATTCTGATGCCATGCCGTCTGAAAAGTTCTACCAAGCCTTGTTCGGCCTGATACAAACCCCAAGAGCTGGTTACATAACCGCCGTCTTTGTTGCTGTCGGAATAGCCGAGCATGATTTCCTGAATATTGTCGCGGCTGGCGAGCAGATCGCGATACCACGGCAGGTTGAACAGGGTATCCATTACGGCACAGGCGTTTTCGAGCGCTTCGATGGTTTCAAAAAGCGGCACGATGTTGATACGGCTCACGGGCTTGCCGTTTTCCAACACCAGTAACCCGCTTTCTTGCAGCAACAACGCCAACGCCAGCAAATCGCTGGGGTGTTCGCAGTTGGAAATGATGCTTTGGTTGATGGCTTTTTCGCCCAATTCGTTTTTGACTTTACGCGCTTCGTGAAAAATGGCCAGTTCGTGGCAGGTATGCTCGCTGTAATCTATGTAGGGGCTGTACAAGGGGCGTTGGTTGTGCAGTTCGCGCAGTAGAACATTTTGCTTTTCGGCCTCGGAAAGGCCGGCGTAATCCTCCAAGCCGGCATGACGGAACAGTTCGGCCACCACTTCGGCATGTTTGGCCGCGTGCTGGCGCAAATCGAGCGGCATCATGTAAAAGCCGAACACGGAAGCGGTGCGGATAATGTCGGCCAAACGTGCATCGGCCAACATGGTGCTGCCGTTGTCGCGCAAAGACTGCCGCATGGCGTTCAAGTCGGCAATAAATTCTTCGACATTGCGGTAAGGCTTGCCCAAGCCGAATTTACAGCCCAAAGTCAAACCGATTTCATGCCCGCGTGCAATCAGGCGCGACATAATATAAGCAATGGCGCGGCGGTAGGGTTCTTCTTCGTGGGCAATTTCGGTATCGGGCGACAAAGCCGAAAGTGCCAATACTTCGTCGCTTACGTTCACGCGCCGTATAGAAAGCGGCAAGTCGTGATACAGCTCGGCCAACTGGCGGCGGTAATAATGGAACACCGTATCAGCATGCTGTTTGAACGCATGACGCAAAGTTTCGGCAGACACGAAAGGATTGCCGTCGCGGTCGCCGCCAATCCAACCGCCGATCTGCAGAATGTCGGGAATGCGGATATCGGGATAGGCCGTCTGAAATTCTTTTTCCATGCTGCGGTAGAGTTTCGGCAGCGCGTGGAAAAAGCTCAGCGGAAAAATAGATACGCCGTTGTTGATTTCGTTTTTAACGGTTACTTTGAAATGGCGGGTTTCGCTGGTTTGCCATAAAGCCAGCAAGGTCGCATCCACTTCTCTTTGCAACTCTTCCAGCTCTTCCGCACTGTTGCAACGTTCGTAGCGGGGTAAAAGCGTGCGGATGCGGCGGTGAAAGTTTAAGGTGGCCTGACGCTGTACTTCGGTCGGATGTGCAGTCAATACAGCAGCGATGTGGGTTTGGTCGAGCTGCTTTTGCAAGGCTTCGCTGCTGATCTGATGCGCTTTCAGTTTGCGCACAGTATCGGCCACGCTGCCGGAAGCGGCGCTGCTGCCCGCGTGTTCGTGCGCCAAACGGCGGCGTTCGTGATGCACGTCTTCGGCAATATTCAGCATTTGCGAAAACAGCCCGCACGCCAAAATCAGGTTTTGGGTTTGGCGTTCGCTAAGTTTGGGCAGAACTTCTTCGATAATTGCGCTGCTGTCGTCGGACTCGGCCAATTGCTTAACCGTGTTTAAAACAATTTCGGTGGTTTCGTTATGCAGCAGTTTAAACAGCGATTGCGTTAAAAACTCCGCATCGGCCGCCAACGGTTCGTCTTTGGGATTACTCAGAATGTCAAGCCGCATGGTGTTTCTCTCTCGATATTTAAAAGTGCGGGAATTTTATAGCAAGGTTCGGAAAGAAACCATAATTGTTAGCAATCCAGTAAAAAGTAACTGGATTAGAAGCATGTTGCCAACCAGATTGAGATGCCTGCTGCATATAAAAATGGGTTAAATGTTTGTCAAAGCTTCTTGCAACCGCTTTTTTCAATATATCGGAACCTTAGTTTTGCCAATGCCTCATATTGTTGTTTCATTGAACATATTGATACATCAATATATTGTTCACCATAGTCGGCTTTGTAAAAATCACTTAAAATAGCAGGCATGCCGGCGTGTTTTTTCAGACGGCCTCACCGGCACAGGACAACACGCCCGAGATGCAACAGAGCCTGTATTTTTACCTTCAGCACATTCAGGAAACGATCATGATCGACTTAACCCACTTCAACGAAAACAACGAAGCCCACATGGTGGACATCGGCGAAAAAGCCCCTACCAAACGCGTTGCCAAAGCCAGCGGCTACATCAATATGAGCCGCGAAGCCGTGCGCCTGATTGCAGACGGTGCGGCCAACAAAGGCGACGTGCTAGGCATTGCCCGCGTTGCCGGCATACAGGCAGCCAAACAAACCGGCTTTCTGATCCCCCTGTGCCATCCTGTTGCCCTAACCCATGTGCGCATAGATTTCGACGTCGATCTCCAACTTGCCCGCGTTAAAACCACCGTAACCGCCAGCACCGAAGGCAAAACCGGCGTGGAAATGGAAGCTTTAACGGCGGTTAACATTTCCCTGCTCACCATTTACGACATGCTCAAAGCCGTAGATAAAAGCATGGTTATTTCACAAATTCATTTAGAAGAAAAAGCCGGCGGCAAGAGCGGCAATTTCGTTTTCGACAACAACTTAGAAAACCTCAACTATTAAAACCGATATGGACGACCGCGACCTGCTGCGTTACAGCCGCCACATCCTGCTTGAAGAAATCGGCATCGAAGGCCAGCAAAAACTGCTCGATGCCTCGGCATTGGTGGTCGGCTGCGGCGGCTTGGGCGCGGCGGTTTTGCCTTATCTGGCCGCCGCCGGCGTGGGGCATTTGATAATAGCCGACCACGACACCATCGACAGCACCAACCTCCAACGCCAAATCACCTTCACCGAAGCCGACATCGGTTTAAGCAAAGCCGAAGTGATGGCAGGCCGTCTGAAAAACATCAACAGCCGCATCCGTATCAGCGCGCTTAACGAACAGCTCACCGAGGAACGGTTAACAGACTTGATGGCGGGCGTTTCCATTGCAATCGACTGCTGCGACAACTTTGTCACCCGTCAAGCCGTGAACCGGGCATCCGTCGCCACCCGCACTCCGTTGGTTTCCGGCGCTGCCGTGCGCTTCGAAGGCCAGCTTGCCGTGTACCGCCCCGACCTGACCGACTCCCCCTGCTATGCCTGCCTGTTTGACGGCAAACACGCCGATGACGGAGCGTGTGCCGTATTCGGCGTATTCTCCCCGCTTGTCGGCATTATCGGCACCGCACAAGCCGCAGAAGCCCTGAAAATTTTAGCCGGCATCGGCAGCCCAAGCCACGGTACGCTTTCTGTTTACGATGCCTTGCGCAGCGAATGGCAACAGTTTGAATTGGCAAAAAATCCGCACTGCCGCGTCTGCGCTTCAAACCAACCATCCCAACAACCTTGAATCCATCAGGCCGAGACCTTTGCAAAACCCTCAGATGTGGATGCAGTTCAAGGCGTAGCAGCACAGCGAGTGCAGACATATCATACAGATAGGCAAACGAGCGAGCAGCGCACAACGCAGAAATGCGCCGCAGATGGGGGTTTTGCAAAGGTCTCAGGCCGTCTGAAAACAACAAAGCCCGGAAATATATTCCGGGCTTTGTTGTTTCACGCTTATACGCCAATATTCGTCGGCCTATATTATTCCAAAACCACTTCTACACGACGCGCTTCGGCATTATTGCCGCTACCCGTCGCATTTTCGGGCTTACGCAACTCTATTTGCGCTTCGGGCACACCCAAATGCAGCAAAGCATCACGCACCGCAAACGCACGTTTTTTAGACAGCTCTTCATTCAGCTTCTTATTGCCCGTTACATCATGAAAGCCCGAAATCACCGCTTTCTTGCCCTCTTTCGCACCGGCCAGCACATCTTTCAAAGCATCGGCAGCATTTGCCGCCAAATCGGCTTTACCCGTAGCAAAATAAAATTTCACTACACCGTTTTCCACCACCGCTTGAGCACCGTCTGCCACCATTTCAGCCGTGTCGGAAGCAGCCAAAATCTGCTCGGCTACCGAAGTTTGTTCCACAGCAGAAGCCACAACCGCAACTTCCGGTTCCGAAACCGCTGCCACCGGAGCAACGCCAACCGCAGGGGTCGTCTGAACCGCAGCTGAAGCAGGAACCGCAACCGCCACATCGGAAGCTGCTATTCCGTATCCCGGAGATCCCTCTATTTTACCGTTCTCCCAACCCCAAACGGCATAGAACAAAATAGACAACACAGCCAGCGCAGAAGCACCGCCGGCAACCCACAAACCGATGCGCTGTTCTTTGTGATCATCGTTATCCGACATTTTTATTTTCCTTTGAATAGATGAAATACGGACGGATTATACTCAAAAATCCGAATCAAGAAAGCACCCAATCCCTACAAAATAAAATTTAACATACAGAATTATCAGCATTTTTATCCATAAAGCATACCCATTTACCAACTCATCCCACCTACCCCTACAACCATCGAAACCTACCCAAAACCCGCCCGAAACAGTAAAATGCACACTTTTATATATTTCACCATTATCAGAAGCCCACCATGCTCACCTTCCAACAAATTATCTTCAAATTACAAAACTTTTGGGCCGAACGCGGCTGCACCATCATCCAACCTTTCGACATGGAAGTCGGCGCCGGCACCAGCCATCCCGCCACCTGCCTGCGCGCATTAGGCCCCGAGCCGTGGTATGCCGCTTATGTCCAACCCAGCCGCCGCCCCAAAGACGGCCGCTACGGCGACAACCCCAACCGCCTGCAACACTATTACCAATTTCAGGTGGCCTTAAAACCCGCCCCCGCCGACATTCAAGAACAATACCTCGATTCGCTGCGCGAGCTGGGCATCGACCCGAAAGTACACGACATCCGTTTTGTAGAAGACGACTGGGAAAACCCCACCCTCGGCGCATGGGGCTTGGGCTGGGAAGTGTGGCTCAACGGCATGGAAGTCACCCAATTTACCTATTTCCAACAAGTCGGCGGCATCGACTGCACGCCTGTTTTGGGCGAAATCACCTACGGCATCGAACGCCTCGCCATGTATCTGCAAGGCGTAGAAAACGTATATGACTTGGTATGGTCGAAAACCCCCGACGGCCAAACCGTTACCTACGGCGACGTGTACCACCAAAACGAAGTGGAACAATCCACCTACAACTTTGAATATTCCGATGCCGAATGGCTGTTGAAGCAATTTAACGACTACGAAGCCCAAGCCAAACGCCTGCTGGAAGTAGAAGACACGTCACTCGCCCTGCCCGCTTACGAACTGGTGCTCAAAGCCGGCCACACCTTCAACCTGCTTGATGCGCGCGGCGCCATTTCCGTTACCGAACGCGCCACCTATATCGGCCGTATCCGCACCTTAAGCCGGATTGTGGCGCAGAAGTTTGTCGAGAGCCGGGAGAAATTGGGTTTTCCGTTGATTAAAAACCAATCTGCTTAATTTCAGACGGCCTGCTTCTTTTCTTCAGATAGGCCGTCTGAAAACATCTGTGGGTAAACTTATGCCGCATTACCACCGCACACCCAGCCGACGGAAAATCCGCAAAATGAATGCCCGCCAACGCAAAAAATTTTATGTGGGCGAGTATCAAAACTTGGTTTTCAGCGTGTGCGGCAGCCTGATGCCGGAATATCGAACTGCTGCATATTTCGAACAGTTTATTGATGACTTAATTGATTGGGTGTACGCAAACTCAATGTGCTTGGTAAGTGGAGGAACTGCGGAAAACTTTTCCATCATCTTCGACCACACCCAACGCCCGCCGCACAATATCACGTCGATGCAGCGGCAAATGTTGATTGAATGGCTGGTTGCACGAAAAGACGTACAGCACTTACGCGCAGGCAAACTGATTGACGGTTTTTACTGCCATGAAACCGAATACGATCAATGCGATGAAATTCACAAATAAAGGCCGTCTGAAAACGGATAAACGTATTATAGATAGAAAGTCTGAACAATGACCCAAACCCTGTTAATCGAACTCCTCACCGAAGAGCTACCCCCCAAAGCCCTCAACAACTTGGGCAACAGCCTTGCCGCTTCCATTGTAGAAGGCTTAGAAAAAGCGCAATTAATCGAAGGTGTTGCCGAATACACCGCCTATGCCTCGCCCCGCCGCCTTGCCGTGCAGGTTAAAAACGTCAAAGCCGTTCAAGCCGACCAAGAGGTGGTGAAAAAAGGCCCGGCAGTAGCCAATGCCATGAAAGACGGCGCACCCACCAAAGCATTGGAAGGCTTTGCCCGCTCTTGCGGTGCCGATATTGCCGACTTAAAAATCGTTCACGACGGCAAGCAAGATGTTTACGCATACGAATTTACCCAACAAGGCAAAAGCCTGCCTGAATTGCTGGAAGACATTCTCGCCCAAGCCGTGAAAAAACTGCCGATTCCGAAAGTGATGCGTTGGGGCAGCAGCACGCACACCTTCGTGCGCCCCGTTCACGGTTTAATCGTGATGCACGGCGCAGATACCGTTGCCGCTTCCGTATTGGGACTGGAAAGCCAGCGTCAAACGTCAGGGCACCGTTTTCTTTCAGACGGCCTGTTCGACATTACCCACGCCGACCGCTACGCCGAGCAAATGCGCGAACAAGGCAAAGTGATTGCATCGTTTGCCGAACGCAAAGCCGCCATTCAAGCAGCCTTAAACCAACAGGCAGGCCGTCTGAACGCCACGGTTGCCGCCGACGAAGCCTTGCTCGACGAAGTCACCGCGCTTGTGGAATGGCCTGTGGTATTGGAAGCGCAGTTTGAAGAACACTTTCTCGCCGTGCCGCAGGAATGCCTGATTCTCACCATGCAGCAAAACCAAAAATACTTCCCGCTGCTCGATCAAAACGGCAAGCTGATGAACCGCTTCCTGCTGGTTTCCAATCTGCAAACCGAAGATCCGAGCCACATCATCCACGGCAACGAACGCGTATTGCGCGCCCGCCTGTCTGATGCCGAATTTTTCTACAAACAAGACCAAAAAGCCTCGCTCGAAAGCCGTCTGCCCAAACTGGCCAACGTGGTTTACCACAACAAAATCGGTTCGCAAGCCGAACGCATCGAGCGTTTGCAAAGCCTGGCCGCACACATTGCCGCACAATTGGAAGCCGACAAAGCCACGGCAGAACGCGCAGCCCGCTTGGCCAAAGCCGACCTCGTTACCGAAATGGTCGGCGAATTTCCCGAACTGCAAGGCACCATGGGCAAATACTACGCCCAACTTGACGGCGAAAGCTCGGAAATTGCCGATGCCGTCGAACAGCATTACCAACCCCGCTTTGCCGGCGACAAGCTACCTGAAAGCCCGATTGCCACCGCCGTTGCCTTGGCCGACAAACTGGAAACCCTGGTCGGCATTTGGGGCATCGGCCTGATTCCCACCGGCGACAAAGACCCCTATGCCCTGCGCCGTTCCGCACTTGGCGTGTTGCGTATGCTGATGCAACACGATTTGGACATCAACGATCTGCTTCAGACGGCCTACAACAGTTTCCCGCAAGGCAAACTCGCCGACAACACCGTTGCCGAAGTTGCCGACTTCATGCAGGCGCGTTTAGCCGTATTGCTGCAAAACGATTACCCGCAAGACATCGTTGCAGCCGTATTGGCCAAAAAACCAAGCCGTTTAAACGACTTGGCTGCCAAGCTGCAAGCTGTGGCCGCGTTCAAACAACTGCCCGAAGCAGCCGCTCTTGCCGCCGCCAACAAGCGCGTACAGAACCTGTTGAAAAAATCCGATGCCGAATTAGGCGCAGTAAACGAAAGCCTGCTGCAACAAAACGAAGAACAAGCCCTGTTTGCCGCTGCAAAAGATTTGCAGCCGAAAATCGAAGCCGCCTTGGCTGCCCAAGATTTTCAGACAGCCTTATCCGCTTTGGCTTCGGTAAAGCCGCAAGTAGATGCCTTCTTCGACAATGTAATGGTAATGGCCGACGATGCCGCGGTAAAACAAAACCGCCTCAACCTTCTGAATCAATTGGCGGATCTGATGAACGCCGTGGCCGATATTGCTCTATTAAGCGAGTAAATCAACCATAAAACGTATATTGAAAAGCCGTCTGAAAATCTATTTCAGACGGCTTTTTTGTAATTACCGTAGCCAACCAACTTAAGAAAAAGCACAAACCTTGCTCCAAGCTGAATCATTTAAACGGCTTACCCGGTGTTTTCAAAACCAAACAGCCTGACGATTCAAACAATATCCGTCAGGCTGTTATTGATTAACCACAAAATATACTCTAAATATTAAGAGCGTTTTTGCAGCATCCAAGATTCAATTTTGCGCGCATCGTTCACGCGGCTGAGAGATGAAGGCGCATTCAACAAAACAATGGTTACCGGTTGGTTCTGAACTTTCGCCTTCACAACCATAGAGCGGCCTGCCTCGCGGATATAGCCGGTTTTTTGAAGCTCAATATTCCAACCGCCTTCACGAACCAAAGCATTGCTGTTTTTATAGCTTTGCTGCCCCCGGTTGGTATAAACCGCACGATAATTTGAAACACTGTCGCGGCGGATAACGGGATACTTACTCGCCGCCTGTACCATTTTGCTCAAATCGTTCGCAGTTGAAACATTACGGAAGTCCAAACCGGTCGGTTCGTAGAAACGGGTGTTGCCCATACCCAAGCTTTGCGCTTTACGGTTCATGGCATCCACGAAAGCGGGCATACCGCCCGGATAACTTCTGCCGAGTGCATGAGTGGCACGGTTTTCACTGCTCATCAAACTCAAATGAAGCAGTTCGCCGCGGGTTAAAGTAGTGCCTATTGCCAAGCGGCTGCCGGTGCCTTTCAAACGGTCGATTTCCGCAGCGGTAATGGTAATCGGCTCATTCATATTCTGATTGGCATCAAGCACAACCATGGCAGACATCAATTTTGAAATCGAGGCAATCGGCATCACGCGGTTGGGGTTCTTCTGAAAAAGCACCTCGCCTGTTTTATTGTTGACGATTAAAGCAGATTGCGAAGACAGCAAAGGACCTGCATAAGCAGCCTGCGCTTCTAACTGATCTTCGATTTTCATTGTGGCGAATGCGCCCAACGGATCGCTTTCAACCGGAAAATTCTGCTCTAAAAATTGCCCTAACACGTCTAAGTCATCGGCCGCCGCAGGCAGGCTGAAAGCTGCCAAACCGATACTCAAACAAGCGGCGGCAATTTTTTTGCTGATATTCATCATCGGCATTTTTCATCTTCCGTGTGTATTTAAAATAAAACCATCGCGCCGTCACCTTCCTGCTTTTCAGGCTTATGACAACACGGTTTACCTGTATTCATTAAATTATTGATTAAAACCGGCTTTGCTGTAAAGTCGAAAAATATATTTTCTTCTACTTAAACCATATTTTACCTTATAAAACTATCTAATAAGCATACCAATATGCTCATTTTTGCCGAAAAGACCAAATAAAAAGTAACCATATTTACTTTTAATGAAGTCAAAATCTTGTTGCACAAACCGTACATGTTGAAAAATTCTTGATTTTTCATCACCCGATACTTTTTCTTTTTCCAAAAGCCGCCACGGTAAATCTTCATTGTGCTTAAGAGCCTCTTAAGCTTCTATATGAATACTCATCTACTTAGTTTGATAAACAAGCAGATACTTATTATACTTACCAGTTGAACTTAACCAGCTCCTCATCCATTCTTAAAAAATAATTCTCCAAAGAAAACTAAAATATGTCAGACGAAAAACGTTTCTGCTCGTTTTGCGGCAAACCCGAGCATGAGGTCAAAAACCTGATTGAAGGCGAAAAAGCTTTAATCTGCAATGAATGCGTAGAAACTTGCGGCATTATGCTTCAAAGCCAGCATGAAGATTCCGACAACATCTCTGTTGAAAATGCTCCACAAGACCGATTACCGACTCCGGCCGAAATCGTTGCCAATCTCAACGATCACGTTATCGGACAAGAGCAAGCCAAAAAGGCTTTGGCTGTTGCGGTTTATAACCACTACAAACGCTTGCGCCATCCCAAAAGCAGCGATAATGTAGAATTATCAAAGAGTAATATCCTGCTTATCGGCCCGACGGGCTCCGGAAAAACCCTGCTCGCCCAATCACTGGCACGCAAACTCGACGTACCTTTCGTAATGGCCGATGCCACCACGCTCACAGAGGCAGGCTATGTGGGCGAAGACGTGGAACAGATTATTACGAAATTATTGGGCAAATGTGATTTCGATGTCGAAAAAGCACAGCGCGGTATTGTGTATATCGATGAAATCGACAAAATCTCCCGCAAAAGTGACAACCCTTCGATAACCCGTGACGTATCGGGAGAAGGTGTGCAACAAGCATTGCTGAAACTGATTGAGGGAACGGTTGCCTCCGTTCCTCCCCAAGGCGGGCGCAAACATCCCAATCAAGAATTTATCAATGTAGATACCACCAACATTTTGTTTATCTGTGGCGGTGCGTTTGCCGGTTTGGAAAAAGTTATCCGCCAACGCACGGAAAAAGGCGGAATCGGTTTTGGTGCCGCCGTCAGCAGCAAAGATGAAAACGCTGATATTACGGCTTTATTTGAAACCGTAGAGCCTGAAGACTTAATTAAATTCGGTTTGATTCCCGAACTTATCGGCCGCCTGCCTGTTATCGCCACTCTGGCCGAGCTCGATGAAGATGCATTAATCAATATTCTGACCGAACCGAAAAATGCACTAATCAAACAATACCAAGCGTTGTTTGCTATGGAAGGTGTGGAGTTGGAAGTTTTACCCTCCGCATTACGCAGCATTGCCAAACAAGCGATGGAACGCAAAACCGGCGCACGCGGCCTTCGTTCCATCGTAGAACGCTGCCTGCTGGAAACCATGTACATATTGCCCGGTTTGAAAGAAGTGAAAAAAGTTGTGGTCAATGAAAACGTGATTGAAAAAGGCAGCAAACCTAAATTGTTGCTTTCAGACGGCCAAGAATATCAAGAAACCGAAAACAATAAGAAACCGGCTGCGTAACAAATACTTGTTTGCAAAAGTCCCGTGTTGTCCATATTGGAATATAGACAACACGGGATTTTTATTGACAATATCGAACAAGATTAACTGCATCCACCATTTACGGCTTTTGCCAAGATTGGTTACACAAAACGAAAGCCGTCTGAATTTAATTTATCCAGTCCGCCAGCCAAAGCCTGCCGCGCAACCCCCAATAACTGCTCAAGCCTGTGGTGCTGTGTACCATCTTGCCGTTTTTAATCAAAACGATCGTAGGTGTTACCGACACCTGCCACTGCGCTGAAAGTGCGCTGTCTGCATCGTTTACCGTATCAAAGCTCATGCCGTTGTTACGCATATAATCGCGCACTTCATTCTCCGCTCCGGAACGCAAAGCAACACCTAATACCGGTACACCTACTTGATGTATGCGTTGTATAACCGGAGAAGTATGACGGCAGATTCCGCACCAACTCCCCCAAAAATAAACTATTGCCGTGCGCTCGCTACTCATCCCACTCAAACTGGTTTTGTGTCCGTCGAGCAGAATAAGCGGCTGTTCGGCAAATTCAAGGGGCTGCTCAGGCTTTCGCCACCAGTCAACCGCAAAAGACACCAACAAAACCATCAAGGCCGTCTGAAAAATATTTTTCAACCAACTCTTTGTTTTGATTCCCATTGCTTTAATCCTTATCCCCTTTTATCAAAAAGGGCTGAATGCAAGATAACACCTCATCTAAAATGCGGTTATTGTCTGCATGGCCTTGAGACCACCAGCGTAATTCTAAAGTAGCAGAGCCATCAGAAAGCTCAATTACTGCAATTTGAGGATCCGAAATATCATGACCGCACTGCTCCAAGACGGCTGAAATCACTCGATTTTTAACAGCATCTATATCTAATTGTGCCGATACATTAAAAGTTGTACTTTGACGGTATCTGCCGCTACTGGTATTAACCGTTACCGGTGATGTAAATAATTGCGCATTCGGTATCACAATACGGCGGCCATCATAAGTGCGCAAGGTAGTAGCTCGGATTTCTATATTTTCTACCGTACCTTCAAATGAGCCGGATACAATCCTATCCCCTATCCTAAACGGCTCACTGAGCAGCAACAGAATACCTGAAAGTAAATTTTGAAAAATATCTTTAAATGCGAAACCTATCGCAACCGAGCCGATACCCAACGCACTAATCAACTGGGTAGGCGTAAAATCGGGAATAGCAATCATCATTGAAGCCAAAAATCCGGCAAATATAATTAAGGCTCCTCCGATACGCTGCAAAACCAGCAAAAGATTCATGCGGTTACTCAAACGGCCGGCAAGCAGTTTGGCAGTCAGCCGCTTAAACAGCTTGGATAAAAAATAAAACAGAATAAATACCAACAGCGCCAATACCAAATAAGGAACCCGCAACCAAAATGCCTGAACCATCGCATTTACACTGCCGGTCATGGTTTCATAATGACTAAGACTTTGGCTGATGCCGTTATTTATCTTTTCAAATGTATTCATTGTTATTCCATAGTTTACTTACTTAAGGCCGTCTGAAAACAATTATAAATGCTCCGAACTTACCAAACTGTTTTAAGAGGGGCCATATGTTTAATCAATTTAACTTTTATTGTGGGATTGGGATGCATCATCTGAAAGACTTTTTTGCGATCTTCTCCCCAAACGCAGTAACGAAATCTGTGATCGAATATCTGTTGTCTTATATTGGAAGCCTGCCGACTGTCTGCTCACAACCACATGCGATATTCGATTGGGCGATGATGATTCATCACAAAAAAATGTATGGAATCATAAACAAGAAGTCGAAATTCTTAGATTGAATTTCGACTTCTTATCCCGAGTACATTTCTTTTTAAACTTTTTCACTTGTTTGGAAGCAAATAGACAACAGAAACAGGCAATATAGTTATCTACTTTCCGCCGATTTTTTCACAATCTCCATTAGTCGCATAGCGCTCGGCAGCAGCGGCATTATCGCACTTATAAGCATCTCCGGCACTATTCATCCAAACAGCCTTTGTATAACCGCTGCTTGCTTGAGGCTTGGCCACCAGATGATAAACAAGACTATTACTCTCAGGCACATACACTTGAATATCATATTTCTTCTTTACTTCCGCTTCTTTGTGAAGACCTTCTACAAACAGTCTGAGCTGGCTTTGATCCCTATAACTCGACGGCTGTTTAACCCGCTCCGTTTTAATACGGTTATTGATATTTACCAATTCGTTATGTGCCTGAGCCAAATGGCCACGTTCTATGTAGTGCATATAAGAAGGCAGAGCGATAGTGGCTAAAATACCGATTACTGCAATGGTTATCAGCATTTCAATCAAAGTAAACCCTTTTGATTGGAAAGACATGTTTCTGCTCCCCCCTTACCCTGCAGTCACATAGGACTGTAAAACCACTACCGTATTTTTATTTTTTCCCCACGCTTTGGCGGTAACACGATAGATAACCATGCCGTCATCTTGAGTGCTGATATATTCGATAATATAACGCGGTGATTCACTTGCTCCCATGTTCGCCAATGTCCCTCCGTTAGTATCTATCAAAAGTTTAGCTTTGCCGCCTCCATTGCGCCGTTCCCAAGCTTCAACCTTTGAAGTACCGGGCTCAACGATAATATCTCCGAAAGTACCGGGAGAACTACCTGCGGCACGGCATTTCGCATCCGTACAATTATCCGTGAATTTAACGATACCATCGAAGGCTGCAATTTTACTTTCCCCTTCCCTTAATGCCGCTTCGGCTAAAGCTGCTGCAAATTTTCTATCGGCATCATTAGTACTGATGCGCTGTTCAGTATTGTACGATTGCGTCACACTCACCACAAAAAATGCCACTACAATCATCACCATCAACACGATAAACAACGAAAACCCTTGTTGTGCCGATTTATTGATGTGTTTTAAAGTGTACGGTTTGCGCATGAGTTCCCCCCCCTCACTGAAGCGTTAATGGTATAAATTTGATTTTGATCCTGAGCTCCTCCGCTTAAATTCATTTGTATGAGCGCAGGCATTCTCGTCAAATTAGGAGAATATTCGAATCTTTCAAACTTGGTTTTATCTTTCGGCAATATTTCTTCGGGGCAATTGTTCACATAGGTATATCTGAAATTTGCTCCGGTAACATCTTTAATCAGCAGTTGCGGGCTACTCCAATCATTTCCACTCAATTGAAAACGGAACAATCCCGATTGACCATTAATACTGCCGGTTACATAAGCATTTACCGTGTAATTCATCACCATAATTTCACTTAACTGCAAATCCGAAACACCTAATGTGGTTTTCAGCGCACTTTCATCGGAAGGTATAGTATCGTTTGCAGGACGCACCAAGGTATTGCAACTGCTGAAAATCAAAGGCTGGTTATTTGAAACACCTCTGTCTATACTGCCTATACGTCCCGATCCCGAACCGTACATAAATATCAATGCATCAGACGATGCCGAAAAACCGGCCGGCCTGAAGTTAGATTGGGCTATTGTACGAACAGGCATTAGATTGGACGGATTGTTCTCCAATTTAAACGCTTCCGAACCGGATGTAGAAGTGTTGCGATCATGAATAACCTTACCGTCTTTTTCACCAATCAGGCTGAAACAGCCAAAACCACCTGCCATACGGGCATCCCGCACAACCATATTGGCGGCATTACGCAAATCCTGTTGAAATTTAAGACGGGTATCAGCCGCCGTATTCAAAGTGCGCGCAGTAAAATAACCTGTACTGACCGCAACCAATACCAACAGGCTCAATATGCTGGCTACAGCGAATTCAATCAAACTGAAACCTTGCTGACTATGTTTGCCCGCAATGTGTGAAGAAGATAAGTACATTCTCATGATACGTTACTCCGCAAGGCGTGCTTGGTAGGTATACACAATTTTTTTATTATTTTGAGTTAAGGCTTTATTATCTTTGATTTTTTCGGCTTCCATTTCCCACAACACTTTGATAACAAAAGGATGACTTTCATTGCCTGAACAATGATGTGTAACCGAACTGCCTGAAATAGTCATGTCTTTTCCTGAATTATCATTACAAATAATGTACCAAACATTCGCATTAGGTAGCGCCTTTGATAAGCTGTCCTCAAAACGGCCTAACTGATCTTCTAAAATTTCTCTTTTATTCAAAGAAGTGGAATCAGGAGAGCGACATAAATTATTTCCACTACAAGGTTTTGCTTCAACAGGATTTGAATACCGATAACTTATTGGCTTCCCATTATCATCCACAAATATCTTATTATTATCGTAACTTTTCACAACCCAATTTTCAGGCGTATTGTCATCAACCTTACCGGCACATCGAGGATCATCTTTATCATCTTTGCTACACAACGTAGGATTGATCAGCATACTTTCCATAAGATTTTGAACTGCCTGGGCTACAACAGTTTGGCTCTCAGCTTCCTGCACACTTGCGACTGTTCTTAACTGGGTTGCCAGCAAAGCCAGCACGCCAACTGCCAAAACAAACATAGATACCAACACTTCTACCAAAGTCATACCGCGCTGGCTTTTTTTCAGACGGCCTGTCTTTGGCTTTATTATGTTCTTGTTGCTAACATTCATTTTAGATATTCTTTTTTGGTGTTCATGAAAAGGAAATGATAAACAGACAGAATGTTATGTGTTATCGCTGCTATAACGACATAAATTTTTCATAACATCTTCAGAATTTTGACTTCCATCGGAGTTGCCCGAACATACGGTTGCCCGACCTGCACTATCAATGACAACAATCGTTGAGCGCGCCCTTTTATCTGCCTCGCTACTGGCTGATGCATCGGTAAGAGAAATCTTTACATATCCGGTGGAGTGGTTTAATTTGTCGGCGGCTTGTGCTTTATGACCGAAGGTGCCGTTGGGCAGGAAGCCCCACATGTGATTATTTCCGGTGCGTTCTCCGCTGAAAGCATAATTATCAACCTGATAACTCACTTTGGTATTTTGCGGCGAATTAAGGATTACCGTACGCAGATCCGTGTCTTCATTGCGCTCATAAATGCCGTTTTTATTGTTGTCTGCAAACGCGGCAAGCCCTTGGCCTGTATATTTCATGTCGCAGTATTGATCCGGATTGCCGTCTTTTTTAATTTGGACGGGGCAAACATATACAATGGCATTTAAGCGGACCGCTTCCGCTCTTGCAAAACGCAAAAGATTGGCCACTTGTTCTGCCTGACCCGCTGCACGGCGCGAGGCAATCCACTGGCTCATATTAGGGAGGGCGATCGTAGCCATAATGGCAACAATCGCAATAACGATCAGTAATTCTATTAAGGTAAAACCTTTGCTCTGTGAATGCATGAGTAAACCTGATGACGTTGTTTGAGTAATGTGTCTCGTCCGCAAACCGCTTCAGACGGCCTCATGTGTGATATGCCTGAAAATAATGGTTATGCTACCAACCGGCTTTAAGACGAAAGTTTGACAAACGGCCAACAATAAAACCATTGTGCCATCAATTATTTAGGGCCCCGCAACCCTATTATTGAAGGTGTGATACGACATGTATCTGCCTTCTGAATTAACGATTTGTTTATTTTCGTTTGCTATTGTAAACGATAACGTCATGCCCGCCTAATAAAATATGAAATACGGCTGACAGTATGGGAGAATCTGTATCAATCTTCCATCATTGCCGCCTCAGGCACATATGCGGCATTTTCAAATTTGGTAAACTGGCCGATAAAGGTGAGGAATACTTTTCCGGTTGGGCCGTTACGGTGCTTGCCGATGATACATTCTGCCAAACCTTTAAACTGGGTTTCTGCATTATAGTATTCATCCCGATACATAAACATAATTAAATCAGCATCTTGCTCAATTGCACCCGATTCACGCAAATCCGACATCATCGGCCGTTTATCGGTGCGCTGCTCAACTGTACGGCTCAATTGCGACAATGCTATCACCGGCACTTGCAATTCTTTGGCCAAAGCTTTCAGCGAACGTGAAATCTCTCCCAGCTCCGATGCACGGTTATCACTCCGCCCCGAACCTGCCATCAGCTGAAGGTAGTCAATGACAATCAACCCCAACCTTCCATTGAACTGTCGTGCCAAACGGCGGGCGCGGGCGCGCAGTTCGAGTGCAGTCAGCCCGGGCGTTTCATCAATAAACATCGGCGCATCAGATAGCTTTGCGACGGCATCGTTCAGACGGCCCCAATGTTCGTCTTCCAAACGGCCTGTTTTCAACACATGCTGGTCGAGGCGGCCTACCGAACCGAGCATACGCATTACCAATTGCGCGCCACCCATTTCCATAGAAAACACGGCCACCGGCAATTTGGATTCTACTGCCACATGCTCGGCAATATTGATTGAAAACGCGGTTTTACCCATAGACGGCCGGCCGGCAACGATAATCAAATCTCCGGGTTGAAGCCCCGATGTTTTTTTATCCAAATCGATAAAACCCGTAGCAATGCCGGTTACTTCATCAGGGTTTTCACGCGAATACAGCATGTCGATACGGGCAACCACTTCCCGCAGCAGCGCGGGCATTTCCAAAAAGCCCTGCTTCGACTTGGCCGTGCTTTCGGCAATTTGGAATACTTTATTTTCAGCCTCATCCAAAAGCTGCCCTGCATCCCTTCCTTGAGGATTATAGGCACTGCGTGCAATTTCTGTGCCAACCTCTGCAAGCTGGCGCATTATCGAACGTTCGCGCACAATTTCTGCATAGCGGCGTATGTTGGCCGCCGAAGGGGTGTTCTGAGCCAACGAGATCAGGTAATTGAATCCGCCCGCGGCTTCCAACTCTTCGTTTCTCTCCAGTGCTTCCTGCACTGTAATCACATCCGCCGGCCGACTTTCGTTGATCAAGGCTGCAATATGACGAAAAATCAGGCGGTGCTCATGACGGTAGAAATCTTCAGGGCTGACAACATCTGCTATTCTGTCCCATGCCGAATTTTCCAACAGCAATCCGCCCAATACTGATTGTTCGGCTTCCATAGAATGGGGCGGCAAAGCAAGTGCGCTCACTTCGCGGTCTGTTTCAGACGGCATCATTTCGCTGTAATCATTCATGGAAAAACCTTTCAAAATCTTTAGTGTACCAACTTAAGCGCACCGGAAAAGCCGCAAAAATTGTGCAAATTTCCGATTGCGGAAAGGGCGAATTATAGCTTAACTCTTCCTCAAATCGCGAAGCACAGTCCAAACAAATAAGTTCTACAATAGGGGTTACCTCTTATGAAAAATAAACTTAATTTATTGCCCGAACATCTGAAATAAATAATCTACATTATCAAGCCGTTTTGATTTGCGAATCTTTTTATGTTACACGAGCCGGCTTTTTCTATCTGAGTGAAATCAGATTTGCACTGCTTCTCCATCTTTCCGGAATCTCCAAATGTCAGCTTAATAAAAATAAAAAAACGGCTTGTTGTTAATGACCACCCCATCGATAAAGACCGTGTTTTTCGGATTATAAAAAGGCCGAAGTGTATGCTCCCATTTTCTATGCTTAACTTGCTGATTTTGATATAATGCGCCGTTTGGTTAATCCTCAAAACCACTATTTAAGGATAATATACATGGGCTTTTTGCAAGGTAAAAAAATTCTGATTACCGGCATGATCTCTGAGCGTTCTATTGCTTACGGTATTGCCAAAGCGTGTCATGAACAAGGTGCTGAATTGGCTTTCACTTATGTTGTCGACAAATTAGAAGACCGCGTACGTAAAATGGCCGCAGAACTGGGTTCCGAATTGGTATTCCGCTGCGATGTACAAAGCGATGAAGAAATTGAGAAAACATTTACCGACCTAGGAAAAGTATGGGACGGGTTAGACGGATTGGTTCATTCTATCGGCTTTGCGCCCCGCGAAGCGTTAGACGGTGATTTTTTAGACAGCATCAGCCGCGAGGCTTTCAAAATCGCCCACGAAGTTTCGGCTTACAGCTTGCCTGCCTTGGCAAAAGCGGCGCGCCCGATGATGCAGGGTAGAAACGGCTCGATTTTGGCATTAACCTATCTCGGTGCGGTGAGAGCCGTTCCCCACTACAACGTAATGGGCATGGCCAAAGCCAGCTTGGAAGCAGGCATACGCTTTACCGCTGCTTGCTTGGGCAAAGAAGGCATCCGGTGCAATGGCATTTCAGCAGGCCCGATCAAAACCTTGGCTGCTTCAGGCATTGCCGATTTCAGCAAATTGTTAAACCATGTTGCTTCGCATAATCCGCTCGGCCGCAATGTAACCATCACAGAAGTAGGCAACACGGCAGCATTTTTATTGTCTGACTTGGCTTCAGGCATCACGGGTGAAATTACCTATGTTGACGGCGGCTACAGCATCAATGCTTTAAACGATCCGGACAATATCTAACGGTGTGAGTTGGATATAAAACGGTAATGCCGTATGAAAAGTCCGATTTGATGCTTACATTCAGTTAAGCGTTTAACATGAAAAACCGCAACACCCGGCATTTGTCGGATGTTGCGGTTTTTCACTGTTGAAATGTTATCGGATTACTGTGCGTTATTGATGTTGGTTTTGCAATGGCCGTCTATCATTTATCGGATTTGCATCATTTTCAAGCTACCACAATATCCGTTAAGAGCCATCGCGGTTTAACATTAAAACTGCCCGCTTCCCGAGCGTTTGTTAACCGCATTGCTCCGGCAAAAGCAATCATTGCGCCGTTATCAGTACAATATTCCATCGGGGGAAAATATACTTTTACCTTTTCCGGCAAAGGCTTCGGTTGGCCTTTGATGGGCGCAGTCTGTATTTTCAGACGGCCTAAAGCTTCACGCAACTTCCAATTCGCCCCTACCCCCCCTGCAACAACCAAAGTTCGAAAACCGGTATCCAGTAGGGCTTTGTGTGCTTTTGCAACCAATACATCTACTACCGCATCCTGAAATTCACGGCATATATCGTTACGGGTTTGCTCCGGCACAATACCGCCATGTTGTTCCCGCACTTTTTGCACAGCGGTTAGCACTGCGGTTTTCAAACCGGAAAAGCTCATCTGAATATCAGGCGAGTGCAACATAGGACGGGGAAAATCAAAGGCATTTTCAGCTCCATCCTTAGCAAGTTGGGAAAGCTTGGCTCCGCCGGGATAAGGCAGCCCCAATAATTTTGCTGTTTTGTCAAAAGCCTCACCGGCAGCATCATCAACGCTCTCTCCCAACAGGGTATAGTCTCCAATACATCTCACTGCCATAAATTGGGAATGCCCTCCCGACACGAGCAAAGCAACAAAAGGAAACTCGGGCTTTTCTTCGGAAAGCAGGGGTGACAGCAAATGACCCTCAAGATGATGAATAGGTATAACCGGAATATTTAATGCAAAAGCCAACGCGTTGGCGTAGCTCGATCCCGCAAGCAGCGCTCCTCCCAATCCCGGACCTTGAGTAAAAGCCACAGCATCAAGATCGCTATATTCCACACCTGCCTGTTCCAAACAGCTTTGCGTTAAAGGCACTAACCGGCGGATATGGTCGCGGCTGGCAAGCTCGGGCACCACGCCGCCATACTCTGCATGCATAGCCATTTGCGTGTGCAGCTGATGCGCCAACAAACCCCGTTCCGTGTCGTACAAAGCCACACCGGTTTCATCGCAAGAAGATTCTATTCCCAATACCAACATATCAATATCTAAAAGGCCGTCTGAAAAATGAAGCCCGCTATTCTAGCGGATTCTGATTAAAAATGTTCGGTTACGTTTGAAAACCGCCTGTTCTTTTCAGACGGCCTCGGAAAAGTTTTGGCAATTTGATATCAGCATTTGTTTTAAATATTTCTACCAAACCATTCCACCCTGCCGATAATTGCCACATCATCGGTCATATTATTGAGATTTATTTCAAAGGTAGGATACGCTTCATTGGCTGAAATCACATTGACAATCCCACCCGGCATAAGCTGAAGGCGTTTCACCAAAAGATTTTCATTCAAGCGCAACACATACAAACCGTCGCGGGGAGTAGTTTCGCCATGGTTGATCAAGATGGAATCGCCGTCATTCAACACCCCTTCCATTGAATCGCCTTTTACGGAAATAACAGAAAGGTTTTTAGTATCTCGGGTAATGTAGTTTTCAACCCAATAACGTCTGAACGCCATGCTGAATACAGGTTTTTCATCACCCACCAAGCGGCCATGCCCCGCTGCTGCTTGGATATCGTAACGGGGCACAAAAATAAATTCATCTATATCCACCGGATTACCCAACGTATCTTGTGCTGATGAAGCAGCAGAAGAAGCATCGGGGAAAGGCTCGCCTTCGCCGGTTAGCAACCAATCTATACTACACCCTTTAAGTTGTTTGATTTTCTTTAGCGTTTCAGCTTTTGGCAGCCCTCCTTCGTTCCAAATTCTGCTGAATCCCGCAATGGTCATGTCGATGTCGGCAGCAATTTTGGCTTGACGGGCTTCGTCTTTCCAAAGAAAAACTAATCTGTCTTTAAATGTATCCATCTTTTGTTCCTTGGTCGGGTGTGTTTTTTCATACTTTGAATCCAGTAAGCTTTATTTTACTTTAGTTTTGAATAAAAAGTAAGATTAATTGAAAAATTAAATAAGAAAAAGTATTGATAATTCAGATTTACCTTAGTAGAATAAAAAAACATGAGATTAAATGAAAAACATACCCTCTCAAGTAAGCATAACTATCTTCATTTCGATTTTTTCAATATTTCCCTTACTTCACGTTCGAAAAACTTGAAATGGTTAATTGACATCTGTTACGCAAAAAGCGTGCTATTCAGGAGCGATATTATGAAAATAGGTAGAATTTTAATTGTGTCAGGCGCATTGGTTTCAGCATTTTTTATGATGGTTACCGGTTCTTCTTCTGAAGCAGAAGCTGCTTTTTCTTTAAATGAATGTACCCAATTGAACCATATTGCTTTCGATAAAATGAGCCACTCTCAACAAATATTTGCCCAAAACTGTTCGGCGGCAGAAGCGGCTCAGGCATGGGAACAATCTTACGGTAGTTTAGATGCAGAAATGTTGGTCGCTGGAGTGGTATATGAATAAGAACCACTATAATCAACTTAACTTTTACTGCGGCGCTGCCGCGCCTTAGCCCAAAGAGAACGATTGTGTAAGCCACTGGAATAACAACAGAATCGGTTCCGCACTGCCTGTACTGTCTGCAACTTGATTTCTTGTATTAAAAAGTATTGATTGACTATATATAAGAATCTCCTCAAAAAATAAAAAATGAGAGCCATATGATTTTAGCTCTCACCCCATAAGGCAACGATTCAAGGTGTTATTCACTGATTTTAAAACAGCTTCCAACATGCCCGTGTACCCTTGTGTAGCGGTTGCTAACTTTGCCAATCTGCCGCACTTCCGAAAAAAATTCGTAGTCTCAAGGCCAAAAGCACACCAAAATCAGCTGCTTTACAAGCATTTTTCACACCTTAGCGCCGAGATTTAGCCCCATATCAACAATGCACCGACTGCTCAAACACTCTGATGCCATCTCAATGCCGATTAAAGATGGTTCTGTTTAATCCAATTTTCCAAAGCCTGCGGACTAATACCTTGATTGTCTTCAAAATCTAATTTATTAAGCAGTTTTCCCCGTCCATATTTGGCCAGAACTGGAGTACCGCTCAAACCGTATTGTTTTTTAAACGCAGTCCATGCCGGTTTGTCTTGATTTAGCCTGTGCACATTCACATAATAAATTTTGCCTTGCAATTGGTGTTTATGGATGTAACGCTTGAACATAGGCTCGAAAGCGTCACAATCTCCACAACTCGGACGGCCAATATAAACGTAAAAAGTATCACCTTTGGCCACTTTGTTCTTAAAATTATCAACAGTCAGGCTGTTTAAAACAAAATAAATATCGGAATAAGTGTTTTCCAACCTTTTGGTATTTTCGGCAGACAGTTTTACCGCCACTTCTGCCTCAGTTAATTTGTTGCGCAAATTTTCAACTTCATTTTTTGAAGTGCAGGCAGCCAAAGCCACCACCAAGGCTGGAAAAATAAATTTAACAAACATGGGCATTCTCCTTCAACTTTATGTATCTATTAAATATTTTTGCCATATTTAATTATAAACCCATTGCTAACCACGTCCAACCGCAACAACAGCGAAGCGTTCAGACGGCCTGTGCGGTTTGAATTACAACGGTGTTTTTTATATTTAAATTCACATGTATAAACTTGATTTAACAGCTGCCTTGCAGTAATATTGCTGCATTCATTTATCCGCCGATTTGATACAGCTTGCGGGCGTTAAACAGCTAAAGCGTTAGGTTGCTGACTGCACCCTTCCGTTTTGTGATTCCAGCCCGCTGTGTTACACATCGGGCTTTTGTTGTATGTGTTGGAAAATTTATGATTATTTTGGACAATGTTTCCAAGCGTTACCAAAACCGTGACAAATCATGGTTTACTGCGGTAGAACCCACTACCTTGGAAATAAAAGCAGGCGAAATTTTCGGCCTGATGGGTTATTCGGGCGCAGGAAAATCTACCCTGTTGCGCCTGATTAATTTGTTGGAACGACCCGACACCGGCAAAGTAACTGTCGGTGGAGAGGAGCTTACGGCCTTAAATGCGGCGGCACTGCGCAACGCACGCCAAAATATCGGCATGGTGTTTCAGCAATTTAATTTGTTGAGCAACCGTACTGTTGCCGATAATGTTGCTTTTCCTTTAGAAATCGCAGGCTGGCCGTCTGAAAAAATCAAAAAGCGCGTTGCGGAGTGCTTGGAAATTGTAGGATTGGAAAACCGATCCGAACATTATCCGGCACAACTTTCAGGCGGGCAGAAACAAAGGGTTGGCATAGCGCGCGCATTGGCCTCAAGCCCTAAAGTCATCTTGGCCGACGAGCCTACTTCTGCGTTAGATCCGGCAACCACCCGCAGCGTATTGGAATGTTTGGAAGATATTAACAAACGTTTCAATGTAACAATTGTTATCGTAACTCATGAAATGAGCGTTATCCGCCGTTTGTGCGACCGTGCTGCCCTGCTGCACCAAGGGAAAATTGTAGAAGTAGTAAATGTTGAAAACAATCAGATACATGCACGTTCAGAAATTGGTTGCGAATTGGTGAGGGAAGATTGAGATGGCTGATGTAACCTTCACTGAAGCAGTAGAAAACATTGCCCGTATGCGCGGTGAAATTGTGCAGGCTTTGTGGGAAACGTTCATCATGGTAGGACTTTCCACAACCTTCGCTACTCTATTTGGCACACTGTTGGGCGTATTTTTATTTGTAACTGCCAACCGTCAGCTGCACTATAACCGTCCGGTTAATTTAGTGTGGGACAATTTGGTTAATTTAATGCGGGCATTTCCTTTTGTTATTTTGATGATTGCGATGATTCCGTCAACCCGCGCGATTGTCGGCAGTACAATCGGCCCTGTGGCAGCTTCTTTGGTGCTTAGCGTTTCAGGCATGTTTTATTTTGCACGTTTGGTTGAGCAAAACCTGCGCGAAGTACCCCGGGGAGTAATTGAAGCAGCCAGCAGTATGGGAGCCACGCCGATGACGATTATCCGTAAAGTGCTGTTGAACGAAGCCAGAGCGGGTATGGTATCGAGCATTACTGTTTTGGCAATCGGCCTGTTGTCTTACAGCGCTGCCGCAGGCATGATCGGCGGCGGCGGTTTGGGTGATTTGGCCATACGATACGGTTATTACCGTTATCAAACCGAAGTAATCATTTTCATTGTGGCTATTTTGGTGCTGCTGGTTATTTTGATTCAAAGTTTGGGAAATTTCATTTCCCGCAAACTGGATAAACGATAATTTTTCTTTTGATGCCTAATGCCGTCTGAACTTTTCAGACGGCCCAATCTTCTTTTATCTAATTTACTCAAGGAGTATATGATTATGCAAGCGTCTGTGTTGTTTAAAACTTTTTCTGCCGGTGCGATACTATTCGCCCTGGCTGCCTGTGGCGGTCAAGGCCAAAAAGAAAGTGCTTCTACTCCCGCATCCGATTCAGCTTCAGCCGTAGCGAAAGCGGAAAAGAAAGAAATCGTATTCGGCACCACAGTAGGTGATTTCGGCGACATGGTTAAAGAACAAATCCAGCCTGCTTTGGAGAAAAAAGGTTATACCGTTAAGTTGATTGAATTTACCGACTATGTGCGGCCGAACCAAGCCTTAGCCGAAGGTGAACTGGATATCAACGTATTTCAACACAAACCTTATTTGGATGATTTCAAAAAAGAACATAAATTGGATATTGTTGAAGTATTCCAAGTTCCAACTGCCCCGTTAGGTCTTTATCCGGGTAAATTGAAATCATTAGACGAAGTAAAAGAAGGCAGCAGCGTTTCTGCACCCAATGATCCGTCCAACTTTGCCCGTGCTTTGGTGATGATGAATGAGTTAGGTTGGGTGAAATTGAAAGACGGTATTAACCCGTTAACAGCTTCTAAAAACGATATTGCAGACAATTTGAAAAAAATCAAAATCGTAGAACTTGAAGCTGCCCAACTTCCGCGTAGCCGCGCCGATGTTGACTTTGCAGTTGTCAATGGCAACTATGCAATGAGCAGCGGTATGAAATTGACAGAAACCTTGTTCCAAGAGCCGAGCTTTGCTTATGTGAACTGGGCCGCAGTTAAAACAACCGACAAAGACAGCCAGTGGGTTAAAGACGTTACCGAAGTTTACAATTCCGAAGAATTTAAAACTTATGCCAAGCAACGCTTCGCAGGATATAAATATCCTGCTTCATGGGGTGAACAAGCTGCTCAAGGTGCAGCTTCTGAAGCGGCAGCAACAGCTTCTGCTGCATCCTCAACCAAATAATTACAATCAAATAACACATTGCAAAACGCCTTCTTATATGAAGGCGTTTTCTTTTTTAAATGGGAAAGCAGAGCAGCCGTCTGAAAATTGTTGGAGGGCTTTGCAAAACTGGATGCCGATACAGCAATGCCATAGCAAAAGCTAAGCTGATTTACTATAAATAATTAATTTGATTATAAAAAAGGGTTCTGCCTTTCGACAGAACCCTTTGCTTAAACAATTTCATTAACCGATAAATTCAACGTGTTTCTCTAAAATGCTGTTCAGAGTTTCACCTGACGACATGCCGGAGAATGTAATGCTGTTTTGGTATCTTACTCCATCCTCACCCACTCCGGTAAAGCTTAATGTGTGAGTTTGGTCATTCCATACCGCACCTTGTAAGTCAGCAGGGCTTACCAAATCGGCAAACACCACTTTATCGGTGCCTGCTTGGAAATCCAGAATTTGATCTTTGCCGCTGTTGCTGTTGGCTAAGAATACAAATTTATCTGAACCTTCTCCGCCGGACAAACTGTCGTTACCGGCACCACCAAACAGAATGTCGTCACCGGCACCGCCGTTCAGCCTATCATCGCCGCCATCAGAGCGTCCGTCTAACAGGTCTTCCCAGTTTTTACGCACAAAATCAACTTTTTGCTGCATAGTTGCTGCCTTGCCGCCGTTTTCACTCCATTTGATGAACTCATCCAGTGCAGCAGAGCCCATACCGTCGTGGCTGCCTGCTTCATAAGAAGCTCCAGTAGTACCATTAACCCAAGACAGATTATCTGTATTGATGGAATCACCAAACAGAATATCGTTACCTTCACCACCAAATAAAGTATCGTTAGACACTTCGTTCGCGATGATCGAAGTAGAACCTTTTTGTAACGCTGCATCCAACTCTTTGGGTGAATGAACAATCGACGCTTCACCGGTTTTACCGTGATAAACCACAGATGCATATTTATCATAGAAAATCGGTGCACTTACCACATCACGACCATAACCCAATTGGCCTGAAGGAGTTGTTGTGTCGAAATACTTCAATGTTGTTTGTTCAACACCGTTTCTAAAGCCGATTGCATGCACATCGGATAATGCACTCAATTTCTTGAAGCTATGTAAACCGGCATCTACTGCTTCTTGTGTTACATAACCGATTGTACGCGGATGTCCGCTGGAACCGTCTTTACCGTAGGCAGTAGGTTGGCCGTCGGTCAAGAAGTAAGTAACGTTAGTGTAGCCGTTGCCGGATACTTCTTTAAACCATTTGGCAGTATCTCGGAAAGCATCTTCATAGTTAGTTACACCGCCCGTTTCATCTGCCGTTTGAGCCAAAATGCCTTTCAGCAATTTATTGACATTACGCTCGTTCAAATCACGAATATCTACCACCTCGCGCGCAGTACCGCTGAAAACGATCAAGCTTGTATTCACGCTACCGTCATGTGCGGCCAAATCGGCAGCCAGCTTAAGCAGCGACTTCTTAGCCATATGCAGATAGGACTTACCATCTGCTGCAATAAAGTTTTTCATACTGCTTGAAACGTCAAACAGGATAGCTACGTTGTAATTCGTACCTTTCGTGATAATGGTTTGTGTACCGCCATGATCGCCGATTAATACATCATTACCGCTTCCACCTTTAATGGTATTGGAGTCATTTGTACCGATCGTAATTTTATCGTTGTCGACTCCATTAATCGTGATGCTCAATTTAGCAGTAGAAGTATCACCATCGGCATCTCTCACGGTATAAGTGAATGTATCAACAAGCTTCTGACCGCTATTCAAGGCTTTAACAGCAGAATTATTGCCATTCAGAGTGTAGGTATAAGTACCATCTTGTGCCAGTACCAATTTGCCATACTGACCGTTAGCACTACCTGAGGATGACATAACCGGGGTATCTGCACCCGTTTGATCATTAGCCAACACATTACCGCGTACTGCAGTATCGCGCTCGCTCATGCTGTTTACATCATTAACCGCCACAGGAGCCGTATCGGTAATCTTGATATCTAAAGTATCCATTCCGGTATTACCGGCTTTATCTTTAACCGTTACCACAAATTTATCGGCTACGGAATCATCCCCTCTAGAATGGTCTTTGCGTTCACCATTTTCTGCATAAGTGTAAGCAACTTCACCTTTTGCTGCATTGTAACCATTTACAGTCAAAATACCTTTGTTTGTTTTGATAACAATCGGATTAGACACAGACGCTGTCGTCACATCTTTTCCGGCAACAGTAATCATCGCTACACCATTGGCATCACCAATTTTGATAATGCCACTAACCTTGGCACAACTTGCCTCCTGTACTTGCTGATCTACTGCTTTCACAGACGGAGCTGCCGTATCAATCGAACCGGGATCTGTTGCTTTAGCAATATTACCTGCTGCATCTTTCACCGTAGCTTTAGCAATATATCGACCATCAGGCAATGCGTTCGGCACGTCTACACCGTAGCTGCCATTACCTTTAACGGTAGTCGTCACAGTTTGGGTGTTGCCGTTGGCATCGGTCACCACTACGGTTACTACGGAACCGGCCGGTGCGTCGGTTTTACCCGTAATCGTCGGGGTGTTGTCTTTGCTGTTGTCCGGTGCGTCTACAGTGATTTTCGGTGCAACCGTATCAATAGAACCGTGATCACGGCCTTTGCCTTCGTTACCGGCAGGATCCTTCACTTTGGCTTCGACACTATATCCACCGTCAGGCAATGCGTTCGGCACATCTACACCGTAGCTGCCGTTACCTTTAACGGTAGTCGTCACAGTTTGGGTGTTGCCGTTGGCATCGGTCACCACTACGGTTACTACGGAACCGGCCGGAGCGTCGGTTTTACCCGTAATCGTCGGAGTGTTGTCTTTGCTGTTGTCCGGTGCGTCTACAGTGATTTTCGGTGCAACCGTATCAATAGAACCGTGATCACGGCCTTTGCCTTCGTTACCGGCAGGATCCTTCACTTTGGCTTCGACACTATATCCACCGTCAGGCAATGCGTTCGGCACATCTACACCGTAGCTGCCGTTACCTTTAACGGTAGTCGTCACAGTTTGGGTGTTGCCGTTGGCATCGGTCACCACTACGGTTACTACGGAACCGGCCGGAGCGTCGGTTTTGCCCGTAATCGTCGGGGTGTTGTCTTTGCTGTTGTCCGGTGCGTCTACAGTGATTTTCGGTGCAACCGTATCAATAGAACCGTGATCACGGCCTTTGCCTTCGTTACCGGCAGGATCCTTCACTTTGGCTTCGACACTATATCCACCGTCAGGCAATGCGTTCGGCACATCTACACCGTAGCTGCCGTTACCTTTAACGGTAGTCGTCACAGTTTGGGTGTTGCCGTTGGCATCGGTCACCACTACGGTTACTACGGAACCGGCCGGAGCGTCGGTTTTACCCGTAATCGTCGGAGTGTTGTCTTTGCTGTTGTCCGGTGCGTCTACAGTGATTTTCGGTGCAACCGTATCAATAGAACCGTGATCACGGCCTTTGCCTTCGTTACCGGCAGGATCCTTCACTTTGGCTTCGACACTATATCCACCGTCAGGCAATGCGTTCGGCACATCTACACCGTAGCTGCCGTTACCTTTAACGGTAGTCGTCACAGTTTGGGTGTTGCCGTTGGCATCGGTCACCACTACGGTTACTACGGAACCGGCCGGAGCGTCGGTTTTGCCCGTAATCGTCGGGGTGTTGTCTTTGCTGTTGTCCGGTGCGTCTACAGTGATTTTCGGTGCAACCGTATCAATAGAACCGTGATCACGGCCTTTGCCTTCGTTACCGGCAGGATCCTTCACTTTGGCTTCGACACTATATCCACCGTCAGGCAATGCGTTCGGCACATCTACACCGTAGCTGCCGTTACCTTTAACGGTAGTCGTCACAGTTTGGGTGTTGCCGTTGGCATCGGTCACCACTACGGTTACTACGGAACCGGCCGGTGCGTCGGTTTTACCCGTAATCGTCGGGGTGTTGTCTTTGCTGTTGTCCGGTGCGTCTACAGTGATTTTCGGTGCAACCGTATCAATAGAACCGTGATCACGGCCTTTGCCTTCGTTACCGGCAGGATCCTTCACTTTGGCTTCGACACTATATCCACCGTCAGGCAATGCGTTCGGCACATCTACACCGTAGCTGCCGTTACCTTTAACGGTAGTCGTCACAGTTTGGGTGTTGCCGTTGGCATCGGTCACCACTACGGTTACCACGGAACCGGCCGGAGCGTCGGTTTTGCCCGTAATCGTCGGGGTGTTGTCTTTGCTGTTGTCCGGTGCGTCTACGCTGATCATCGGCGCAGAGGTATCGATAACGTTGCCTTCTTTGTCTTCGGCAGTGGCGGTATTGCCCGCTTTGTCGCTGACGGTGGCTTTAACGCTGTATTCGCCGTCTGGCAATGCATTCGGTACGTCTACGCTGTAACCGCCGTCTTTCTGAACGGTGGTGCTGACGGTTTGGGTATTGCCTTTGGCATCGGTTACCACCAAAGTCACCACTTGGCCTTCTTCCACGTCGGTGGTGGTGCCGGTGATGGTCGGGGTGTTGTCGCTGCTCAGTGCCGGTGCGTCTACGGTAATGGCGGCTTGGGTGTCCACCGAACCTTTGTCGGCGGCTTTGCCTTCGTTACCGGACGGATCTTTGACTTTGGCTTCCGCCGTGTAGTTGCCGTCGGGCAATGCGTTCGGCACGTCTACGCTGTAACCGCCGTCTTTCTGAACGGTGGTGCTGACGGTTTGGGTGTTGCCCTTGGCATCGGTCACTACTACGGTTACCACGGAACCGGCCGGAGCGTCGGTTTTACCCGTAATCGTCGGGGTGTTGTCTTTGCTGTTGTCCGGTGCGTCTACGCTGATCATCGGCGCAGAGGTATCGATAACGTTGCCTTCTTTGTCTTCGGCAGTGGCGGTATTGCCCGCTTTGTCGCTGACGGTGGCTTTAACGCTGTATTCGCCGTCCGGCAATGCATTCGGTACGTCTACGCTGTAACCGCCGTCTTTCTGAACGGTGGTGCTGACGGTTTGGGTATTGCCTTTGGCATCGGTTACCACCAAAGTCACCACTTGGCCTTCTTCCACGTCGGTGGTGGTGCCGGTGATGGTCGGGGTGTTGTCGCTGCTCAGTGCCGGTGCGTCTACGGTAATGGCGGCTTGGGTGTCCACCGAACCTTTGTCGGCGGCTTTGCCTTCGTTACCGGACGGATCTTTGACTTTGGCTTCCGCCGTGTAGTTGCCGTCGGGCAATGCGTTCGGCACGTCTACGCTGTAACCGCCGTCTTTCTGAACGGTGGTGCTGACGGTTTGGGTGTTGCCCTTGGCATCGGTCACTACTACGGTTACCACGGAACCGGCCGGAGCGTCGGTTTTGCCCGTAATCGTCGGAGTGTTGTCTTTGCTGTTGTCCGGTGCGTCTACGCTGATCATCGGCGCAGAGGTATCGATAACGTTGCCTTCTTTGTCTTCGGCAGTGGCGGTATTGCCCGCTTTGTCGTTGACGGTGGCTTTAACGCTGTATTCGCCGTCCGGCAATGCATTCGGTACGTCTACGCTGTAACCGCCGTCTTTCTGAACGGTGGTGCTGACGGTTTGGGTATTGCCTTTGGCATCGGTTACCACCAAAGTCACCACTTGGCCTTCTTCCACGTCGGTGGTGGTGCCGGTGATGGTCGGGGTGTTGTCGCTGCTCAGTGCCGGTGCGTCTACGGTAATGGCGGCTTGGGTGTCCACCGAACCTTTGTCGGCGGCTTTGCCTTCGTTACCGGACGGATCTTTGACTTTGGCTTCCGCCGTGTAGTTGCCGTCGGGCAATGCGTTCGGCACGTCTACGCTGTAACCGCCGTCTTTCTGAACGGTGGTGCTGACGGTTTGGGTGTTGCCCTTGGCATCGGTCACTACTACGGTTACCACGGAACCGGCCGGAGCGTCGGTTTTACCCGTAATCGTCGGGGTGTTGTCTTTGCTGTTGTCCGGTGCGTCTACGCTGATCATCGGCGCAGAGGTATCGATAACGTTGCCTTCTTTGTCTTCGGCAGTGGCGGTATTGCCCGCTTTGTCGCTGACGGTGGCTTTAACGCTGTATTCGCCGTCTGGCAATGCATTCGGTACGTCTACGCTGTAACCGCCGTCTTTCTGAACGGTGGTGCTGACGGTTTGGGTATTGCCTTTGGCATCGGTTACCACCAAAGTCACCACTTGGCCTTCTTCCACGTCGGTGGTGGTGCCGGTGATGGTCGGGGTGTTGTCGCTGCTCAGTGCCGGTGCGTCTACGGTAATGGCGGCTTGGGTGTCCACCGAACCTTTGTCGGCGGCTTTGCCTTCGTTACCGGACGGATCTTTGACTTTGGCTTCCGCCGTGTAGTTGCCGTCGGGCAATGCGTTCGGCACGTCTACGCTGTAACCGCCGTCTTTCTGAACGGTGGTGCTGACGGTTTGGGTGTTGCCCTTGGCATCGGTCACTACTACGGTTACCACGGAACCGGCCGGAGCGTCGGTTTTGCCCGTAATCGTCGGGGTGTTGTCTTTGCTGTTGTCCGGTGCGTCTACGCTGATCATCGGCGCAGAGGTATCGATAACGTTGCCTTCTTTGTCTTCGGCAGTGGCGGTATTGCCCGCTTTGTCGCTGACGGTGGCTTTAACGCTGTATTCGCCGTCCGGCAATGCATTCGGTACGTCTACGCTGTAACCGCCGTCTTTCTGAACGGTGGTGCTGACGGTTTGGGTATTGCCTTTGGCATCGGTTACCACCAAAGTCACCACTTGGCCTTCTTCCACGTCGGTGGTGGTGCCGGTGATGGTCGGGGTGTTGTCGCTGCTCAGTGCCGGTGCGTCTACGGTAATGGCGGCTTGGGTGTCCACCGAACCTTTGTCGGCGGCTTTGCCTTCGTTACCGGACGGATCTTTGACTTTGGCTTCCGCCGTGTAGTTGCCGTCGGGCAATGCGTTCGGCACGTCTACGCTGTAACCGCCGTCTTTCTGAACGGTGGTGCTGACGGTTTGGGTGTTGCCCTTGGCATCGGTCACTACTACGGTTACCACGGAACCGGCCGGAGCGTCGGTTTTACCCGTAATCGTCGGGGTGTTGTCTTTGCTGTTGTCCGGTGCGTCTACGCTGATCATCGGCGCAGAGGTATCGATAACGTTGCCTTCTTTGTCTTCGGCAGTGGCGGTATTGCCCGCTTTGTCGCTGACGGTGGCTTTAACGCTGTATTCGCCGTCCGGCAATGCATTCGGTACGTCTACGCTGTAACCGCCGTCTTTCTGAACGGTGGTGCTGACGGTTTGGGTATTGCCTTTGGCATCGGTTACCACCAAAGTCACCACTTGGCCTTCTTCCACGTCGGTGGTGGTGCCGGTGATGGTCGGGGTGTTGTCGCTGCTCAGTGCCGGTGCGTCTACGGTAATGGCGGCTTGGGTGTCCACCGAACCTTTGTCGGCGGCTTTGCCTTCGTTACCGGACGGATCTTTGACTTTGGCTTCCGCCGTGTAGTTGCCGTCGGGCAATGCGTTCGGCACGTCTACGCTGTAACCGCCGTCTTTCTGAACGGTGGTGCTGACGGTTTGGGTGTTGCCCTTGGCATCGGTCACTACTACGGTTACCACGGAACCGGCCGGAGCGTCGGTTTTGCCCGTAATCGTCGGGGTGTTGTCTTTGCTGTTGTCCGGTGCGTCTACGCTGATCATCGGCGCAGAGGTATCGATAACGTTGCCTTCTTTGTCTTCGGCAGTGGCGGTATTGCCCGCTTTGTCGCTGACGGTGGCTTTAACGCTGTATTCGCCGTCCGGCAATGCATTCGGTACGTCTACGCTGTAACCGCCGTCTTTCTGAACGGTGGTGCTGACGGTTTGGGTATTGCCTTTGGCATCGGTTACCACCAAAGTCACCACTTGGCCTTCTTCCACGTCGGTGGTGGTGCCGGTGATGGTCGGGGTGTTGTCGCTGCTCAGTGCCGGTGCGTCTACGGTGATGGCGGCTTGGGTGTCCACCGAACCTTTGTCGGCGGCTTTGCCTTCGTTACCGGACGGATCTTTGACTTTGGCTTCCGCCGTGTAGTTGCCGTCGGGCAATGCGTTCGGCACGTCTACGCTGTAACCGCCGTCTTTCTGAACGGTGGTGCTGACGGTTTGGGTGTTGCCCTTGGCATCGGTCACTACTACGGTTACCACGGAACCGGCCGGAGCGTCGGTTTTGCCCGTAATCGTCGGGGTGTTGTCTTTGCTGTTGTCCGGTGCGTCTACGCTGATCATCGGCGCAGAGGTATCGATAACGTTGCCTTCTTTGTCTTCGGCAGTGGCGGTATTGCCCGCTTTGTCGCTGACGGTGGCTTTAACGCTGTATTCGCCGTCCGGCAATGCATTCGGTACGTCTACGCTGTAACCGCCGTCTTTCTGAACGGTGGTGCTGACGGTTTGGGTATTGCCTTTGGCATCGGTTACCACCAAAGTCACCACTTGGCCTTCTTCCACGTCGGTGGTGGTGCCGGTGATGGTCGGGGTGTTGTCGCTGCTCAGTGCCGGTGCGTCTACGGTGATGGCGGCTTGGGTGTCCACCGAACCTTTGTCGGCGGCTTTGCCTTCGTTACCGGACGGATCTTTGACTTTGGCTTCCGCCGTGTAGTTGCCGTCGGGCAATGCGTTCGGCACGTCTACGCTGTAACCGCCGTCTTTCTGAACGGTGGTGCTGACGGTTTGGGTGTTGCCCTTGGCATCGGTCACTACTACGGTTACCACGGAACCGGCCGGAGCGTCGGTTTTGCCCGTAATCGTCGGGGTGTTGTCTTTGCTGTTGTCCGGTGCGTCTACGCTGATCATCGGCGCGGTGGTGTCGATAGAACCGTTATCTTGGGCAGTACCTTCATTACCCAATTTATCTTTAACGGTTGCTGTTACGGTATATTTTCCATCGGGCAATGCTTCGGGAACATCGATACTATAGCTGCCGTCTTTTTGAACGGTGGTAGTTAGGGTTTGTACTTTACCGTTGGCATCGGTTACTACGATGGTAACAATTTGGCCTTCTTCTACATCTTTTACAGAACCTGTGATGGTAGGTGTGGTATCAACGCTTGCATCAGGCGCATCAACGGTAATTTTAGCGGTTGTATCAATGCTGCCCGGGTCGGTTGCAGTAGCTGACTTGCCGGAAGACGTCTGCACAGTAGCGGTAGCGAGATACTCTCCGTCGGCCAAAGGTGCTTGCGGTTCTACAGAATAAAAGCCGGTTTCTCCGATAATGGTAGAAACGGTTTGGGTATTGCCTTGGCTGTCGGTTAACACAACCGTTACAATGCTTCCCGGCTCGGCAAAAGCTACATTACCTGTAATTTCAGGGGTGTTATCGGTTGTATTGTCGGGGGCATTAACCGAAATAGCCGGATCACGCGGAGCATCGTCATCATTTGCACCCAAAGCGGCCAAACCGCCCAAAGGCAGAGCGGCCAACAGCCACAAGGGATTAGGCAGCCACATTGCGCTGATGATCTCACCGCCCAAAGCCTGACCGGCCTGAACTTCTTTGGCCAGCATCGTTACCGCATCAGAAGTTTCCGTGCTTTCCGGAACATAAGGATAAACATTTCCGTTTTCGTGCTCGCCGACCAGCAAGCTGCTTTTCGATGCGCCTGTTTCGCTTGAATAGTAACCTTCTAAAATCAAATCCGGATTTTGGATTTCGCTGCCTTCGAACGCAATTTCAAGGTTGTCACCCACGCGCTTAGTCATGATGTTTTCAGGAGCGAACTGGGTCATCTCATCGACAAATTGATAGTTCACATCGGCTTGCGCAGGAATGCGCAAAACTTCGCTTGAGGCCGTCTGAAACTTGACTGTTTCCACAGTTTCTTTGGCATTGTTAATTTTTAACGTAATGTTTTTAGACATATTATTCACCTTTATTTTTTAGATTTAATTTATTTTTTTTCGCCGTGCAGAATCACTTCGACGCGACGGTTAGGTTGGTCGCATTGTTTGCGTGCATTCGCATCAGTCGGGTGCTTGGCGCGGCAATCTTCTACCAATAATTCGCGCTCACCACGCCCTTCTGCTGTGATTAATCTGTTGTCTAAGCCGCTTTCCGCCAAAACGCGTTTAACGGTTTCAGCACGTTCAACCGACAGTTTTTGGTTGTATTCCGGTTTGCCGGAGGGATCTGTATGACCTACCACAACCACGCTGCGCACTAAATTTGGATGTTGTCTGATTTCATTGGAAATGTCGGCAATTTCCTGTTTGCCTTTAGGCAGCATACTGGCATAATCTGAACGATTGAACGCAAACAGGGTTGCGGCTTGCAAATCGTATTTTTTCAATACGGTTGAACATTGTTGTGCACTTGAAACACGCGAAAGGGTGTGGTTTTGGCGGGGAATGCCCTTCATTTCAACGGCGGCCTGCTCGGGCGATACGGCTTGCAGCACCGGATTACCTGCTCCGTCATCGACAATTTTGAAAAAAGAAACGGCGGCTTCAGGCAGGTTGTAGTAGTCGCCTGAATTTAATTTGTGACGGTAACCTTCATCCCGCTTGGTGAACTCCGCATGGAAACGCTGGTTTTGCGCACATACGGTTTCCTGACGGTAAGCATTGGGTTGCAGCGAGCCTGAATATTGTCCGTTAACGTAAATATTGACGGTCGGGCCTACAATCGCGTCGGCTTGGCGGTAAACCACCACGGAAGAGCGGTTGTCCGGCACGGAAGTGCTGTATGCGGCCTCTTTAGTACCCACCCAGCTTTCTCTCTGCTGATGAGCACACCCTACTGCTGTGAGCGGCAATAACATCCACAATAATTTACGATACTGAAACATAATTCAAAACTCCTGACTTTCGATAATGCATCTGCACAATAGATGCCGTTCGTTATATTTAAATATTTCCAACTATAATTAGAATCTGGCTAATGATTTTCCACATGACATAGTACATGGCAATAATAAGATGATATACGCATCAACTGTGCTTTTTCATATCAGAATACCAACGGTATTTTTTTACGGATAACAGGTATCCTATTGTATTCGCCTTAACATTTAATAACTTTTTAGCAGAAAACGTTAATAAGTTGAATTTAAACAACCTAATTTTAATCATTTAAAATATTTTGACAAAAACAACATAATAAATAAGGTAATTATCCTTTTTGCAACACACCTTTCATTTTTCCGGCTTTAAACATTCCTGCAACTTGCCGGCCTTTCACACATCAGCTTTGCAATTTCCGTTAAAATACGGCCTTTCACGCTTCAACTTTTCCACTTTATGCGCCTTACCCATATCAAACTTGCAGGCTTCAAATCGTTTACCGACCCCACAACCATTCATGTGCCCGGGCAGCTCGTTGCCGTTATCGGGCCGAACGGCTGCGGCAAATCAAACGTGATTGATGCCGTGCGCTGGGTATTGGGCGAAGCTTCTGCCAAACAATTGCGCGGCGAGAGCATGCAGGACGTGATTTTCAACGGCGCGGCCACCCGCCGCCCGGCTCCGCGCGCATCGGTGGAATTGGTGTTCGACAACAGCGATCACAGTTTGCAGGGGGCGTGGGGGCAATATGCGGAAGTGAGCATCAAGCGGCAGCTTACGCGGCAAGGCGAATCCACTTACTTTATTAACAACCAAGTGGTGCGCCGCCGCGACATTACCGATTTATTTTTAGGAACGGGCGTGGGCGCGCGCGGATATGCCGTGATTGAACAAGGCATGATTTCGCGCATCATCGAAGCACGGCCGGAAGAATTGCGGGCTTATATAGAAGAAGCGGCGGGCGTATCCAAATACAAAGAACGCCGCAAAGAAACGGAAGGCCGTCTGAAAGACACCCGCGAGCATCTGCAACGCCTTGCCGACCTGCAAAGCGAACTCGCCCGCCAAGTGGAAAAACTGGAAAAACAGGCCGAAACTGCCGAGCGCTACCAAACGCTCACCCGTCAGCTTTCACAACAGCAGGACTTGCTCGACTATGTACAATGGCAGCAATCGCTGGCCACTGCCGACAAAGCCACTGCACAACACCAAACATTCCAGCAGCAGCAAGACGAAACCTCCGCCCAAGTTCAAGCCCTAACCGAAGAAATCCACGCCCTACAAGCCACCGAGCAGGCGCAGCAGCAAAGCGTGCACGACATCAGCAATCAGCGCGGTGTATTGCGCGAACAGATTGCCCGCTTGGAAGAACAAATCCGCCACCAACAAACCCTGCATCAACGCATCGAGCGCGACAAAGCCGCCGCGCAGGTGCAGCTTTCGCGCATCCACCAAGAGCAGCGGCAAATCAAAGAGCAACTGGAAGAAGCAGACATTCACATAGAAGAAAAGCAAGTTGAATTGACCGAACTGGCCATGCAGGTTGCCGAATACGAAGAACGCCTGCCCGAACTCGAAGAAGCACAGTCCGTGCTGAACACCGCCTACCAAAACCAGCAGGACGAACACAACCGCATCAAACGCGAGCTGGCCTTGAAACAGCAGCAACTCGCCCATTCGCAGCAAACCCTGCAACAGCATCAAGCACGCAGAGGCCGTCTGAAACAGGAAAGCCAAGCACTCAACCTGCCCGACGACAGCGAAACCGCCGCCGCACAAGAGCAGGCCGCCTTGTTGCAAAGCCAACAAGAACATTACGAAGAACAGATTCTCGCTGCCGAAGAACAGCTCAATCATCTGCGCGAACAGTTTCAGACGGCCTCACAACACCTGCAAAACCTGAAGCAACAACATATCACCCTGCAAGCGCAACAGCAGGCATTGGCACAACTGCTCACTCAAGACGAAGCCGCCCAAACCGATTTTTGGCAACACACTGCTGCTGCCGAAGCCCCGCAACTGTGGCAGCACATCACCGCCCCTGCCGACTGGCAGCACGCCTTAAGCGTTATTTTGGCCGAACGGCTGCACGCCCGCGCCGTACCGCCTTCGTTTAGCCTGCCGTCGCCGTTGCCCGAAGGCCGTGCCGCATGGCTTCACGACAACCTTTCAGGCGGTCTCAAGAAAACCCTGCCCGCTCAAGCACTCTTAAACCAAATCCAAGCCAAAGCCCCTTTTCAGACGGCCTTACACCACTGGCTCGACGGCGTATTGTGCGCGCCCGATTTAGATTACGCACTCGCGCATCAAGCCGACTTGCAAAACAACCAAATCTGGCTAACCCCCGAAGGCCACCAAATCGACCGCGTCAGCGTGGTGCTGTACGCCCAAGCCGCGCAAGACAACCTGATGGCACGCAAAGCCCGTTTGGACGAATTAACCGCCGAACTGGAAAAACTCACCCCCCAACTGGCCGCCGCCGAGCAGCAGTACGCCCAAACCCAAAACGCCTTGAACGCTGCCGAACAACACCATAAAAACCTGCAACAGCAGCAAAAACAGCACAGCCAGCAATACCAAGCGGCACAAAACCGCGCCGCCGAACTGCTCGCCCGCACCAATCAGGGCCAAATCCGCCGCGAGCACATCGAACGCGAACTGGCTCAACTCGAAGAAGAACAACTCATTCTCGAACAAACTTCAGACGGCCTCGAAGACGACATCGCCACGCTTACCGAAGCAGCAGCCGAACTCGAACACCAGCAGCAAAATACCGGCGGCAGCCGCCAAGAACAACAAGGCCGTCTGAAACAAGCCCAGCTTGCACTGCTCGAAGCCAACCGCCAATACGGTTTGGCAGAAGTGGCCGTACACAAACTGCAACAGCAAAAACAGCACTTCCAGCAGCAGCTTGCCCAACTTGAACAGCAAACCTTAGATTGGCAGGAACGCCAATCCGAACTGGCACTCGCCTACGAAACCGAAACCCAAAACGACGAACAGCACGCCAAACTCAGCGAACTGAGCGAATCCGTACAAACCCTCGACGAGCAATACGCCGCCATGCAGGAGCAACTCGCCGCCACCCAAACAAAAGGCCGCGAACAATACGCCCGCCAGCAAACCCTGTCGGCCAAACTGCCGCAATTGCAGGCCGCCACCCAAACCGCTTTGCTGCAACAACAAGAAGCCCTGCTGAACGCCAAACGCTTCCATCAAAATCTTGCCGAACGCCAAGCCGATTTCGACGCACTCGAATCGCTGGCTGCTGCGTCCGGCAGCTTAAAAAACCTCAACAGCGACATCGGCAGTCTCGCCCAACAAATCGAAGCCCTCGGTGCCGTCAACCTCGCCGCCCTGCAAGAGTTGGAAGAAGCCCGCGAACGCGACGGCTACTACCGCGGCCAAAGCGAAGACGTGCAGGCCGCTATCAACCTGCTCGAAGAAGCCATCGAACAAATCGACAACAAAACCAAATCGCGGTTTAAAGAAACCTTCGATGCCGTTAACGAGAAAGTACAAACCTTCTTCCCCACCCTATTCGGCGGCGGCGAAGCCAAATTACACATGATCGGCGATGACCTGCTCACTTCCGGCGTATCCATCATGGCCCGCCCGCCCGGCAAGAAAAACAGCACCATCCACCTCTTGAGCGGCGGCGAAAAAGCCCTTACCGCCATGAGTTTGGTGTTTGCCCTGTTCAGCCTCAACCCCGCCCCCTTCTGCCTGCTCGACGAAGTGGACGCACCGCTCGACGATGCCAACACCGGCCGCTTCTGCAATCTGGTGAAAGAAATGTCGGCGCAAACCCAGTTTCTCTACATCTCGCACAACCGCCTTACCATGGAAATGGCCGAGCAGCTTATCGGCGTTACCATGCAGGAAAAAGGCGTATCACGGATTGTAGCGGTGGATATCCAACAAGCTTTGAGCATGGCCGAACCTGCTTAACCTCTCCATTTCCGCAGAAAACCCGCAAGCCGAACAACCATCACGCTATCGCAAACCATATGAACAACAATATGATCTGGCAGCCCGAATTGCCGCAAACCGTTTTACACAGCGTTTCAGACCATGCCGCCGCCCTTATGCAGGCGCAGTCGCTCACCACCGCGCTACGCAGCATTCATTCCGATTTTTCCGTACGCCTGCTGCATTTGGGGGAACACAGCTTCGACCAAGCCTTTTCAGACGGCCTCATATCCGACGGAGCAGACTCATGGTTTGCCCGCGATGTTTTATTGTGCTTGAACGGCATACCGGTCGTATGGGCGCGCAGTATGTGCAAAAGTGATGCCGGCAACTGGCGCGGCCTTCTCGATTGCGGCACACGCCCGTTGGGTGAAAAACTGTTTGACGGCTCCCTGCCGCTTACCCGCTCCTGTTTCGAATACGCCGCCGTCCAACCCGACCGCACACTACACGGCTTCGACGGCACGGCCTTTGCGGCACGCCGTTCGTTTTTCAGCTGGCAGCGGGAAATATTGGGCTTAACCGAATACTTCCTGCCCGGGCTGAAAAGTTTTGTTTAAGGATGTGAGCATTTTCATAATCTGGTCTATAATTACTTTGTGAAACAGCGCAACACAAGCCGTTTGGAAACAGACGGCTTTCTGTATTTACAAGCCATCAATAAATAAAGTAAATATTGCACATGAACATAAAACGATTGCTCTTAACATTCCTACCCCGCTATGTGGTGGGCAGACTGGTGATTTACAGCAGGCTGATGCGGATAGAAAAACCCATCGGCACTTTATTGCTGTTGTGGCCGACCTTATGGGCTTTGTGGATTGCATCCGAGGGCATACCCGACTTCACCATTTTGATTGCCTTTGCCGTGGGCACTTTTCTGATGCGCAGCGCAGGGTGTGTTGTTAACGATTTTGCCGACCGCAAATTTGACGGCTCGGTAGAGCGCACCAAAAACCGCCCGTTTGCCAAAGGTTTGGTTTCTACCGAAGAAGCCATTTTGTTGGCACTCATCCTCTGCCTGCTGGCAGCACTCTGCCTGCTTCCCCTCAACCGTCTCACATGGCTGATGAGCCTTCCGGCTTTGTTTTTAGCCGTAACCTACCCGTTTACCAAACGCTTTTTCCCACTTCCCCAATTTTATTTAGGATTAGCCTTTTCATTCGGCATCCCCATGGCATTCGCCGCCGTTAACGAAACCGTTCCACCCCTAGCCTGGCTGATTTTTACCGCCAATGTATTATGGACTTTGGCCTACGACACCATCTATGCCATGGCCGATAAAGAAGACGACTTAAAAATCGGCATCCGCACCTCTGCCATCACATTCGGAGATAACGATATTTCCGCCATCATGATCTGCCACTTTTGGTTTACCGTATTGATGACCATACTCGGCTTGCAGATTCAGGCCACATGGCCTTTCTGGATAGCCTTGCCTATCAGCATTTACTGGCAATACAAACAATACAAACAAATCAAAACGCGTGATTGCTGGTTGTGTTTCCGTACTTTTCTAGAAAACAACCGTATCGGTTTGATATGGTTTTTGGCCATTGCCGGACACTATCTATGGCTTTCCATTCAGACGGCCTAAAATAAAAAAAGCAGATGTTTCAACATCTGCTTTTTTATAAACCATCGTAATCAACCCAAGTTATCCGCCATCGCGGCATGTTCGCTTTCCAACTGTTTCTCAGCCAGCACGGCAAGCTGCGATGCCACACCCTGCTCTATTTTAGTCAAGCTGGCCGCATGTGCTTCGTGATAGGCTTCCTCAAGAGCGAAGGCGAAACCCACAGAATCCGTGCCGCCGTGGCTTTTCACAACCACACCGCGCAAACCGAGAAAAATCGCCCCGTTGAACCGGCGCGGATCAAACTTGTTTTTAAACCCTTTCAAAGCAGGCATGGAAACCAATGCCGCCGCTTTGGTAAACAGGTTGGCTTTAAATTCCTGTTTGATGGCGCCGCCCATAAACTTAACCGCGCCTTCAATGGTTTTCAGCACGATATTTCCGACAAAACCGTCGGCCACAATCACATCCACTTTGCCGGTGAATACCGTATTGCCTTCCACATTGCCGATAAAGTTTAAATTGCTTTCACTCAGCAGCTTGAAAGTCTGCTTAACCGTGTCGGTACCTTTAATCTCTTCCGTACCCACATTCAGCAAGCCCACCTTAGGGTTTCCTTTTTCAGGATAAAGCGCCTGATAAAGCTCGCTGCCGATAACGGCAAATTGCATCAACTGCTCGGCCGAACAGTCTACATTGGCACCCAAATCCAACATCAAAGTAACATGTTCCGAAGCCGACGGTAGAAACTTGGCAATCGCCGGACGCTCAATACCCGGAATGGTTTTCAGCACAAAACGCGCCGTAGCCATTAATGCGCCCGTATTGCCTGCCGACACGGCGGCTTGGGCATGCCCTTCTTTAACTTGGTTAATCGCCACACGCATAGAAGAATCTTTTTTATTTTTCAATGCCAACTGCGGCGGTTCGTCCATTTCCACAACCTGAGTGGAATGATGGACGGTAATTCTATCCATCGGCGCCTGCGCGGCCGCCAATGCAGATTTCAAAACAGGCTCATCGCCTACCATAATCAGATGTACATTACTCTGCTGCTTAAGAAAAGCTACGGCACCGGGCACGGTAACATCCAAACCCGCATCTCCGCCCATAGCATCTACTGCCAAAGTAATCATAAATATTCTCCGTGTTCCCTAAACGCGTACCGTTTAACTTATCTAGTAAAGCTGAATCGGCTTTCCGGTAAAACCGCATATATAGTCAAGCCACTTATTTTTACTACGGCGTTGCTACGCCTTATCTCAAAGAGAACGATTGTATAAGCCGCTGAAGCGGCAACAGAATCTGCTCCCTACTGTTGTACTGTCTGCGGCTTGCCGCCTTATATTAAAAATAAGTGGCTTGACTAATACAACCGCCAGCATACTCACGATAACACGCTCAAAATACCGGCAACGGCAGGTATTTGATCAGATATTCCTGCGTGCGCACGGCAACCCCTGCAATGTTTTCAGACGGCCTCATAATCCGGCTAGGCCGTCTGAAAAAACACTATCCGGCCCAGCCTGAATTATTCAACGCTATCCTGAAACCAATCTATTTTATTTTGAGCAGCGATATTTTGTTATTCATCGGCTCCGGCGAACAAGCGGCCTGTTACAAACCGCCCGATAGTCGATTAACTCAGGCTTTGCTGCGGCTTGATGCCTTATATTAAAAATGTGTTGACCTGACTATATAACAACGCCGGACTTTTTATCTAAACTTAATCAATGGTCGACTGATCGGCCAAACGGTTATGTTCGTCGATATCTTCGGCATCCCAAGGATAATTAATCCACCAATCTTGCACGGTGATACCGCTGAAATAAGGCATACCCTGCGGCAACCGGCCTTTCTTTTCTTTGATTTTCTCATGCAGAACGGCAATGCCGATTGTGCCGAAATTTTCTTTGGCCAACTCGTTGAGACAGAATTCCAAAGTAACCCGGCTGTCGTCCACTTCATCCACCACCAATACGTTTTTGCCTTTTAAGGTTTCGGGCAAAGGATCCAGCCATTGGATTTTTTTAACACCGTCGGTTACTTGGCCCGTATGCTCGCCATCGTAATAAGCGGTGGTAACGGCATAAATGGGAATATTCAAAAAACAGCGCAAGATTCTTGCAGGAATAAACCCGCCGCCGCCGATAGCAATCATTGCATCATATCGAACACCCGATGCTTTAACTTTGTCGGCCAGTTGTTTGATGACGCGGTGGACATCATCGTATGTATACCAGATTTTCTTTTTCATCATTCAAAACACCACCAAGCCCGGCAAATCAGGCTTTAAAAGCCGTTCAAACGGCCTTTGCTGCCCAACTTGCGGCAGTTAACGCAAAAAAGCCAGCAATTGCAGTTTACGGGCAATTTTCTGGCTTTCTCTTCATCAGCAGAGGCGGAAAAATTATTCGCCTTTGGCTTTTACCACTTTACGGCCACGGTACATACCGTTGGGAGAAATGTGGTGCGGGCGGTGCACTTCACCGGTGGCACTGTCTACAGACAGGGCAGGTGCAGTCAACGCATCATGCGAACGGTGCATACCGCGTTTTGAGGGAGATTTTTTATTTTGTTGAACGGCCATTTCAAGCTCCTAAAAATATATAAAACTAAAACCGGTTAGCGGCTGCTTTTCAGCCCTGCCAAAACGGCAAACGGATTGGGTTTGTCCTGATTAACCTCTTCAAGAGCGGTATTGCCGCACGATTCGTGACGGGGCGAAAACGGCAGTGCCATCAGGATTTGGTCTTCCACCAAAACGCGCACGTCCATTTCGCTTTCTGCCACCATTCCTTCCAACTCTTCATCGGAAAGCATGGCTTCGTCCAAAACGGCTTCATCATCAAACAAAACGATGCGGCTGTTTTCTTTCAGCTCGAATGCCATCGGTTTGATGCAGCGTTGGCAAACCAAAGGAAGGTTTCCGGTTACGCTCAAATCGAGAAACAAACGCTGCAAGCGGTCTTGCCCGCCTTGCAGCGTAAACGAAACCTCAGACTGTTTGTCGGCAAAATATTCGTGCGACCAAACGCGTTCGTCCAACTGGCTAAGCAAAAATCTGCCTTGCAAACTCTGCTTTTCTGCGGCGAAAGCTGCGGGGTCAATCAAATTAAGGTCTGACATAAACGGGATATGATATAATTTAAAAGGTTTAACGTCAACGATTTTATTGCAGCTATGAATACTCGTTTGCCGCTTATTTTAGGCTCAAGCTCGGCATTCCGCCAAGCCCAACTTCAACGCTTGGGCATTGATTTTCAGACGGCCCCGCCCGATTACGATGAAACGCCTTCGCAAAACGAAACGGCCGAAGAGACCGCATTGCGTTTGGCCGTGGGCAAAGCGCATTCGCTTGCCGCCCGATTTCCCGAAGCCTTGATCATCGGCGCAGACCAAGTGGCATGGTGTAACGGCACTCAGTTGGGCAAACCGATGAACGTAGCAAACGCACAACATATGCTGGCATCTTTAAGCGGCAAAAACATTGAATTTTATAGCGCGGTTTGTTTGCTGAACACATTTTCGGGCAACCTGCAAACACATGTCGACAAAACCGTGGTCGCTATGCGTAAGCTCACATCCGCGCAAATCAGCCGCTACCTCGAACGCGAACCGGATGCTGTGTTTTGCGCCGGCGCTGCCAAAAGCGAAGGGGTGGGCGCGGCCTTGTTGGAACGCGTCGACAGCACAGACCCGAACGCCTTAATCGGCTTACCTGTCTTCAAGCTGATTGATTTTTTGGCGGCAGAAGGTTTCAACGTGCTTTAAAGCACGCGATTATTTCTATGAGGCCGTCTGAAAATTGTTTTGTAAGTGTTATTAATGTTTCAGACGGCCTGCCCAAACCACCCGTATTTTTAACATACAAACCATTTTGCACGACATCGTTATGCAACCTATTCTTTATCTGATTCCCACACCGCTGGGCACACCCGACACACCTTGCCTTCTGCCGCATGAACAGGCTCAAATTACCGGCCTGACGGATTTCGTTGTGGAAGCCGAAAAAACCGCCCGCACCCATCTCAAGCATTTGGGCGTCAGCACGCCGATTCGCGAGCTTAATTTGCAGGCACTCAACGAGCACACCCCGCCGGCAACACTCCCCGAGCTACTCAAACCTTTGCATGAAGGCCGCAGTATGGGCATAGTCAGCGAAGCGGGCTGCCCTGCCATAGCCGACCCCGGTGCCGACCTTGTTGCCCTTGCCCACGCCCACGGGTTTGAAGTCCGCCCGCTTGTCGGCCCTTCCAGCCTGCTGCTTGCCCTGATGGCTTCGGGAGCAAACGGCCAGAGCTTCGCTTTTAAGGGTTATCTGCCGTCTGAAAAAACCGCGCGCATCCAATCATTGAAAACACTGGAACAACATTCCCGCAAGCACAAAGAAACCCAAATATTCATCGAAACACCCTACCGCAATACGGCAATGCTGGAAGACGCTGTTGCCACACTTGCTCCCGCAACGCGTTTGTGCACGGCCAGCGACTTAACCTTACCCACACAAAGCATCATCAGCAAACCTGTTGCCGATTGGAGAAAACTCCCCGCCCTGCCCGATTTGAAAAAGCGCCCGACCATTTTCATCTTGCACGCGGCATAACTTTTGCTTGTTTGCTTGCCAAGCACACATTCTTTGCCTATAATCTGCCGCTTATTCGGAATGTAGCGCAGCCCGGTAGCGCACTTCGTTCGGGACGAAGGGGTCGGAGGTTCGAATCCTCTCATTCCGACCACCATTTTTCAGGCGGCTTTGAATATTCAAAGCCGCCTGTTTTACTTTGTAGTCAAGCTTTTATTTATCCAAGACGCAGCCAAACGGTGAATCAGTTTTCAATGCACCGTAAGCAGGCAGCAAATTTGCACACATCTGCGGCCGTCTGAAAAACACATAACAACCGTTGTGAAAATGAATAATCCATACGCAAGGTTAACATTCAAGCATTCACTTGCAACAAAAGCCGATTCCGCTACCGTTTCAGCAATTTAAGCAACCCGCCGCCTTCTGCCGCCGCCAAACCACATAGCCGAAAAGATTGGTTTTCATCGTTATAGTGTTAGGAAAATCAGGCGTATTCCCTTACAATACTCTTTATTCAAAAACCATCACAAAGGCGATACCATGCAGTATGCCAAAATTCTCGGAACAGGCAGCTACCTGCCCGCCAACCGCGTAAGCAATGATGATTTAGCCAAAAAAGTAGATACATCCGACGAGTGGATTACCACCCGCACCGGTATCAAATTCCGCCATATCGCCGACGAACACGAAAAAACCAGCGATTTGGCCGTTGCCGCCGCACGCCGTGCACTGCAAGATGCGGGTGTTGCCGCCGACGAAATTGATTTGATTATCGTGGCAACCTCAACACCCGATATGATTTTTCCTTCCACCGCCACCATCGTCCAACAAAAGCTCGGCATCGGCTCAACCGGCTGCCCCGCTTTCGACGTTCAAGCCGTGTGCGCGGGCTTTATGTATGCCTTAACCTCCGCCAATGCCTACATCAAAAGCGGCATGGCTGAAAAAGTGTTGGTTATCGGTGCCGAAACATTCAGCCGCATCATGAACTGGGAAGACCGAACCACTTGCGTGCTGTTCGGCGACGGTGCCGGCGCAGTCGTACTCGGCGCATCGGACGAACCGGGCATCATCCACAGCAAGCTGCAAGCCGACGGTAACTATATCGATTTGCTCAAAACGCCCGGCCAAGTGATGAACGGCCAAGTATGCGGCACGCCGTTTCTGACAATGGACGGCCCCGGCGTATTCAAATTCGCCGTTAAAATGCTGGCCAAAGTGGCAGACGATGTTATCAAAGAAGCAGGCTACACCCCGCAACAAATCGACTGGCTCGTGCCGCACCAAGCCAACAAGCGCATCATCGACAGCACGGCCAAGCATTTAGGGCTGAGCATGGACAAAGTGATCCTAACCGTGCAAGAGCACGGCAACACTTCCGCCGCATCCATTCCTTTGGCTTTGGATCACGGCATCCGCAACGGGCAAATCCGTCGCGGGCAACACCTGCTGCTGGAAGGTATCGGCGGCGGATTCGCATGGGGAGCAGTATTATTGAAATACTAATCGCCTAAATACGGGCCGTCTGAATTTCGGCAACCGAATCCAAACAAACACACAAGCGCAAACAGCAGCTTATATAATCGGCTTCGGCACCAACCGGCTACAAAAAAATAATTTTTCAGACGGCCTTTAATCAGGAGCAGGGGAAGCTCCTTACTCACACAGAATAAAAAATGGACAAACAAATACATTACGGCACGGTAACCCACTGGTTTACCGATCTTCAACGCGGCTCGGTATTATCCGACGACCACGGCACACAACGCATCTTGCTTGAAGCCTATTCGCTAACCCCGAATTACCGCTGCCCTCAAAGCGGCGACCGCATCAGTTTCAGCCTGCACGAAGACGGCAGAAACCGTTTATGCGCAGAAAACGCCACCCTGCTGCCGCCCCTAGCGGAAAACGAACGGATAGAAATTACCCTGAGCGATTGGAATTACCAGCAAAACGGCGGCTACGGCATACACCATGTGCAACGCAACTCGCCCATTTTCGTTTTGGGGCAGTTTCTCAACGATCAAACCCGCATCCCCGAAAACGGCGAAACACTCGAAGGCCGTCTGGTCAAACACAGCAACGGCCAATGGCTGCTGGTAGAAGTCGATATCATCGAAAAAATGCCGGCACCCCTGCCTGACATACCGATTCCGGAAGATATTCCGGCACCGCCGCTCCCGCCGCCTCGTTGGGTCAAAAATACCACACTCGAAGCGCAAAACACCGAGCTGCCGGCAGCCCTGCCCGCAAACCGGGTGCTGGGCGGCACAATCGCGCGCTGGAACGATGAAAAAGGTTACGGCTTTATCGCCACCGAAAACCGGCAAAATGTTTTCTTTCATATTTCCGCATTCCACTATATGTCGCAACGCCCCCGCACCGACCAAAAAGTCAGTTTTTACTGCAACCGGCCGGTAGGCAGCGAACCGCAGCGGGCAATGCGGGTGGTATTGAGCGGACACGAAGCCTCGCTGTTTTCCGAACGCCCCTACGATTACCACGAATTCAACCTCAATATGCGCAAACTGTTGTGTTACGGCCTGTTCGGCAGCCTCTACCTTTTCGGAGTGGCCTATTTTTCACCCATCGTGGCGGCTTTTTACTGCCTGACCAGCGCAGCAGCCTTTTGGCTTTACCGCAGCGACAAACAAACCGCAGTAACCCAATCACATAAAAAACAAGGTTATCTCGGGCGCGTGCCTGAAAAAAAACTGCACCAAATCGGCCTGCTCGGCGGTTGGCCTGGAGCCTTGTTTGCACGCGGCGCATACAACCACAAAACCGGCAAAGCCTCTTTTATCCGCATTTTCTGGATTACCGTAGCCATAAATATTGCCATAACCTACGGCCTGCTGATACATTACTGCGACAATCCCGTTGCCTTATTCTTAAAAAGTTAACGCTAAAAGGAATATCATGTCTTTTGCATTTTTCTTTCCCGGCCAAGGCTCGCAAAGCCTCGGCATGATGAACGGCTTTGAAGGCACAGCCGCAGTAAAAGCCACCTTTGATGAAGCCTCTACCGCCCTCGGCCAAGATTTGTGGGCCATGATGAACGGCGAAGATGTCGCCGCCATCAACGAAACCGTTAATACCCAACCGCTTATGCTTGCCGCAGGCATAGCCACTTACCGCGCTTATCTCGAAGCCGGCGGCAAAACACCCGATGCGGTAGCCGGCCACAGTTTGGGTGAATACACCGCTTTGGTAGCCGCAGGTGCATTGGATTTTGCCGATGCCGTCAAACTGGTGCGCTTGCGGGCAGAATTGATGCAAAGTGCCGTGCCGCAAGGCGAAGGCGCAATGGCCGCCATTTTGGGTCTGGACGATGAAGTTGTGCGCCAAGTGTGCTCTGAAGCCGCACAAGGCGAGGTAGTTGAAGCCGTAAACTTCAACTCGCCCGGTCAAGTGGTGATTGCCGGCTCTGCCGCCGCAGTCGAACGCGCTATGAATTTGGCCAAAGAAAAAGGCGCAAAGCGTGCCCTGCCCCTGCCGGTATCCGTGCCTTCGCATTGCAGCCTGATGAAACCCGCCGCCGAAAAATTGGCCGAAGCCCTGAAAAACATCGACATCAAACCACCGCAAATACGCGTGATTCACAATGCCGATGTTGCCTCTTATGACGATCCCGACAAAATCAAAGACGCTTTGGTGCGCCAGCTTTACAGCCCCGTGCGCTGGACAGAAACCGTTAACACATTGGTAGCGGAAGGCATTACCCAATCCGCCGAATGCGGCCCCGGCAAAGTGTTGGCAGGGCTGGCCAAACGCATTAATAAAGAAGCGGTATGCAGCGCATTAACCGATGCCGCCCAAGTGGAAGCCTTTATCGAATCACAGCGTTAAACCGTTTTTTCTCTAAATAGCCATACCTCAAACCTTTGGCAGCATTGCCGAATGGCGATGCAGTTTAAATTCAGGCCGTCTGAAAAAACTTTTTTCAGACGGCCTTTTACCGATATAACCAATCAAATGAAAAACAGCCGGAACGGTTTTACCCGCTCCGGCTGTTCCCCCGTAGTGTTTGCAGAAGCCGCTCGTGTTGCCGTTGGCGGCTTCTTTGGCCATTTATACCGTTTTCAAAGAGATTACCACTCGAAGTTCACGCCCACATTATAAGCAGTGTGACCACCTTTCGGGTTGAACGATACGCCCGCTTTGGTAGCGAAGTGTTCGTTGAAACGGTAGCCCGTGCCTACGGCAACAGCAGTTTCAGAACGGTAGCCGCCTACTGCCGCAGATACGTTCAATTTGCCTACGTTGTAGGGTTGGAACAAACCGCCTAATGCTGCTTGTGTGGCAAAGCCACGGCGCACTTCTTTATCCAAATCTTTGACTTTTCTGTCTAACTGTTGGATTTTCTTGCTGTTTTGTGCTGCTTGAGCTTGAACGCCGTCCAAACGCTTTTGATCCAATGCTCTGCTTTGGTTCAAGCGGTTAATCGCTTCTACGTTGGCAGAAATTCTTGATTTGTTCTCTGCGATACCGGCTTTGTTGGCAGCGATATCGGTTTTGTTTGCTGCAATGCCTGCTTTGTTGGTGGCAATATCGGCTTTGTTTGCGGCAATGCCTGCTTTGTTGGTGGCAATGTCGGCTTTGTTTGCAGCAATGCCCGCTTTGTTGGTGGCGATATCGGCTTTGTTGGCAGCAATGCCTGCTTTATTGGTGGCGATATCGGCTTTGTTGGCGGCAATGCCCGCCTTGTTGGTGGCAATATCGGCTTTGTTTGCGGCAATGTCTTTCTTATTGGTGGCAATACCTGCTTCGTTGGCGGCGATTCGGGCTCTGTTCGCATCCACCGCATTGCTCACTTCGGTTATTCTGTTTGTATTGCGTTTGATTTCTTCGGCATTGCTCTTGATTTTTGCAGCATTCTTGTCGATTTGTTCCACTTTTTGAGGATCTACACCTTTACCGAGAGAAATACGTGCAATAGCATCTTTATTCTCTTGGATTTGTTTAGCCTGAGCATCCGCGCCTGCTCGCAGTTGTTGGACTCCCACTTGATTATCCTGAGTCAACTTATTCAAAGCTGTCAGCTGCTCTTCATGTTTCTTAATTGTTTTGCCTTGTTTGTCTACTTCGCCGGTAAGCACATTCACTTTAACTTCGTTTTCAACAAGACCTTTAACTTGCTCTTTTAACGCTTCTTCATTCGCTTTAATGGTCTCTTTAGCTTTGCCCAAATCGGCTTTGATAGTTGCAATCTCTGACTTATTGGCTGCAATAGCTGTTGTGTTTGCGGGAACTGTTGTATCTCTAAGTTTAATAGTAGCTTCTTTAACTTGTTGCGCCTCATTTTTCAGTATTGCAAACTCTTCGCGTGCTTTTTTAGTCTCTGCTGCGAGTTGGTTGACCTTTGCATCATTCGTTTTTACTTTTTGTAAATCTGCCTTAATACCATTGATGTTTGTTTCCTGTTCTTTATGTTGTTTCTCAAGGTTTTTAATATAGCCGAGGTTTAATCCTACTTTTGAAGCTAAATTGGCATAATCACCTTCAATCTTGTTGACTTTGGTTGATTGAGCCGCCACAGCATCTGTATTTTTTTTTGATTTGCTCGTCCTGTTGAGTATTCTTCCTAGCCAACTCTTGACGATTTTGCTGGCCTGCCGTTATGAGATTGGCATGACTATCAATAAGCTCTTGGTGCAAGCCAAATTTTGCACGCACCTCCGAAATCCGTTGGTCATTATCATGGATTAATTTTCTATTTTGCTTCACCGTTTCTGCCAAATCTGTACTGTTTTCAGCATGTGCCTGCCCGGCAAAAACAGTCAACACTGCTGCCGCAGTCAATGAAAGTAAAGTATTGAATGATTGTTTTTTCATTTTATATTCCTTTAGTTTTGTTTGAGTAGACAACCGGTAACGGCAGCCGGATATAAGGGCACGGCAGTAAACTGTAGGGCATTGTTCAGCCTTCAACACTTGCCGGACACATCCGCCCGCCTTGCAGATAAAATGACGGAACAATAAATGAAAACTTACAACCCATTGGAAAAAATACACAAAAAAATTTTTATATTTATGTTTTTAAAGAAGATTTAATTCAAAAACATTCTTACATCGAAAACCAAAAAGCATATAAGCGGTTTTACTTCCTTCTTATTGAGGCCGTCTGAACCTTATAGTTAAGCCCGTTGCTGCGAGCTTTACACACCGGAGAGATAATCCGGCAAGCCTGTGTTCAGACGGCCTCGGAGCTTTTGCTGTATAATCGCGCGTTTGTTTCCACGCGGTTCGAAATCCTCCCGCGATACCAAAACTAGGAACCCAAATGCACAACGAAAAAGCACTGGTCGTCTTTTCAGGCGGCCAAGATTCCACTACCTGCCTGATTCAGGCGGTCCAAACCTACGGCCGCGAAAATGTGCAGGCCATCACGTTTCAATACGGGCAACGCCACGCCATCGAGCTGGAACGCGCCCGTTGGATTGCCGAAGATTTAGGCATCGCGCAAACCGTGCTTGATTTAAGCCTGATGCAGCAAATCACCCATAACGCCTTGATGGACGACACCGCCGAAATTCAGACGGCCTCAAACGGCGTGCCGAATACCTTTGTCGACGGCCGCAATGCGCTGTTTCTGCTCTACGCCGCCATTTACGCCAAAAGCCAAAACATCAAGCACATTATCGTGGGCGTATGCGAAACCGACTTTTCGGGCTATCCCGACTGCCGCGACATATTCGTGAAATCGATGAATGTTACCCTCAATCTGGCAATGGACTACGCCTTTCAAATCCACACGCCGCTGATGTATCTCACCAAAGCACAAACGTGGGCGTTGGCCGACCGTTTGGGCTGCCTCGACTACATCCGCGAACACACCCACACCTGCTATCACGGCGTGGAAGGCGGCTGCGGCGAATGCCCAAGCTGCGTGCTGCGCGAACGCGGGCTGGCAGAATATCTCGCTTCACGTTGACCGTCTTAAAGGCTTGTCTTCAGAAGGCTTGTGAAAACACGCCCCAGCTTTCCAAAACAAAAAAAGCCGTCTGAAACGGGTTTTATAGTTAAAAAACTTAATTTTAGTAGCATTACCGTCATACTCGGGCTTGACCCGAGTATCTTGAGTTCCGCTAACTTTAAGAGATACTCGGGTCAAGCCCGAGTATGACGAACGTACTATTTGTAAGTTGACCCACTATAGCAAAACCTGCCAAACCCGTTTCAGACGGCCCGAACTCCAAACCAAACCCACCATGAAAATCACCAAAATCTTCACATTCGATTCGTCGCACATGCTCGACGGACACGACGGCAAATGCCAAAACCTGCACGGCCACACCTATAAGCTCGAAGTCACGGTTTCAGACGGCCTCATTCAAGGCGGCGCGAAAGACGGCATGGTGATGGACTTTTCCGACCTTAAAACCATCGTCAAACGCACCATTATCGAGCCGTTCGACCACGCCTTTATCTATAACGGCAACAACCCGCGCGAAAGCCAAATCGCCGCCCTGCTCGAAAGCTGGAACATGAAAACCCTGCGGTTCGGTTTCCGCACCACCGCCGAAAACATGACGGTGGAAATGTTCGGCCGTCTGAAAAACGCCGGCCTGCCCGTGAGCCTGATCCGCCTGTGGGAAACACCTACGTCTTGCGCGGAATACGAAGGGGAATAAAGCCATGACCGAAATCCGCCCCGAAAACCCGCAATACCGCATCGTTGAAATCTTCGAAAGCCTGCAAGGGGAAGGCTATAACACTGGCATGCCCGCCGTATTCATCCGCCTCGGCAAGTGCAACCTCGCCTGCTCATGGTGCGACACCGACTACCTCACATTCAATATGATGAGTTTGCAGGATATTTTAGGCCGTCTGAAAAGCTACACAGCACGCAACATCATCATCACCGGCGGCGAACCCACCATCCAGCCGCATCTCGATATTCTGCTCGATGCACTGAAAACCGAAGGCTACACGCTCTGTATCGAAACCAACGGCCTCAACCCCGCGCCGCCGCAAATCGACTTTGTCGCCACCAGCCCCAAAGCCTGCTATGCAGAAAAATACGAAAAGCAGTGCATCGCAACCGCCGACGAAGTACGCATCGTGGCCGACGGCGATGTGCTGGCGTTTTGCGAACGTATGGAGCACAAAATCCGTGCCAAGCATTACTACCTTTCGCCCTGCGAGCAAAACGGCGAAATGAATATTTACGATACCATCCGCCAAATCGGTGTGCTCAACAGCCGCTCCGATGCCCCCGTGCATTGGCAATTGAGCGTGCAAACACATAAATGGGCGGGGATTGAGTAACTCTGTATTCTCAATACGCTTTAATCCCGCAGAAAAGGCAGTATGCATCAGCACACTGCCTTTTTTGACGAAGGAAAACGGTATTTCACATTTGAATCAACAAACCTGCTGTTTTTCAAACATCTATCAAGGGTTCACGCTTGATTTCAGATGGCCGTAACCTTCGGCATCCATTTTATCCAGCGGAATAAAACGCAGGCTGGCGCCGTTGATGCAGTAGCGCAAACCGCCTTTGTCTTTGGGACCGTCGGGGAACACATGGCCCAAGTGCGAATCGGCGGCACGGCTGCGTACTTCGACGCGGCGCATGTTGTAGCTTAAGTCGTCGTGTTCGGTAACGGCGGCCTGTTCGATCGGGCGGGTAAAGCTCGGCCAGCCGCAGTGGGAATTGTATTTGTCGGCGGAGCTGAACAGGGGTTCGCCGCTGACCACATCAACGTAAATACCCGGGTCGAACAGATGGTCGTATTCGTGGCTGAAAGCGTATTCGGTGCCGCTTTGCTGGGTAACGCGGTATTGCTCGTCGGTTAATATGCGTCTCAGTTCGGCATCGCTCGGTTTGCGGTAGGTGGCGGCATTAAAACCTTTTTCGGTTTTCGGTGCGCTTTTTCCGGGCAGCGGCTCGTCGGCTTTGCGGATATCGATATGGCAGTAGCCGTTGGGGTTTTTAATCAGGTAATCTTGATGGTATTCCTCTGCTTCGTAGAAATGTTGCAACGGCAGGTTTTCCACAACCAGCGGCAGGCTGTATTTGGTTTGCTCTTTTTTCAGGGCAGCTTCTACCACTGCTTTTTCGGCAGAATCGGTATAGTAAACGCCAGTACGGTACTGTGTGCCGCGGTCGTTGCCTTGTTTGTTGAGGCTGGTGGGGTCGATTACGCGGAAATAGTATTGCAGGATATCGTCGAGGCTGAGTTTGTCGGCATCGTAGGTAACTTTTACGGTTTCGGCATGGCCGGTATCGCGGTAAACCACGTCTTCATAAGAAGGGTGGTCGGTTTTGCCGTTGGCGTATCCGGATACGGCATCCACTACGCCGGGCACGCGCTGGAAGTAGGCTTCCAAGCCCCAAAAGCAGCCTCCGGCCAGATAAATGGTTTTGGTGTTGATCACGGCAGATTCCTTTTTCTTGTCGCTGGGTTTGTAGAATTGGGTTTTCAGACGGCCTATGTCGGCATCGGGGTTATCGATCAGAGCCAAAGCCTGCGCTTCGTTGATGCTGCCTTTGATAATGCGGGCGACTTCGCCTTTTTTGTTGAGCACCGCCCACGAGGGGTAAACACCGATATTGAGGCTTTTGGCGATTTTACCACCGTCATCCGCAATCACCGGCAGCTTGGGGTAGTTCAGGCCGGCATACCATTGCTGAAATTCGCCCGTTTTTTTCTCGCCGAGAAAGCCGGGAGAGGCCACGGTAATCAGATTGGCCGTCTGAAAACGGCTGTCTTTTGCCCATTCTTCGGTATGCCCCAGCTCGGAAAGGCACAGCGGACACCAACTCGCCCAAAATTTAATCAACGTAGGCTTGTCTTTTTGCAGATAGTTTCCGGCGGGCTTGCCTTGAGTGTCTTGCAGCTTATACAAAACTTGCGGCACGGGCGCAGCGGCTGCCGATTGCGTTTGCGGCAGCAAAACGGCCGTGCCCGCACCAATTGCGGCAATCAGGGCAAAAATTTTCCAGCCCGTATGTTTGGGGGTTTTCATGATTTCCTCCTGTTGATCGGGATTTTATACAGCAGACGCGCGCAACGGTAAATTCTTACACGGCAGATTGTTTTCCCATGTAAATTTGCCCAAGCAACGGTTTGCAAAGGCAGGTTGAAACTGTTGCAAGATAAAAACATCAAGGCCGTCTGAAAACCATGTTTTCAGACGGCCTCTTACTGATTAGACCATTCAGCGGGGTTTAGGCATAGTGGCGTTCTTCGCCTTTGCCGTCCACATTGTCGGCACAGCGTTTGCAGATGGTGGGATGTTCGGCAACCGCGCCGATGTCGTCGGTGTAGTGCCAGCAGCGTTCGCATTTTTCGCCGCTGCTCACTTTGGCCGTTACCGCCAGCTCTTCACCTTTGCTAACGGAGGCTTTGGACACCAGCAACACGAAACGCAATTCGTCGCCAAGCATTTTCAGGTAGCCTGCCAAATCTTCGGGAGCAGTGATTTCGACTTCGGCCTGCAAAGAAGAACCGACGGTTTTATCGGTGCGCAACGGCTCGATGGCGGCGGTGGCCGCTTCGCGCACTTGGCGCACGGCTTGCCATTTTTTCACGAGTTCGGCTTCGCTCTTCTCGTTGATGGGCGGGAATTCGTGCCATGTGTGGAACAGCACGCTGTCTTCTTCGCCGCCGCCGATGATGTCCCACGCTTCTTCTGCGGTGAAGCAGAGAATCGGCGAAATCAGCAACACCAAGCTGCGGGTGATGTGGTAAAGCGCGGTTTGCGCGCTGCGGCGGGCGTGGCTGTCGGCGTGGGTGGTGTAGAGGCGGTCTTTCAGAATATCGAGATAGAACGCGCCCAAGTCTTCCGAACAGAAGCTCACGATGTCTTTCACGGCGAAGTGGAAGGCATAACGCGGGTAGTAATCGCCGGCCAAACGCTCTTGCAGTTGGCGCGCCAAAATCAAGGCGTAGCGGTCGATTTCCACCATTTGGTCTTGCGGCACGGCGTGCTCGATGGGGCGGAAATCGCTCAGGTTGGCAAACAAAAAGCTCAAAGTGTTGCGGATGCGGCGGTAGCTTTCGGTAACGCGTTTGAGGATTTCTTTGGAAATCGCCAATTCGCCGCTGTAATCGGTAGAGGCCGTCCACAAGCGCAGGATGTCGGCACCGAATTCGTTATACACTTCTTGCGGAGCGACAACGTTGCCCAGCGATTTGGACATTTTTCTGCCGTTTTGATCCACCACAAAACCGTGCGTGAGCAGTTGTTTGTAAGGTGCGCGGCCCATCGATGCGCAGCCGGTGAGCATGGACGACTGGAACCAGCCGCGGTGCTGGTCGCTGCCTTCGAGGTAAAGGTCGGCAGGCCAAGCCAGCTCGTCGCGCTGTTTCAGCACAGAAAAGTGGGTGCTGCCCGAATCGAACCATACGTCCATGGTGTCTTTGAGTTTTTCGTATTGATCGGCTTCCGCGCCCAAGAGTTCGGCGGCATCCAGCGAGAACCATGCTTCGATGCCTTTTTCTTCGATGCGTTTGGCCACTTCTTCCAAAAGCTCGGCGGAACGCGGGTGCAGTTCGCCGGTTTCTTTGTGGACGAAGAAGGTCATCGGCGTGCCCCAATAGCGTTGGCGCGACACCACCCAGTCGGGGCGGCCTTCAATCATGGCTTGCAGGCGGGCGCGGCCCCATGAGGGGAAGAACTCGGTATCGTCCACGGCTTTGAGCGCGTTGTTGCGCAGGGTTTTGCCGCTGGCTCCGGCTTTGTCCATGCCGATAAACCATTGGCCGGTGGCGCGGTAAATCAGCGGGGTTTTGTGCCGCCAGCAATGGGCGTAGCTGTGTTCGATTTTGGCGTGGGAAAGCAATCTGTTTTCTTCTTGCAGCCATTCGATAATCACGGCGTTGGCTTCCCAAACGGTTAAGCCGGCCACGCGCGGCACGTCGCTGCGGTAGCGGCCTTCGCTGTTAACGGGGTTGTCGAGCGTGATGTTGTATTTCAAGCAGACGAAATAGTCTTCCAAGCCGTGCGAAGGTGCGGTGTGAACCAAGCCGGTACCGGCATCGGTGGTAACGTGTTCGCCGTTAAGCATCGGGATGTCGCGCTCTAAAAACGGATGGCTCATGTGCAGGTTTTCGAGCTTGTCGCCGGTGGTCTCTGCCAACACTTGGGTTTGGCCGTCTGAAAAGCCGTAGCGTTTCAAAGCGTCTTCGGCCAAATCTTTGGCGAGTACGAGTTTGCCTTTCGGCGTGTCGATCAGCCGGTAAACCACATCAGCACCTGCGCTCACGGCTTGGCTGGCGGGCAATGTCCACGGCGTGGTTGTCCAAATCACGGCAAAGGCTTGGCCGTCGAGGTTGCTCAAACCGAAGGCTTGGGCAAGGGCGGCGTTGTCTTTAAACGGATAAGCCACGTCGATGGCGGGCGATACTTTGTCTTTGTATTCCACTTCGGCTTCGGCCAGCGAAGAGCCGCAATCCAAGCAAAACTGTACAGGTTTTTCGCCGCGGTAGAGGTAGCCGGCTTTGTAGATTTCGCCGAGGGTGCGCACGGTGTCGGCTTCGGTTTTGAAATCCATAGTCAGGTAAGGTTTGCCCCAATCGCCGAGCACGCCTAAGCGGATGAAGTCTTTTTTCTGGCGGGCGATCTGTTCGGCGGCATATTCGCGGCACAGTTCGCGGAACTTGGCATCGGGCATGTTTTTGCCGTGCAGTTTTTCCACCATCACTTCAATCGGCAGGCCGTGGCAGTCCCAACCCGGCACATAGGGCGCGTCGAAGCCGGCCAGCGTTTTGCTGCGGATGATGATGTCTTTCAGAATTTTGTTAACGGCATGACCGATGTGGATGTCGCCGTTGGCATAGGGCGGGCCGTCGTGCAGAATGAATTTCGGGCGGCCTTGGGCTTTTTGGCGCAGTTTTTGGTAGCGTTGCTGATCCTGCCAATCTTTCACCCACGCCGGCTCGCGCTTGGCGAGATTGCCGCGCATGGGAAAAGGCGATTCGTGAAGATTGACGGTTTTGCTGTAATCGGTCATGGTGTTCTCGGTTATTCGGTTATATAGCAGTGATTCAAATCGTTTTAGCGGATTTGGCCAAACCTGTGAAGCCGGTTATTTCAGACGGCCTGTTTTCAGGCTTGCAAAATTGTTTCATTTTATAAGGCTTTGCGTTGTCTGAAAAGTGCAACAGACTGTGAAAAGGCCGGTAAATGAAAGTTAAACGTTACAATGTTTAGGCCGTGCAGACAATGTTTCGGCCAAACGGCAGTAGTATATCCGCAGCCTGCCTTCGGTCGGCTCTATTTATAAAGATGATTTTACTGGAAAGGAATGTTTGATGAAATTTGTAAAAATGCTTGCTCCTGCCGCTGCTGCCCTGATTTTGGCTGCATGTGCTTCTGATGCTCCCCGACATCACGACCACGGCCACCGTCACGACCACAGCCACGGCCATGACCACAGCCACCATACACACGGTTCAGCTACCAAATTCAGCTGCCAAAACGGCTTTACCGTTAACGTAAACCGCATCAACGGCGACCGCGTTGCTGTTGAATACGGCCTGCAAGACGAGCGTTATAACGCCACTCTTGAAAGCGCAGTATCCGGTTCGGGCGAGCGTTACGTATCACGCGACAAAAAAACCGAATGGCACCAAAAAGGCGGCGAAGCCATCTTGTCTTTCTCCGACCGCTACGGCAACGTAACCCAAACTTCTTGCAACAGCACGAAATAAACAGTAGCTTGCAGCCATACTTAAAAGGCCGTCTGAATCATGTTCAGACGGCCTTTCCTAATCGGCAATCACATTACCGTTAGCCTTCCACCCTTACTTCTACACGGCGGCCTTCGGCATCGTTACCGATGGCGCCGGTAGTGTTTTCAGGTTTGCGCAATTCGATGTTCGCGGGGTTTACGCCTTGTGCTTCAAAGAACGCTTTCACGGCGTTGGCGCGTTTTTTCGATAATTCGGCATTGGCGGCGGCATTACCGGTGCTGTCGGCAAAACCGCTGATAATCAGTTTTTTGCCTTCTTTACCTGCGGCAATCAGATCAGCCGCCATCACTTCCGCACCTTCGGCTACATCGGCTTTGGCGGTAGCAAAATAGAATTTGGCTACGCCGTCTTGATAAAGCACGTGTGCATCATCGGGTTTGACGGCATCGACAACGATTTGAGAAGCCGCGGATGCTGCCGCTTCACTGGCAACCGGCGTGGCAATCACAGAAGGTTCAGACGGCATAACGGGGGCAGACACGCCGGACGCATCCATAGGCTCGACAACCGCTCCCACATCAGAAACCGCTTCACCCGATGCGGCAACCGGCGTGGTATCGCCTGCTTTGCGGTCGCAGCTCTTGAAAGCAAACAAGGCCAACAGTGCGGCAAGCACCAAAGCAATCCATTTGCCCAATCCCGAACCTTTTGCCGCAGCAGTTGATGCGACGGGAGCAGCGGCGGCAGAAGCTCCGGTAGCCGCGGTGCGCGCGGTAGTACCGAACAAACCGGAAAGGCTGCCGAACAGGCCGCTCAAACTACCGATACCCAAGGCCGACAACATGCCGTTGCTGAGCGAACCCGACAACCAATCGCGTTGCGAGCTGAACAAGCCCAGCATTTGATCGCGGTCGAGATTTTCGGTTTTCATTTTATTGCGCAAAACCGACAATACCAAAGGCAGAGCCAAGGCTATCAAAGAACCCGCGGCCGATTTTGACACGCCGCTTTCTTGGGAGATCTGGTCGGATACATCGGCTGCGTTTCCTCCCAAGAAATGAGGCAGTTGGGTTTTACCCCATACCAGCAAATCGTTAAAGCCGGAACCGCCCTCTTCCGCGCGGCCCACGGCATTGGTCAAGAGATTGCCCGAAGCACCGCTAACGGTTTCGTATAAATTGGCTGCGTTGTCCGGCTGGTTGCTGATGTGTTTCAGCATACCGGCTACTACCGCAGGAAGGGCGAGACGGACTGCTTTGGTGCTGTTTTCGGCACTTTCGCCCGATTGGGTAAGAAAACGGCTCAACACGCCGCCCAGTTGGCTTTGCAATAAATTGCCCAAATCAAAAGACATACTTCTTTCTCCTTGTTGTGAGAGGTGTCGAAAATAAGCACCAAAAATACGGCACGGCTCATAATTTGTGTTTATGCTTCCGCAGCACGTTTTTTCTGACACTTAAACTTAACGTATCGGCAATATCGCGCAACCCGGAGAAAATAAAACAAAATGCCGAAGCACGTTAAATAAATTTCATCGGCATTTTTTGAGTTTTTCATTTCTTAACAAAGCCATCACGCCCGCAAAAACGGATTATGGCGTTTTTCATGGCCTATCGTGGTTGTTCTGCCATGCCCGCTGATCACTTGTGTCGTTTCGGGCAATACCAGCAGCTTGCTTGTGATATTACGGATCAAATCGGCGTGATTTCCGCGCGGAAAATCCGTTCTGCCGATACTTTCATAAAACAAGACATCCCCTGCTATCAATAATTCCGCATCTTTACAATAAAACACAACATGACCCGGGGTATGGCCGGGCGCATGCAGTACGTCAAATACATATTTGCCCACCTTCAAAGTATCGCCTTCCTGCAACCAGCGCGTAGGCGTGAACGACGGCGACACGGGGAAGCCGTATTCAGCCGTAATGCGCGGCAATTCTTCAAGCAAAAACAAATCTTCCGAATGCGGCCCCCATACCGGCACATCGAGATGCGAGCGCAGTTCCACCACTCCGCCCACATGATCCAAATGGCCGTGCGTCAGCCAAATCTGGGTCAAATTCAAATTGTGCTTTTCGATTTCCTGCAGCAGAAACGGCACATCGCCGCCCACATCGGTTAAAACGGCCTCACGGGTTTCGTCATCCCAAATCAAGGTACAGTTTTGACGGAACGGTGTTACCGCAATGATTTCGCATTGTAAAGTCATCAATCAATTCCTTTATTTTTCAGACGGCCTGTAATAGTATCTTGCGCAACCAAATACACAAATGAAACAGCATTACAGGGGATCAAACAAAATGAAACGCATCATACTCTCTTGCGCCTTGTTTATCACGCAGACCACCGCAGCGGCCGCTTCGGAGTTGCTGCTGGCAAAAGAATATACCGGCCAAAATGTTAGCGGTTGGGCCATGAGTGAAAAATTAGACGGTGTGCGCGCCTATTGGAACGGCAAACAGCTTGTCAGCCGTCAAGGTTATGCGTTTACTCCGCCCGCCGGCTACACCGCCCATTTCCCGCCCTTCCCCCTAGACGGCGAACTGTTCAGCCAAAGAGGGCAATTCGAACGCATATCTGCCGCCGTGCGTTCAAGCTCGGGCAGCTGGCAGCACATCAAACTGCATGTGTTCGACGTGCCGCAAGCACAAGGCAATCTCTACCGGCGCTTGGCAGTATTGGAAAACTGGCTGAAACAACACCCTCAAGCACCTGTCAAAATCATTCCTCAAACACCGGTTCGAAACAATGCCCACGCCCACGCATTTTTAAAGCAAATCGAAGCGGCCGGCGGTGAAGGCGTGATGTTGCGCCATCCCGACATGCCTTATCAAAGCGGACGCAGCAACTACCTGCTCAAACTAAAAAGCCGGCACGACGACGAATGTACCGTTACCCGCCACTACGAGGGCAAAGGCAAATATGCCGGCATGGTCGGTGCCTTGGGCTGCACCAACCGCCACGGCGAATTCCGCATCGGCAGCGGTTTGAAAGATGCCGACCGCGCCAACCCGCCTGCCATCGGCAGCACAATCACCTACCGTTACAGCGGATTCACACAAAAAGGCACGCCGCGCTTCGCTACGTTTTTACGGGTTAGAAAAGAGCCGTAAAGCGTCCGCCAATCGATGCTGCGGCAAAATGTAAAGGCGGAAAAACCGCTTCGTTCGATATCTAAAACGGTTTTACCGATAAACCGGCATGATTTGAACTTTCTTTTTTCAGACGGCACGTTACAATAAAAGCAGACACACACCGCTGATTACGATGCTTTTGCCGAATTTTATTTTGCCGGCCCCCGCATATTCCGATAACCATTACGCAAAGGCATCTCCATAACATCCGTATTCTATCTGCCACATGGACAACAAAGCCCCCGATTCCTACCGCATCAAACGCCGCCGCACAAAAAACGCGCAGCCGTTTTGGCAGGCCGACAAACCTTATCTGCACGAACACAATATCAGCGATGTGCGCTTCCGCATACTCGGTTATCTGATGGCACTGTTAGCGGGAGCCATTAACGCCGGGGGCTTTTTTGCGGTTGTACGCTACACTTCCCACGTTACCGGCGAAATGTCGCACGCAGCCGATATGGCTTATTTGGGCGAATGGAAAGCGGTATTGATTGCCATGCTCGGGCTGGTGTGCTTTATTCTCGGCGCAGCCCACTCGAGTTGGGTGGTTTTATGGGCGAAAAGGCGGAGGTTTCGCGGCGGATTCGGTTTTTCGATGTGGCTGGAAGGAATCTATATGCTGCTTTTCGGCGTTTTGGGCGTTACCGCGCTCGAATGGGACATTGCAGAAATGCCATCATTGGCCATGTTTTTATTGTGTTTCATTATGGGTATGCACAATACCGTCGTTACCATACTTTCCGGCGGTGCCATCCGTTCCACCCACATGACCGGCACGGCAACCGATTTAGGCATAGAAATTTCCAAAATGCTCTATTACAGCCGCAGCAACAACCCCAAACTGCCCAACGTGCACGTTAACAAACCCAAAGCCAAACTCTTTACCGGCCTGTTAACAGCCTTTTTTGCCGGCGGCCTGATCGGCGCATGGGGCTACCACACGGTAGGCCATCACTTCGCCTTACCCGTATCGGCAATACTGTTCGTGTTGGGATTCGGTTCGGTCGGATACGATGTCAAACTGAGAATCAAGCTCAGGCTGATACAGCGTTTACAGAAATACGGCCAAAGAAAGCACAGCCGGCAATAAGCACCTGCTACTTCTCCGTGTATCATAAAAGACACGGTTTATACCCGTTCAGACGGCATCAGGCCGTCTGAACAGTAAGCAAGCGGCCAGCTTTGTAATATAACGTTAAGCAAACTGTTTAGCATGGATAATGTTCTATATAGTAAACGCAGAAACATGTCTCAACAAAACAGGCCGAAAACCTGAATAAATCATTAGTACAGAATCGAAAGGAAAACCTATGAACCTGTTGAAACCCTTAACCGTATTGGCAGCCACTTCCGCATTAATGCTTTCAGGCTGCGTAACCGACCCCGTAACCGGCCAACAAAAAATGAGCAAAACCGCTATGTACGGCTTAGGCAGCGCAGCAGCCTGCGGCATCGTCGGCGCACTTACCCACGGCGGCAAAGGCGCACGCAACTCGGCTTTGGCGTGCGGCGCAGTAGGTGCGGGCGTTGGCGGCTATATGGACTACCAAGAGAAAAAACTGCGTGAAAGCTTAGCCAATACCAACGTAGAAATCGAACGCCAAGGCAATCAAATCAAATTGATCATGCCCGAAAGCGTAACCTTTGCTACCAATAGTGCGGCATTGAGCGGCAATGCCATGGACGCCTTGAATAAAGCGGCCGAAACGCTCGTTCAATATCACGACACCACTTTAACCATAGCCGGCCATACCGACAACACCGGTTCCGATGCCATCAACGAGCCGCTGTCGCAACGCCGCGCCCAATCGGTAGCCGATTACCTGAACCGCCGCGGTGTGGCAGCTTCGCGACTCAGCACCATCGGTTACGGCTCGCGCCAACCCGTTGCAGGCAACGACACCCTTGAAGGAAGAGCCAAGAACCGCCGTGTAGAAATCTTGATCAACCCTGATCAAAACGCGGTTCGCGCTGCCCAGCAACAGCAATAAACAGGCTGCAACCTTTACAAATCCCCTGATGCAGATGCAATTCAACGCGTCGTAACGCGTACAGAAATGCAGATGGGGATTTTGCAAAGGTCTCAAGCAGAGTTTACCTGCCACACGCATATAGCCAATCAACTTAATTTCTGCTACTGAGCAGCAACGCCGTAGCAGAAATTAAGTTGATTGGCTATACACATATTGTCAGGTCGCTCACTGCCTTGTATCAACAATAAGTTTATTTGCGATATAAAAAAGAGGCCGTCTGAAAAAAAACGACGGCCTTTGAAGTGCTCTTACAGATGGGAGTGTCTGCAAAGAGATTCTGGAGAGTTAAACTAAAGGAAATCAATCAAAACATAAAGCAGCCTGAGGTTCTTCCAATACTGCTCCCGCCCTATCGGCACCGTACTCTACTCATATACGGCTTTACGCTATCACACAGAAGCAGCCTGCCTAAACCCAGACTGATTTAATCTTTCAGCTTAAGATACTTTTTCCATCAAACGGGTGGGGCCGGCAGCAATTGCCGCTTCCAATTCTTCCGAAGAAGCCACTACCGTAATACCTGCTTGGCGCAAAGCATATACTGCTTTCAAGGTATCTTCAGGTGTATAACCGCTGCATGCCGCCAGATTCACAATAATATGCCAGTTGTCGTTATACCAAGCCAAATGAGCGGCAGTTTCCAAAACAGCCTGTTCCATTGCCAAACCGCCGATAATCACAGTTTGGGCATTTTGCGCATGCAGCCATTCGATTAAACCGGTGCTGCGGCTTTCTTTGGCATCATGAAAGCAGGCACTGAAAGACTCGTCACCCTCCACTTCTACGGCATGATCGTAATCCGCCGGGCTGGGCAAGCCTTTGAGCAAATGTGTTCCGCGGCAAGATTCAACACGGATAGCAAACTGGCTTTCGCGGCTGAACGTAAATGTGTTGTGCACTTGACCTGCCCCACCGCTGCACAAGCTGGCGCATAAGGTCTTTTTCGCAGCAGAAATGTTTTCAACTAATAAACGCTTGTGGGCAAAACGGGCCTGACGGTTCAACTCCGGTACAATGTTTTCCGGTTGGTGAACACATTGTTGGTCGTTAGCCGCAAAGCAAGAAAAACGGCATTGGGGTTGAAGGTCGATAGCAATGATGGTCATGATGTTTGCCCCTTTAAAAATGGTTCCCGAACAAATAAACGGAACAAATTTAAGATAATTGGTTTATTTCGATAAACGGCATATTATCAAGACAAACGTATTTTCTCTAGTTATTATTTTTAACTGTAAAAATAATTTCGTTAGAAAATATCTATCAAAAAGCATAAAAAATACCGGATATTCGGTATATATAACAAATAAAAATAATAAATATTTGATTTTAATATAAATTTTAAAATGCCAAATTATAGATATAGACAATTAACATATTAACCACTTGTTTGTTGTTGCAACATCATTTCAACCCACCGCATCAAAACTCCGGCTAAAAATATAATTTTCATATTAAAATCAATAACAAATATAAAAGCCATTCTGTTAACAAAATGATACAGTCGGCATTATTTTAAGACAAACGGTATAAAATTTTGCGAACAACGAATATGGATGCCGATCAAGACGCAATAACACCCTAGTAACAGTTAAGGTGATTGAATATATTCCGCTAAATCGGGGCATACTTACTTTCTTTTTACAACAGATGATTGCCTCCTTTCTTTATTCCTAAAAAAAACCGAGACCTTATATGAACATAAGGTCTCGGCCGGCAGATGCCCCATGCACTCTTTTATCCGCTTACTGTTTACCCGCTTACTGAAACAGGCAGAATCGTTAGCTGCTGAGAGCGCATTTCACGAAAAGTCGAACATTTAGTTTTTGTCTAAATCAACCAGTTTGTTTTTGGAAATCCAAGGCATCATGCTGCGGAGTTGTGCGCCCACTTTTTCGATTTGGTGATCTGCATTCAAACGGCGGCGGGCAGTCATGCTGGCATAGTTGGTGGCACCTTCTTGAATAAACATTTTTGCGTATTCGCCGCTTTGGATGCGGTACAGTGCCTTTTTCATGGCTTCTTTAGTGGCAGGAGTAACCACTTCGGGGCCGGTAACATATTCGCCGTATTCGGCATTGTTGGAAATGGAGTAGTTCATGTTGGCAATACCGCCTTCATACATCAAATCCACAATCAGTTTCAGCTCGTGCAAGCATTCGAAATAAGCCATTTCGGGGGCATAACCGGCTTCTACCAATGTTTCAAAACCGCATTTCACCAATTCCACTGCGCCGCCGCACAATACGGCTTGCTCGCCGAACAAGTCGGTTTCGGTTTCTTCGCGGAAGTTGGTTTCAATCACACCGCCTTTGGTGCCGCCGTTGGCTGCTGCGTAAGACAAGGCGATATCGCGTGCTTTACCTGAGTTGTCTTGGTAAACGGCAATCAGGGTAGGCACGCCGCCGCCTTTGAGGTATTCGCTGCGTACGGTGTGGCCGGGGCCTTTAGGCGCAACCATTATAACGTCGACATTTTTTGCAGGAACAATTTGGTTGTAATGAACATTGAAGCCGTGTGCGAATGCCAAAACGGCACCGTCTTTCAAATTATCGTGGACTTCGGCGTTGTAAACGGCAGGAGCGGTTTCGTCAGGCAACAGAATCATTACCACATCGGCAGCTTTGGTGGCTTCCGCTACGGAGCGTACGTCGTGACCGGCGGCTACGGCTTTATTCCAAGAACCGCCTTGGCGCAAACCGATCACTACGTTTACGCCGGAATCTTTTAAGTTAGCCGCGTGGGCATGGCCTTGCGAACCATAACCGATGATGGCTACGGTTTTACCTTTGATCAATGACAGGTCTGCATCTTTATCATAAAAAACTTGCATGTTTTTTCCTTTGTTCATTTAGTAAATAATATTGGGTTGGGCGGGCTTATTGTGGTGCATTTTCGGAAAGATCTCGCATGGATATGATTTCCACACTTTGAGTTTTGCCCTCGATTGCCTTGAGAAAGGCTTGAAAATGTGCCGAGGCGGCATGTTCGTCAACTGCTGCCTGTGATTTCCAGATTTCAAAAAACACTACTCTGTCGGGGTTTTCCAAATCTTGGTGTAAATCGTAACGTATATTGCCTGCTTCTCTGCGGCTGGCGGAGACTAATTGCAGGAACTCATCAAACAGCTCTTGGCGGTATTCGGGTTTCACAACAATCATTGCGGCAATTTTTACGTTAGGCATGGCGTTTTTCCTTATCGATATTTTTCAGACGGCCTCTAGAAAGCTCCATCAAACTATCTATATAGTGAAGAGGCCGTCTGAAAAAGTCAGATTCTCAATATCCGTTCGCCGCGGCCGATACCTGCCGCACCGGTACGCACGGTTTCCAAAATCTGGCTACGGCCTACGGTTTCCAAAAATGAGTCCAGTTTATCGCTGGAACCGGTAATTTCGATGGTGTAGGTTTTATCGGTTACGTCAACGACGCTGCCGCGGTAGATTTCGGTCAGGCGCAAAAACTCGTCGCGGTCTTTTCCAACGGCACGCAGCTTAACCAGCATCAGTTCGCGCTCGACAAACCGGCTTTCATTCAAATCGACCACCTTCACCACTTCAACCAGTTTGTTGAGTTGTTTGGTGATTTGTTCCAACACGGTGTCGTCGCCATGAGTAACAATGGTCATGCGCGAAAGGGTTTTATCTTCGGTTGCCGCAACGGCTAAAGAATCAATGTTGTAATCACGAGCGGAGAACAAGCCTACCACGCGGCTCATCGCGCCTGATTCGTTTTCCATCAGGATAGATAATATATGTCGCATTATGGCACGCTCCTTGTGTCGTAATCACGGTCTTTAACGTCGTTCACGTCCGAATCCATCGGGGTTTCGCGCATATGAGGCGGCAGCACCATTTCGTCCAAACCTTTGCCGTTGCCTACCATCGGGAACACATTTTGCTTTTTGTCGGTAATGAAATCCAAGAAAACCAAACGGTCTTTCTGATTCAAAGCTTCAAGCAGCGCACCCTCTACATCTGATTTTTTGTCCACTCGGATACCGATATGCCCGTAGGCTTCGGCCAATTTCACAAAATCGGGCAGTGAATCAAAGTAAGTTTCCGATTCGCGGTTGCTGTAATACAGCTCCTGCCATTGGCGCACCATACCCAAATAACCGTTGTTGAGTGTTACCACATTAATCGGTATGCGGTATTGGAAACAGGTTGAAAGCTCTTGGATGTTCATCTGAATCGAGCCTTCGCCGGTAATACAGAACACATCCTGGTCGGGAGCGGCAAGTTTCGCACCCATTGCATAAGGCAAACCTACGCCCATCGTACCGAGGCCGCCTGAATTGAGCCATTGGCGCGGCCGCTCAAACGGGTAGTATTGAGCGGCGAACATTTGGTGCTGCCCTACGTCGGAAGTGATAATGGCTGAATTGTTGGTTACTTCGGCCAGCTTTTTCACCACATATTGCGGTTTGATAATCTCGCTGTCGTAATCCACCCACAAGCAATCACGGCTGCGCCATGATTCGATGTTGTGCCACCATTTTTCCAAAGCGGCAGGCGTCACAAGCAGCTCCTGCTTTTTCCACAGGCACGACATTTCCGACAATACGTTTTTCACATCACCCACAATCGGCACGTCAACTTTAACGCGCTTGGCGATGCTGGAAGGATCAATGTCGATATGGATGATTTTCTTAGGTTTTTCTAAAAATTTAGCAGGTACCGAAACCACACGGTCGTCAAAACGCGCACCTACGGCCAACACCACATCGGCATTCTGCATAGCCAAGTTGGCTTCGTAAGTGCCGTGCATACCCAGCATACCCAAATACTGACGGTCGCTGGAAGGGAACGCACCCAAGCCCATTAAGGTGCCGGTGCAGGGCGCTCCGGTTAAACGCACGAAATCAATCAATTCCTGATGCGCGTTGCCCAATACCACGCCGCCGCCGAAATACACCAACGGCCGTTTGGCCGAAGCAAACATCTGTACGGCTTTTTTGATTTGACCGGTGTGCCCTTGCGTAACCGGTTGGTAAGACCTGATAAAAATATCTTCTTGCGGATAGCTGAATTTCGCCATCGCCTGCGTTACGTCTTTGGGGATATCCACCACCACCGGGCCGGGTCGGCCGGTTGAAGCAATCTGAAAGGCTTTTTTGATGGTCGTTGCCAGCTCGTTGATGTCGGTAACCAAGAAGTTATGCTTCACGCAGGGACGGGTAATACCTACCGTATCCACCTCCTGAAACGCATCCGTGCCGATTGCGGGCGTACCCACCTGACCGGTAATAACCACCATGGGAATGGAATCGGAATACGCGGTGGCGATACCGGTTAGCGCATTGGTTGCTCCCGGCCCGGAAGTAACCAACGCCACGCCGACTTTACCGCTGGTGCGCGAATAAGCGTCTGCGGCATGCACCGCCGCCTGTTCGTGGCGTACCAAAATATGTTTGAATTTATTGAGTTGGAAAAGCGCATCGTAGATTTCGAGAACTGCGCCGCCCGGATAACCGAAAACGTATTCCACGCCCTCGGCCTTAAGACTCTGCACGAGTATTTGTGCACCTGATAATTGCATGTCTGCCTCTATTTTCTGCGTGTAAACCAATAGGAGCAACCGGCTTCGCCACAGCACCTGTAATGCATTTTCTGTAAGCAGCGATTTAGGGTACGCGCACCACAGAAAAACGGCGACAACCAAGCTGCCCAATCAATTGAATCAGACGCTTGAGCGTTCATCAAAGTAAAAAAGAGTTTGCACAATACCCCAAACTCCCCAATCCAATCAAGACAAAAACTTTCATCTGCCTGCACAAAATTTTCATAAAGCCTTTACTATTTGATTTTCATCAAAATAAATTAAAACAACATCCGACTACAATATTCAGATTAAACGGACGTAAACAAAAGGCCGTCTGAAAACATGCTTTTCAGACGGCCTTAAATATCAAACAGCTCTAAGAAATACAAACAAACCCCGCCTCTTTTCGAGCCATAGCAATAAAGCTCGTTTGGATTGCAGGGTTTGCGGTTATTCTGGCGCACCCAACAGGGATCGAACCTGTGACCTCCAGCTTCGGAAACTGACGCTCTTCCAACTGAGCTATGGGTGCGAAAAGGCGTAAGGTTAGCGTAAAACATCCCGTTTGGCAAAATTAATTTACCGCAGCTCCGAACAGATACCCGATCATGGCACAGCTTGCGGCAAACTGCCCGCTCCGCTGTTAATTTAACGGCATTTTTTGCGGCGGATTCAACTTAAAGATTGGAAAGACGGCGTGAATTCAGTATAATCCAGCAAAATATTGTTAACTCGAATTAACACAACCCCTAGAATTACAACTTAATTTCGTCACAACCTACCAAAACGGCGAGGCCATACCAAATGAATCAACTGAGCAATCACAAAGCCCGAGGTTCTGCATTAACCACCCTTGTGGGCGGTATCGTTATCCTGCTTGCAGTACTGTTTTTTCTGGTTAAACTGGCAAACAGCAACTATTTCAGCAACGTAGAAGAAACCACCACATCCGCCACAGAAACCCGCATCATGCCTGCCGGCAGCTTGGCTATGGGCGACGGCACACCGATCGGCGAACGCACCGGCGAACAGATTTTCAACAAAGTCTGCATTCAGTGCCATGCTGCAGACGGCAACGTTCCCAACGCACCGCGCATCACCAATAACGGCGAATGGGCACCGCGCATTGCCAAAGGTTTTGAAACCCTGTTTAACAACGCACTCAACGGCTTCAATGCCATGCCCGCCAAAGGCGGCCAAGCCGATTTGACCGACGACGAACTCAAACGCGTTATCGCTTACATGACCAACCAATCCGGCGGTAATTTTGAAGCGCCTGCCGTAGGTGCTGCCGCATCCGAAGCTGCCGCATCCGGTGAAACCGCTGCCGCTGCTTCTCCAGCCACTTCGATTGACGGCAAAAGTATTTTTGATACCACTTGCGTAGCCTGCCACGGTGCCACTTCTGCCATTCCCAATGCACCGCGCATTACCAAAAACGACGAATGGGCTCCACGCATCAAAAAAGGTAAAGACGCATTGTTCAAAAGTGCCATCGAAGGCTACACCGGCCCGAGCGGCAGCCTGATGCCTGCCAAAGGCGGCAACACCAACTTAAGCGACGACGAAGTTAAAGCTGCCGTAACTTATATGGTGAACGAATCAGGCGGTAAGTTTTAACTGACCCGATCAATCTGAGTGATAAAAAAGCACACTTTAAGCGAATTAAAGTGTGCTTTTTAATTGATGCGCGTTTTCAGGGCATTGAAAACGCATCCGTAATATTCCAATGTAGTCAATCATTTAACACAAGACAGCAAGTCGCAGACAGTACAGATGCCATATCAACTCAGATCCAAACACAGATATTTCAGTTCCAAATATTCGTCCATTCCATATTTGCTACCTTCTCTGCCTAAGCCGCTGGTTTTGATTCCGCCAAACGGTGCCACTTCATTGCTGATTAAACCCGTATTGATGCCGACCATGCCGTATTCCAAGGCTTCCGATACCCGCCATTGGCGTGCGGTATCTTGCGTAAATAAATAAGCCGCCAAGCCCGATTCGGTATCATTGGCCTGCCTGATCACATCTTCTTCGGTTTCAAACTTAAAAATGGGGCAAAGCGGCCCGAAGGTTTCTTCTTTCGCCACCAACATAGCTTCCGTTACGCCGCTCAACACCGTAGGCTCGAAAAAGGTACCGCCCAAACTGCTGCGCTTACCGCCGGTTAAACATTCCGCGCCCTTCTCCAGCGCATCGCGGATATGTTCTTCCACTTTGGCCACCGCTTGCTCGTCAATCAACGGCCCCTGCTGAACGCCGTCATCCAAGCCGTTGCCCAGTTTCAGACGGCCTGCTTCGCGGGCAACCCGGCGGCAGAGTTCGTCATACACGCCTGATTGTGCGTAAATGCGGTTACTGCATACGCAAGTTTGCCCGCTGTTGCGGAATTTGCTGAGCAAAACCCCTTGCACGGCTTTATCCAAATCGGCATCGTCAAACACTATCAAAGGTGCATTGCCGCCCAGTTCCAAACTGAGTTTTTTGATATGGTCGGCACTTTGGCGGTAAATTTTCATACCGGTTTCGGTCGAACCTGTAAAACTGATTTTTCTTACCACCGGATTTCGGGCAAAAACCGCGCTAAGCTCTGCCGCTTTGCCGTTAACCACTGCAAACAATGCTTCGGGCACGCCCGCCTCATAAGCCAATAATGCCTGCGCATAAGCGCTCAAAGGCGTTTGGCTGGCGGATTTCACAATCATTGCACACCCCGCAGCCAATGCCGGTGCGGCCTTGCGCGTGATCATGGCGGCGGGGAAATTCCACGGAGTGATGGACGCTGCAACACCCACCGGCTGTTTAATCACCATCAGCTTTTGGCTTTGCTTGACGCTCGTGAGAATATCGCCATCCACCCGACGCGCTTCTTCGGCAAACCAGCGGATAAAACCGGCGGCGTAGTCGATTTCGCCCAACGATTCGGTAAGGCTTTTACCCTGCTCCATCGTCATGATGCGCGCCAAACTTTCCTTGTTGGCTTTGACCAAACGATACCAATTCCACAAAACATCGGCACGCTCCAAAGCGGTTTTCGCCGCCCACTCTTTTTGCGCGGCATGTGCTTTGGCAATCAGTTCGCCCAACATTTGCGGCGTGGTCATACGCACATAGGCGATGGTATCGCCCGTGGCCGGATTTTTTACCGGCAGGCCGTCTGAAAAAGATTCAAACTTAATATCAGGGTGTTTCAACAACTGCAGAACGGTTTTCATGATACGACTCTCGGCAATAAACAGGCGCAACCGCCTCATCTAGCCATTCAACTTAACTTTTACTAGCGCGTTGCCGCTTTGTATTAAAAATAAGTTGATCGGCTTATTCAATCTGTTCAAAGTGTGCTGGCGGGGTGGTTTTTCGGTATAAAAAACGCAAATGCCCGAGGAAAATGCGCGTTAAGCAGCAGGCCGTCTGAAAACACACCCCGAACACAGTATAAATTAATTTCAGACGGCCTCACAGCATACACCCATTCCACTGAAAGCATGGCATAATTAACTGACAATAAAACAAAAAACAAAGGAAGAAATCATCATGGAACGGTTCGACTTCAGCTACGCCCCATTCAACTACTTAAGCAACCCCGAGCGCGTTGCCCTGCAAAAATCGGTCAACATCTCGTTTTTTCACGACAACGAAACCATTATCCGCCCCGACGAACCCATCGAATTTCTGTATGTCGTTATCAAAGGCTTGGTAAAAGAAATCGGTGCCGACGGCGATGTCGTCTCCCTCTACCACCCCCGCGACACCTTTGAAGCCCGCGGCCTGATCGAAGGCATCAGCCACCACCAGTTCGTAGTGGAAGAAGAAGCGCTGGTCTACACCATTCCCAAAGCCGTAGTGCTCGAAATCATCGATTCCAACCCGCGCTTCGGAGCCTATTGCTACACCAGCGTGGCCGACAAATTTGCCAGCCTTTCCAACACCAAAAACGAAAGCGAATTTGAAAGCCTGTTTACCGCCAAAGTCCGTGATGCCTACCGCAACAAACCCGTTTGGCTCGAAGGCAGCGACACCATTTTCCACGCCGCCGGCGTATTGAAAGAACGCAAAACCAAATCCGCATTGGTACGCCACGAAGGTAAAATCGGCGTGTTCACCGAATCCGCCTTCCGCGACATCGTCATCGCCGGAGCACCGTCAGACGAAGCCGTACACAAATGGACAGCCTTCAATCTGATTTCCGCCGACATCGACGATTTCGTGTTCAACGCCTTGCTGCGCATGATGCGCTACCAAATCCAGCGCGTTGTAGTAGAAGAAAACGGCATCCCCATCGGCACGCTCGAACAAATCGACGTATTGGCTTATCTCTCCAACCACAGCCATTTGGTCGCACAGCGTTTGGAGCGCGCCAAAACCATAGACGAGTTGGTAGATATCTCCGGCCAGATGACCGATTCGATCCGCCTGTTGCGCAACAACGGCGTGCGGGCCCCGCAACTGGCCGAGTTAATGCAGGTGCTCAACAGCAGCCTGTTTGAAAAAGCGTGGCGCATCCTCGCACCGGCCGAACTCTACGACAAATCCTGCCTGATCGTGATGGGTTCCGAAGGGCGCGGCGAACAAATTCTCAAAACCGACCAAGACAATGCCCTGATTCTGCACGAAAGCGTCGACCCCGATCTCGCCGCCGAAATAGCCGCCCAATTTTCACAAACGCTTACCCGTCTCGGCTATCCGCCCTGCCCCGGCAATATCATGGTCAACAACCCCCAATGGCGCAAACCGTTGCCCGAATTCAAAAAAATGGTCAGCAGCTGGTGCCACAATGCCAGCGGCGAAAACATGATGAACCTCGCCATTTTTATCGATGCCAAAGCCGTAGCCGGCGACACCTCCATGCTGGCCGAAGTCAAAGAACATCTGCAAAAAGTGATGGTTAACGACGTAGGCATGCTGATGGCCTTTGCACGCGCCGTCGATCAATTTGAAAGCCAAAGCAAAGGCTTTTTCTCCCAACTGCTCAACCGCGGCCAAGCCGAAAAAATGGACATCAAAAAAATGGGGCAGTTTCCCGTTGTTCACGGCATCCGCGCCCTCAGCCTCGAAGCCCGCATCGAAGAAACCAATACGTTCGAGCGCATTCACCATCTCGTCCAACTGAACGTTATCGACGAAGCATTAGGCAAAGACGTTGCCGAAGCCCTCAGCTACATCATGGACTTACGCCTGAGCGCCAACCTCGCCATCCTGCACAACGGCGGCTCCGGCACCCCCAACCAACTCGATTTCGGCAACCTGTCCACGCTCGAACGCGACCTGCTCAAAGATGCGCTGCAAGTCGTTAAGCGGTTTAAAAACGTGATCCGCCACCACTTCCACATCACTTCGTAATCAGGGGTGCCGTCTATGTTTAAAAAATTCTTGCAGGGCAGAGAGCGCAAAAAACTCACCGACCCGTATTACAGCTTCCTTTTCGACGAACACCCCGACGAATGGGTGAGCTTCGACTGCGAAACCACCAGCCTCGACGTAAAAGAAGCCGAAATCCTATCCATCGGTGCCGTTAAAATCCGCAAAAACCAAGTATTGGTGAGCGAATCGTTTTATGTGCTGGTTAAGCCCGAAAACCCGATGAAAGCCGCCAACATCAGCGTACACGGCTTAAGGCCGAAAGACCTTTCAGACGGCATCCCCGTGCAAGAAGCCATCAAGCAGCTGCTCGAATTCATCGGTGGCCGCGGCTTGGTAGGCTATTACTTGGAATACGACGTCGCCATGGTCAACAAATTTCTCAAACCCATGATCGGCATCAAACTGCCCAACCCGCAAACCGATGTATCTTCACTCTTCCACCGCTGGCAGCAAAAAGAAAACATCCACGACGGTTACGTTGACCTGCGTATGGACACCATGCTGAAAAAACTCAAACTCACCGGCCTGCCCCGCCACGACGCGCTCAACGACTCCATCAATGTTGCATTGATGTACCTGCTGTTGAAACAAAGGCTGCGCTAAAACAGCAATCAAAACCGACTTGTGTCTCAGTATTAGAACAGCCTGTTCAAAATCTCTGAGATGCAAGTCGGTATTGTTTGGTTAATCTATAAAGACAAAGGAAAAGAAAAGATTGAGGCCGTCTGAAAAACCGATAACCTTCAACCGCAACACATCAGCCGCCCATTGCGCCCGCTCGGTGTGGTCATCAAATTCACAACAGTTGGAGATTAAGATATCGCGGCTTGACGCTTTGGTAGCAATCAAACTTTTCAAGCACAAAAGAAATTTTCAGACGGCCTCACAGATTTAACGCATTCAGAAACCGACCATAGCCAATCCAGTTTAAGCACAATTCGGCTGCACGTTTCCAACAGGCAAAAAAATAACCGCTTGAGAGCGGTTTTTTTATGGTGCCCAGGGTCGGACTCGAACCGACACACCTTTCGGCGGGGGATTTTGAGTCCCCTGCGTCTACCAATTTCGCCACCTGGGCAGGTGAGAAGAGTTGGCTATTATAGTGATAAAAAAATTCCTGTAAAGCCCCAAATATGTATTAATTGCCTCAAAATTTACAATTCATTGAAAATAAATAAAATTAAAACATCTATTTTTTAACCGAAGCAAACGATTCTGCCTTAAACGGGGTTGCTGCCCTTATGGTCGGAATCAAAATCTGCCCCGAAGGTTTAATCAAGGCCTGATTAATTTAATGCGATTGCGTATTTTCTTCAACATCTACACAGGCAAACGCGTTAAGATAGCCTTCATTTACCCTACTTGTTTTGGAGTGAGACGACATGAATCCGATTACCCGAAATTTCGTGCTTGCTGCGTGCGTATTGGCTGCTTTGAATGCCTGTACGCCTCAGGAAAACGCTCCTGCGGCATCGCAACCTGTCCCCGAACAGGTTTCAGAGCCTGCCCGTGCCTCTGCGGGTTTTCACGGCACGGACATGGGCAAAGAAGATATCGGCGGTAATTTCACGCTTACCGACGGCGACGGAAAAGTGTTTAATCTCGACGATTTAAAAGGCAAAACGGTTATTCTTTCTTTCGGCTACACCCACTGCCCCGACGTATGCCCTACCGAGCTTTTAACATACAGCGACACCATCAAGCAACTGGGCGGCGATGCCAAAGATGTGGCGGTGGTTTTTGCCAGCGTCGATCCCGAGCGCGACACGCCCGAATTAATCGGCAAATACGTTAAGCAGTTTAATCCCGGCTTTATCGGCGTAACCGCAACCGAAGGGCAGGACTTACCTTTGATCAAGCAGCAATACCGTGTTGTATCGGCCAAAGCGCAGCAGCAATCTGAAAAGGTTTATCTGGTTGACCACTCTGCAGGGGCTTATCTGATTGATAAAAACGGCGAAGTGGCGGTATTTGAGCCTTACGGAAGCACGGCACAACAGATTGCAGACGATATCCGCATCTTGCTAAAATCATAACCCGTCCGAAGAGGCCGTCTGAAACATTTTCAGACGGCCTGAAACCATCATTTCTTTATACATCATGCAAGAAAACCAACTGACCATCGCCCTTTCCAAAGGCCGTATTTTTGATGAAACCCTGCCGCTGCTGGCCGCCGCCGGCATCGTGCCGCTCGAAGAACCGGGCAGCTCGCGCAAACTGATTATCGGCACCAACCTGCCCAACGTGCGCTTGGTGATTGTGCGCGCCAGCGACGTGCCCACTTATGTGCAATACGGCGCGGCGGATTTCGGCATCGCCGGCAAAGACGTATTGATCGAGCACGGCGGCGACGGCCTGTATCAGCCGCTGGATTTGCAGATTGCCAAATGCCGCATGATGGTTGCCGTGCGCAAAGGTTTTGATTATGCCGTCGCCTCACAGCCCGGCAACCGTTTGCGCGTTGCTACTAAATACCCCGACATCGCCGCCGAACACTTCGCCGGCAAAGGCGTACATGTGGACATCATCAAACTTTACGGCTCGATGGAGCTTGCTCCGCTGGTCGGCTTGAGCGACGCGATCGTCGATTTGGTATCTACCGGCGGCACGTTGAAGGCCAACAATCTCGAAGCGGTGGAGCATATCGTGGATATTTCCAGCCGTTTGGTGGTCAACAAAGCAGCGTTGAAAGTCAAACACGCACTTATCCAGCCGATTATCAATGCGTTTGCCGAAGCGGTAGAAAAACCGTAAAGAGGCCGTCTGAAAAGCCGCTGTTACACGTTTCACTTTAAATTAGACTACCCCATGAACATCACCTCAGATAAAAAACTGGCCGTCTTAATCGATGCCGACAACGCCCCCGCCGACATCATCGACCGCCTGCTGGCCGAAATCGCCAAATACGGCATTGCCAGCGTCAAACGGATTTACGGCGACTGGAGCCACGGCCTTTCCAAATGGAAAGCCGCTCTGCTGCCGCATGCCATTATCCCCGTGCAGCAATTCGCCTACACCAAAGGCAAAAACGCCACCGACATGGCCTTGGTGATCGACGCGATGGACTTGCTTTACAGCGGCAACTTCGACGGCTTCTGCATCGTATCCAGCGACAGCGACTTCACCCGCCTCGCCAGCCGTCTGCGCGAAAGCGGCCTTACCGTTTACGGCTTCGGCGAAAAGAAAACCCCCGAAGCCTTCCGCAAAGCCTGCGACAAATTCATCTACACCGAAATCTTCCGCCCCGAAAAACGCACGCCGGAAAAAAACAAAAACAGCGGCAAAACCAAAACGCAGAACGAACCTGCCGAGAATACCGGCCAGCAAGCCGACCTTTCCAAACTGCTCACCCGCGCTGTCAAAGAAAATGCCGACGACCTCGGCTGGGCCAACCTCGGCCCCATCGGCAGCTACATCAACAAAACCAACCCCGATTTCGACCCGCGCCTCTACGGTTTCGGCAAACTTTCCGACCTGATCAAATCGCTTGATTTGTTTGAATACCGCACCGACAACAATCAAATCCAAGTGCGCAGATATCCGAATCCGGCCGAAAAAAACAACAGGCCGTCTGAAAATAAAGACAGTAAAGAAAAACAAGTTGCCGAAGCAGCCGTACCGCAAGCCCCCGCTGCCGAAACCGACAGCGGCAAACCCGCCAACAAACGCGGCAAAAAACGCCAGCAGCAAGAGCGCAAACAGCCGGAAGCGGAAACAGCCGCTATCGTACCGCCCGCACCAACGGCAGAAGCCGCCGAAACCGCCAAGCCCGAGCAGCAAGAAGCACCCAAACCCAAAAACGGCAAAGCCAAATTTACCAAGCTCATTCCTTTGGTGCAGCAAGCCGTTGACAATACTGCCGACCCGCAAGGCTGGGCACGCCTAAGCGACGTATTGAAACAGCTTGCCCCCACGGTGAACCCGCACGATTACGGCTTCGACACTGACCGCGCCCTGATTCACGCCGTTTACAGCGACTGGTTGGAAATCAAAAAAGCCGGCCGCGGCGAACGCGTGCGCGTGAACAAGCGGTTTGTGAGCAAGGATTGAATATTTTCAGACGGCCTCTTCTTGCTTTGAGAGTTGGTTATAGGCCGTCTGAAAAACTTTTATTTTTATTGAAGAATTAAAGGCAGCACATACAAATGAAACATCTTTCCACCCAATCCCCCAATTTCCAAGCCGAGCTGAAAGCGTTGCTGGCTTTTGAAACCGCGCAAGACCCGAAAATCGATCAAATTGTTGCCGACATCTGTGCCGACGTACAAAAGCGCGGCGATGCGGCGCTAATCGAATACACCAACCGTTTCGACGGCATGAATGCACAAACTATGGCCGATTTAACGTTGAGCCAAGCCGATTTGCAGGCTGCTTTCGAACGCATTGCCCCTGAAGTTCAGACGGCCTTGAAAACCGCCGCCTCCCGTGTGGAAAGCTACCACCAACACCAAAAAATGGCATCGTGGAGCTATACCGACGAAGACGGCACGCTGCTCGGCCAACAGATTACCCCGCTCGACCGTGTGGGCATTTATGTGCCCGGCGGCAAGGCGGCTTATCCCAGCTCGGTGATTATGAATGCCATGCCCGCGCATGTGGCGGGCGTGCCCGAAATCATCATGGTGGTGCCCACGCCCAAAGGCGAGCGCAACGATATTGTGTTGGCGGCGGCATTTGTGGCCGGCGTAACCAAAGTGTTCACCGTCGGCGGTGCGCAGGCGGTGGCGGCTTTGGCTTACGGCACCGAAACCGTGCCGCAGGTCGATAAAATCACCGGCCCCGGCAATGCGTTTGTGGCCGCCGCCAAACGCCGCGTGTTCGGCGTGGTAGGCATCGATATGGTGGCCGGGCCGTCTGAAATTCTGGTAATTGCCGACGGCACCACGCCCGCCGATTGGGTGGCGATGGATTTGTTCAGCCAAGCCGAACACGACGAAATCGCCCAAGCGATTCTGATTGCCACTTCGCAGCAATATTTAGACGACGTTCAAGCGGCCATGAACAGGTTGATCGAAGACATGCCCCGCCGTGCCATTATCGAGGCTTCTTTAAACAACCGCGGCGCGATGATTCTGGCCAAAGACCTCGATGACGCTTGCGAAACCGCTAACTATATTGCGCCGGAACATCTGGAATTATCGGTAGAAAACCCGCAGGAATGGGCGCCAAAAATCCGCCACGCCGGAGCGATTTTCATGGGCAAATACACCAGCGAGAGCTTGGGCGACTATTGCGCCGGCCCCAACCATGTGCTGCCCACCAGCCGCACGGCGCGTTTCTCTTCGCCGCTGGGCACTTACGATTTCCAAAAACGCAGCAGCCTGATTCAGGTTTCCGAACAAGGCGCGCAAAAGCTCGGCCGGATTGCCGACGTGTTGGCACAAGGCGAAATGCTTACCGCCCATGCCAAAGCGGCGGAATTCCGTTTGAAAAAGCTTTGATATAGATAGATATAGATAAGGTTGAAAAGGCCGTCTGAACATTTCAGACGGCCTCATTTTGAATCATTATGGAAATTTTATTCGAGCTGCTTGCAGAGTTATTTTTACAGATCGTTGCCGAAATTTTGGCCGAATTGGGGATACGTTCAGCCGATTCCAAGCGGAAACCGCGCCCGTGGCTGACGCTTATCGGATACGGCATCATCGGTGCGCTTATCGGCGGCGTCAGTCTGCTGATTTTCCCCGAACATTTCATCCGCAGCGAAGGCCTGCAAATGCTCAACTTGGTGCTGACACCAATGCTGGCAGGCGGCATGATATGCCTGATCGACCGCCAACGCGGGCGGCACACATCTTCTTCGTGGCATTTCCGCTTTCTGTGCGGTTTTATCTTTGCATTCTGTATGGCATTGGTGCGGATGTGGGCACAAACACCGGTTTGAGCCGCGCAATCCCCTTCTTCACTCACGGCCGCATAGCAACACAAACGAAACATTAGCGACTGATTTCAATCCGGTTATCAGGCCGTCTGAATGCTGATGCCTACCCTTCCCCCATTAAAACTTGCCTCTCCGCCGAAACCTTCGGCTATCCGCCGGATAATATCCACCGCGCCGCCTTCGCAAGCCAGCGGTGCATTCTGCCCTGCCCATAAAGACGTAAACTCATCCGAGCCTTGCGCTTCTGCCGCCGCTTTTAACGGTGCAGAAGCGGATTGGGCGAGCGGGAAAGGCGGTGCGGCATCGCTGATAGGGCCTGCTTCGCGGATAAAGCGGTTCACGATACCGCGGGCAAAGCCGCCGCTAAAGAGATTGGTTAACACGGTATCGGCCGCCCGTTCGCTTTGCAGGGCTTTGCGGTGGAGTGCCGAGGTGTCGGCCTCTTCCGCCAACATCAAAGCCGTACCGATTTGAACACCGGCTGCACCCAAAGCACGCGCTGCCCGTGCGGTAGCGGCGTTGCTGATGCCGCCGGCAGCTATCACCGGCACATTCACGGCAGCACAGATTTGCGGCAGCAGGCTGAATAAACCTTGCTGGCGGTTCAAATCGCGGCTGAGAAACATGCCCCGATGCCCGCCTGCTTCCAGACCTTGCGCAATGATGATGTCTGCCCCGTGCGCCTCCAGCCAACGGGCTTCTTCCACGGTGGTGGCACTTGACATCACCACAGCGCCGCTGCTTTTTACTTTGTCTAACAAAGCTGGCTCCGGCAGGCCGAAATGGAAGCTGACCACAGGCGGGCGGTATTGCATCACAATTTCCGCCTGCTCTTCGCCAAACGGCTGCCTGCCTCCGCCTTGCAGCACATCTTGTTCCGTTAAACCGAATTCACGATAAAACGGCGCGAGTGCATCCAGCCACTTTGCCTGTTGCGCCGTGTCTGCTTCGGGCTGACGGTGGGCAAAAAAGTTGACGTTGAACGGCTGATCGGTATGTCGGCGTATGGTTTCGATTTCGGCGCACAGTTTTTCAGACGGCAACATAGCAGCAGGCAGCGAACCCAAAGCACCCGCCTGGCAGGCGGCAATCGTCAGCTTGCTGCTTTGAACTCCCGCCATCGGCGCTTGGACAACCGGCAGGCGAGTATGAATAAGGCTGAGAAGGTCGGAAATGCGGCTCATCGTTTCTCCTTTGTTGTGATTGGCTGTCGAGGCCGTCTGAAAATGTTTGGCGGTTGTTTAATGCCGCGCAGTTTGAAACGGATGTTTTTACAGGCCATAAACTTGCTTCATCGTACCACACGGTAAAAAAACAGGCTGCCGTTCAACGGGCAGCCTGTGCAGTAAGATTATTTGTTGGCATTTTCCAAAGCCAGTTTTTCCTGACGATACGCTTCGGCGGCTTCTCGTTCGCGTTTGGTGGTTTGCCGCATCATGTAATAATTGATGCCGATAACCAGCGTGCCGACGATAGCAATCATAATGGTTGCCAACACGTTCATCTGCGGATCCAAACCGAGTTTGATTTTCGAGAAAATCACTTGCGGCAAGGTTGAAGAACCGGGGCCGGACAAGAACGAGGTAATCACCAAATCATCCAGCGACAGCGTGATGCCCAGCAAAAAGCCCGAAGCAATCGCAGGCGCAATCAGCGGCAGGGTAATCACGAAAAAGATTTTCAGCGGGCGCGCACCCAAATCCATGGCGGCTTCTTCCAGCGACTGATCCAACTCAACCAAGCGCGAGCGGATAATCACGGTGATATAAGCCATACACAATGTGGTGTGACCCAAGAAAATAGTGAAGAAGCCGCGGTCGAAATACAGCCAGCTCAACAATTCGCTGCTTTGCAGGAACATTTGCACCTGAATAATCAGCAACAGCATCGACAAACCGGTAATCACATCGGGCATCACCATCGGCGCGGACACCATACCGGCAAACAGCGTGCTGCCGCGGAAACGCTTGATACGCGCCAGCGCGTAGCCTGCCAAAGTGCCGAGCACTACCGCCGCAAGCGACGATACGGCGGCAATACGCAGCGACAGCCATGCCGCTTCCAAAATCGTGCTGTTGCCTGCCAACGCGCTGTACCATTTGGTCGAGAAACCGCCCCAAACCGTAACCAGCTTGGATTCGTTGAACGAATAAATCACCAAGATAACGAGCGGTATATAAAGGAACGCCAGCCCCAACGCCAACATCAGCTTGAGAAACCAAGACAATTTGTATTTAGACATTATTTGGCTCCTTCTTCGATTTCACGGTTTTCGTAGCGGTGGAACAACACAATCGGAATCACCAGCAATATCACCATTACCACGGCAACGGCGGAAGCCAGCGGCCAGTTGTTCTGATCAAAGAACGCCTGCCACAACACTTTACCGATCATCAGATTTTCGGAGCCGCCCACCAATTCGGGAATCACATACTCGCCCACCGCAGGCACAAACACCAGCATGGAGCCGGCCACGATGCCGGTTTTCGACAAAGGCAGGGTAATCGAGAAAAACGATTTCACCGGCCCCGCACCCAAATCGGAAGCCGCTTCCAGCAATCTGCCGTCCAGTTTCACCAGCTGGGTGTAAAGCGGCAGAATCATAAACGGCAGATAGGCGTAAACCATCACCAAATTCAGCGAAAACGCGTTGTAAAACAGATTCAACGGCTCACTGATAATATTGTGTTTCAACAGGAAGTTGTTGATGATGCCGTTGTGCCCGAGCAAGCCCATCCACGCATATACGCGCAGCAGAAACGATGTCCAGAAAGGCAGCATAATCGCCAGCAGCAAACCGTTGCGGTAAGCAGGATTGGCGCGCGAAATGGCGTAGGCAATCGGATAGCCCAGCAGCAGGCAGATTAAGGTGGTGGTAAGCGCCGTTTTAATCGACAGCCAATAAGTCAGCAGATAGATATTGCTGCCGTTGCCGTCTGAAAACGGGTTCAGCATCTGCCCTAAACTGCTCCAAAAGTTTTGGAAAATATCGGCATAGTTTTGATAATTCAACGCGATATTCAGACGGCCGAAATCGGGGTCGGTGGTAATCAGCGGCGAATAAGGCGGAATCGCCAGCTCTTGTTCGGCAAAACTGATTTTCAACACAATCGCAAACGGAATCAGAAACAGCACCAGCAGCCAAAGATAAGGCACGGCAATAACTGCACGCTGCCCGGGGCGGCGCAACAGCTTGCGTTTCAGGGTTTTCAATTTCATGTCGGGTAATCCTTACGGCTTAGCTGAACAACGGCGTAGGCTGGTTTTCCGGCCAGCTTACATACACGGTTTCTTCCCAAGTGGGCGGTGCGATATTGCGCACATGCCAGTAAGGTGCGGGAACTTGGCTCTTAATCACGCGGCCGTTGGCCAGCTGAACGTGATAAATGGCGAAGCTGCCCAAATAAGCAATTTCTTTCACCACGCCTTTTTCCCAGTTGTATTCGCCCAAGTGTTCCGGTTTTTCTTTGTATAAATCGATGTCTTCGGGTCGGATGCTGATCCATAAGTCTTGTTCGGAGCGGCCGCCCAAACCGTGATCGATACGGATTTTGTTTTCCAATTCGGGCAGCTGGATGATGGCGTAATCGGCGTGATCTTCCAGCACAGTGCCGTCGAAAATATTGGTTTCGCCGATAAATTCGGCGGTAAAGCGGCTGTTGGGGAAGTCATATACATCGCTGGGGGTGCCGACTTGCTGCAATTTGCCTTCAGACATAATCGCTACGCGGGTAGCCATGGTCATGGCTTCTTCTTGGTCGTGCGTTACCATGATGCAGGTTACGCCCACCTGCTCCAGCGTGTTCACCAATTCGAGTTGTGTTTGTTGGCGCAGTTTTTTGTCGAGCGCGCCCAAAGGTTCGTCAAGCAGAAGGATTTTCGGGCGTTTGGCCAAGCTGCGTGCCAAAGCCACGCGCTGCTGCTGGCCGCCTGAAAGCTGGTGCGGCTTGCGTTTGGCGAATTTGGTCATCTGCACCAAACGCAGCATTTCCTCCACTCGGGCGGCGATTTCGTCTTTGGGCATTTTGTCTTGTTTGAGGCCGAAAGCGATGTTTTGCTCCACCGTCATGTGCGGGAACAGCGCATAGCTTTGGAACATCATGTTGATGGGGCGGTCGTAGGGAGCGAGTCGGGTAATGTCTTGCCCGTCGAGAATGATTTTGCCTTGATTGGGGGTTTCCATGCCCGCCAACATGCGCAACAGCGTGGATTTACCGCTGCCCGAACTGCCCAAAAGGGCGAAGATTTCGTGTTTTTCAATATCTAAGTCGATGTGGTCGACAGCATAATTGTCACCAAACTTTTTTACCAAACCTTGTATTTGCAGATAGGGTTGGATGGTAGACGCAGGGGTTGCGTTCATAATGGCAATACTCCAGTTAATAACGAGTACCGGCAAAACGGATTTTCGCGGGGTGATAAAAAGCTGTTTGATTGCTGGTTTAAAGAGCGCACGGGCAGCATGAAAAATTTCTCAGGGCTGTGAGAAACCGGTGAAGGTTGCCGACAGCCCTGTTTTGTGAACCTGCAATTATATTAGCCTATCCCTTTGCGGGGCAATACAAAATTAAACTTTGCGGCGGTTTATGTAAATCGTGCCGAGTTTGTGTACGGCAAGGGCAACACATCTGCCCTGCCATGACAAAAAAATAAATTGCCGCCGCGCTGTAACGAGGCCGTCTGAAAATGGTGTTTCAGACGGCCTCGATGTTTATATGTAGTTGTTTATGGGCAGATGAATCGCCAATTGAATAGCGTTACAGCGTGCCGGCCGGAAACTTTTTTATTCAAACGGTTCTGCATCCGCATCTTCTGCCGCATCAGCGTTGCCGTCCATAACCGCTTTGATTTCCTGAAACAGCGCACGGAAGTTTTTCGGCGGCTTGTTCAGTTCCTGCTCTTTACGCGTATTGCGAATCAACGTGCGCAGCTTGCCGGCATCGGCATGCGGATAGTCGGCAATAAACGCCGTGAGTGCGTCGTCGCCCGCTATCAGGCGGTCGCGCGCCTGTTCCACCCGCTGCAAAAAGGCGTTATGGGCGGCATTGTCGCCGCGCAGTTTGGCCAGATAGCGTTCAATCGGTTCGGGATCGGTATCGCGCATCAGGCGGCCGATGTATTGCGCCTGCCGTTTCAACGCACCGTTGGACGTGATTTTTTTATACGTTACCACTGCTTCGTATAAATCTTCCGACAAGCCGATTTTTTTCAGCGTATCGGCGGAAAGCTTGGTCAGCTGCATACCGAGGTCTTGCAGGCTGTCCATCTGTTTTTTCATTTGGGTTTTGCTGACCCATTCTTGCTCGTTGTTGCTCATAGCGGTATCCGGTTCAATAACCGCTGCATTCTAACACAGCTCCCCGCCCTATCCCCGCCATAGCCACAATTTTGCCGCGGCCGTCTGAAAACAGTTAAAATGACACCGATTTTTTCATCGGATTACCCATGTTCAACCACAGCAAAAACGAACTGCTCGACCTTTGCGGGCAGGTGCTTTCCCTCGCCCGCGAATACGGAGCCACAGCCGCCGAAGCCGACTTGAGCGAATCGCTCGGTCAAAGCGTAAGCGTGCGCTTGGGCGAAATCGAACAAATCGAATACCAACAGGATAAATCGCTCGACATCACCGTTTATGTCGGCCAACGCAAAGGCCGTGCCAGCACCGCCGACTTTTCCCCGCAAGCTCTGAGCGACACCGTGAAGGCGGCCGTCGATATTGCCAAATACACCGCCGAAGACGATTGCGCAGGCTTGGCCGATGCCGGTTTGATGGCGCGTGAAATCGGCGATTTAGACAAATACCACGAATGGGATTTATCTGCCGAAGCCGCCGTTGTGCTTGCCAAACAATGCGAACAGGCAGCATTGAATGCCGACAACCGCATCTCTAATTCCGAGGGTGCCGCCATACAAACCGGACACTACCAATACGTTTACGGCAATTCGCACGGCTTTGCCGCCCACCAACAAGGCACGCGCCACAGCATTTCGTGCAGCGTAGTCGCATCCGATTCAGACGGCATGCAGCGTGATTATTGGTACGATGCCGCCTGCTCGCACCACGATTTGGAAGATGCCGAAAGTATCGGCCGAACTGCCGCCTACCGCACTTTAAGGCGTTTGGGCGGGCGCAGCATCGCCACTGGCAGCTACCCCGTGCTGTTCGACACCAGCGTAGCCGGCGGCCTGATCGGCCATCTCGTCGGCGCATTGAGCGGCGGCGCGCTTTACCGGCAAAGCAGCTTTCTGATTAACAGCCTCGGCAAAGCGGTATTGCCCGATTTTCTCAGCCTTCGCGAAGAACCGCATATTCCCCGCTCGTTCGGCAGCACCTATTTCGATGCCGAAGGCGTTGCCACCCGCCCGCGCTTCGTGGTTGAAAACGGCGTTATCCAAGGTTATTTTTTAAGCAGTTACAGCGCGCGCAAGCTCGGCATGCACACCACAGCCAATGCCGGCGGCGCACACAATCTGTATCTGAACCACACCCATGCGGCACAATCCGACTTGCTCAAAGAAATGGGCACCGGCCTGCTGGTAACGGAATTGATGGGGCAAGGCGTGAATATGCTCACGGGCGATTATTCGCGCGGCGCAGCGGGCTTTTGGGTAGAAAACGGCGTGATTACCCATCCCGTAGAAGAAATTACCATTGCCGGGCGTTTGCAGGATATGTATATGAATATAGTGGGCGTGGCCGACGATGCGCTGAAACGTTCCACCAATAAAATCGGCTCGGTACTTATTCAGGAAATGACCGTGGCGGGAAGCTGATTACTATAATGTCTTCCATATTGGAAACAGGCCGTCTGAACCCCTTTCAGACGGCCTGAGACCTTTGCAAAACCCCACGCCAACAAACAGCCGGAACATGATGAAGAATGTTCCGGCTGTTTGTTGGCGTGGGGTTTTGCAAAGATCTCGGCCTGTTTGATTATTGGCAAACAGCTTTGTCGATGCTGTTACTAAAAATGAATAAATAACGGATTAATTACAGAATTTCGCCACATCGGCATCGTAGCGTTTCACAAATTCTTCGCGGTTGGCAATCCGCGCCGTTTCGGCAAACTGGCGGTTCATGCGTGCAATTTTACAGTTGCCTTCTTTTTGCAGGCGGTTTTCTTCCTCAACCTTTTTATTGCGTTCTTCGATTTTTTTGTTTTCTTCGGCAATCGCGTCGCTCAATTCCTTTTGTTTGTCGGCAAGCGTGCCTTCACCTTCTGCTGCTTTCGGTGCCGCCGGCCGGATAACGGTATGGGTACGGATATTTACGGTGCCGGATTGCGAAGCTTTCAGATTTTGCGGCACATCCGAGTAGCTGTTTCCACCGCTTTTGTTTTTCCATGTGTACACTTCGGCAGTAGCCAGGCTGCCGGAAAACAGCATTCCGGAAATCAAAACTAATGGGGCAAAACGGGTAATGTGCATAGTCTTTTTTCTTTCAGTTATGTTTCAGACGGCCTTCATTGTACTGTTAAATTAAGTAAGTGTCATGATACAAAGCGCTTTTCCTGCACCGCAAAGGTTACTTTTGGTATCGTTACAACGAAACGCACCACCCAAGCGGGCACAACTTATGTCAGTTCGTTAAATTTAACGGCTTGAATCTGCCGAAAACGGGTATCAAGCGCAGGCCAAATTTGATACAATGCCGTGCATCTTGCACAAACTGAAAGCCCGAGCATCATGCGTATCGTAGAGAAAGCCTATACTTTTGACGATGTTTTACTGGTTCCCGCACATTCCCAAGTGCTGCCGCGAGACGTCAAACTCCAAACCCCCCTCACCCGCAACATCACCATCAATCTTCCCCTTCTTTCTGCCGCAATGGATACGGTTACCGAAGCCAAGCTGGCCATTTCTATGGCTCAGGAAGGCGGCATCGGCATTATCCATAAAAATATGACGGTAGAACGCCAAGCCGCCGCCGTGGCCAAAGTTAAGCGCCACGAAAGCGGCATTGTTAAAGATCCGGTAACCATTCCGCCCGAAATGCCGATTCGCGATTTGGTGGAAATGCTGTCGCGCCGCAAGCGCAAAATGTCAGGCCTGCCGGTGGTGGAAAACGGCAAAGTGGTCGGCTTGGTAACCAACCGCGACCTGCGTTTTGAAAAACGTCTCGACCAACCGGTTTCGGCCATCATGACCCCGCGCGAGCGTTTGGTTACCGTGCCGGAAGGCACCAGCATCGAAGATGCGCGCGATGTGATGCACGACCATAAAGTCGAGCGCGTATTGGTTGTGAACGAAGCGTGGGAGCTGAAAGGTCTGATTACGGTTAAAGACATTCTGAAAACCACCGAATTTCCCAATGCCAACAAAGATTCAGACGGCCGCCTGCGCGTAGGTGCGGCGGTTGGCGTGGGTGCGGACACCGACGAGCGCGTGAAAGCATTGGTTGAAGCAGGCGTAGATGTGTTGGTGGTGGATACCGCCCACGGTCACAGCCAAGGCGTGCTCGACCGCGTGCGTTGGGTCAAACAGCATTTTCCGGAAGTTCAAGTTATCGGCGGCAACATTGCCACGGCACAGGCTGCACGCGATCTGGTGGCGGCCGGTGCGGACGCGGTAAAAGTCGGTATCGGCCCGGGTTCGATTTGCACCACCCGCATTGTGGCCGGCGTGGGCGTGCCGCAGTTAACGGCAATCCATAATGTATCCGAAGCCCTGAAAGGCACGGGCGTACCGCTGATTGCAGACGGCGGCATCCGCTTCTCGGGCGACATTGCCAAAGCGTTGGCAGCCGGTGCCAGCACCGTGATGCTCGGCGGCATGTTTGCCGGTACCGAAGAAGCACCGGGAGAAATCGAACTGTATCAAGGCCGTTCTTATAAGTCTTACCGCGGCATGGGTTCGCTGGGCGCGATGAGCCAAGGTTCTTCCGACCGCTATTTCCAAGACAAACAAGACAGCACCGATAAATATGTGCCCGAAGGCATCGAAGGCCGCGTGCCCTACAAAGGCCCGATTGTGCAGATTATCCACCAGCTGATGGGCGGCCTGCGCTCGAGCATGGGTTATTTGGGCTGCGCCAGCATCGCCGAAATGCACGAGAAAGCCGAGTTTGTGGAAATCACTTCGGCCGGCATGAGTGAATCGCACGTTCACGACGTGCAAATCACCAAAGAAGCACCGAACTACCACCGCTGATATGGTACACAGGCCGTCTGAAAATATGTTCGCTTTCAGACGGCCTCGGCATTTTATACAAAACGGCCTATCTAAAATTACATGCCGCTACATCAAAACCGCTTTTAGGTTCATTGACTTCCGACAAGTTTTATATGATTTAACGGCAAAATACTCGTTTCAGACGGCCTGAAACGCTATAATCGGCAACTGTAATATTTGTAATATTATTTCACAGCAGCCCTTGTTCCGGCCGAGACCCTTCAAAGCCCGCAGATGCGTATTCACTTGAAGGCTTAACAGCACAGCGGGTGCAGACGTATCATATTAGATAGGCAAACAAGCGGGCAGCACACAACGCAGAAATGCGCCGCAGACGAGCGTTTTACAAAGGTCTCAGGCCGTCTGAAACCACCCTATTTCATTTTAATTGTTCAAAATCAGGAGATTTCCATGAGCACAATCGTTGATATTTTTGCCCGCGAAATTCTGGATTCCCGCGGTAATCCCACCGTTGAGTGCGACGTATTGCTGGAGTCGGGCGTAATGGGGCGTGCCGCCGTACCCTCCGGCGCATCCACCGGCCAAAAAGAAGCATTGGAACTGCGCGACGGCGACAAAACCCGTTATTTGGGCAAAGGCGTGCTGCAAGCCGTAGAACATGTCAACAACGAAATCGCTCAAGCCCTGATTGGCTTGGACGCATCCGAGCAAAGCTACATCGACCAAGTGATGATTGAACTGGACGGCACCGACAACAAAGGCCGTTTGGGTGCCAACGCCACTTTGGCCGTATCCATGGCCGTTGCCCGTGCCGCCGCCGAAGATGCCGGCCTGCCGCTCTACCGCTACTTGGGCGGTGCCGGCCCGATGGCCATGCCAGTACCGATGATGAACGTGATCAACGGAGGCGCACATGCCAACAACAGCTTGGACATTCAAGAATTTATGATCATGCCCGTAGGCGCAAAAAGCTTCCGCGAAGCTCTGCGCTGCGGTGCCGAAATTTTCCACGCCCTGAAAAAACTGTGCGACGAAAAAGGCTTCCCCACCACCGTAGGTGACGAAGGCGGTTTCGCGCCCAACTTAAACAGCCACGAAGAAGCCCTGCAACTGATGCAGGAAGCCGTAAAAGCCGCCGGCTACACCCCCGGCGAAGACGTATTGTTTGCATTAGACTGCGCTTCTAGCGAATTCTACAAAGACGGCAAATACCACCTGAGCGCAGAAGGCTTGGCCTTGAGCAGCGAAGAGTTTGCCGACTACTTGGCCAAACTGGTCGATACCTACCCCATCGTTTCCATCGAAGACGGCATGGACGAAAACGACTGGGCAGGCTGGAAGCACCTGACCGAAAAACTGGGCAAAAAAGTACAATTGGTCGGCGACGACTTATTCGTTACCAACCCGAAAATTTTGGCCGACGGCATCGAACAAGGCATCGCCAACGCTCTCTTGGTAAAAGTCAACCAAATCGGCACATTGAGCGAAACCCTCAAAGCCGTCGAACTGGCCAAACGCAACCGCTACACCAGTGTGATGAGCCACCGTTCGGGCGAAACCGAAGACAGTACCATCGCCGATTTGGCCGTTGCCACCAACTGCATGCAGATCAAAACCGGCTCCCTGAGCCGTTCCGACCGCATGGCCAAATACAACCAATTGCTGCGCATCGAAGAAGAATTGGCCGAAGCCGCCTACTACCCCGGCAAAGCCGCCTTCTACCAACTGGGCAAATAATTAAAGGTATCTAATATATGAAGTGGGTTACCCTGGTTTTAATTACCGCGCTGGCATGGTTCCAATACAGCCTTTGGCTCTCCAAAGGTGGTTGGCGCGATATGTGGCGTCTGCAAGACCAAGTTGCCGCGCAGGAAGAAAAAAATCAGGCACTGACTTTGCGTAACAATGCCCTTACGGCAGAAGTAAACGATTTGGCCGAAGGCCAAGATGCCATAGCCGAAATTGCACGGGTGGATTTAGGCTACATCCAAAACGGAGAAACCTACTACCGCTTGGTTTACCGCCGCTAAGGCATCAAACCGCAATCAGGAGGCCGTCTGAAAACTTTTCAGACGGCCTCCCTCTTATTACCCACCGTTAACCGTAAAATTTTAACCCATTGAATTATTTAAATATAAACAAATAAAAAACACGCCGTCACAGTGTAAATCACGCCGGAAAATTTGAGATTTACACCAACTGTCGGTACAATCGCACCCTGTTTTGCTTACTTAAAAAGAGAAAGATATGAGCCTGATCAGCGAAATCTTGCCTTTATCACATATTGTGCTGGATTTAGAAGTCAGCAGTAAAAAACGCATATTCGAGCAAGCCGGGCTGCTGCTTGAAAACGAAGCCGGATTAGCCCGCGCAGATGTGTTCGACTGCCTGTTTGCCCGCGAAAAACTCGGCACCACCGGCTTGGGTCAAGGCGTGGCCATTCCCCACGGCCGCCATGCTTCGGTTAAAAAAGCCGTAGGTGCATTCATCCGCACGCAAGAACCCGTGGCATTCGATGCGCCCGACGGCAAACCCGTTTCTCTGATTTTCGTGCTGTTGGTACCCGAAAACGCCACCGGCGAGCATCTTGAAGTGCTGTCGAAACTGGCAGGCAGATTCTCCCAAAAATCAGTACGCGAAGCATTGATGGCTGCCACATCTGCCGAAGAAGTGCAGCAGCTTTTAAAAGAAGAGTAAACAATGCCCAGCATATCAGTACGCCGCCTTTACCAAGACAACCAGCACAAGCTGCAACTGGCTTGGGCAGCAGGAACGGCGGGCGCCGACAACCGTATCGGCGTTGAGGCCGACAAGCCCGTTTTGGCGCTGGTCGGCCATTTGAATTTTATCCACCCCAACCAAGTGCAGGTTTTGGGCGTAGCGGAAGTCGAATACCTGCAACGCATGGAGGCCGGAGAAACCGCCGCCGGTTTTTATCAGCTTTTCGATCTGCCCATGTCGCTCGTTATCGTGGCGAACGATCTGCCCGTGCCGCCCGTGCTGCGCGACTACTGCCACACCAATAACGTGCCTTTGCTGATGTCCAAACGGGAAAGCCCGTATCTGATGGACGTTTTGCGCATTTACCTGCAACGCGTATTGGCCGTATCCACCATCAAACACGGCGTGTTTCTCGACGTGTTTGAAATCGGCGTATTGATCACCGGCCAATCCGGGCTGGGTAAAAGCGAGCTGGCGTTGGAGCTGATTTCCCGCGGTCACAGCCTGATTGCCGACGATGCGGTAGAGCTATACCGCACAGGCCCCGAAACCCTCGACGGCCGCTGCCCGCCGATGCTGCGGGATTTTCTGGAAGTGCGCGGGTTGGGCGTGCTCAACGTCCGCCACATTTTCGGCGAAACTTCCATCCGCCCCAAAAAAATACTTCAATTAATCATCAATCTGGTTCCGGCCGACGACGAATACATGAAACGGCTCGACCGCCTGAGCATCCGCTCCGAAACCGAATCCATTTTAGATGTTAACGTGCGTTCCGTTACCCTGCCCGTCGCCATCGGCCGCAACCTCGCCGTATTGGTCGAAGCCGCCGTGCGCAACTATATTCTGCAGCTGCGCGGCAAAGACAGCACCAAAGAATTTTTGGAACGCCACCAAACCATGCTGAAAGAAAACGAATCCGGCCATGAAAATAGTATTGATTAGCGGGCTTTCCGGCTCCGGCAAATCCGTTGCGCTCAAACTTCTCGAAGACTTAGGCTATTACTGCGTCGATAACCTTCCCATCGGCCTGCTGCCCGACTTGGTAACATACCACACCGAAAGCAGCGAAGTTTCCCAACTGGGTATCAGCATCGACATCCGTTCCCGCATCGACATCAAAGAAGCCGAAACACAAATCCGGCAGTTGCGCCAACAGGGTCATGACGTAGAAATTCTGTTTCTCGAAGCCGAAGAAAGCGTGCTGATCCGCCGTTTTTCCGAAACCCGCCGCAGCCACCCCCTTTCCGGGCAAACCCTCACCCTGCTCGAAAGCCTGCAAAAAGAAAGGGCTTGGATTTTCCCCCTGCGCGAGCTGGCCTATTGTATCGACACCTCCAAAATGAACGCCCAGCAACTGCGCTACACCGTTCAACAATGGCTGAAACTCGAACGCAACGGCATGTTGGTGATTTTAGAATCATTCGGCTTCAAATACGGCGTACCTTCCAACGTTGATTTTCTTTTCGACATGCGCAGCCTGCCCAACCCCTATTACGATACCGAACTGCGCCCGTACAACGGCATGGACAAACCGATTCAAGACTATCTCGGCCAACAGCCCGCCGTGCAAGAAATGATTAACGACATCAGCAACTTCATGAGCCGCTGGCTGCCCCAAATGCAGGTAGAAAGCCGCAGTTACGTTACCATCGGCATCGGCTGCACCGGCGGGCAGCACCGCTCGGTGTATGTAGTCGAACAGCTTGCCAAACGGCTGCAAGGCCAATACGAACTGCTTGTGCGCCACCGCCAACTTATCCGATTGGCAGAGCGTTAACTATCTTTTCAGACGGCCTCTTGCACCGGAGGCCGTCTGAAAGCTTAAAACAAAACAATATGCTATAATTACGGCATTCATTCAGGCAGCCTTTGTCGGGCTGCCTGATTACGTTATTCGGCCGATTACGGGCAATAAACCAACCCGAAATAAAGCAGCACTATTTTCAGACGGCCTCCTCACAAAACACATACCCATAGCAAACCCATTTGCTATCCATATCGATAAAAGAGCAAAACATTATGGCAATCCAATGGTTTCCCGGCCACATGAACAAGGCGAAAAAAGCCATCGCCGAGCGCATCAAAAGCATTGATATGGTGATTGAAATGCTCGATGCCCGCCTGCCCGCCTCCAGCGAAAATCCCCTGCTGGCACAACTTTCGCGCGGCAAACCCAAGCTCAAAATCCTCAATAAACAAGACCTTGCCGACCCCGAACGCACCGCCGTTTGGCTCGATTACTACAACAACAAGCCCGACACCCAAGCCATCGCTCTCGACTCTTCCGAGCAAGGTGCCACCGCCAAAATCACCCGCGCCTGCCGCAACATGATGCCCAACCGCGGCGGCATCGACAAACCCCTGCGCGTACTCATCTGCGGCATCCCCAACGTCGGCAAATCCACCCTGATAAACGGCATGATCGGCAAAAAATCCGCCAAAACCGGCAACGAACCCGGCATCACCAAAGCCGAACAACGCCTGTTTCTCGCCGACGACTTCTGGCTCTACGACACCCCCGGCATGTTGTGGCCGAAAATCATCGTAGCAGAAAGCGGCTACAACCTCGCCGCCAGCGGTGCCGTAGGCCGCAACGCACTCGACGAAGAAGAAGTCGCCCTCGAACTGCTCGACTACCTGCGCCGCCACTACCTGCCCCTGTTGCAGACACGTTACCAAGCCGACAAAGACCCCAGCAGCCATTGGAACGACACCGAATGGCTCGAATGGATCGCCAAAAAACGCGGAGCCGTATTAAGCGGCGGACGCATCAACTACCAAAAAACCGCCGAAAACATCCTTACCGATTTCCGCGACGGCCACATCGGCAGAATCACGCTCGAAACGCCGAACCAATGGGAAGCATGGCTCAAAACAGCCAAACAGAAAGAAGCCGAATTGAAAGCCTTGCGTGAAATGCGCAAAGCAGAGCGTAAAAGATAGCATAATTAACAATATGAATACGAATAATTTATTTAATATCGACGATAAAAGTTGGAAAAATTACCTTTTCTCGCAACCCAATGCACACATCAGATTAGCTACTGTATTTAGTGGAATTGGTGCAATTGAACAGGCATTTAATCGTTTAAAATTAAATCATTCTATTATTTTTGCAGGCGATATTGATGCAAATGTCAAAAAAAGTTATCTTGGCAACTATACACTTGATGAAAAATTTTGGCATAACGATATTACGCAATTTGATGCAAAACCATTTAAAAATCAAGTTGATATTTTAGTTGGTGGTAGTCCTTGTCAAGCCTTTTCAATGGTAGGAAAACGTGCAGGATTGGAGGATACACGCGGAACATTATTTTATGATTTCGCTCGTGTAGTTGATGAAGTACAACCCAAAGTGTTTATTTATGAAAATGTGAAAGGTTTACTCAATCACGATAATGGAAAAACTTGGGAAGTGGTACAAAGTGTTTTTCATTCATTGGGGTACGATTTGTATTTTCAAGTGATGAACAGCAAAGACTATGGTATTCCTCAACATCGTGAACGTATTTTTGTGGTGGGTTTTCACACGCCACTTAAAAATGGATTTCAGTTTCCTGAAAAAATTAAATTAGAGCATACCATGCAAGATTTTTTGGAAGACTATACAGACAGTAAATATTTTTTACGTGAAAAAGGCGTAAAATTTGTTACTAGCTCAAAAAATCGGCAAAAACGTTATACACAAATCAACGGAGATATTGCATTGTGTCAAAAAGCTAATCAACAATTTAATTGGCACGGTGATTTTATTTTTCAGGCTGCCTGTGAATCAGAATTTGATGATTTTATTTTCGATGTCAATGATGTTGAAGAAAAATATTATTTATCTGACAAAATCAAGAATTATGTTTTAGCTGAGGGAACAAAAAATTTTAAAACCAGCACAAAAACAGATTTATCTATTGCTCGTCCATTATTACAAACAATGCACAAAATGCACCGTGCAGGTGTGGATAATTACGTTACACATAATCGTGGGCGTATTCGGAAATTAACACCACGTGAATGTTTGCGTTTAATGGGATTTCGTGATGATTTTAAAATTTTAGTGAGCGATACACAGATGTATCGCCAGGCCGGAAATAGTATCGTTGTTGATGTTTTGATTGCTCTTTTAAAACAAATGGATATCACTCAATATGGAGAATAAGAATGTTGAATTATCAAAAAATCACAATTGAAAATATAGAGTATTTCATTATTGATAGTATTCAAAACTTACGGGCGGAAGATAGTTTTATTCATCGTAATAATAAATTGTCTATATTTGGTGGCAATGGAGAAGCTCGCAAATACGTTGGAAGTTATATTGATGAAAGTGGACGTAGATTAAGGGCATTTTTTGAATATGAGAATTGGGGGGTTACAAGAACCATTAAAGGAAAGAGAGCTGAATATCCTATTATTCAGCAAAATTGCTTTTTTAATAAAGAAAATTTGAAGCGTTATTTGATTGATGCCAAAGTTGAATATCAAAAACAAGAGCAACTCTATCATAATGATATTTCAAAATTTTATGATGAATATGTTGAAAGTATTGATAATTTAAAAGTAGAAAATCTATTTTTTTCTATCTATGATGTATCAGATCATTTAGAAAATACTAAAGGTTATCGTAGAGGATACATTCGTTCTGATGATGAAATTTGGGCAATTTGGCGTAAAATTGTCTTACCTAAAATTAGTTACTTATCGATTCTTAAATTATTACCTGTTCAGGAAACTGAAAATTCCAAGCCATTATTTTATTTTAGGATTTTTTTGGATTATCAATTTCGTTCTATTGTTCATCCTCAACTTTTATCAACAGATAAAGCTGAAGCATTGAATTTTGAGCCTGAACAGGTTATTGAACAAGAAATTATTAAATATGTAGGTAGAAAAGGACAACAAAAATACCGTAAAGATGTACTTAATCATATGCCACAATGTCCTTTTACATTGATTACAGACGAAATTTTATTGATAGCCAGCCACATTAAGCCTTATATGGCTTGTATTAAAGAAGATAATGAACTAGAAGCACTGGATTATCTGAACGGTTTAGCTTTAACACCGACTTATGATTGGTTGTTTGATCAAGGTTATATTACATTTTTAGATGATGGGCGATTAATTTGCGGAACACGATTAAGCCTTTATACTTGGGAAAAGCTCAATATCAATCCCAACGCAAAAAATAAAATGCGTATTTATCCCGAGGGCCGTGAAAAATATTTAGCATATCATCGACAATATGTATTTCAAGATAATATTGAAGATTTTTTATAACCATGACCGACAAACTCCCCCCCGACGCGCTTATCGAAGCCGCGCTGCTTACTCAAACCGAACCGCTCAGCGAAAAGACCATGCGCGAGCTGTGCGTTCCGCCGCTGTCGCCCGACAAGCTGATCGATGTTCTGGCGAACTTGAAAACCCGCTGGCAAAACCGCGCTTTGCAGTTGGTGCATACGCATGAAGGCTGGCGTTTTCAGATTGCCCAAGCCGCATTCGAGCGGTTGGGCAGTTTGCAGGAACAGCGTGCGCCGCGTTATTCGCGTGCGGTGATGGAAACGCTGGCGATTATCGCCTACCAGCAGCCGGTTACGCGCGGCGACATCGAAGGCATACGCGGCGTGGCGGTGTCGCAAAACGTGATGCAAACGCTGCAAGACCGCGGTTGGATTGAGGTGATCGGCCACCGCGATTCTATCGGCCGCCCTGCTTTATGGGCGACGACCAATGTGTTTTTAAGCGATTTGCAGTTGGAAAGTTTGGAAGAACTGCCGCCGCTTACCGAATTGGGCGAGCTGGTATTGCCCGACTTGATTGAACCCGCCGAAAGCGGCGACGAAGAAACAGAAGCCGGGCAAACCGAGCCGCTTAACGAACCGCCCGTACTGAATTAATGAGTAGGTCGGATACTTGTATCCGACTTACGGTTAAATTAATTTCAGACGGCCTTACTTGAAACCTGTCATACTCGGGCTTGAATCGAGTATCCCGCCTCTCTGTAAGCAGTAGGTCGGATTCTCGAATCCGACAAAATCGCGGGCATACCATTGTGTGTCGGATACAAGTATCCGACCTACGGTTGAATTAATTTCAGGCGGCCCCGACCCTACAAAAGGCCGTCTGAAAACCCATCTTAATTTATTTTTTAACAACCCATCCTGCCGCACAAGCCGCAGAAGAACCGTTTTCTTTTCAGGAAAATGCGTTAGGAGCTTTTAAGTGAACACCAAAAAAATCTCAAGCAAACGTGAATTGCGCGACGGCGCACCGGCCAAGAAAAAGGCTTCCCGCAAAAACACAGGCAAGTTTTCAGACGGCCTTAAGAATAAAACAGGCGTAAAAGAAGCCGCAGGCAAACCTGCCGCGCCGAAAACGCAGGCTTCCCGCGCCAAAAAGCTGGTGGTGCGCAATCCCAATCAAAAAATCATGGAACGCGCCCGCGATTTGAAAGAAAAACGGGTCGATTTAGACAGTTTCGAGCCGGTGCGCCTGCAAAAAGCCCTTGCCGCATCGGGCGTGGGTTCGCGCCGTGAAATGGAAGACTGGATTACGCAGGGCTTGGTTACCGTTAACGGCAAAACCGCCCGGCTTGGCGACAAAGTTTCGCCCGACGACCAAGTTACCGTTAAAGGCAACGTAATCAAGCTCAAATGGCCCGACCGCCTGCCGCGCATTATTCTCTATTACAAGCAAGAAGGCGAAATCGTCTCTCGCGACGACCCGCAAGGCCGCGTGAGCATTTTCGACCGCCTGCCCCAAGCCGCCAGCAGCCGTTGGGTGGCCATCGGCCGTTTGGACATCAACACCAGCGGCCTGTTGATCCTTACCACATCAGGCGAACTGGTCAACCGCTTCGCCCACCCCAGCTTTGAAGTCGAACGCGAATACGCCGTGCGCGTGTTGGGCGGGCTGGACACCGAACAGATGAAAATGCTTACCGAAGAAGGCGTGATCTTGGAAGACGGTTTGGCCAAAGTGGAACGCATTTACGAGCAAGGCGGCGAAGGGGCAAACAAATGGTACAACGTGATCATTAAAGAAGGCCGCAACCGCGAAGTGCGCCGCATTTTCGAGCATTTCGGCTTAACCGTGAGCCGTCTCGTGCGCGTCGGCTTCGGCCCCATCGGTTTGCCCAACCGCTTGAAACGCGGCCAGTTTTACGAGCTGAATCCGGCCGAAGTGGCGGGCGTGATGAAATGGGCCGACATGCCCCTGCCCGGCTCCCGCCGCCGCAGATAATTGCCCCGCCTTCTCCGCCGCCTTGCTCACAAGGCGGCATGATCTTCTACTTTGATACATTGACTTTTTACACACAACATCATGTTGAAATTTACCTTACATAAAACCGACGGCCACGCCCGCCGCGGCACACTCGAACTCAACCACGGCACCATCGAAACACCCGTATTCATGCCCGTAGGCACCTACGGCTCGGTCAAAGCCATGACCCCCGCCAACCTGCACGACATCAAAGCGCAGATTATTCTCGGCAACACCTATCATTTGTGGCTGCGCCCCGGCTTGGAAGTGATCGAACAATTCGGCGGACTGCATCAATTTATCGGTTGGAACAAACCTATTCTCACCGATTCAGGCGGTTTTCAGGTATTTTCGCTTTCCGACATGCGCCAGCTTACCGAAGAAGGCTGCACGTTCAAAAGCCCGATCAACGGCGACAAACTGTTTCTGTCTCCCGAAATCTCCATGAAAATCCAAACCGTGCTCAATTCCGACATCGCCATGCAGCTCGACGAATGCACGCCCGGCGAAGCCACGCACGAGCAGGCGCGTAAATCGCTGCAAATGAGCCTGCGCTGGGCGGAACGTTCTAAAAAAGCGTTTGAAGATTTGAACAACCCCAATGCGCTGTTCGGCATCGTGCAAGGCGCGATGTATGAAGACTTGCGCGAAGAGTCGTTGAAAGGCTTGGAAGAATTCGATTTCCCCGGCTTGGCCATCGGCGGCCTTTCGGTGGGCGAACCGAAACCCGAAATGTACCGCATGTTGCGCGCAGTCGGCCCGATGCTGCCCGCCCACAAACCGCACTACCTGATGGGCGTCGGCACGCCCGAAGATTTGGTGTACGGCGTGGCGCACGGCGTAGATATGTTCGACTGCGTGATGCCCACCCGCAACGCCCGCAACGGCTGGCTGTTTACCCGCTTCGGCGACATCAAAATCAAAAACGCCAAGCACAAGCACGACACCCGCCCGCTGGACGAAAGCTGCACCTGCTACGCCTGCCAAAACTTCAGCCGCGCTTATCTCTACCACCTGCACAAAGCCGGCGAAATCTTGGGCGCGCAATTAAACACTATCCATAACCTTCATTTCTATCAAGTGATTATGGCGGAAATGCGCGAAGCCATCGAACAAGGCAAGTTTGCCGAATGGCAGGCGCAGTTCCACGAAAACCGCGCACGGGGTACGGATTAAACGCCCGCCGACAAGCCGCTTGCGTCAATATGTAAACAGGCCGTCTGAAAAAATAATTTTCAGACGGCCTGTTTTATGTATAGTGAATCCGCTTAAAAATAGTACACACGTCATACTTGGGCTTGACCCGAGTATCTCTTAAATTTGCTGAAACTCAAGATACTCTGGTCAAACCCGAGTATGACGGTTTTGTTATTAAACTTAAGTGGATTAACTATATTTCAGACGGCCTCCGGCATTGAGGCCGTCTGAAAAAATGCTGCCCATCCATCACACCATGCCGATGCCCGATACTTCCCTTGCCATCCGCGCGGCGGCGTTGTCGGTCATGCCGCCGACAAAGTCCAAAATCTTCATATAAGCCTGATAAAGACTGTCTTCGGCGCTGATCGGGTCGTCGTTTTTCAGCAGTTCCAAAGCCAGCGATTGGCGAACGCTCACTTTCCCTTGCGTAACCAAAGCATAAGCAGCAGGAACGAGCAGGTCGAGAATCGAGCCGACGCACGGGAAGGCGGCAATTTCGGTAATCAGTTTGCTTTGGTGGCGGAAAATCCTTGTTCGTGCCAACTCTTTGGCTTTTTCCAAAGTGTTTTGCACTTCGGGGCTGCACAAAGCCAATAAATCCCGTCCTTTAAACCGGCCGCCCAGCAAGTCTTGCTGATGCGTCATGAATGTTTGCGCCACATCTTCAACCGCCCGCCCGATGGCCATACCGCGCAGCATGGCGCACCGCTGGCGGCTGTTTTGCGCCTGCCATGCACCTGTGGCTTCGGTAAAGGTGAGTTCCGACAAAATGCTTTCCACTTCGGCATCGCCCAGCAAGCCGATTTCTACCGCGTCTTCCAAATCGAGCAGGGCGTAGCAGATGTCGTCGGCGGCTTCCATCAAATACGACAGCGGATGGCGCGCCCAACGGTCTTTGCCCAACTCAATCAAGCCCAACTCTTCGGCCACACGACGGATAAAAGGCAGTTCGGTTTGATAAATATTGAATTTTTTCAATCCGTTGGGATCAAGCGTTGTCCACGGATATTTCAGCAAAGCCCCGATGGTGGCCGAAGTTAAGCGCATACCGCCTTTGCCGCGGTACATTTCGAGATTGGCCAAAATCCGCAGGCTGTGGGCATTGCCTTCGTAAGTCTGCACATCGTTGCGCTCGCCTTCGGCCAAGGTTTCCAGATAAACGCTGTGGGCAGGGTTGCGGAACCAGTCGCGCAACGCATCTTCGCCGGTGTGCCCGAACGGGGGATTGCCCAAATCATGCGCCAAACAGGCCACCTGAACCACTGCGCCGATGTCGCTCGGCGTATTGCCCTGCGGCAGAAAACCGCCCGCCTGCATCATCACGCCGACGCGGTTGCCCAAGCTGCGGCCAACGCTGGCCACTTCCACGCTGTGGGTCAGGCGGTTATGGGTATGGTCATGTTCGGCAAACGGATGAACCTGCGTTTTGCGCCCCAAACGGCGGAATGCGCCGGAGAACACCACGCGGTCGTAGTCGATATGGAAATCGGTACGCAGGGCATCCGCGCCCTCTTGGGTGGACGGTGTTACCGTGGGCACGATTTCACCGTCTTTCATGCGGAAGCGTTGGGGGGAGAGCAGTTGCTGCCAATTCATTACGTTCATAAGCAATGGGGTCTTTATGGATAAGAAGGCCGTCTGAACCTTTTCAGACGGCCTTCGGGTGTGGGTTATTTACCGCGCATCAATTCAAAGAAATCGTTGTTGTCTTTGGAATCTTTGAGCTTGCCGACCAAAAACTCGGTGGCTTCGATTTCGTCCATCGGATGCAGGAATTTGCGCAGCAGCCACATGCGTTGAAGCTGGTCGTTCGGCACCAGCAACTCTTCGCGGCGCGTGCCGGATTTGTTGATGTTAATGGCGGGGAACAGGCGTTTTTCGGCCATGCGGCGGTCGAGGTGCAGCTCCATATTGCCCGTGCCTTTGAATTCTTCGTAAATCACGTCGTCCATACGGCTGCCGGTTTCTACCAAAGCCGTGGCGATAATGGTGAGCGAACCGCCCTCTTCCACATTGCGCGCGGCACCAAAAAAGCGTTTCGGACGGTGCAGCGCATTGGCATCGACACCGCCGGTCAGGATTTTGCCGGAAGCCGGAGCCACGGTATTGTAGGCGCGCGCCAAGCGGGTGATCGAATCGAGCAGAATCACCACGTCTTTTTTATGCTCGACCATACGCTTGGCTTTTTCCAACACCATTTCGGCCACCTGAACATGGCGGGCGGCCGGTTCGTCAAACGTAGAAGACACCACTTCGCCGCGCACGCTGCGTGCCATTTCGGTTACTTCTTCGGGGCGTTCGTCGATCAGCAGCACAATCAATTCTACTTCGGGGTAATTGGCGGTAACGGCATGGGCGATGTTTTGCAGCATCACGGTTTTACCGGTTTTGGGCGGGGCAACCAGGAGGGCGCGCTGGCCGCGGCCGATGGGAGAAACCAAATCGATGGCGCGGCTGGTAATGTTTTCTTCGGCTTTGATGTCGCGCTCGAGTTTGAGCTGTTTGGTGGGGAAAAGCGGAGTTAAGTTTTCAAAGAGAATTTTGTGTTTGCAGACTTCAGGGTTGTCGCCGTTGATGCTGTCCAAACGCACCAAGGCAAAATAACGTTCGTTGTCTTTAGGTACGCGCACGCTGCCTTCTATGGTGTCGCCGGTGTGCAGGTTGAAGCGGCGGATTTGGCTGGGAGAAACGTAAATATCATCGGGGCCGGCCAAATAAGAAGTATCGGAACTGCGTAGAAATCCGAAACCGTCGGGCAGAATCTCAAGCGTGCCGGAGCAGGTAAATGATTGGCCCTGCTTCATCAGTTGGCGCACAATGGCAAAAACAAGGTCTTGTTTACGCAGGCGGTTGGCATTTTCGATGCCGTGCTGCTCGGCCATTTCCAAAAGTTTGGAGATGTGTTGTGTTTGTAGTTCAGAAACGTGCATAGTGATTAATGTAAATGGATTTTGACAGATATTTTGATTGCGGCGGCAAAAGCTTGAAAGGCCGTCTGAAATTCAAGATATATCGGGGATTCGGTTGCCTGAGCGGCAGATAGAACGACAAGGTGCTTGTCGGGGTGGCATTTTAGGGAGTTCGCCGGTAAGTGTCAAATGGATTTAAGCGCAGAGCCTTTCCCGCAGGCCGTCTGAAACAACCGTTTACAGTTTTCCGTCGATTATAAAACTTATGTTTTTAACAATACGGCATATACGCCCCTTTACCGCTGCGGCTGCTTTCAGACGGCCTGTTTATTTTTTGATGCTTATTTCCAACAGCATACAACGATACGGCTATAATAATCCTTATAAAATAAACTCAGGCGCACCAACTATTGAACGCTTGAATCCACCGGCCTTCTCATTCTGACGAACATCATGGAACATATTTCCCTCGCACCCATCGTTATCGTTTTACTCGTAGCCGTGATTGCGGTGATTTTTTGCCGCAAGTACAACATTCCCTCCATGCTGGGTTATCTGCTGGCGGGCTTTTTGGCCGGCCCGGGCATGCTGCATTTGATTCCGAAAAACGAAACCACCGATTATTTGGGCGAAATCGGTATCGTGTTTTTAATGTTCAGCATCGGGCTGGAATTTTCACTCTCCAAACTCAAAGCCATGCGCAAATTGGTATTCGGCTTGGGCGGAATGCAGGTGGTGCTGACCATGGGCGCCTTCGTCATGATTTTAATGGCCACCGGCACACCGTTTAACTGGGCATTCGCCGTGGCCGGCGCGCTTACCATGTCGTCCACCGCAATCGTGAGCCGGATTCTTTCCGAAAAAACCGAGTTGGGGCAAACACACGGGCAAATGGCGATGGGCGTGCTGCTGATGCAGGATATCGCCGTCGTACCGCTGATGATTCTTCTACCCGCACTGGCCGGCGGCAACAGCGGCAACCTGTGGCTGGAACTGGGTTTGGCCGCACTCAAAATGATTTTGACGCTCGGCGTGCTGTTTGTGGTGGGCAGCCGGGTCATGACACCTTGGTTCCGCTTGGTTGCCAAACGGAAATCATCCGAGCTGTTTATGATCAATGTGCTGCTGGTTACGCTCGGCGTGGCTTATCTGACCGAATTGGAAGGTTTGTCGCTGGCATTGGGTGCATTTGTAGCCGGTATGCTGCTCTCCGAAACCGAATACCGTTTTCAGGTTGAAGACGATATCCGCCCGTTTCGCGATATTTTGCTGGGCTTCTTCTTCATCACCGTAGGCATGAAACTCAACATACAGGCATTAACCGAAAGCTGGCCTTTGATACTTACCCTGCTAGGCCTGCTGATCTTTTTAAAGGCCGCCATTGTCTTTGCCATCGCTTTCCGCATGAGACACTCTGCGGCAGACAGCCTGAAAGCCTCGCTGTATTTGGCGCAAGGCGGAGAATTCGGCTTTGTTATTTTGGCTATTTCCGGAAAAATCAACATGGTGTCGCCCGAACTGGAACAAGCCGCCACCGCTGCCGTACTGCTGTCGATGATTATCGCCCCCTTCATCTTAAACGCCAGCGACAAACTCATCGGCAAATTAGTGAAATCCAGCTGGGATATGCAGGCAGTCGACCTGCAAAACATGCTGATTGCCGCCATGAACAAATCCAACCACGCCCTGATTATCGGCTACGGACGCGGCGGGCAAACCATAGGCCGTATTCTGGCGGCAGAAAACATCCCCTACTACGCACTTGATTTGGACGCCGAACGCGTGCGCCTCGCCCGCAGCGCCGGCGAACCCGTGTCTTTCGGCGATGCCAAACGGCGCGAAGTATTGGAAGCCGCAGGTTTGAGCCGTGCCGGCATGGTGATTGTTACACTCAACAATATGCACGAAACCCAACATGTACTCGACAACATCATGAGCGCACACCCCACCATGCCGGTACATGTTCGCGCCATCAGCGATGATTATTTGCAAAAGTTCACCCGCATCGGTGCCGAAGAGGTGGTGTCCGACACCAAAGAAACCAGCCTCGCCCTCGCTTCGCACGCCCTTTTGCAATCCGGCCTGCCCTATCAGAAAGTTTCCCAAATTATTATGAACATCCGCCGCAGCCGCTATGCCATGGTGGCCGATTTATTCAGCGGCAGCGACGATTCCGAATCTTCCGACGATACAAACAGCCACATCATCCGCCATGCCTTCGCCCTGACCAACGAAGCCTATGCCGTAGGCAAAAACACCGCACATCTCCCTGCGCAGCAATTAAACGTCAAACTGCTGTTTGTGCGCAGACATACCCACCGCATTCAGGATTTTGAAGAAGACTTTGTTTTCGAGCCCAACGACATTCTGGTTGTTGCCGGCCACAAAGAAAAAATAATTTCTTTTGAAAACTGGTGCCTACAAGGAAACACCATATTTTCTTAAAAAAACCGCTTGCACCCTTCATCAAGATTTGGTTTAATCACGTTCTCGCAACGACACGGGTGATTAGCTCAGTTGGTAGAGCGTCTGCCTTACAAGCAGAATGTCGGCGGTTCGACTCCGTCATCACCCACCAAGTTTTCTGCGCGGAGTGGTAGTTCAGTTGGTTAGAATACCGGCCTGTCACGCCGGGGGTCGCGGGTTCGAGCCCCGTCCACTCCGCCAATTCTTATCATAACCTGATAATTAATATAATGAATTTCGGGTTATATCTGTTTTATGTACCATATTGTGTACCTCATAAAGCCGGTGATCAATCACTGGCTTTTTTCATATATAAATCTTCACTAGTCAATACGTTTGTCACTAGGCCAAAACCATCCTCGTTTGAGGAGGTTCGCTCGCCCGGCATTTTGATTACGCCGGTGCAGCGGCTGTGTTTAAACCTTAGTGATTCTGCCAGGCTTATCGCACTGAAAGTCTATTTTTTGTGCACTGGTTGGTGTAATGAATTCATTTGCCGTTTTTTTGCGTAGCTGCAGCCAAGTCAGGAACTCATTGTATGGATAATTTCATTTTAAGAGCCGTCTGAAATTTCAGACGGCCTTTTGTCATATGCAAATAGAAAATAAATATTTAATTTGATATATTTCAGTTTAAATAAACGCATCAATCCCGCTTTACTGATTTGAGAAAGTGTCACGATGACCCAAACCCAATCCTACCACCTCAGCTTCTCCCGCTTCGCTCCCTCCCTCTCCGTCGTTTGCTTCACCGCCACCGAAGCATTGAATACGGCCTACCGCATCGACATCGAACTCACCTCAGTCGATGCCGACTTACCGCTGTCGTCCTACATCAACCAAGCGGCGAAGTTTACGGTAACGCCGGTAAGTAGTGATGCGTTGGGTTTGATTGACGGGATGTTGGCTCCCGAGCCGTTGAAGGAGTGGAGTGGCATCATCACTTCGTGTGAGAAGCTGTCGGTATCGGCGGACGAAACCCGTTACCGCATGGTATTGGAACCGCGCATCGCCGCATTGAAACACCACCGTACTTCGCGGCTGTTTCAAAACCAAAACGTGCCCGACATTATTTCGTCGCTGCTGAAACACCACGGTTTTGCCGGTGTCGACTTCCGCTTTAACACTTCCCGCGAATACGGTGTACGCGAATATGTGACCCAGTATCAGGAAAGCGACTTCGCCTTTATCAACCGGCTGTGCGAAGAAGAAGGGATTTGGTACGCCTTCGAGCAGAACGCTCAATATGGCGATGTGGCGGTATTCGGTGACGATGCCGCCCATTATTTTCGCGACAACCGTCATCCGTATCCCTACCGCCCCCACGGCGGATTGGAGAGCGTCGGCGAGGAGGCAGTGTTCGCCTTACAGGTGAAGCACAATCCCATTCTCGAATCCATCCGCGTCGGTGACTACAACTACCGCGATGCCGATACCGATTTGTCGTCCGAAGTAACGGCGAAGGACACGGAAACCGACAGCAGCGTCTTACTCGGCAGCGACAGCCATTGGGGTTTGCATCACAAGACACCCGAAGAAGCGCAACTTCAGACGGCCTTACTGCAACAATTGAACCACAACCGCCGTATCGTCGCATCCGGCAGCGGCAACATCACCGCCCTCAGCTCCGGCCTGGTGTTTCAGACGGCCCCAAGCTTCAGCGAAGCGCCCAACGGCTGGTTGGCGGTGTCGCTCACCCACAGCGGCAGCCGCGACCAAGCGTACAGCCATACTTTCACCGCCATCCCCGCCGACAGCATCTTCCGCCCCGAACGCATCACTCCGCTACCCAAGATTCAGGGCAGCCTACCCGCCAGAGTTACCAGCCCCGGCAACTACACCTACGCCTATATCGACAATATGGGCCGTTACCGCGTCAAACTGCCGTTCGACCTCGACGAATGGAGCCCCGGCGGAGAAAGCCGCCCCATCCGCCTGGCCAAACCCTATGCCGGCCCCGACTACGGCCAACACTTCCCCTTACACGAAGGCACCGAAGTGATGCTGTCGTTCGTACAGGGCAATCCCGACAGGCCGTATATCAGCGGCGTGATGCACGACAGTTCCCACCCCGACCACGTCCCTGCCGATTGGAACACCCGCAACGTTATCCGCACTTGGGCCAATAATAAGCTGCGGATGGAAGACAAACAGGGACAGGAACACATCAAACTGGCGACCGAATACGGCAAAACCCAGCTCAACCTCGGCCATATCGTCGACAGCCAAAGACAAAAACGCGGCGACAACGGCGAAGGCTTCGAGCTGCGTACCGACAGTTGGGGTGCATTGCGGGCGGGCAAGGGTTTGTTCATCAGTACCGACGCTCAAAATCAGGCTTCGGGACAGGTATTGGATATGGATGCCGCCATCGCCCAGCTCGAACAAGCAATCTCCCTAGCCAAAAGCCTCAATAAAGCTGCCCACACCGCCCAAAACGAAGCCACCGAGGCCGAAGAGCAGGCAGGCCGTCTGAACGACAGCCTCAAACAGCTGCAACGCGCCGGCATCATCCAATCCGCCCCCGACGGCATCGCCAGCGCCACCCCGCAAAGCCAACTGCACACCGCAGGTCAACACATCCACCATATCAGCGGCGGCGACACCGACATCAGCGCCGGCAGCAACTTCACCGCCCATGCGGTCGGAAGCGTCAACCTGTTTGCACAGAGCAAAGGCGCCAAACTCCAGGCCAATCAGGGCAAGGTAGAGATTCAGGCACAGAATGATGAAATGCAGATCAATGCCCTCAAGGATGCCACCATCACCAGCAGCGCGGGAAAAGTAATAGTAGCGGCCAAAGACGAAATCCTGCTCACCAGCGGCGGGGCGTACATCAAGATTAAAGACGGCAACATCGAACTGGGCTGTCCGAAAATGGTGTGGGTGAAGTGTGCGGGGTTTCAGGTGATGGGGCCGAGCAGCTATAACTCTCCTGTATTACCATTATTTCCTGAAAATAAGCTATACGATTTAGAGTATCAGTTTGTTGATGACAATGGAGTTCCGTACAAGAATACCAACTATATCGCTTTTCTTGAAGATTATCAGGTAATCGAAGGGAAAACTGATGAACAAGGATTTACACAAAAATTTTATTTAAATAACCCGGGAAAAAAAATTAAAGTCCATCTGATGCCTGAAAATGATGATTTTTCAGATATACAATTGATAGAAAACTTACCGATAAAAGCAGAAAATTTAAACAGCAAGGAATGCAAATGGTAAATATGATTACATTTCACATCTATGCAAAAATACGTACCAATGCCCAAATAAACAGCCTTTTTTATGATGTCAAGGTACATGACACTAAAGGCAGTATTATTTTGGATGTAAAAAAGCAACCTGTAAAAAATAATCTGATAATAGGCCCTCATAAGACAACACGCCCGATACCCTTGGCAGCAGCACCACGGTATGTTAAAGAAATTATGCTGTATAAAAACGTGGGCGGAAAGATGATTCCGGTACGCAAACATCCTTTTTACATTCCTTATCATCTATCTGAGTTTACGACGGAAAAGGTAAAACCGGAATTGCTGGAAGCCACTTTGGATTACTTTGAGTCTTCCGACGGCAGAGGACAAGAAAAGAAGACTCAGGTATCAATTACCAATATTAAAACGAGGGGATTAACCAACGGGGAAATTAAAATGCTATATCCGATATTTGGGGATAAGATAGACTATAAGAAAGTAAAAATCCATCGGAAGAAATTTATGCCGGGACATAAACCTTTATGGGCAATGACCCCTAATGGAGAAATGTATACAGGAGAGGGACATCTTTATAAAGATGATTATTCCACTCTTCAAAAAAGTGGTGGATCTTTAAAACACCTGTTTGTTCATGAAATGGCACATATATGGCAATACCAAAAAGGAGACTTTGTCTTGGCACGTGGAGCAGTACTCTCCTGCGCAACCGGAATCAGTGGTGCTTTAGATTCAATAGGAGCAAATAAATTATCGGATGCGGTTACACCATATGAATATAGCATTAATGATTATGTCGATGTTGCGCCAAGAAATATCGGTAATGAAGTCAGGCAGCGTCGTTTTGAAGAATATAATTTGGAACAACAAGCTGAAATAATTGCTGATTATTATGCTCTTTTTATTGAAAAAGATGAGAGTCTAGTTAGGAGTTTTAATAAAAAAAATATTCAGCATAAGCATATGTATAAAGAAAAAGTTGAACGTGTTCTGAAAGGGAATTAGCAATGGCTAAATTTAAAAAACGTTGGTTGTTAATTCCATTAATGCTTTTAATAGCATTTTATTTATGGGGAATGTGGGCATTTATGACTGGATATACCCATCGAGATTATGTTTCACTTAAAGTAAAATTTTTTTTAGAAGATAATGATAAGAAGCTGATGATTTCTACTGCTTCATTATCTGCCGATAAAATGATTTTCATGGGTGCAATTCAGGATGAAGATAAAGACGTTATTTTTTGGGAAATGGAGAAAGATTCGGTAGTAAAAGAAATCAACTGCTTATTTACCAATTCACCAAGTAATAGTTGTGTAAGTATTTATAATAATATTTTTACCATTCATGATTTATCATGGTTCCAACCTAAAACTATTTATGCTTTATTTCTACGCGTTCAAGGTAAAGAAGATGATGGGAGTGTAGGAGGATATGTAGGATCAAGTTATACATTTTTCTGCAGAAATAATGGTCAAGTTTTTTTTAGTGAGGATGATGATAAACTTCCATCTGAGTGTAAAACAACTGATCAATTAGTAAATTAACCGTAACGGGTAGAAATGGCTAAATTTAAAACAAGTTGGTTATTGATTCCTTTACTGCTTTTAATAGCATTTTATTTATGGGGAATATGGAGATTTATGACAAGAGCTGATCATGTGGATCATTACATGATCAGAAATGATGTGAAGTTTACAGTTTCACAAGATGAAGTGGGATTAGCTATTAAACCGGTTGATTTAACGGAAAATACCATCGTATATGCCGGAAAACTAACAAAATCAATATCAAGCGCTGTACTTATAAGTTAGCTATTTAAACCAAATAGTCAAAAGGAGGCTGCAAGTGTTAATTGTGAATTTAATAAAGAAAATAAAAAATGTGTGAGTGTAAATGATAATTCTATTTATATTAAAGATTCATTTTGGTTCTCTCCAAATACACTGTTCACTATTGAGATGAAGACAAAAAATATCGAAAATGGCATAAACAATGATCATTTTGATAGTTACATGCATTTTTGCAAGATTCATGATGAAATTTTTTTGGATATGATGGTAGCGCTTTTCCAACTGAATGTTATTCAGAATTTAACAAATGGTAGGATTTTCTACATCAGTTTTACCCAATGGGTTAAGGCGGCAGTAGGGGCCACTAGGCGTTGTAGGTATAACCGGCTGTCTAGCCGACAGGTTCATTGAATTGACTGCAGCCAGCAGGTTTAATATTATTTAGTGGCAGTCAATTTAGGTACGGCTACCGTCGGGAGCGGTGGTCTTATATAGCTTTGCTGAAGGTTGTCGTAACCATAGCGTACCAGTTCGGGGTTGTTGAAGGTAACCGAGTTAAGACGGTTGACGTACAGGCTTGCGACCTTTGCAAAATCCCCCCAAAAAAATCCCCTAAATTCCCTACCAAGACATTTAGGGGATTTTTCATGAGCACCTTCTTTCAGCAAACCGCACAAGCCATGATTGCCAAACACATCGACCGCTTCCCCCTTTTGAAGTTGGAACAGGTGATTGATTGGCAACCGATCGAACATTACCTCAACCATCAAAGAACCCGTTACCTTCGAGACCACCGCAGCCGTCCAGCTTATCCTCTGCTGTCCATGTTCAAAGTCGTTCTACTCTACCAATGGCACAGCCTTTCCGATCCCGAACTCGAACACAGCCTCATTACCCGCATCGATTTCCATCTGTTTTGCCGTTTTGACGAACTAAGCATCCCCGATCACAGCACCTTATGCCGCTACCGCAACCGGCCGGCACAAGACAACACCCTGGCCGAACTACCGGAGCTGATTAACCGCCAACTGACTGACCAGGGCCTAAAAGTAGAGAAAGCATCCGCCGCCATCGTTGACGCCACCATTATTCAGACGGCCGGCGGCAAACAACGTCAGGCCATAGAAGTGGATGACGAAGGACAAGTAAGTAGCCAAACCACACCGAGTAAAGACAGCGATGCCCGTTGGGTGAAGAAAGACGGCCGATACAGACTGGGCTACAAACAACATACCCGTACCGATGCGGAAGGCTACATTGAGAAACTGCATATCACTGCCGCCAATGCCCATGAGTGCAAACACCTGCTGCCTTTGTTGGAAGGCCTAGCCAAAGGCACGACTGTTTATGCCGATAAAGGCTGCGACAGTATGGAAAACCGGCAACATCTGAGAGAACATCAGCTGCGGGACGGCATCATGTGCAAATCCCACCGCAACCGGCCGCTGACGGAAGCGCAAACCAAACGTAACCGACACTTATCGAAAACCCGTTATGTGGTCGAACAAAGCTTTGGTACGCTGCACCGTAAATTCCGCCATGCCCGGGCAGTCTATCGCTACGATGCATTATTGTGCAGAGAGTGTAAACAATGCACCTCAATTTAAACAAAATCGCGCTCCTTGTAGAAAGTGCGGTGATGCACGATATTTACATACAGATCTTTTCAAAAATCATCAATGGCAACAAACAGATAATCTATTTTTTTCCTGATAGCTACGACAACTATGTCCCTTACAATAAGTATAATTATTTGAGCGTCAATTACTACAAACACAAAAACAAATTTGTTTTTATGTTTACTTATTATTATTTTTGTTATATTTATGTTAAACATGCGAAATTGGTTACAAATGGAGGATTCATGAGAGACTCAACAGCTAAAGTAGCATTTGCTGCTTATCTGCATGATCTGGGGAAATTTGCTGAGCGGGCAAAATTGGATGTGACTGATTCGGTTTTGAATACACATATACAAATGTATTGTCCGCAAAAAATCGATAATGGGAAACCGCTTTATTACACGCACAAACATGCGGCCTATACTGCATTGGCTTGGGATTTACTGGAGCAAAATGTACCTGATTTAATTAAAGGCGACATGTATCCGTTTGCAGGTAGAAGTAGCGGTGAAGATAAAACCGATTCATTGCTAAATGCTTCTGCAATGCACCATAAACCTGAGACATTCTTACAATGGATTATTGCCACCGCCGATCGTGTTGCTTCAGGTTTCGAGCGTGAAAAGTTTGAACATTACAACCAATCCAGTGATGAAAGAGAGCAACAGCAAACCGGTAAAAACCATTACCAAGCCCGTTTGCTTACCCTATTTGAGCAAATCGACATCCATAATCAAAGCTTGGTAACAAACGACATTAATCAATTGCAATGGTGTTATCCGCTCAAGCCTTTATCTGCCGAAAATATTTTTCCGAAAAAGCGTTTAGAGGCCGAACCTGCCCAAAATGAGCCTGCACAGGAAGAATACCGTAAGCTGTGGGAGCAATTTATTCAATGCGGCATTTCCGAAATTCCTAAATCCCATCGTAAGAATTGGCATCTGTGGTTAGATCATTTCGATACGCTTTGGCAAAACTATACTCAAGCCATTCCATCGGCAACGGCCTTCGGCACGAAGCCGGAGGTTTCACTTTACGACCACAGTAAAACCACAGCAGCTTTGGCAGCGGCGCTTTGGCGTTGGCATGAGGCTTGCGGCAAAACAAGCACATCCGATGCAAGTCGTTTGCGGGATCGAAGTGATTGGGATGAGCAGAAAATATTGCTGATTCAAGGTGATTTCTTCGGTATTCAGAATTTTATCTTCGCATCAGGCAGCCAAACCAACAAACGTGCCGCCAAATTATTGCGCGGACGTTCGTTTCAAGTATCGCTGTTTGCCGAGCTTGCAGCCTTAAAAATTTTAGAAGCTTGTGAGCTGCCTCCAACTTCGCAAGTATTGAATGCGGCCGGCAAATTTATGATTGTGGCTCCGAATACAGATGATGTGAAACAGGCTCTGGAAGAAGTCCGCCGTGAAATCAATGATTGGTTTTTACAACATACTTACGGGCAAGTTGGTTTAGGTTTGGCTTACCAAGAAGCATCTTGCAATGATTTTGTCGATAAAAAGCGTTTTGCTGATTTGGTAAAAAAATCATTTGCCGTATTGGAAAAAGCAAAACTACAACGTTTCGCGCTAACCGGTGATGCTCCATGTATTTTGCCGGCAGATTATTCCGCTCATAAAGAGTGCCAATATAATCAGCAATTGCCCGCTAATTTCGAAAACAAAGAAGGAATCTCGGTAGCCTATTTGTCTGACGACCAAATCACACTTGGCAGCCTGCTTACCAAACAGGACCGCTTAATGGTATTTAACCAAGCGGATAGTATTCGTCATGATAACTATACCCGTAAATTGAAATTGCCTATTTTCGGCTTCCATATTGCATTTACTGAAGAAGAGGAGCTGAGTGGCAAATTCGGAGCAGAAGCACAATCAGGCAAGCTGCTGCGCTGTTGGGACTTTAGCTTACCTGAAATCAGCCGGCCTTTATGGCACGGCTATGCCCGCCGCTATATCAATGCATATGTGCCGTGTTTTAGCGAAGGCGACGAATGGCTGGAGGATAAATATGGCAGTTTGAAAGAAGCGGATGACGTATCTGAAATTAAAGTAGGCAATCCCAAAACCTTCAATCATTTGGCTTGCGAAGAACGGCAGTATAAAGATGGTGATTTTATCGGGAAAATCGCTATTGCTACCCTTAAAGGCGATATCGACAATTTAGGTACCATTTTTCAACAAGGTTTGAAAGAGCCGACCTTTGCCAAAATGGCGGCATTATCTCGGCAGATGAACCACTTTTTCAGCCTGTGGCTGCCTGCTTATTGCGCTCAAAATTATCCTAATATTTATACCGTTTTTGCCGGAGGCGATGACTTTTTTCTGATTGGCCCCTGGCTACAAACGCAAAAACTGGCGGCAGAGATGCGGGAAAAGTTCCAAATCTATGTGGCGGAAAATAAGGGCATAACTTTCAGTGCTGGCATTGCCGTCAGCAAACCCGGCCTGCCTTTGCGTAAATTATCTGCTTATGCTGAAGAAGCTTTAGAACAGGCAAAAGCCTATCAAAGTGCCTGTCACAGTAAAAATGCTATATCCGTATATGGTGAAACTCTGGCTTGGTCGGGCTGGAAAGATATTATGGCCGCACAAGAGCAAATCAGCAGTTTGAAAACGGATTACGGTTTAAGTACAGGTTATATCTATGCCATGCTGGAGTTTTGTGATGCCGCACAAAAAGAAAAAGACGCAAGCGCTTCTGTAGATATTGCTGTTGCAGGCATGTGGCGCAGCCGCTTTGTCTACCGCACACGTCGTTATGTGAATATGCAGAAAAACATCATTGGCAAAGAAGCCAAGCAAAACGCGTATAACCGGCTTACTGAAGCTTTTTATCAAAACGGCATTGAAAAATTAGGCAGTAAATACCGTATTCCCCTGTTTAACCATTTTTATTTATTAAGAGCGAGATAGAGATGAATCTGAACCTAATTAAGCTGGATAGTCTGGCAGAGAATATTTTTTCCGAGGTGGCTCAGGAAACGGCAGATTTTATCAGCCCTCTCCCGAACGAACGCGGAAGAGTGGCGGATGTCAACAAATCCACTCAGTTGCGCAAATTTTATGATGAGCTGGTAATGTGGCACGACAAGGTTTTCCATGCAAGCGAGCGAAGCGAAGCTTACCGCCAGGCCGCACCGTTTATCCATATGTTGAAAGCTAAGGCTGCTTATTCTCAAGGGCGCGGCCATGTGGATAAAAACTTTGTCGATGTGTTTAACAGAATCATCAGCCAAATTAACAGCCCGGAAACTTTAAAACACGCCAAATTATTTTTTGAAGCCGTTTTGGGTTTCCGTAAAGCCAGTGAACAGAAATAAGGGAGAACCACTATGCAGTTAAAACAAATCCATATCTTAGAAGCCACGCTTGTTTTAGAAACAGGTTTGCATATCGGTGCGGGTGACGGCGAAATCCATATCGGCGGCATTGACAATACAGTGATGAAGCATCCGGTCAGCGGCGAGCCTTATATTCCCGGCAGCAGCCTGAAAGGCAAAATCCGTAGTTTACTTGAATGGAAAAGCGGTGCCGTACAGGAAGCCCCTTTAAGCGAGAAAGAATACGAACATTCGCAAGGCAGTCAAAAACAAGCCGTGAAACATATTCTGCAATTATTCGGAGTGAGTGGTGGCACGCAAGATGAAAGTCTCCAAAAAGAAATCGGTCATACCCGTGTTTCATTTTGGGATTGCAATCTTTGCCCTGAGTATGCCGAGCGTTTACGCAATGATAATGTGCCGTTTACCGAAGTAAAAAGCGAAAACCGCATCAACCGTATTGCGGGTACTGCCGAACATCCGCGCCAAACCGAGCGCGTGCCGGCCGGTGCAGAGTTTAAATTCAAACTGAGCATCAAAGAATTTGATAACGATGGTACCGAATTGATAGATACTTTATTGCAAGGTTTGAAACTTTTAGAATGGGACAGCTTAGGCGGTTCGGGTTCGCGCGGTTACGGTAAAGTCAAATTCAGCAAACTGACCCGCAACGGTGATGACATTGGCGAACACTTCGCGCAAATCCAACCTTTTGGAAACTAAATCATGCAGGCATTCAAATTAACACTATGCCCCGAAACCGCATTCGGCACACCATTGGTAGGCGACACCTTATTCGGGCAAATCTGCTGGGGCATTGTCGAGCAATTTGGCGAGACCGTGTTGGCAGAATGCCTTCAAGGTTATACTGAACAGAAGCCGTTTCTGGTTGTATCCGATGCCTTTCCCGCGGGTTATCTGCCTTTGCCAACTTTGCCGTCTTATTATTGGAAAGAAGACAGCGAAACTAACCAAAAAAAACTGAGGAAACGACAATGGTTGCCTATATCCGCATTAGATATGCCCTGTAAAACTTGGCGGAACCAAGCAAAATGCAGCAGCGATATTGCAGAGCATTTGCAACGAGAATATGCACAACCCCATAACAGCATTAACCGCCAAACCCACACAACCGTAGCCGGCGGCCAATTCACCCCTTACGAAAGCGAGCAAATCTGGTATGCGGCAGGCAGCTCATGGGAAATCTACCTATTGTTGGATGAAGGCCGTCTGAAAGCAGAGGATGTGCAACAAGTTATCCGAAATATCGGTTATAGCGGTTACGGACGAGATGCCAGTGCAGGCTTGGGCAAATTCAGCATCAGCGCATGGGAAACCACCGATCTATTTGATCAGCAATCCGGCGGCGATACCGTGTGGACATTAGCACCTTGCTGCCCGCAAAACCAAGGCTTTGATGCGGAAAACAGTTTTTACAATATCCAAACCCGCTTCGGGCGGCACGGCAATATTCAGGCCACAGCAGGCAGCCCGTTTAAAAAGCCGATTTTAATGGCGCAAACCGGTGCCGTGTTGAGCGGCACAGCACCCGATACAATCTTTGTCGGCCAAGGTATCGGCGGCATTTCCGCCGGTCAGCCGCAGGCGGTACATCAAGGCTACGCCCCGGCATTGCGGTTTCAACCCGCCGGCAACAACCCATAATATTCAGACGGCCTCAATAAAACGATAGGCCGTCTGAAAAAAGAAACGGAAGAGAACATGGCAGCACCATTCTTACAACAACATCATCTCTACCTTACCCCTTTGTCGCCTCTGCACTTGGGTACGGGTGAGGACTATCAGCCAACCGAATATGTGATTTCAGACGGCATCATGTATGTTTTTGATCCCGCGCAAGCCACATTAAACAAAGCGCAATACGACGAGCTGATGAGCGTAGCGCAACGGGGCAACTTCATCGAAATACAAAAATATTTCAAAAAACATGCCGCAACCTTTCAAGATTGCGCCTATAAAGCCATAGGTGTCGGCCGTGCTTTGGAGAGAGAATATAACGACAAACTCGGTAAAGCAGTACAGCAGGAAGGCAACGGCAAAAAAGTTCATAACCAGCTAAGCATCGAATGTACGGCTGTTAATCCGCTTACCCATCAGCCCTATATTCCCGGCAGCGCGTTTAAAGGAAGCGTACGCACCGCCTTGTTGGATGCGCTTACACGTCAATCTCCACCGGCTGAAGCGCCCAACAGCCGCAGCGCAGCCAAATACGAAAACGAAAAGCTCGGCAGCTTTGCAAGCGACATCATGCGTCTTTTCAAAACGGCAGACTTCATGCCGTTTGAAACTGTATCCACGCAGATACAATATGCCGTCAACCACAAAAAACAAGCCGTTATAAAAGACGGAAAAATCCAAGCCGCCAAAGGCGTTACAGGCCGCCGAGAAACGATCCAGCATGCACAATACCGCCGCTTTCAGACGGCATGCACTATTCAACATTTATTGTTGGCTCACCAACCCTATATCAAAAATCCCGAACGGAAACTACCCAATGCCGGTTTACAGCCCATAGACTTAAAACAGTTGGCTATCTACGTCAATACCTACCATTTGCCACGCTGGCACAAAGAAAATCAAATTTTAGAAGAGCGTAACCTTGTAAGCCCGGAATGGTTGAAACAAACCCGCCAACTCATTGACGACCTCAAGCCCCAGCTCGAGCAAGGTACAATCATGTTGATGCGTTTGGGTAAAAACGGCGGAGCCGAAAGCAAAACATTAGACGGCCACGCAAAAATAGCTATTAAAGGCAAAGGTGGCAGATACACGCTTCAATCTAACACCACTACCGTTTGGCTTGCCGCCCAATCCGATAAAGAAACCCACGGCCTGTTACCTTTCGGTTGGGTATTGATCGAAATCGACCTGAAAAGCGACAACGCCGCCTTAAAACAATGGTGCGAACGCAACGGCACGCACCTGACCGATACCGCCGCCATCACCGCCGCATTAGCACAACAACGCCAACAGGCGGCAGAGCGCAAACAGGCGCAAGAACGGGAACAACAGCGCATCGAGCAGGAAAAACAAGCAGCCGAAGCCGAAAAGCAACGTCAAGCCGCAGAGCAGGCCGCCGCACTGGCAGCCATGCCACCCGAAGAGCGGCTGATCGCCCAATGGCAACAAAAACTGGCCGAATTTACATTCGACAGCCGCAATCAGCAGGCGCACAACGAACTGTACCAAGCCTTCAGCCAAGCCTTGCAGCAGGCAGCGCAAGACTTCGATGCCCAAACCCAAAAAAGCATCGCCGAAGCCTTCTCGTGGGGCAAAATCAGCAAACAGCAACCCGGTTTATTTGCAGGAAAACGCGAAAAAGAAATCAAAGCCCTGTTGCGCCAATTGCGCGGAGAATAAACCCTGCGGGGCGGGCAGCCGTATCGGCCAACCCGTCCGGCAGCCTCTCCCGCATTTGCCCGCCGACAAGCACCAGCCGCACGCATCAACCGCCTTGACAGATACCCGATAAAAAGCACAGCCGTTTATTACCCGTTTCATGATGAACCCAGCAAACCCACTCAACTTACCGGCCGAGCTGCCCATCGCACGCTACCGCTTCAGCTTCCGCCTAAACCAAGACCTACACCTCCAGCCCTATGCAGGCTCCACCTTGCGCGGCGTATTCGGACACGCCCTGCGCAAAGCCGCCTGCATGACACGGCAAAAAGAATGCAGCGGCTGCACCCTCCTGCAAACCTGCCCGTACAGCTGCATTTTCGCCACCCCGCCCAGCAACCGGCTAAACAAAAGCCAGCACAAAAACCCGCCGCAACCCTACATCATCGAAGCATTTTCAGACGGCATCCGATACCATTCTGCCGACAGCACCTACCAATTCGATATCGTATTGCTCGGCTCTGCCAGACAACAGCTTCCACTTATCGCTTATGCTTTCGGCCAAGCCTTCAAGCGCGGCATAACAAAAAACAACACAACAGGAACATTGGAAGACATAGCCGTAGAAAACAACGGCTGCTGGCAATCCGTTTACCACAACAACCAAATCGAACCTCATCCCAACACCCTGGTTTTGCCCGCATCCTATCCGGCAAACATAGAAATCACCTTCCAAACCCCCTTGCGCCTGCAACAGCAAAACAGCGTGTTAGGCATCCGCCGCCTTACCGCCGAAATCCTGCTCAAACAGCTGGTCAGACGCACATCCGCACTCGCCACCCTATATTGGCAGAACTTGGAAACCGATTACCCAAGCTTGATGCAGGCCGCAGCACACATAAAAAGCCGCCACCAACTGCAATGGCTGGACTGGAGCCGCTATTCAAACCGCCAACAACAGCACATCAACTTAGGCGGAGCCATAGGCACTTGGCAATTTCAAGATTTACCGTTACCATTCAGCCAACTGCTCCACCTCGGACAATGGCTGCACATAGGCAAAGAAACCGTGTTCGGCTACGGACGCTACAAGATAAAAGAGGTTAACCCATGTTTAACTTTGTAAACTTTGAAAAGATTGGAAACCCCGTTTCCAACCCACTGACTTTAAAAGGAGAAAAACAGACCTGCTATTGAAAACAAAGCCCCACCATTCGGGGATTAAGACGTCTATCGCCACACGGATACCTTCAGGTGTTTCAATTGAAAACAAAGCCCCACCATTCGGGGATTAAGACATAAAGGTAACAGTACGGTTAGAGTGATTTCTAAATTGAAAACAAAGCCCCACCATTCGGGGATTAAGACTCATTATCCACTGCTCTGCTACTCAGAACGGTAAATTGAAAACAAAGCCCCACCATTCGGGGATTAAGACCTAACCATAGTGCCATCAGCGAGCAAAACAGGGATTGAAAACAAAGCCCCACCATTCGGGGATTAAGACAATGACAAACAAAATATCTTTTATCATCGTTTAATTGAAAACAAAGCCCCACCATTCGGGGATTAAGACACTTTCATTTTTAATGCCTTTCATTGTTAGTTGAATTGAAAACAAAGCCCCACCATTCGGGGATTAAGACAATTGACGGCGGCAACTCTTTGTAAACTTTTACAATTGAAAACAAAGCCCCACCATTCGGGGATTAAGACCCACATCCAGACCCAACTGCTCGATATTCTCCATTGAAAACAAAGCCCCACCATTCGGGGATTAAGACCTAAATACCAAAGCGTAACAGCGACGCTGAACGATTGAAAACAAAGCCCCACCATTCGGGGATTAAGACCTCCAACTTGTCCGTACTACACGCGGCCATGTATTGAAAACAAAGCCCCACCATTCGGGGATTAAGACCATCTTATACTTGTCGTCCAAGCGAACATTGGAATTGAAAACAAAGCCCCACCATTCGGGGATTAAGACTCTCTGCTGAGTGACGGTCACGGAATCGATTAGAGATTGAAAACAAAGCCCCACCATTCGGGGATTAAGACCATTTACAATCATACCATTCCAATCTACCATCACGATTGAAAACAAAGCCCCACCATTCGGGGATTAAGACCAAAGAATTTAGCTATCTGCTCTGCTGTTACTTATTGAAAACAAAGCCCCACCATTCGGGGATTAAGACCTGATGATGCTGTCGTTTCCTTTACCCTCGATAATTGAAAACAAAGCCCCACCATTCGGGGATTAAGACCGTCGGAAGCTCGATTTCTTTCAAGTTTCGATACATTGAAAACAAAGCCCCACCATTCGGGGATTAAGACTACACATTTGCCTAAGTGGGGGCGGATTGCAATTGAAAACAAAGCCCCACCATTCGGGGATTAAGACTCATAATCCCGCCGCATACACCAAATCGTTTTATTGAAAACAAAGCCCCACCATTCGGGGATTAAGACTGCAAGTTAATACCGCCTTTTCATGTTTCACAATTGAAAACAAAGCCCCACCATTCGGGGATTAAGACCCACTTTCTTTTCAGTAGCCATGTAGTCTATCACATTGAAAACAAAGCCCCACCATTCGGGGATTAAGACACAAACAGTGTTAATACATTTAAGACTTTAGTCATTGAAAACAAAGCCCCACCATTCGGGGATTAAGACTGTTGCCTTGCTTGTTCAGACGGAAGCGGTTTAATTGAAAACAAAGCCCCACCATTCGGGGATTAAGACCTATTATAGCTTTCTTGTTTACCTGTATAGTGATTGAAAACAAAGCCCCACCATTCGGGGATTAAGACATATTGGCAATAACACTTTCCCACCAATCATAAATTGAAAACAAAGCCCCACCATTCGGGGATTAAGACGAAATTTCCAGCCGGCCTTACTACTCATTTGAATTGAAAACAAAGCCCCACCATTCGGGGATTAAGACTGGGTTTCGGTGAGTGAGTAAAAGTACTCTTGGATTGAAAACAAAGCCCCACCATTCGGGGATTAAGACGGAATAAGCATGTTCTTCTACCAAGCCTAATACATTGAAAACAAAGCCCCACCATTCGGGGATTAAGACAGTTGGCTTGAGCCTTGGTAAAGTGAGCTTTTAAATTGAAAACAAAGCCCCACCATTCGGGGATTAAGACTTCGTGGCCTCTTCTATTTGTTTAGCCGCTTTTATTGAAAACAAAGCCCCACCATTCGGGGATTAAGACGTATCTAGATTTCTTTTATTAACAATATAAATAATTGAAAACAAAGCCCCACCATTCGGGGATTAAGACGTAATAGAACCTTCACCATCGGCCTCGACATTTAATTGAAAACAAAGCCCCACCATTCGGGGATTAAGACGTATCTAGATTTCTTTTATTAACAATATAAATAATTGAAAACAAAGCCCCACCATTCGGGGATTAAGACTTAAACAATGCCACATTGGTCGCTTTGCTGATTGAAAACAAAGCCCCACCATTCGGGGATTAAGACTTGATTGGATTTTTTTAGCAAATTCCGTCTGTATTGAAAACAAAGCCCCACCATTCGGGGATTAAGACTGCTCGGCGGCTTCCGCTTGGCTTAAGCCGATAAATTGAAAACAAAGCCCCACCATTCGGGGATTAAGACTCGTATCGCACTACAATAGTATCCCCTTGTGTAATTGAAAACAAAGCCCCACCATTCGGGGATTAAGACGTAGATAAGCTCGTTTAAATGCGGCCTCTCTATTGAAAACAAAGCCCCACCATTCGGGGATTAAGACGATTCAGCCGTTTGGTAAGCCTCGGTATACACGATTGAAAACAAAGCCCCACCATTCGGGGATTAAGACTCTTTGCACGGCACTTGGTCGGCCTTACTGTTGATTGAAAACAAAGCCCCACCATTCGGGGATTAAGACATAAAAGCCGCCTGTATATCTTCCTCGGCATATATTGAAAACAAAGCCCCACCATTCGGGGATTAAGACTTGCCAAGCTGCCGGTAAACGATGTGCTGATGCGATTGAAAACAAAGCCCCACCATTCGGGGATTAAGACACAGAAATGAAACGAACAAATAACCAACACAGATTGAAAACAAAGCCCCACCATTCGGGGATTAAGACTATAACTTAGTCATCGTTATGCTCCTGTTTTAAAAATTGAAAACAAAGCCCCACCATTCGGGGATTAAGACTGTATTCTTGGTGGGAAACATCCTGTATAACATTGAAAACAAAGCCCCACCATTCGGGGATTAAGACAAACTCTTCCCATTCGTCTGTACCGGAGTTAGGAATTGAAAACAAAGCCCCACCATTCGGGGATTAAGACCTGCCATGCGTTTCATGAAAGCAATAGACAATTCATTGAAAACAAAGCCCCACCATTCGGGGATTAAGACTTTGTAGGCGTTGCGGATGTAATTCATTTCAGACATTGAAAACAAAGCCCCACCATTCGGGGATTAAGACTCAATATCAAATGCAATGACGTTTTTGTTCATATTGAAAACAAAGCCCCACCATTCGGGGATTAAGACCTCACGACCAAACCTTCACGGTCGTTTACAAAATTGAAAACAAAGCCCCGCCATTGGGAATTGAGCTCAACTGCAAAGGCCGTCTGAACAGTACGGCAAACATTTTCAGACGGCCTTATAGTAGGGCATGCATCCTTGCCCGCAGCTGTGCCTTGTTTGTGAGAACAGCGGGCAGGGATGCCCGCCCTACGGTTGAATGCGGGATTGGTCTGGTGAGATGACCGCGATGTCCTGCAATTGGTGGAGTAGGGTTTAGGCCGTCTGAAAGTTTAGGCCGTCTGAAAATTTGCGGTGTATTTGTTTTGTAGCCTGTCCATAAGTTTGATGGATGGGCATTATTTTTGCTCTTGGGTTGTGTCGGTAATTGCGGGCAGGGGCATGATTTGTAAGGCGATACCGCTCCAAACGATGCCTTCGGGCAGGGGGCGTTTGCCGAAGTGGACGATGGGTGTGTGTTCGGGCAGGGCGTATATCCGTAAGTTGTCTTCTTTGGGGTGTATTTGTGGTATTAGGTCTTGATGGCAGGCTTGGTAATCGGCTTCGCTGCCTTTGAGTAGAAAAACGCTGTCTTGCAGGGGTAAGGCGTGGTTGCACAGGCAACGGTAGATTTTTTGCAGGCGTTTGGGGCAGGTGATGTCGTATGCGATCAGCCATTTCATTGTGTTTGCTCCCAGTGTGTTTCGGTGTAGTCGAAATCGGCGGGATCTTGCCGGCTGTGGTTGCCTAATTCTGCCAGTAGCCGGCGTGATGCTTGGAAGAGTTTGGGTTGGATGTGTTGCAGGAAATGTTCGATCTCGCTATAGAAGCGGATGCGTGCTGCTTTGCCCATCAGGCAGGCTTCTTGTTTTTGGGTAAAGTCTTCGGGTCGGAGTATTTTTTGGTGAAAGCATTCTGCTGCCCATTGGTCGTATTCGGGGCGCAGGGGTTCGAGTAGGTCTGAGGCTAGGGATTCCCGGCTGTGTGTGATGGTATGGAAAAATCCGACAAAGGGATCTAAACCGATCAGGTAAATGCGGCGGACGATTTCGAAGTGCAGCAGGGTGTAGCCGAGTGAGAGTACGGTGTTGAAGGGGTCTCGCGGGGGGCGGCGGTTTCTGCCTTTGAAGTTGAGTGAGGCGGGTAGGATGTGCTGCCAGGCGGTGAAGTAATGTGCGGAAGCGGCTCCTTCATGACCTCGAAGGCTGTCTAAATCGGGGCAATCGGTAATGTTTTTGAGTATGTTTTGCAGGGTTTCTGCATGGGGGTGTAGGTGGTGATTTTTTTCGGCGGCTTGCTGTACGGTGGCAAATTGGGCATTGATTTTGCTGTTTATCCAATATTTGGCTTGTGCCAGGCAGAATGCTTGGTCTTGGGCTGCGCTGAATTGGGCTGCTCTGCGTTTGGCGTCAACCTGCAAATTGGGCATCATTAATACGGGTTCTTTTTTTCGGCCGTTTAGTACTAATAAGCCGATACCGTGTTTTCCTAATTTTCCCAATACGGAGGCGGACAGCTGTAAATCTCCGTGAATACATACTCTTTCTAGCAAGCGGATGGGAACGGTTCCCAGTTTTTCTGCGGTATTGCTGTCGTAAAAAACGAGTGCTTCACTATCGGCTTTAAGTTGAAGGTTTCGTTTGTCTATAAATAAGGTGGTCATTTTTCTTATTCTGTATGGTTAGATGATGAGAAACGGTTGGTAATACAAACGTGTGGCGGTGCCGTACATTTTGCTGTGGTCTGCCGAAGGCATTTTGAACGTGAGTATTTTGTCTGGGCTTCGAATGATCTTATTGATTGCCAAACAGAGATTGTGATGCTCGCTTGAGGTAAGCCAGCATTCGTAAAGTGATTTCTGATGGCCGATGGTATAGGCTTTCAGGATTTTTCGGATTTGATATTGTCGGCGGCTGTTGCTTATGTCGTAAGCAAAGACGTAATGCTCTCGTTTACTCATGTGATATTTCCCCTTGGTTGTATTTTATCGTGCTTTTGTTAAAAAACAAATTTGTACTTGATGTAGGGATTCGGGCTTGCCGGGATAATACGTTTCATCGAGAGCACGATAAGAAATTTGGTTATCGGCACTGTATCTTAAGGGTAGATAGTAGATAACTACTTTGTTTTGTTGGTTATTTTTAGAAAGGATAAGAGATATGTGGGGTCAAATTTTGACAGTTGTGGCTGTGGTGGTAGTGGAGAAGGTGGCTGAGGCGATTGTGGAGGCGTTGGAAGAGGAGTAGTTGTGTTTACTGCCGGTAATAGATTTGTTATCGGTACTGTATTTGAGAGGGGAAAGGAAAGCCTCGGCATTGTTGGTTGTGTTTAGAAAGGATAAGAGATATGTGGAATGAAATTTTGAAGGCTGTTGTAGAGGTGATTGTGGATGCGTTGAGGAAGTAGTGGCGGTTGGAGTGCCGGTAATGGAGTATGACTTTTATCGGCACTTTATAAAGAGAGCTAAAAATGCTCAATATCGTTTGATTGTATTTTTGAAAGGATAGAAATATGTGGGATAACGTTTTTAGGGGTGTTGCCGTGGTGGTTGTGAAGGAGGTGGCTAGGGTGATTATCGAGGCATTGGAGAAGTAGTTGTGTTTAGAATGCTGATAATAGTTTAAATCTGTTATCGGCACTGCATATTAACCAGAATACAAAATTCCTATTGTTTAATTATATTTGAGAGGGGATAAAGATATGATTAAAATTTTAACGGTCTTCATTTTCTTAATTGAGGAAATCTTAGAAGGCAACGATGTAAAAGTTGAGAATAAAATAAATTGATTATTTATGCTGTAAATTTATGGACAAGGCGAATTTCAAAAAAGCAAAATACGATTTATTTTCGTGAGATGATTATTTAGTTGTTTGGGATATGAAATGGATAAAAAGAAGATTTTAGTTGCCGTTACAGGAATGTCGCCGCAGATTATTACGGAAACATTGTTTGCTCTATATCGGCAGAAAAACTGGATTCCGGATGAGCTTTGGGTATTGACGACTTCAATCGGTAAACGGCAGATTGTTGATAATCTTTTGGGGAAACATGGTTTTTTCCATCGTTTGTGCGAGGAGTATGCTCTACCTGCCATTCGTTTTAACGAAGATACAATTCAGGTCATTGCAGATAAATCAAATGTTCCGTTGGCAGATATCCGTACACCTGAAGAGAATGATTGTGCGGCCGACCAAATAGTACGGTTTATTTATCATTTATGCAGCAATGAAAAAACAGAGTTGCATGTGTCGATTGCCGGTGGCAGAAAATCAATGGGGTTTTATATCGGCTACGCGTTGTCTTTGTTTGGCCGCAGCCAGGATCGTTTATCGCATGTTTTGGTGGAAGAAGCTTTTGAGCAGCATCCTGAATTTTATTATCCGAATAAGGATACCCGGTTTTTAAATACGAAATTGGGAATGAGAAATGCGGCGGAAGCTAAAGTTATGTTGGCAGATATTCCGTTTGTGCGGATGCGTGAAAATTTATCTGTGCCGTTATTGAAGAATGATTGGAATTATTTGGAAGCGGTTGAGCTGACACAACGCGACCTTCAGCAGTTTGATCTGGAAATTAATGTTGCGGAGCGTACAATCTGTTGCGGAGGAGCCGTATTTCAGCTGCCTCACCAAGATTTTGCTATTTATGCAGCTTTTGCCCATTTCAAAAAGCATCAGCCAGCCCGTTGTTTACATTTAACGGGTCGAGGTAACCAAGATGATGTGGATTTTGCGAAAGAGGTATTAAATTTTTTAGTGAAGGTAAAACCAAAATTGCGATCAGAATCTTCTGAAACCAAAGCGGAAATTGAACGACAGTTAAAAAAATTCCAATCTGATAAAAGATTTGTTCAAGAAGTTAGCTCGCGTTTGAAAAAGAAGCTTGAAGATAAACTACAAGGACGCGCATCATTGTTTTTTATAGAAAGCATCGGCGAATATAATTATAAATCTTACCGTTTGGCAACGGATGAGAGCCTGATTCGATTTGTTTGAGTTAAGTTAAATATAAAAATATGGTTTATTTTGTATCACGTCATCAAGGGGCAATTGAGTGGATGAAGCATCAAACCGAGTGGAAGGTTGATTGCTTCCTGCCGCATTTAGACACGGCAAAGATTGAAGCCGGTGATATGGTATTGGGAACATTGCCTTTGCACTTGGCGGCAGAGGTATGTGTGAAGGGCGCGGCTTTTTATTTTCTGCAACTGCCGCAAAAATTGCAGTTGCGCGGTTCGGAATATTCTGCCGATGAAATGAACGGAATGGGCGCATGTTTGCGTCGTTTTGATGTTCGGGCGTGGGATTGATTGTATATATGAAAAAATGAAAGGAATAATAAGGATGAAAAAGTTTGATGTACATGTATGCTTGGTATCGGATCAGGCGTTACCGAATTTTATTCCGGTTTTGGCGGAAGACTTTCGCCCTCAAGAGGTTATTTTATTGGCTACGGAACCAATGAAAAAAAAGGCGGAAACGTTGGCCGAAGTGATGAAAAACCGTTGCCGTGTTAATGTTCAAATATTTGATTTGCATGACGAATATGATATCCAGAGTGTGCGTGAAGAGATTTTCAACTTGCTCTTAAACATTGATAAACAAAAAGTAGCTTTGAATGTTACAGGCGGCACCAAATTAATGGCAATCGGGGCTTACGGCATGTTTCGTGATGAAGGTTATCCCGTATTTTATTTTACCGCTAAGGATAATCGGGTTTTACTTTTAGAAAATAATGAGCAGTTTGTATTACAGCCTTCAAAAATAAAAATTGAGGATTATTTGCAGTTATACGGCTATCCCGTTCGAAAAGGTTATACGATTAACCGTCAGACTCAACGGAATTTGCCTAAATTATGGGAAGAATTGGTAAAAGGAATCAATAATTTTGCAGAAGGTTTGACTGCATTGAATTATGTTATTTCCCATTCAAACGATTTAACAGCAAACATGCCAAAAGTAGAAAAACAGTATCAACAAAATTTTAATTACTTATTAAATCTTTTGGAAGACAATGAATTGCTATTCCAACAAAACGGAAAATTACATTTTCCAGATTTAGAGACTAAGAAGTATGTTGCCGGAGGTTGGTTTGAAGATTATGTATTTGATGTCATCCGCAAAATTCCAGGGGTTCAAGATGTTGCTTTAAATGTACAGATTGAAAATTCAGATAAAAATACTAATCAACATAATGAATTAGATGTAGTGGTGTTAGCCAATAATGTTTTGCATGTACTGGAATGTAAAACTGCTAATTTTTCAAGTAATAAAAAAGAAGCTGACAACGCCCTTTATAAGCTGGAAACCCTAAAAAAATTAGGCGGATTGAAAACACGGGCTGCGCTGATTTCTTATCGTGAAACTGGTGGGCATGGTGCTAGAAATACGATACGCGATAGAGCTAAAGGCGCTCAAATTGAATTGATAGAACGCCAAGGTTTGTCAGGGTTAAAAACCCTATTGTCCAAATGGATGAACCTAGCATAGGTAAACCCGTTTTTTTTAAACGGTTTGAGACCTTTGCAAAACCCTCAAAAATCCTCTAAATTCCCACTCACATCAAACTCCGAGAATTTAGAGGATTTTATTCATGAGTAGCTTTTTACACACCGATGCCCTCAACCACATCGAAAAACATCTCGACCGCTTCCCACTCATCAAACTCGACCGTATTCTTGACCGGACACCCATCGAACAATACCTCACCGGCCGCAAAACCCGCTATGTGCGCGACAACGGCGGCCGTCCCGCTTATCCCCTGTTATCCATGTTCAAAGCCATCCTGCTCGGTCAATGGCACAGCCTTTCCGACCCCGAACTCGAATACAGCCTCATCACCCGTATCGATTTCCAACTCTTCTGCCGCTTCGACGACTTTTGCATTCCCGACCACAGCACCCTCTGCCGTTTCCGCAACTGGCCGGCACAAGACAACACCTTGGCCGAACTGCTGGATCTGATTAACCGCCAACTGGCTGACAAGGGCTTAAAAGTAGAGAAAGCATCCGCCGCCATCGTTGACGCCACCATTATTCAGACGGCCGGCGGCAAACAGCGTCAGGCTATCGAAGTGGATGACGAAGGCGTTGTCTGTGGCGAAACCACCCCCGGCAAAGACCCGGATGCCAAGTGGATCAAAAAAGACGGCCGCTTCCATCTCGGTTACAAACAACACACCCGCACCGATGCGGACGGCTATATTGAGAAACTGCACATCACCCCGGCCAATGCTCATGAGTGCAAACACCTGCTGCCATTACCGGCGGACATCGCAGAAGGCAGCACCGTCTATGCGGATAAAGGCTACGACAGCCGGGAGAACCGACAACATTTGGCAGCGTGCGGCTTGAAAGACGGCATCATGCAAAAAGCACACCGTGGCTGCCCGTTAAGCCAAGAGCAGAAAATCCGCAACGGCCGGCTGGCGAAAGTGCGCTATGTGGTGGAACAAAGCTTTGGTACGTTGCACCGCAAATTCCGCTATGGCCGGGCAGCCTATTTCGGGTTGGGCAAAGTGAGGGCGCAAAGCCACCTGAAGGCGATGTGTGTGAACCTGTTGAAGGCGGCCAACAGGATAGGTGTGCCTGTTGCTGCCTGAACAGGCAGGCAGTGCCTCATAATGAGGCACTTTAAGGGGATTTCAGGGGTAATTTGCCTGATTTTTACGCAAAAACAGCCGGAACATGATGAAGCATGTTCCGGCTGTTTGTTGGCGTGGGGTTTTGCAAAGGTCTCGGTTTGAAATAACTTTTGAGCATAAAAGCCCGATGGTTACATACATCGGGCTTATTTTTTACAACGTTTTTCTGTTTTGACTAAAAAGAATGACTTAGTACGTTGCTAAATTGGGATAGTTCTTTATCATTTGTTGGTTAGCTTGTTGCATTACAATTTAATCAAATTTTGAGTTTAATTTTTTGATTTTTTAACAATTCAGCCAAAGTAATCCCTTCATTCTTCAACCGCATTACCGTAGGCAGCTTGCCATTAAAATGCCGGGGCGGTTTCCGGCCGGTTGTTTTCAACCATTCACTTTCCATACGCTTCAGCAAACCGAATGCCTGCTGTCGCGCACCTGCGAAGCCTAATGTGCGGGAGAGTCTTTCGAACAACGCCAAATAATCTGCTTCCGACTTGCGAACCACCGCCCGTTTTATATCCGCTTCAAAATCGCTCATGCGCTGCCCGGTATACTGCCACGACCACCGGTAAGGTTTCAACGGTTTCTTGGGGCTGTCCGGTTTGCGTTCATTCGGCAGGCGCACCAGCTCATAACCGCTACTGTGAATCCGGGTATGGCGGTTGGTGACCATCTGCCATTGCTCACCTTTGGGCAAATCGCTGTTTTTATTGCGACGGTGCAGCAAAATAAACCGGACTTTATCCGGCTCCTTATCGTGACGGTAGCACAGCAATTTTGTGCTGCTTTTACCTTTCTGACGCGCACGGTAGCGTTGTTTGGGCGAGTGATGTAGGGGGAAGTTAACGGTAAATTTATCTACCAATACAGGCAGCTTTACCGTCGGCACTTCACCGCAGACGTAATACTCGTAGCCGTCCTCTACAGCATCGGCAATTCTCTGCATATAGATGGAACGGCAGGTAAAAATTAACAATCCGGTTTGGGTTTGGGTTTGGGATGGCATCATCTGCACTCCTCGACAAAATGTTATGGGGAGCCGGAGTGTTTTTTCCTCCGACCCATATAGTTTGTTCGGGCGCTATGCGCATCATTACCAAACCGGTTGGTCAACTTAGGCTATCTGTTCGTCAGCATCCTTTCTTTCGAGAAACCACTCAACAATAAACAATATCGGTATCCGATTCGAAATGCCTGGCCGCATTTCTCTCTTGTTACACCTGATCTTTTACTTTTTGTGTTTACCGTATTCAGTTGTGTTTTTATGTTGTGTTGCAGATATCATACGCCAAATTTTAAAATTTGGGTATGTAATCAACCCACTAGGATTATCAAGGGTTGGGGCTTTATTTTTAAGTCAGGTAGGGGCAGCAAATATAGAAGAGTCCGAGATAGGGAGCAAAGCCCCTATCTCGGCAAAAGGAGACCCCTTACAATCACCCTATCCGATGGTGCTAGCCACACCTGTTAATCGTTGGCTAGCCCCCAACGTGATGAGATCGAGATGGTCTGCCAAACCGTCCAGTTTGCCGAAGTCGTATGCACGTAATGGTGCTGGTACGACTACGAAGGGCGCTTCGGGGTGAAACTCCCCGATTCGACCCAATCCGTTTCGGCCTTCAAGAACGGGCGACAAGGAAACGGCGGCCGCAGTAATGCGGAACCGACCTGTTTGTTTGTGAAAGCCGGTAGAGTCCGGCCTGCGGGACGTATCGAAAGAGCGTGACGTATGCAACACACGACGGCTGCGGTGCAACAGAAATGTTGTAGGGCGTACGGGAGAAATCTTGGTATGCCGGCACCCGGAGAAATCCGGGGTCGTTGAGAGCTTAAGCGTGTAACGGTAGCCGAAACGGGTCGGGAAACTGATGCCGAATGGCGCTGTGTTGAATCATCCGAATACCTCATGATGGGATGAGGAGGCTGTGGACTGAATGAGCCGTAAGAAGCAAAATATCCAGTAAGTCAGGGTTTGTGGACTCTTTACCGACTGAAACCGGGTTACCGGGTAGCCGTAGGGTATGGATATTTATGTGAGGCGACAGCTAGGAATGATGCAGTAACAACAAACTAACTTGGGAAAGTCTGACTGCCCATAAAACGTACGGGTGGTACCGGCGAAAAGGGTAAAAGACCGGGAGAGTGTCTGAGTAGGAAAGCGTAAGCTGCGTACCCGAGCGCGAGTTCAGCGTGCAAAGGTAAGTCCCGTGAGGGATACGAAAGGAACGGGCAAACGAACAATCTCATCGTAATCAAACCGGATGGCATCCGGGCGTTGAACGGGCTGCCGGCTGATGACCGGCGGTTCGACCGCCGGTTGTTGAGGCGGAGCCTGCGAAGGCGAAAATCGGAGTCCGGTCACTGCACACCGACCGGAATAGTTCTCGGCTTGGCCGCCGAGAACTGCCTGCACTTGGCTGTGCAGGAATAACCAATCAACACAACCTACGGTAAGCCGACAGGTAAAACCGTGTATATCTATCCAAATGCTTATCAAAGATAAAATAGATAATGAATACATAGCGGGCTTCGGCCCGCTATTTTATTTAACACTTTCACAAATAAAAAACGCTGCAAAAATGCAGCGTTGTATGGTTTTAAAAAATCCGTTTGGACTCAATCCATGCTTCGACATCGGAGTCTTTCCATCGAATCATCTTTTTTGACTCAGTCAAATACAGAGGTTGCGGAAAAGTGATATCGTTTTTGCGGATTTCATCCAATTTACTCGCAGAAAGCGCCAATTTCTTAGCCACTTCTTTTCTTGTGAGTAACATAATGTTTCCCTTCATAAAAAAGGAAACTCGGTTTTTCTTTATTCGCCAACCACCCCACCGCAGCACCGAGTTACAGCTATTCGGGCATTGGACGTAATATTTTCAGTTGGGCAAATTTTAACAATTTTATGAGACACCTTAAAATATCAGGGTCAAACTGAATCAGATCGTTTTTACCTGAGCTACGGGCCTGGGGGAGCGGTTCTCAGACCATCCAATTCTGTCTCTGAGGTTGCTTTAAAGCAGTCCATCATGCAATGGATATCGAACGTCAATATTTTAAAAAAAATTAAAGAAATTTGTCAAATATTCTATTAACTATATAGGCTTATGTGTGGGCTATATATATGGTTCTCCGTTAAATCCGATCTCACTCTTTATGATAGCTGCCTAAGAAATTAGACCAATCCTGCATGAGTACAAAACGCTGTTCCAATAGATCCGTCCGGTGATAAGCAGCTTCTACGGAATTTTTGACCGTATGAGCCAATGCCCTTTCAGCCTGTATGGGATCCTTCCCGTTTTCAGAGCACCAATCTCTAAAACTGGAACGGAAACCGTGCATGGTTGCCACCCGGCCTTTAATATTGCTGTGCGCCGAATGTTTGCGTAGGAAAGACGTTAATGCCATGTCCGACAATTGCTGTTGTTTCGACGGCGACGGAAATACGAATTGGGTATCAAACTCCCTGAGAATGCTTAGTATTTCCAACATTCGGTCCGTTAAAGGAATTCGGTGCACTGCTTTTGTTTTCATACGCTCAGCCGGAATAGTCCAAATTCGATTGGAAAAATCCACTTCCTCCCAAACCATCCCGCGAGCTTCTCCTGAACGGCACGCACTCAGAATGACAAACTCCACAATATACCTTGTTACATTGTAGTGTTCCCCATTCCTCAAATGTTTGGCAATAAATTCCGGAATATCTTTCCACGGCATAGCCGGAAAATGTTCTACACGCTGTTTTTTAGGTGTCGGAGGCGCAAGCAGATAGTGTGTCGCCGGAACCGGATTAAACTGACAATATTCGGATGCTATTGCCCAATCAAAGATACTGCCGATACGCTGACGAACCCTTACGGCTGTTTCTTGTTTTTCATTCCAAATAGGCGAGAGTACCTTTTCTATATCAGCGGCCTTAATCTCATTCATTCGACAGTGCCCAATAACCGGAAAAGCATATTGTTTTAAAGTATTAATCCATTGCCGGCTATGCTTTGGGTTTTTCCATTTAGGTTCCAAGATCGAATGAAGTTTGATTGCAGCTTCGTGAAAAGTGGGAATGCTTTGATTGTGCTTTTCCAGCTTCTTTTCTTTGTGAGGATCAATTTCCTGTGACAGCTTGGAACGATATTCGGAAGCCAATTTGACAGCTGCATTGACATCTACATCAGGAAATACACCCAGGCTGATCTGTTTTCTTCTACCGTCTTCGGGATTCACATATCTGAAAATCCATTGGCCATGCCCATTCGTCGTTGCAGAAGGACGGTATTGAAGACCCTGTACGCTGCCTTGGGCAATCGCCTTCTCTCCGGCTTTGATTTTTAAAATATCAGAGTTTTTTAAAATTTTACCCATCATGCACCTCTTCCATTATATGTACCATTTTGTGTACCATTTTTAAAGTGATATCATGGCACAATATAGGTCTATCTGGTACTGGTAAATTTATAACTATATGAATTGAAAATTACTATTGAAATGGCAAATAACAATACGGCACTATATATGGCAGACGTCCACTCCGCCAAATATTTAACAAAACAGCACAGATTTTTCTGTGCTGTTTGTTTTTTTGCTTTGTTTTTTATTTTTATTGGCACATAAAACTTCATGCCGAAGTAGATTTTCCTTCTGCTTAAACGCCTTATCTCTATTCTCTCTATCTCATAGTCAATCAGCTTATTTTTAATACAAAACAGCAAGCCGCAGGCAGCACAGCACCGATTCTGTTGCCGCTTTAGCGGCTTACACAATCATTTTCCTTGAGCTAAGACGCAGCAACGCCGTAGCAAAGTCTAAGTTGATTAACTATACAAACCCGCCTGCCCTTGCACCTTGATTCTCCGCTATAATGCCTTTCTTTTATCCCCGCAAGCACTGTATGAACGCCCGCAAAACCTATCTGCTCGGCATTGCCTTTTTTACGCTTTTATTCATGACTTTAGTATTGCTCGGAAGTTGGCTGCTTTCCATCGAAAGCAAACAATTTGCCGTAGCTGCTTTCTTATTCGCCTTTGCAGCCGTGTTCGGCCAGATTGCCTGTCTCGCCCTCTATATCCGCCAAGTGGCACGGAATAAAGCCGTTCAAGCTGCGCGGATACAGGCGGAACAGCAGGAAAACAAACATGTTTAAGCAAATCGTTTTGGCCAGCGGTAATGCCGGCAAACTCAAAGAGTTCTCCCGCTGGTTTGCAGGCCGGCATATCGAAGTGCTGCCGCAATCGGCGTTCAATGTGCCCGAATGCCCCGAACCGCACGTTACCTTTATTGAAAACGCCATCGCCAAAGCCCGCCATGCCAGCAAACACAGCGGCAAACCGGCATTGGCCGACGACAGCGGCATCTGCGCACCTGCTTTGGGTCGCGCACCCGGCATTTATTCGGCACGTTTCGCCGGTGAAAACCCGAAATCCGATGTTGCCAACAATGCCAAATTGTCCGCCGAACTGGCCGACAAGGCCGATCAAAGCTGCTATTACGTTTGCGTGCTGGTTTTGGTGCGCCATGAAAACGATCCGCAGCCGATTATCGCCGAAGGCATCTGGCGCGGCGTTTGGCAGCAGCAGGCGGCGGGGGAAAACGGCTTCGGCTACGACCCGCATTTTTACCTGCCCGAGTTGGGCTGCACCGCCGCCGAACTTGACCCCGATACCAAAAACCGCATCAGCCACCGCGGGTTGGCATTAGAAGAATTAAAGAAAAAAATTGATTTGCTGTATCCCGATAAGCCATAAAAACCATAAAAACAGACCGTCTGAAAACTTATTATGACTCCGAAACAAATTACCGCTATCGTTATCCGTTTACTGATTTTTTTATGCGTTTTTGCGCTTTGTGGGCGTTTCTTTTTCTTCAATATTGGCACATATAGAAATCATTTTACGTGAGGAAGATGCCGTTTATCTGCTCTTGCTGGAAATAGTGCTTTTCTTTGTTTGGTTTGCCGTATGGGGACTATTGTGGAAATTCGCACCGCGCATTGCTGAAAAAGTTTTGCCCGTGCACAGCGAAGAGAAAGTAAACATGCCTCAGAGCGCTGCACTGTGGTTAAACACCGGTTTGGTTTTGATGGGGATATGGATGGCAGTGCCGGCTCTAGCCAATTTGAGCATCGATTTCTACTATGCTTTTGCGGCTACGGATCCAATCGGCACAAGCATCGTTTCTTCACGGGCTATTATATATAACGGCATAACCATGATTTTCGGGCTGGCCTTATGCATAAAACCGACTTTGTTTAGCGGCCTCATTCGAAAAGTGGCTTCTTAATATTTTTGATAAGGCCGTCTGAAAACCACCTATTTACTTTTCAGACGACCTCAATCACTTACTCATTTTTCACATAAATATTCAGAAAATTTGCTATGTCTCCCAAACAAATATTGATTGTTGCCATACGTCTTTTCGTGATCGTATGGTGTATCCATACCCTTAATTCAGGGTTTGTCGGCGCGTATGCTTTTGATGAAAACATCTCGCCCCTGCAAATGGCTCCGCTTTATCTGGTTTATGCAATCTGCTGGCTGGTGCTGTGGTTTTTTCCGGCCACGATTGCCAATATTCTGCTGCCCCAAGTCCAACAGGAACAACAGACCATACCCAAACACCCTGCCCCGTGGCTGACGACAGGCATTATCCTAATCGGCATTTGGACCTTGTCTAACGCATTAAGAGACGGCATTTATTGGTTCAGCCTTTACCAAGCGTTTACCAATACTTATCAAACAGATGTATGGAAGATGCTTACCGCCGACCAATCTTCGGCCATTATCATGACTGCGGCAGAACTCGTTATCGGCCTCATATTGGTTTTCCGCGCACCCCAAATCAACCGCTTGATTCAAAAAGCTTTGTAAATATTCATGTCTCAAATCACTTTTTCCCAACCCGGCTACCTTACAGCCCTGCCCCCCTTATCGCTCTACATCCACATCCCGTGGTGCGTGCGCAAGTGTCCGTATTGCGACTTCAACTCGCATCAAGCCAAAAGCGATTTGGCCGAACAAACCTATATTGATGCGCTGCTGGCCGACCTGCAAACCGAGCTGCCCAATGTGTGGGGGCGGCCCGTCGAAACGGTTTTTATCGGCGGTGGCACCCCCAGCCTGTTTCAGGCGGCCTCGATAGACCGTCTGCTCGGCGGCATCCGTTCGCTTGTCAGGCTGCAACCGCAAGCCGAAATCACGCTCGAAGCTAACCCCGGCACGTTTGAAAAAGAAAAATTTCAGGGGTTTAAAGACGCAGGCATCACGCGGCTTTCTATCGGCGTACAGAGTTTCAACGATGCCGCACTCGGCGCATTGGGGCGCATCCACAACCGCAGCGAAGCCCTGAATGCCATCGAAACCGCTCTCGGCCTGTTCGACAAAGTCAACGTCGATATCATGTATGCACTGCCGAACCAAACCGTTCAGACGGCCTTATCCGACATCCAAACCGCCATCGCCACCGGCGCAAGCCACATCAGTGCCTACCATTTGACGATGGAACCAAACACACCCTTCGGCCACACACCGCCCAAAGGCCTGCCGCAAGACGAAACGGCGCAAGATATCGAAGATGCCGTTCACGCCGAGCTTTTGAGCGCAGGTTTCGAGCATTACGAAACATCCGCATTCGCCCGCCCCGGGCAACAATGCCGCCACAACCTCAATTACTGGCAGTTCGGCGACTACATCGGCATCGGTGCGGGCGCGCACGGCAAGATTTCCTACCCTACCCGCATCGAGCGCACCACCCGCAAACGCCACCCCAACGATTATCTCGCCGCCATGAAGGGCAACCCGACCGATGCCATCGAACGCAAAACCGTGGCCGCCGAAGATTTGCCGTTTGAATTCATGATGAACGCCCTGCGCCTCACCGACGGCGTGCCCGCTGCGTGGCTGCAAGAGCGCACCGGCATCTCGCCCGCACACATCGCCGCGCAAATCCGCACCGCGCAGCAGCAAGGTCTGCTGGACAACGACCCGCTGTTTTTCAGGCCGTCTGAACTGGGGCGGCGGTTTTTAAATGATTTGTTGCAGTGCTTTTTGTAAAAGTATCTGCCCTCATCAAGCGAAACGGGGCCGTCTGAAAAAATCAAACGGCCTTTTCTCAAAACTGCGGCCTTTATTACACCGTTGATCAAACGTGCCGAAACATTTCCAAGCATAACGATTAATTTAAAAACACACCGATTAATATCTAATCAACAAGTTAAACAGCTGCTGTCTTTATAATGTCATCAACATATTCATAAAGGTTGAACCATGCTGCAGTATTTAGGTTTAGTGATACCGATTACCCTCGCTTTTTTATTCGGCAATATTTGGCAAGGCATTGTGCTTGGCTCGATATTTTGGCTTGTTGTGAATGTGGTCAAAGATAATGCCGAAAAGCAGTTGCGGGAAAACTGGGAATCACGGCTCGCCCGACTGGAAAACGATTTGGAAGCTCTGAAACAGCAACTGCCTCAGGCTGAAGGCGGTGGTGTTTTATCCGAGGCCAAGCCCCGGCCTGCTCCGTCGTTGAGGCCGTCTGAAACGGCTGTTCCTACTCCAAACGGCGCAATGGCCCAAACAGCGCTACCTGCTCAAAATACTTTTCAGACGGCCTTTCCTGCCGTTCAAACCATCCGGCACGACAAACCCGCCGTCGTGCATGTGCCGGAAGAAACGGCCAAACCGGCAAGCGTGCAGCCTACCGCAACCTTCCGGCATAAAGCGGCAACCGAACCAAGCTCTCCGGTTGCGCCTGAAATGTCTGCTCAGAAAACAACGGCAGTCGAAGCATCCGAAAAACCCGCACCCCAAAAACCGGCTAAAGAGCATCCGATACAGGCATGGTTTATGCGCGGCAACCCATTGCTGAAAGCCGGTGTCATCGTGCTGTTTCTCGGACTGGCCTTTCTGCTGCGGCTGGCTTCCGAATATATCTATATTCCCATCGGCGCGCGTTATGCAGCCGTAGGCGCGGCCGGTTTGGTTGCTACGTTGGCCGGCTGGAAACTGCAAAAGCGTAAGCGTGATTACGGTTTGATTCTGCAGGGCTTCGGCGTAGCGGTGATGTATTTGACCTCGCTGGCCGCTTTGAAACTGCATCCTTTGCTGCCCGCACCGGCAGTCTTTGCGGTAATGGTGGCGCTGGTGGTGTTGATGGCGGCGTTGGCCGTGCGGCAAAACGCTTTGGTGTTGGCGCAAGTCGCTTTAATCGGCGGTATGGCTGCGCCTTTGCTGGTTTCAGACGGCAGCGGGCGTTATCTGATACTGTTTTCTTATCTTGCCTTACTCAACACCGGCGTGGCAGGCATCGCGTGGTTTAAGGCTTGGCGTTCGCTCAACTTAACCGGTTTTATCGGCACGTTTGCCATCGGAGCCTTCTGGGGCGCACAGGCTTACACGCCGCAACACTTTGCCACCACCGAGCCGTTCCTGATTTACCACTGGCTGCTGTACACGCTGATTGCCTGTTTGTTTGCCCGCAAAGTGTTGCAGGAAAAACGCCACGGACAAACCGCCGAATCAGCCGCCGACAATGCTTCGTTGGAACACATCTTCAAAAACATCACCGTCCACCGCGCACATATCAATATGTTGGACAGCGCCTTGCTGTTTGGCACGGCTTTTTTGGCTTACGGCCTGCAATACCGAATGGTGGCAACATGGGAAAACGCGGCCGCATGGTCGGCATTGGGCTTCGCCGCCGTTTACGCACTGTTTGCTTTGCGCTTTGCCCGCATGGGTACGGACATGCGAGTAATGAAACAAGCCTTCACTTTGCTGGCTTTCCTGTTTGCCACCTTAGCCGTACCGCTGGCCTTCGACCAACAATGGACGGCAGCAGCATGGACGCTTGAAGCGGCACTGGTTTATACCTTCGGCATCCGCCAGCAGCAACCTGCCGCCCGCCTCGGCGCCGTCGGCGTGTATATATTGGCCGCGCTGACGCAGCTTTCCACCTACCGCGCGGGCGCAGAAACCATGCTGTCAGGCCCGCTGCTCGGTACGCTTCTGGTTGCGGCGGGCGGCGGCTGGATGTATTTCCAGCATTTGAAGCGGCCAAACCCAGCGGCAGCTTGGGAGAACAATGCCCAAAAAGCGGTTTTGACCTTAGCTTTGCTGCACGCTTCCCTGCTGCCTTTGCTGATATGGGGCAAAACCGGCAGCATGATCGCCTTCGCCGTATTAACGACAGCCTGCTCGCACATTCAACGCAAACACCCGCAAATCATTCTCACCGCTTATACATTGCTGTACGGCGCGTATGTTCTTGCAGTCAGCACCACTCTGATTCAAGACGAACACTCTGCTTCGGCACCGTGGCTCATTCTCTGCGCCTTGCTGCTCGGCACGGCGGCTTACGGCCTGCATAAACCTAAATACCAAGCTGCCCATTCATCTTTGCGCGATGCCCACTCTCTCGGCGGCTGGGCAATGATGGCCGTTTCATTGTGGCTGGGCTGGCACGGTCTCTCTGAAGGCATGTTTTTGCTGGACTACGATTTGTGGATGTCGATGCGCTGGATACCGGTTATCCTGTTTGCCCCGTTTGCCTTTACCGCCCGCAAACTGGATTGGCGGCAGGCAAAAACCGCTTCATTGGCGTTCGGTATCATCTTCGGCCTGTACACGCTTTCAGACTTTTTCTTCCACTTACACCAACCGCTTTCAGACGGCCTCTTATTGTTGGTCGGCACGGCTTTGTATGTTTATATTCTCAACATGCAAACCCTGCATCCGTCTATCAATGCGATCTATCAACGTATAGGCTTGTTGATCTTCGGCGCATGTTGGACATGGCTGGTCAGCAGCAGCGTCTTTCTCCATTTCAACGGCGTGTGGGCGCAGCTTTCATGGCTGGTCGTACCGCTGGCCGCATGGCTGTATTTCCAGTCGTCCAAAGCCATCGGGCCGGTTAAGCGTTATCCTGATATTTACCGGCATTTCGGCAGCCAAATCTGTGCGCTTTACGCCGCCGGCTGGCTGCTGTGGGTAAACTTCTCTGCGCCTCACGCTCCTGCGCCCCTGCCCTACTTGCCTGTCATCAATCCGCTGGAGCTTTCCATCATCGCTTTAATCTGGCAATACCTGCGCCAACCGTACACATGGGTACCGCAGGAATGGTCTGCTGAAGCCAAACGCCAAATTTTGGCGGCACCCGTGCTGCTGGCCTTTGTCTCGCTGAGCGCCGGCGTGATGCGTGCATGGCACTTCTTCGACCATGTAGCGTGGGATTTCGCAACCCTTACCGCTTCATTCGGCCTGCAAGCCAGCCTCTCCATCGTTTGGTCGGCAGCAGCAATCACACTGATGGTTAACGGCCATCAAAAACACCGCCGCACGCGCTGGTTTATCGGAGCCGCATTAATGGGGCTGGTTGTTGCCAAACTCTTTTTGGTGGAACTTGGCAACAGCGGCGGCATCGCACGAATTGTGTCGTTCATCGTGGTCGGACTGCTGCTCCTGCTGGTAGGCTGGTTTGCTCCCATGCCGCCTAAACGCGAAAACGATTCAACACAATAATCGGGCATCTTATACAGAAAAGGCCGTCTAAAAACCTTTTCAGACGGCCTGAATCTTTTACAAACACCGAATATTGATACATCTCGAAGTATATATAGTCAATCAACACTTAAAACAAAACCGGAGCCTTTTTTAAGATTCCGGTTGGGTTTACTCTTTATCTCTACTGTGTTGCCAATTTCCGATATTTTTACGGATAAACAGCAACTGCTTGCGGTAACGCCGACAGTGTCCGCATAAGGCGAGATGCAGATATAAATTACCGCGCTCGCTTATGGTTAATTTTCGGTCAAGGCTTTCCGAATACAGTGCACAAGCTTGTTTGCAATTCAACATAATGATGTTTTCTTCTCTATTTCTTCAACCGTTCAATTCAAATCAAACCACCGGTGCTGCAAGCAGTTTCTCAAGCCGTTGCGGGCGCGGTGCAGGATAACATAGCAATTGTCTTTGGTAATATTGAAGCTGCTGCATATTTCTTCAATATCCATGCCCATAATTTCCCGCAGATAAAATATTCTGGCCGTATCTTCGGGCAAACCTTTCAAGCAGTTTTCCAGCGTGCGGAAAAAAGCTTTTTGGCATTCGGCATCTTCAGGAGCCGCACTCCATTGGCGCGGGCTTGCCGAAAGCAGCCAATGGCCGCTGTCGTTAAAGCAGTCTTCGTAGCCGTTGTCGATGGCGGCATTTTCTTCCTGAAGGGCATCAAGGCTGACAGTATGTTTGGCACTGCGGAAATAATCGGTGATTTTGTTTTTAAGTATGGTCATCACCCAAGTTTTTACTCCCGCATCACCGCGAAACTGACTGTGTTTGTCGATAGCGGTTGCCAACGTTTCTTGCACAATGTCTTCGGCAAGGTATTCGTCGCGCAGCTGGATTTTGGCAAAACGTAGAATATCCGGTCTGAGCGACGCCAAAACTTTTTTAAAATTTTCCATATCGGGTCGCAGTGATGAAAGACGCATATTGTAAAACTTTTAGAGCTAAAATTCAGCTTATTTTTAGCACAAAATCCTGACAATACGGCCAAACACTGCTTTTTTACTGTTTTTGAACAGTTTTTTCTACTAACAGCACACCCGCATCCACCCAGCCGCCGAGATTCTCGCGCAGCCAGTTTTCAATATCTTGCCCGGCCAAAATGCTGTTGAGGCTTTCGAGCACGTTTTCAAAAGTATCCGGCTGCTGGCTGAAGTGTTCGAGCAGAAACAGGTCGGGGCCTTCCACCAAGCGGTAATATACTTCGTTATTGCGGTTGCGCCAAGTGAGCACGATGCTGGGTTCGTCTTCGATGGTTTCCAAACCGCTGCCGACAAAATTACAGTTGTAGTGTGCCAATTTGGCCGCCGGTGCCCAATAGATTGTGGAAGTATCGTTCCACTGGCCGTCTGAAACGGGTTGGACGGCGGTTTCGGCATGCAGCAGCGCCGTTTCGAAATCCATCATTTCCAACACGTTTTCCGGCAGGCGTTCCGCACCTTCCTTACTGCGCGCATAGGCGAGAAATTGGGCGGGAATATCGTTGAAAAAAGGGGATTCGGGGCGTGCCTCTATCAAAAAACGGTGTTGCAGTTCCTGCCATAAACCGGCATCGGCAAAGTTGCTGCTGTCGCTGAAACACAAATCTAAAAAGCTGCGCAGGTTGTTGCGTACCAAGCGTGTATAAACGGCAAGGCGTTCGGGCGGTACGCCTTCCGGTGCGGGTTTGGAAGGGTCGCGGACATAGTCTGCCAGCTGCGCTTGAAATTCGGCACTGGTCACGGCAGCAGGATTATGCGGCATGACGGGTTTCCTCGGCTTGTTGCTGAATCGCGGCGATGCGGCCTACTTCGGCTTCCAACTCGGCAAACGGCGGGAAATTGCTGTCGCGCTCGAGCAAAGTAGGTACGCTGTGCGGCAGAATGCGGCAAGTGTAGTCATACAAATCCCACACGTCGGCACAAACGGGCTGGCCGTGCGTGTCGATCAGCAGATTTTCGCTTTCTTCGTCGTGCCCCGCCATGTGCATGTAGGTTACGCGGGCTACGTCCACGCGCTTGATGTAGTCTTGCGGCTGCACGATACCGTGGTTAACGGCATTCACATATACATTGTTCACATCGAGATGGATATCGCAATCCGCCTCGCGCACTACCGCGTTGAGAAACTCAACTTCGTCCATTTCGGCAATCGGGCTGTGTGCGTAATAAGAGGTGTTTTCGACCGCAATGCGTTGTTCGAGTATATCTTGAACTTGGCAGATACGGGCTGCGGTATGGCGTACCGATTCTTCGGTAAACGGCAGGGGCAGCAAGTCGTAAACATGGCCGAAATGGCTGCAATAGCTCAAATGCTCAGAAAAGAAGCCGATATGATATTGGCGCAGGAATGTTTTGATTTGTTTGAGAAAGTCAACCTGCAACGGGTCTTGGCCGCCCAATGAAAGCGACAGGCCGTGGCAGGCAACGGGAAAACGCTCGGCAACGGCATCGAATTTTTTACGCGCCGCACCGCCCATCTTCAACCAGTTTTCCGGCGCGATCTCAATAAAACGGATGGGGCTGTTTTCACGATCCAGATTCAAAAAATCATCGGCAAGGCTGCGTTTGTAGCCTAAACCCGCACCATACAGAGTGTTCATTTTGTCTTCCTCGGTTAAATGGGTATATTTGTATCAGAATGCTTCAAGCGCATACAAACATGCTGATAGAAAGATACCGGAAAAAAGGAAAGGCCGTCTGAAAGGATAAGACGGCCTTCCGTCAATTTAAGGTATTTAAAAGGATTAACACATCAGATGATTAGCTTCCGCACTTGCCTTCGCCGCATTTGCCTTCACCGGCTTTGGCAGATTTTTTCTTGCCGTGTGCGCCGCACTTGCCTTCGCCGCATTTGCCCTCACCGGCTTTGGCGGATTTTTTCTTGGCGTGTGCACCACATTTACCTTCGCCGCATTTGCCTTCACCGGCTTTAGAAGCACCACACTTACCTTCGCCGCAAGCACCTTCGTGTGCTTTTTCGGCGGATACGGGGGCTTTTACAGGGGTTTTACCGTGTGCAACGGCGGCTTGGCTGCCTAACAGAGCCAAAGTACCGGCCAATGCAATCAAAGATGAGGTTTTCTTCATGTTGACACTCCTTAATGAAATAGGGGTTGAAACCGACATTTAAATGGTTTAAACAGAATGGGCCGTCTGAAAAAAGTAGTCGGCAAAATGGTTTCAGACGGCCACGGCATCAGGTGCTTATTTGCTGCCGCACTTACCTTCGCCGCATTTGCCTTCGGCAGATTTAGCATCGGCTTTGCTGCCGGCGCCACATTTGCCTTCGCCGCATTTACCTTCTTCAGCTTTGCTGCCGGCTTTGGTAGCCGCGCCGCATTTACCTTCACCGCATTTACCTTCTTCGGCTTTGCTGTGTGCGTGAGAAGCGGCACCGCATTTACCCTCGCCGCACTTGCCTTCTTCGGCTTTGCTTTCCGCATGTGAAGCCGCGCCGCATTTACCTTCGCCGCATTTGCCTTCTTCGGCCTTAGGTGCGGCCGCGCTTGCTGCGGCTGCGGTGGGCGCAGGTTGTTGGTTTTTATCTTGGCAACCGGCCAAAGCCAACAAACCCGCCAAAGCAATCAGAGAAGAAGTGGTTTTCATGTTTTTATACTCCTGAAATTAAATATTAAAAATAAACGCTTTAAGTGAAATACACCGTCTGTCTGTATCAGACGGACTATACCGGAATGTTTTTGTTTGCTTTTTTAAACAACACATAATCCAACGATAAACGGCCCATACCTTGGAATACCAGCGGCAGCAGAGCCACGAGATAAATCAATGCCATTTTGTAGCCGTTGTCGCAAACGTTGTAGCCGTTTCCGCCATGTACCGCAGCCCAGGCCACAATGGTTACGGCCACCAACACCAATGCTCCCCAGCGGCCGAACAGACCCAACACCAGCAACACCGGCACAATCAGCTCTGCACCCATAGCGGCAGCCCAGTTCACATCGGCGGGCAGTAAATTGAAGGGGAACGGGAAATCTTGCTGGATGGTGGCAAACCAGTTTTCGCCACGCCATTTGCCGATACCTGCCTCCCAAAATTCATAAGCGATAAACAGGCGCAAGCCCAATAAAGCGATATCTTTGCCCCATGTTTCCGAAAAGTGGTTTAAACAGTTTGTTTTACTCATCATGTTTTACTTGGAATGGTTAATCTGTGAATCATGCTCAAATAGACGCTGCGGTTGCGGGTTTCTTACATGCTTATATCAATTTCATTGCACATTTAAATCAAGCCGTTGATTTTTAACAAAACAAATTAAGTTTTAAACTTAAATTCGGGTAAATCTAAAAAACAAAAGCATATTCGCAAAATGAGTAGGCATGAATTGAATACAGAGCTGCTCAAACGTTTGAGGCCGTCTGAAAAAAACATATTGGTGTTTTTCAGACGGCCTCAAGCAGTATGGAAATATCAGTATCTCAATATTGAGATCCGTTATCCGTATGGCGTTTCAACCCTCCGCCCAATGCTTTATACAGATCGGCAAGGTTTTCCAAGCGGGTTCTTTCGATACCGAGCAAAGCCATGTCGGCACCGTAACTGCTGCGCTCGGCATCCAGCAGGTCGAGTGCGCTGGAAACGCCGTGCTTGTAGCGCAGGCGCACCAAGCGCAGGTAATCGGCGTATGACTTACCCTGCTTGGCTGCTGCGGCGTAGCGTTTATCAAGCTGCTCACGGGCAACCAGCGCATCGGAAACGTCGCGGAAGGCATTTTGAACGGCTGCTTCGTAATTCACCACTTGAATCTGTTGGCGGATTTTGGCGGCATCCAAATTGGCTTTGTTACTGCCCCAGTTGAAAATCGGCAGATTGATGCTGGGCGCAAAAGCCCAAGTGCTGTTGCCGCCCTGAAACAGACCGTTCAGCTCTGTCGAACCCGTGCCGATGGTGCCGGTCAGCCTGATACTCGGGAAAAATGCCGCACGCGCCGCACCGATATTGGCGTTGGCCCGCTTGAGCGAATGCTCGGCGGCGCGGATATCGGGACGGTTCAGCAACACGTCGGCAGTCAAACCAGCCGGCAGCCTGCTGATTTTATATTGTTTACTCAAAGGCAGGCCGGCGGGCAAATCGTCGGGGATTGGGCGGTTGAGCAACACAGCCAAAGCATTACGCGCCTGCTCCCTGCTTTGCACGGCCGCTTCATAATCGGCTTGTGCTGCGGCAATCAATGCTTCCTGCTGGCGCACATCCACGGCGGAAATCACCCCTGCATTGTGTTTGAGACGGGCAAGCTTGTAGGTTTGCTCGCGCGTTTTCAACACATTTTGTGCCAGCTTCATGCTTTCTTCGGCATAGCGTTCGTTGAAATAGGCTTTGGCAACCGAGGCAATCAGGCTCAGATGTGCCGAATCCCGTGCGGCGGCGGTATTGAAGTAACTCTGCTTAGCCGCTTCTGCCGTGCTGCGCACTTTGCCGAACAAATCGATTTCATAGGCGGTAATACCCAAACCTACCGTATAAGACGATGCAACGGTTGAACGGCCGGTTGGGCTTAAATCCTCGGCAATACGCGCACGCGAGCCGTTGCCGGAAGCATTGATGCCGGGAAGCAAATCGGCACGGGCGATCATATACTGTTTGCGCACGGCTTCGGCATTGAGTGCGGCCTCGCGCAGATCGGTGTTGCGTTCGAGTGCGATTTCAATCAAACGGTGCAGGCGCGGGTCGGCAAAATAATCCTGCCAACCCAACGAGGCCGCCTGAATACCGGTTTCAGGTTGCCGGTCGTGCGTGAAGTTTTCCGGCACGCTCACTTGCGGCTGCTCGTATTTGGGTATCATGGTACAGGCCGACAATGCCAAAGCGACGGCCGCCGCACTCAAAGCAGGTTTGAAATCCAATATGTTCATGTTTAATCCTTGTCGTTGTGCAGGATGCGTTTTTCTTCTTCGGTGAGTTCCGCACCGGCTTCGGCATCGGCCACATATTTATCTACCAGCTCGGGCGTCATACCCGCACCTGCGGCGTGCAGTTTGGCCCGCTCCAATTGGCGGGGGCTGTCTTTAAACAGCTTGCGCACCACCACAAAGAACAAAGGCACAAAAAACACCGACAATATCGTCCCGATCAACATGCCCCATAAAACGGTGGTACCGATTGCGCGCTGGCTGGCAGAGCTGGCACCGGAGGCGAAAAACAGCGGCACCACACCGAAAATAAAGGCAAACGAAGTCATGATAATCGGGCGGAAACGCAAGTGGGCCGCAGCCAATGCCGCTTCCATCGCACTTTTTCCCTGTGCCTGCAAATCTTTGGCAAACTCAATAATCAGAATGGCGTTTTTGGCACTCAAGCCAATTACGGTAATCAAACCGACTTGGAAATAAATGTCGTTGAGATAAGATGGCGGCATGCCGAACAAAGCACCGAACAAATTGCGCCCGCTCACACCCAGCACCACGCCCAAGAAACCCAACGGCACAACCAAAATCACCGCCAGCGGAATCGACCAACTCTCATACAGAGCCGCCAATACCAAGAATACGGCAACAATTGCAAAAGCATACAGCATCATGGTTTGCGTGCTGCCTTTGGCTTCCTCGCGCGACTGGCCTTCCCATTCCAAGCTGTAACCCTGCATGTCGTCAACCATGCGCTGCACTTCGGCCATCACCTCGCCAGACGAATAACCTCTGGCCGCCGCACCGCTGATTTTCATGGCAGGATAGCCGTTAAAGCGCACGCTCTGCTCCATACCGTTTTGCCAGTAAACACGCGCAACGGTAGAAAGCGGCACCGCCACGCCCTGAGCGTTCGGCACGGTTAACGCCAGAATATCCGAAGGCTGCATACGGGCCGAAGCATCGGCCTGCACGATCACACGTTGCAGACGACCGTTGTTGGGAAAATCGTTCACATAAGAAGAACCGATGGCGGTGGCCAATACCGAACGTATCGATGAAAAGTTAATGCCTTGGGCGGCAGCGGCCTGACGGTCGATTTCGATATGCAGTTGCGGCGCGTCTTCCAAGCCCGAAGCACGGATATTACCGGCATCAAACATAGGGTTTTTACGCATTTTGTCGATCAGTTCGTTACGTTTCGCCAACAGTGCGTCATGACCGGCGTTGTTACGGTCTTGCAGATACATTTCAAAACCGGAGCTGGTACCCAATTCCATAATGGCGGGCGGATTCATCACCAAAGCAAAGCCGTCGCGCACGCTGCCCATCAGCGCGCCGGTAATTTTGCCTGCCACCGAAGCGGCATCGCTGCCCGGTTTGCTGCGCTCTTGCCAGTCTTTCAAAGTAATAAAACCGAAACCCATATTCTGCCCCGAACCGGCAAAGCTGAACCCGGATACTCCGATAAAACTTTCTACTTCCGGCATCGACATAATCACTTGGTTGGCAACGGCCAATGTTGCGTCGGTACGCTCCGCCGTCGCACCCGAAGGCAGCTGCACCATCATCATCAGGCTGCCTTGGTCTTCAGACGGCAGAAACGAGGTTGGAATGCGTGTAAACAGCAAAACGGCCACGCCTGCCAGCATCACATACACCGCCATCATGCGCACAGACTTACGCAACAATTTGGCCACCCAGCTTTCATAGCGGTGGGTGCCGTCTGAAAACTTGCGGTTAAACCAGCCGAAGAAGCCTTTTTTCTCGGCATGATGACCCTTCGGAATCTGTTTGAGCAAAGTGGCACACAAAGCCGGCGTGAGCGTTAAGGCGAAAAATGCGGAAAACGCAATCGCAATCGCCATCGTAATCGCAAATTGGCGGTAAATATTACCGGTTGCGCCGCTGAACATCGCCAACGGAATAAACACCGACACCAATACCGCCGTAATACCGATTACCGCACCCGAAATCTGACTCATCGCTTTTCTGGTGGCTTGCAGCGGCGGCAGACCTTCTTCGGCCATAATCCGCTCGACGTTTTCCACCACCACAATGGCATCATCGACCACAATACCGATAACCAGCACCATGGCAAACATCGTCAATACGTTAATCGACATGCCCAAATACCAAATCGAAGCGAACGCACCCAACAGCGAAATCGGCACCACAATCGTCGGTATCAAGGTATAGCGGATATTTTGCAGAAACAGGAACATCACCACAAACACCAGCACCATCGCTTCCAAAAGCGTATGCACCACTTTCTTGATAGAGATACCCACGAATTTGGAAGTATCGTAAGGTGCCGACCATTTCATGTCGCCGGGAAAGAAACGCTGCAGCTGCTCCATTTTGGTGCGCACGGCCTCGGCGGTTGCCATAGCGTTACCGCTGTTGGACAACATCACCGCCATACCGACGGCAGGCTGGCCGTTCAAACGGGTGGACGTGCCGTAGCTTTGGCTGCCCAGCTCGATACGCGCCACATCTTTCAGATATACGTTGGCACCGCCGGTTGTCGAGCGCAAAATGATATTGCTGAATTCTTCAGGCGTGCTGAGCTGCCCTTGCGCCGTGATCGTGGCCGTGATGGTCTGCCCCTGCGGAGCGGGCAAAGCCCCCATCGTGCCGACTGAAAGTTGCGCGTTTTGGCTGCTGATGGCAGACGACACATCGGCAAAAGACAAATTGAAATTTTGCAGTTTTTTCGGGTCCACCCACACACGCATGGCACGTTGCGAGCCGAACAAACGGGCCTCGCCCACGCCTTCCACACGTTGGATTTCAGGCTTGATGTTGCGTTCCACATAATCGGCGATTTCTTCCGTATTCATCGTGCTGGAAGACATCATCAACACCATCAGGAAGTTAGACTGCGACTTCGATACGGTAATACCGTTTTGCTGCACGGCGGCAGGCAATAATGCCGTTACTTCCGAAAGTTTGTTTTGCACTTCCACCTGCGCCAAATCTTCATCGGTTTCGGGCGTAAATACCAAAGTTACCGAACCGCCGCCGCTCGAAGTGGCGTTGGTGGTCATGTAGTCCAAACCTTCCACACCGTTCATGTTACGCTCGATAACAGCCAAAACACTGTCTTCCAGCACTTGTGCGGATGCGCCGGGATAAGTAGCCGTGAGCGTAATCTTCGGTGCGCCCACAGAAGGGTATTGGGAAACCGGCAGGCTTCTGATACCGATCACACCGGCAATAATCACAAATATCGCGATTACCCAAGCGAAAATCGGACGGTCAATAAAAAACTTAGCCATTTGCGCTCCTTATTTTGCCGCAGAAGCCGCTTTGGGCTGGGAGGCCGTCTGAACGCCCGGAGCGGATGCCGCTGCTTGTGCAGACGGATGGGCGGCTTGTTCGGCAGGCGCAACCCATTCTTTCGGCGTAACCTTAGGTGCACGCTGCATGGCCGCAATCGTCAAACCGTCCACAATCACTTTGTCTCCGGCTTGAAGGCCGTCTGAAATAATCCAGTTGCTGCCCTGCTGCTGTTCCACTTTCACCATGCGCGGTTCCATACCGCCTTGGGCATTCACAATCATCACCGTATCCTGTTTGCCGCGCGTTACTGCCTGCTGGGGAACAACAAACACATTTTCCATATCGGCAAGCGGCAGGCTCACCCGCACATACAGCCCCGACAGCAAAATATTGTCCGGATTCGGCACTTCGGCACGCAGGGTAACTTGGCCGGTGCTTTCATTCACAGTCGGATCGGCAAACAGCAGCCGACCCTTATGACCATATACCTGACCGTTTTCCAATTTAATATCTACGGCCACGGCACCGTTAACCGCTTTCATGTTTCCTGCGGCGATATTCTGACGCAACTGCATCATATCGGCGGCAGATTGGGTTACGTTCACATACATCGGATTGGTTTGGCGGATGGTAGCCAATTTCACCCCTGCGCCGGGGCTGACCAAAGTTCCCTCCGAAACAAACGATTGGCCGATAAAGCCGGAGATAGGTGCGGTAATGCGCGAATAATTCACATTGATCTGTGCGGAACGGATGGCGGCATTGGCCGCTTTCACACCGGCTTCAGCAGAACGCTTGGCCGCTACGGCCGCGTCGTATTCCTGCTTACTGATGGCATCGGCTTGAACCAAAGGCTTATAGCGCGTGATGTCGGCACTGGCTTTGGCCAAAGATGCCTGTGCAGTAGCCAACTGTGCCCGCGCACTTTCCAAAGAAGCGGCATATACCGCATCGTCCAACTGATAAAGCGGCTGCCCGGCGCGCACATAACTGCCCTCCTGAAACAACCGCTTTTTAATAATACCGCCCACCTGAGGCATAATTTCCGCAGAACGGTGTGATTCCAAACGACCCGGCAACTCCGTTGCAAGCGTTACATTTTGAGGCTGAACCGTTACCACGCCGACAACCGGAACCGGAGCCTGCCGCTGTGCCGCAGGTTTGCCGGCCGCCGCCTTCTCCTCTTTACCTTTTCCACACGCGGTTAAAGCCAAAGCCGTGGCCGCAGCCAACGCAGCCAGCCGTATTGTTTTTATTGTATAAGGGTAATAAGCCATAAGATCCTGTCTTTCCGCTGCCATATAGCAAATACACTTTATTTCTGCCGCGGCCTTGGTAGCCTTCGCTCAAAGAGAGCGAAGCGGCAACAGAATCGGCTCCGTAAAACCTCTACCGTCTGCAGCCTGCTGCCTTGTATCAAAAATTAAGTTTATTTGCTGTACATGACGCTTTAGTCAAAAAGATGATTGCCGAACCGCGCAGCAAAATGAACAACCTAGCTTTCTGCGCATCCCTTTTCCTGAACAGAAAAAGGCACAATATCAGCATATTAATAAAACGCAGAAATTATACATACACTGTTGCATGTTAAAAAGTTGTTTCTTATAATCACAAAGAATTTTACAAAAACTAACCCTATTCACTACCATGAGAAAAACCAAAACCGAAGCACTGAAAACACGCGAACACTTGATGTTGGCGGCTTTAGACACGTTTTACCAAAAAGGTGTTTCCCGCGCTTCTTTAAACGAAATCGCCCAAAACGCCGGTGTAACCCGCGGTGCTCTGTATTGGCATTTCAAAAACAAAGAAGACTTATTCGACGCGCTGTTTCAGCGTTTGTTCGATGAGGCGCGCACGCATCTCGAAAACGATTTGAACAACGATGCCGCCAATATGCGCGAAAGCATGCACGCCAGCCTGCTGAATATGTTTCAGCGCATGCAAAACGATCCGGTGCACCACAAATTTTGCAATATTTTGTTTCTCAAATGCGAACATACCGAACAAAACCAAACCATTGTCGCCATCATCCATAAATACCAAAGCATGTGGAACGAGCTGCTTAGTGCGGTTTTGGCACAATGTATCAAGCAAAAATCGTTACCCGAAAACCTCGATATTCAGACGGCCGTGATTTATTTGAAAGCCGCTATCGACGGTTTGCTCTATCAGTGGCTGGTCAATCCCGAACTTCTCGACTTGCAAACCATCGGCCCGCGCTTTGCCGCAACCATATTCGGTACGCTCGAACATTGCACCACCCTGCACAAAACAGCAGTTCCCTCTTAATCGCTCGTTTATCGTCCACCCAAACAAATAAAGCCGTCTGAACAGTTTTCAGACGGCTTTATTCAATATACTGCAAACTACCCGGCCGGTGTTTTATCTCACGATTTGATCAAGCTCACCTTTGGCATAACGGGCGGCCATTTTTTCCAGCGAAACCGGTTTGATTTTAGAAGCCTGACCTTCGCAACCGAACGCCACATAGCGGTCGATACAGATTTGCTTCATGGCTTCAACGGTTTTGGCCAGATATTTGCGCGGGTCGAATTCGGCAGGATTTTCCGCCATAAACTTGCGGATGGCTCCGGTAGAAGCCAAGCGCAAATCGGTGTCGATATTCACTTTACGCACACCGTGTTTGATGCCCTCCACGATTTCCTCCACCGGCACGCCGTAGGTTTCACCGATGGCACCGCCGTGCTCGTTGATGATTTTCAGCCATTCTTGCGGCACCGAGCTGGAGCCGTGCATCACAATGTGGGTATTGGGCAACGCTTCGTGAATTTCTTTAATGCGGTCGATACGCAGAACATCACCTGTGGGTGGACGGGTAAATTTGTACGCACCGTGGCTGGTGCCGATGGCAATCGCCAAAGCATCCACACCGGTATCGCGCACGAAACGGGTAGCATCTTCCACGCTGGTGAGCATTTGGTCGTGGCTCAGTTTGCCGACCGCACCCACACCGTCTTCCTCACCCGCTTCGCCGGTTTCCAAATTACCCAGTACGCCGATTTCGCCTTCCACAGAAACACCGCAAGCATGGGAAAATTCAACTACTTTACGGGTAACTTCCACATTGTATTCGTAGCTTGACGGCGTTTTACCGTCTTCCAACAGCGAGCCGTCCATCATCACCGATGAAAAACCGAGTTGGATCGAGCGCTGGCACACGTCGGGCGACGCACCGTGGTCTTGGTGCATCACCACAGGAATATGCGGAAACTCTTCAACCGCCGCCAGAATCAGATGGCGTAAAAAAGGCGCGCCTGCATATTTGCGCGCACCGGCACTGGCCTGCACGATCACAGGCGCATTTACTTGGTCGGCGGCTTCCATAATGGCACGCATTTGTTCGAGATTATTCACGTTGAAAGCTGGCAAACCGTAGCTGTTTTCGGCAGCATGATCGAGCAGTTGGCGCATGGATACGAGAGCCATAGAAAATCCTCCGGGTTCAAAATAAAAATCAATGGATAACTTAAGATGCAATTATATCAGCTTCACCATTAAAACTACACGCGACAACATAAATAAACCGCCCGTTTGAGCATAGCCGGCCATGCTACTGGCCCTGCCGACAAATCGGCCCCAGCCAATCAACTTAACTTTTACTACGGCTTACTACGGTGTTGCTAAACCTTAGCTCAAAAAAAACGGTTATGTAAGCCGCTAAAGCGGTAACAGAACCCGTTTCATAATACCCATACTTCCTGCGGCTTGCTGTCTTGCATTAATATTAAGTTGATTAACTATACAATGCCTGAACCTGTTGAAACCTCCCGAAATGGAGCCGCTATGCCCCGCATCAGTATTCCCCACCCTGAAAAAACCCTTTTCCGCACATCGGTTGCGGTACACATCGGCGACATCAATTACGGCAACCATCTTGCCAACGATGCGGTGCTGCGTATCTGCCAAGAATGCCGTATCCGCTGGCTGGCGCGACACGGTTTTACCGAGCTGGACGCAGGCGGAATGGGATTGATTATGACGGATGCCGCCGTGCGCTATCTTGCTCAGGCACGGCACGGCGACATGTTGGATATCGTTATGGACATCACCGGCATAAGCCGAAGCGGTTTTACTTTGCTATATAGCATTTCCCGCACGTCCGACCGGCAGGAGATCGCCGCGGTACAAACAGGCATGGTATGTTTCGATTACACCACCCAAAAAATAAGCCGCCTGCCGGAAAGCCTGCGGGCGGCGTGCGAGGCCGTCTGAAAACATTCAGACGGCCTCTGACAGATATGGCCTCGCCGACAGGAATCGAACCTGTATTTTACGCTTAGGAGGCATACGTTCTATCCGTTGAACTACGGCGAGCTTTTATCAAAACAATCAAGATACCCTTGCCAACGACTGTTCGGCCAGCGCTCTCATTGCTCGGGTAACTTCATTGTCGGGCAACACATCCAAACATGCTACGGCACTTTTTACCGCTTTCTCAGCCTCACCGGCAGCATAAGACAACGCTTGGGAATCCATTACATGACGGTAAATTTTATCGAAAGAACCCCTGTCGGCATGTTGCAAAGCCTCTCTCACATCCTGCGCCACTTGCTCGCTGCCCTGCCTCATCAGATAAATTAACGGCAACGTCGGCTTGCCCTCCGCCAAATCATCGCCTACATTCTTGCCGATCTCATCGGCGTTACCCGAATAATCCAACACATCATCAATGATTTGAAATGCCGTGCCGACATACATACCGTAATCTTTGAGTGCCTTTTCCTGCTCAGGAGTAGCACCGGCCAATATCGCCCCCACTTGGGCCGCCGCTTCAAACAGTTTGGCCGTTTTATATTGGATAACTTGAACATATTCGGCTTCGGTGATATCGGTGTTGCCGATATTCATCAGCTGCATGACTTCACCTTCTGCGATGATGTTGGTTGCATCCGCCATCACTTCTAAAATTCTCATACTGCCCGAACCGACCATCAGCTGAAATGCACGGGTATAAAGAAAGTCGCCAACCAAAACAGCCGCCGCGTTGCCGAACAGATTATTGGCCGTTTCCCGACCTCTGCGCAACTCGCTTTCATCCACAACGTCATCATGCAGCAATGTCGACGTATGGATAAACTCAACCATCGCAGCCAACGAATACAGCTTGGGGTCGTCATATCCCAACGCCTTCCCTGCCAAAATGGTAATAATCGGTCTCAAACGCTTTCCGCCCGCGCTGATAATATAAGTACCTATTTGCGAAATTAACGCAACTTCAGACTGCACAGCCCGGTTAACAACTACGTTTACCTTCTCAAGATCGTCGTTCAGATGGCGTTGGAAATACGGCAGATTATTTAACATGATGAAATGGCTTCAGTATAAAACTTGGAAACAAGCTGAGAAATATTTACGACGCGCGATTATAGCAGCAAAGCACGCCCGCTGCACCGACATTCGGCCCTGCCCTGGCTCCGCTTACTTTTTCCAAACAAATAAACTTTGACAAAACAGCAAAATATCATTAACATGGCGAATTTCGCGCATGGTGCGCGGAAGTTTAATAAACCCTTATGGAGTTGAGTATGTACGCGGTCGTAAAAACCGGCGGTAAACAATACAAAGTTACCGTTGGCCAAAAATTGAAAGTAGAACAGATACCTGCCGAACTCGACAGCCAAATCGAACTGAACGAAGTTTTGATGATTGCTGACGGCGAATCTGTAAAAGTGGGCGCACCCTTCATCGAAGGTGCAAAAGTGACAGCCAAAGTGGTTGCTCACGGTCGTGGCGAAAAAGTGCGTATTTTCAAAATGCGCCGTCGCAAACACTACCAAAAACGCCAAGGTCATCGCCAAAATTTCACCCAAATCGAAATCGTGGCAATTGCTTAATTAATCAGGAGTAAAGAAAATGGCAACCAAAAAAGCTGGTGGTAGCTCTAAAAACGGTCGCGATTCAGAAGCCAAACGCCTGGGTGTAAAAGCTTACGGCAATGAACTGATTCCTGCCGGTTCTATCATTGTGCGTCAACGCGGCACCAAATTCCACGCCGGAGAAAACGTAGGTATGGGTAAAGACCATACCTTGTTCGCCAAAGTCGATGGTTATGTAGAATTCAAAACCAAAGGCGCGTTGAACCGCAAAACCGTTAGCGTTCGCCCTTACACCGGTGCTGACGAATAAGCTGGCGCAACTTAATTGATTAAGTTAAACCGCACAAAGAGAATTTGTTTTTCTCGGTGTGCGGTTTTTCATTTCCGGATATTCATTTCCGGATATATAGTCTATCAACTTGTTTTTAATACAAGGCAGCAAGCCGCCGACAATACAGCATTACGGAAGCGTTTCCATTACCGCTTCAGCGGCTTACACATCTCTCTTTGAACTCAAGGTACAGCAACGCCATAGTAAAAGTTAAGTTGATTGGCTATACATATTCCTTTCACACAACAAACATTCTCATGCGTGCCGCCAAAAGGCTTGTCAAGTGAAGCGGTTTTTTTAGCCTTATAATAAGCCTTCTTCACGGCACAACCTAAAAAATGATGGATCAAGAACAGATTTTGAATCGAAAACTCGGCTTCCACGCTATCCGACACTATGCTTTAACCCGACCGGCCTGAATACTGCAATCAGATTCGGTTTATCCGTTATAATTCGTCTAAGGCCGTCTGAAAACAACTATAAGCCAATCAACTTAACTTTATACTACGACATTGCTGCAACTTGTATTAACAATATGCTGAATGCTGATTGACTGCATACAGCATCCTTACAACCGGCAAACATACGTTTTCGATATCTGCTGCAACGGCTTATACCGACCGCTTTGCATTTTTCAACCACCCTTAGCTCCGTTTTATTGACTGCTTTAATGCCAAAGGAACAGCCATGACCACCAACTGCGATATTATCATTGTCGGCGCCGGGCCTGCCGGACTGAGTTTCGCCCGTGCGCTTGCCGATAGCGGATTGAGTATTACCCTTATCGAAAAAAGCACGCTCGAAACCCTGCAAAACCCGCCTTATGACGGCCGTGAAATCGCGCTGACCCATTTATCCAGAGAAATCATGCAGCGTTTGGGCACATGGCAGCGTATTCCTGAGAACGAAATCTACCCTTTACGCGATGCCAAAGTATTGAACGGGCATTCAGAATACCAACTTCACTTCCCCCAACCGTCGCACGCCAGAGGCGAACCTACCGACCGTCTCGGTTATTTGATTTCCAATCACAACATCCGCAAAGCATCTTATGAAGCCGTGGCGGAAGCGGATAATGTTGAATTTATCTGCGGCATGGGCGTAAAGGAAGTGAGAACGTCAACAGAGCAGGCAGAAGTTACTTTAGAGAACGGTAGCGTGTTAACCGCCAAACTGCTGATTGCCGCCGACAGCCGGTTTTCGCAAACCCGCCGACAGTTGGGTATTGCATCCGATATGCACGATTACGGCCGCACCATGTTTCTATGCCGTATGAAACATACTCTTTCCAACCGGCATACAGCCTTTGAGTGCTTCCACTACGGCCGAACCATCGCCCTGCTTCCGCTGGAAGAACACCTGACCAACACTGTGATTACCGTAGATAGCGACCGCGTTTCCTCGATTCAAAATCTGTCTCCCGAAGCATTGGCTGCCAGCGTCAAACAACAGCTTGGCGGTCGTTTGGGCGACATGGAATTGGTGAGCTCCATTCATTCTTACCCGCTGGTAGGCATGTTGGCAGAACGTTTTTACGGCACACGCAGTGCATTGATAGGCGATGCGGCGGTCGGTATGCACCCTGTTACGGCGCACGGCTTTAATTTAGGTTTATCCAGTGCCGATATTTTGTCCGCCTTAATCAACGAGGCCGTGCAGCAAGGGCGCGATTTTGCCTCTTCTTCGCTGCTTGCCCGCTACGACAGCAAACATTCTCTTCACGCCCGCCCGCTCTATTACGGCACCAATATGCTGCTGAAACTGTTTACCAACGAAACTCCGCCTGCCAAACTGTTACGCGGATTGGTGCTTCGCGTCAGCAACAATCTGCCACCGCTTAAAAAACTGATTACCCAGCAGCTTACCGGATAAATCGGACATCAATACCTCAGAGGCCGGAGCCTTTGCGCCCCGAACGCGGATGCAGTTTAAAGCGTAGCAGCGCAACCGATACAGACATAATCATAGATGTCAGGCGGCGCGAGTGAGCTGCGCCCAACGCAGAAATGCACCGCAGATAGGGGTTTGCAGAGGTCTCTATTTAATATTTTCCTGCCCCTCCGCATCTTGGCTCACTTCATCCCCTTTTTGCGGCCATGATTCTTGAGCTAAGGCCGGGGGATCAATAACGGGAATGTCGCTGACAGGGGTTTGTTCTTCCAACGCAATATCGGCATCGTTATTTTTGCCTGCCCCCTCTATTTCACCCATCACCGAAGGGGGAGGAACGGCAAAATCCGGCGTGCCGCTGTCTTGATGATCCGAGTGGCTGAGATAGGCTAAAGTTACGGCTGCACCGCTGCGTTTATTTAACTGTTCTTGCAGGGTTTTCTTATCCATCAGGCTGTGCGCGTTTTTGCTGAAATGCTGAATCAATTTTTGATAACTCCGGTTTAAATCATCAACGGCAGCAGCAGTTTCAATGAAATGCTCGTCTACTTTTTGGCGGTATTGTCCGAATTCTTGCATCAGCGTTTCTCTGTCTTGCCTGTTTTGGTTCACTTTAGACCGAAGAATCAGCCACATAATGAGCAAACCGCAAACAAGCCCTGCCAAAGCAGCCAATACCAGTTGAGCTTCCCAAGGTAGCGTAGTATTCATGTTTTTTCCTCTTGAATGGATGGATAAGGCGCAGCAACGGTGTGGCAGAAATAAGTTTATGTGCCATACATTAATCTTATCAATGAAATCGCTTTGTAAACAATGGAATTTTCCATACATGCAAAAAGATTGGCGCACGGCACCGACATGCTGACACCGTTGCCATAAAAATATATTGAACGTCGCGCCCAGCGACACCAACCAACTCAATTCACATACTCAGGAGCAGGCATGGTTGTTAAAAAAACGGTTGAAGTTGCTTGGCGGTTAGGCATATCGGCCGCATTGTTGGCTTATACTTTGAGCGGCTGTGCGCTAAAACGGCATTTTGAAAAAAGTGACGCCTGCAATCCACCCCAACTGGCGTGGTCGGAGCTGAAACAGGCATGTGTGATTCCTGCGGCCGCGGCAGACATTACAATCAACCGCTTGGGTGGCCATGCGCCTGCATATGCGGTTTTCTCTCAAGACCGTTCACATGTGGAAATGTTTGCCGACGATATGCCCGCAGGCACGATTCTTGAAGCAGTAAAAGGCGGTTATGTTTCACCCGATGGTAAAATCCGATTGCTGCGGAGAGATACTCAATGGAAGCTTGTGCGATAATGTGAAACTGTGTTTTCAGACGGCCTACACAGTATTAGGCCGTCTGAAAACACGGTTTGGTAAGACTTTTTCCGTTTTAACCACAACTGGAATACGCGCTCTCAGGTAAAATAAGCGCTTTATTTGCCGCCAACCGCAGCACCAATAGCGCGGAGCAGCATCGGCCATAGTGTTACAGGCAGCTGTGCCATTACCTTAACCGATCAGGTAATGCGGATTTTTATATCAACAAACCCAGTGTAAAGAACAAATCATGCTAACCGTTTACAACACCCTCACCCGCCAAAAAGAAGAATTTATCCCCATCGACCCTAAAAACGTGCGCATGTACGTCTGCGGCATGACTGTTTACGACTACTGCCACTTGGGGCACGCCCGCGTGATGGTGGTGTTCGACATGATTGCCCGTTGGTTGCGCGCGCAAGGCTATCCGTTGACTTATGTGCGTAACATCACCGACATCGACGATAAAATCATTGCCCGCGCCGCGGAAAACGGCGAAACCATCGGCGAGCTGACCGAACGTTTTATCCGAGCCATGAATGAAGATGCGGCGGCTTTGGGCGTGATCCGCCCCGATGTAGAACCGAAAGCCACCGAGCATGTGCAACAGATGTTGGGCATGATCCAACGCCTGATCGACAACGGCAAGGCTTATGCCGCCGACAACGGCGACGTTTACTACGCCGTGCGCGAATTTGCCGCATACGGCCAGCTTTCCGGCAAGTCGCTGGACGATTTGCGCGCGGGCGAGCGCGTGGAAGTGGACGGTTTCAAACGCGACCCGTTGGACTTCGTTTTGTGGAAAGCCGCCAAGCCCGGCGAACCGGCGTGGGAAAGCCCGTGGGGGCAGGGCCGCCCCGGTTGGCATATCGAATGCTCGGCCATGAGCGAAGAGTTGTTCGGCGACACTTTCGATATTCACGGCGGCGGTGCAGATTTGCAGTTTCCGCATCATGAAAACGAAATCGCCCAAAGCTGCGGCGCACACGGCGGCAGTTGCGGCCACAACCATTCGGGCGGCAAAGCGATTGAAAGCCATGTGAAATATTGGCTACACAACGGCTTTATCCGCGTAGATAACGAAAAAATGTCCAAATCGCTGGGTAACTTCTTTACCATCCGCGAAGTGTTGGAAAAATACGATGCCGAAGTGGTGCGTTTCTTTATTTTACGCGCACACTACCGCAGCCCGTTGAATTATTCCGATGCCCATTTGAACGATGCCAAAGGCGCGCTCACCCGCCTGTACACCGCTTTGAAAAACACGCCGCCTGCCGAGTTTGCCGTAAGCGAAAACGCCAACGACTACACCCACCGTTTCTTCGCCGCTATGAACGACGACTTCGGCACCGTAGAAGCGATAGCCGTGTTGTTTGAATTGGCCAACGAAGTCAACAAAACCAACAGCTCCGAGCTCGCAGGCTGCCTGAAAGCACTCGGCGGCATCATCGGTTTGCTGCAACGTGATCCGCAGGAATTTTTGCAGGGCGGCAGCGTTTCAGACGGCCTCTCCAACGAAGAAATCGAAAACCTGATCGAACAGCGCAAACAAGCGCGTGCCGAGAAAAACTGGGCCGAATCCGACCGCATCCGCGATTTGCTCAACGCCGAAAACATTATTTTGGAAGACGGCGCGGGCGGTACGACTTGGCGACGCGGATAACGGGATACACCTGTGCGGAACCTCCAAACGTGATGCCGGTTCAAGGCACAGCAGCACAGCGAGGCAGTCATATCCAACAAGCCCAAGCGGGCGGCAGCATACACAACGCACCGTAAAACCTGCTTTTAAAAGAGATAGTTGAAATCCGTTTCCGGTTACAGCCAATTCAACAAACAGGCTGGTTAGGCCGTCTGAAAGCCGTTTCAGACGGCCTAAGCTTTTTCATCTGCTTGATTGAATAATTTGATTGTGATTATCATTTTTTATTTTGTATGCAATAATCCCTTCTTTCTTTCAACCGCGAACAGAGCAAACAAAGGAGCAAAGTGATGAATACCCGCACCGAACACGACACCATGGGCGATGTGCAAGTGCCTGCCGAGGCCTATTGGGGGGCGCAAACACAGCGCAGCCGAGATAATTTTAAAATCGGCGGCGAAACCTTGCCCGAACCTTTAATCAACGCCATGGCTTTGGTAAAAAAAGCAGCCGCCCATACCAATGCTTCTCTCGGCCGCATCGAACAGACGCAGGCCGATTTGATTGTGAAAGCTGCCGATGATGTGTTGGCAGGCAAGTTGGCAGGACAGTTTCCTTTGGTGGTGTGGCAAACCGGTTCCGGCACGCAATCCAACATGAACATGAATGAAGTGATTGCCAACCGTGCCAACGAAATTGCCGGAACGGGCTTGGCGGCATACCAACCCGTTCACCCCAACGATCATGTGAACCACGCCCAATCCACCAACGATTCATTTCCTACCGCGATTCACGTTGCCGCAGCGATTGAAATCAACCGACTGCTGATTCCGGCCGTGAAAGCGTTGCGCGATACCTTAGATGCAAAAGCCAAAGCGTTTGCACCGATTGTGAAAATCGGCAGAACCCACTTGCAGGATGCCACGCCGTTAACTTTGGGGCAGGAGTTTTCGGGCTATGTGAGCCAGCTCGACCACGGATTAGGCCGTCTGAACGATGCTTTGAAGGGTTTGTACGAACTGCCGTTGGGCGGCACGGCGGTGGGCACGGGGTTGAACAGCCACCCCGATTATGCGGTAAAAGCGGCGGAAAAGCTGGCCGAACTTTCCGGCTTGCCGTTTGTTACCGCGCCGAACAAGTTTGAAGCACTCGCCGGCCGCGATGCGTGCGTGTACGCTTCGGGCGCACTCAAAACCCTTGCCGCCAGCCTGAACAAAATCGCCAACGATATTCGCTGGCTGGCTTCCGGCCCGCGCTGCGGTTTGGGTGAAATCAAAATCCCCGAAAACGAGCCGGGTTCTTCGATTATGCCGGGTAAAGTCAACCCGACCCAAGCCGAAGCCATGACTATGGTGTGCTGCCAAGTGTTCGGCAACGATGTGGCGGTCGGCATGGCGGGCGCGTCGGGTAATTTTGAATTGAATGTTTATATGCCCGTGATCGGTTACAATCTGCTGCAATCGGTGCGACTGCTCGGCGATGCCTGCAACAGTTTCAACGAACATTGCGCCGTCGGCATCGAGCCTGTGCCGGAAAAAATCGACTACTTCCTACACCACTCTCTGATGTTGGTAACGGCGCTGAACCGCAAAATCGGTTATGAAAATGCGGCGAAAGTGGCGAAAACGGCTTATAAAAACGACAAATCTTTGCGTGAAACGGCAATCGAGCTGGGCTTGCTCAGCGGAGAAGAGTTTGACGAGCTGGTGAAACCGGAAGATATGGTGGCGCCGCGCTAAGCGTAAAAACATGTGAGACACGGCAAAATGTAGCCGATTCACTATCGAGGCCGTCTGAATTTTTTTCAGACGGCCTCATGGTTTTTAAAGCATCTTGATAATCAAGCGTTTTTCTCGATAGGCGCGTTTTGTTCTTTCCACGCCGCAAAGCCGCCGTCGATGTGGGAAACGTTGTTCATGCCCATATCTTGCAGGGTTTTGGTGGCTAAGGCGCTGCGCCAGCCGGCACCGCAAAACAAAATAAACTCGGTATCTTCGTTGGCAAATATCGGTTTGTGGTAGGGCGATTCGGGGTCAACCCAAAATTCGAGCATCCCGCGCGGCGCATGAAAGGCATTGGGTACTCTGCCGCTGTGTTCGAGTTCGCGGATGTCGCGGATGTCGATTAAGGTGGCTTTTCCCGATTCGGCACGGCGGCGCGCTTCTTCAACGCTGTGCGTGGTGATTTGGCTCATGGCTTCGTTAACCAGCGTTTTGAATCCTTTTGTAATCGGCATGATTTTCTCCTTTGCTTGTTCGCAGTCAGCAAGATTAACCCGTTTGCAGGCACGGCTCGCTGCCGATACGGGTTCTGAACAAAATATACCGCCGCAATCTCGGCCGACAACGCTATCTGGTATTGCTCATAATAGTTTAGGCCGTCTGAAAAAAATACTTTCAGACGGCCTTATTTAAACAAAATCAGTATTAGGCTTCAACCGGAATAATGCCGATTTTTGCCTGCCATTGTTTCGGCGCGATGGCGTGTACGGATTTTCCGCTGCTGTCCACCGCCACGGTTACGGGCATGTCTTTCACTTCAAACTCGTAAATCGCTTCCATGCCCAAGTCTTCAAAGGCCACGACTTTGGCTTCTTTAATAGCTTTGGCCACCAAGTAGGCCGAACCGCCCACGGCCATCAGATAAACGGCTTGGTTGTCGGCAATGGCTTCGCAGGCCGCTGCGCCGCGTTCGGATTTGCCGATCATGCCGAGCAAGCCGGTTTGCTCCAGCATTTGGCGGGTGAATTTATCCATGCGGGTGGCGGTGGTGGGGCCGGCGGGGCCGACTACTTCGTCGCGCACGGGGTCAACCGGGCCGACGTAGTAAATCAGTTTGTTGGTGAAATCGACCGGCAGTTTTTCGCCTTTGTTGAGCATATCGACCATGCGTTTGTGGGCAGCATCGCGGCCGGTGTAGATTTTGCCGTTGAGCAAAAGCACATCGCCCATTTTCCAAGTGGCCACTTCTTCTTTGGTGAGATTGTTTACGTCCACGCGCTTGCCGTTGTCGGGGCTGTATGTGATGTCCGGCCAATCATCGAGCGAAGGCGGGGTCAGTACGGCGGGGCCGGAGCCGTCCAATTCAAATTCCACATGGCGGGTGGCGGCGCAGTTCGGAATCATGGCTACGGGTTTGGACGCGGCGTGGGTGGGGTAATCCAAGATTTTTACGTCGAGAACGGTGGTCAGGCCGCCCAAGCCTTGTGCGCCGATGCCCAGCGCGTTCACTTTTTCAAACAACTCCAAACGCAGGGCTTCGGTGGTGGAGAGTTCCGCACCCGAAGCGGCTTTTTCCTGTAATTCGTGAATATCGACGTGGCTCATCAACGATTCTTTGGCCAGCAAAGTAGCCTTTTCGGGTGTACCGCCGATGCCGATACCCAGGATGCCGGGCGGACACCAGCCCGCGCCCATAGTGGGGATGGTTTTCAGCACCCAATCGACAATCGAATCAGAAGGGTTAAGCATGGCGAGCTTGGATTTGTTTTCCGAACCGCCGCCTTTGGCCGCGCAGGTTACTTCGATTTTGTCGCCTGCAACCACTTCCATGTGGATGACCGCCGGCGTGTTGTCTTTGGTGTTTTGGCGTTTGCCCGCAGGATCGGCCAAAACCGAAGCGCGTAAAGTGTTGTCGGGATGAGTATAAGCACGGCGCACGCCTTCGTTCACCATGTCTTGCACGCTCATTTGCGCATCCCATTGCACGTTCATGCCGATTTTCAGGAATACGGTGGCGATGCCGGTATCTTGGCAGATGGGGCGGTGGCCTTCGGCGCACATGCGGCTGTTGACCAAAATCTGCGTCATCGCGTCTTTAGCGGCAGGGTTTTCTTCTTTCTGCCACGCTTTGTATAAGGCTTGGATGTAATCGACGGGGTGGTAGTAGCTGATGAATTGGAAAGCATCGGCAATGCTTTGAATGAAGTCTTCTTGTTTGATGATGGCCATGAAGAGTGTTCCTTTGGAGTGGTTTGATGGTTTGAAACACCGGCCGAACCATACCGGTAAAAGTTGATTTTCAGCTTTTAAAGGCTTGCAGAATCGTTACTTTCACACACAGATACGGCAAGGCCGCAGTATGACATCGAACGGCTTGCTGTATTGTTTGAGACGGCTTGGCGGGTTTCGGTTTGTGTTGTTGTACAGGCCTTTTCAGACGGCCTTTGGGTAAAGAATACAGGGTTATATTGTTAATTTGCGTTAATTTTAAAAAGAGCAGAATGAGAAACACGGCGTTTGAACGCGGGTATGTTGACAAAACCGGATGGGCAGATACAGGCAGAGCGGCCTGTCAGCCCATCCGGTAGGATGTGTGCGGATACCTGTTTACTTATATAGGGTATCGGTTTGAGTTGAGCGGTAAAAGCAAAGCCTACCGGCACATCAGATCATAAAGCCCATACTTTGATCCATTTCGCCCGCCGGATTATTAACTGCTTTGCCGGTAGGTTTGGCCGGAACGCCCACTACGGTGGTGTGCGCTGCCACATCTGCCACCACCACGCTGCCGGCACCGATTTTGGCACTTTCCCCGATGCGGATATTGCCCAAAATAGAAGCATTGGCACCGATCATCACGCCGTCGCCCACTTTCGGATGGCGGTCTCCGCTTTCTTTGCCCGAACCGCCGAGCGTTACGCCGTGCAGAATAGAAATATTGTTGCCCAGCACCGCCGTTTCGCCGGCAACAAAACCTGTTGCATGGTCGAGCATCAAACCGTGGCCGAAACGGGCGGCAGGGTGTATATCGACTCCGAACACTTCAGACGAACGGTTCTGCAGAAAATAAGCCAACGTTTTGCGTCCGTGTTCATACAGCCAATGGTTGATGCGGTGCGCCTGTATTGCATGAAAACCTTTGAAATAAAGCAGGGGCAGCGAATATTCGTCGCAGGCGGGGTCGCGTTCGTAGCAGGCCAATAGGTCGAGCTTTACCGCTTCGATAATATCGGTATCGCAGCATAAAGCCTGTTGATACATCTCAAACAGCGCGCGGGCATCCATAATCGGGCTGGAAAGTTTACTTGATAAATGGTAAGCCAACACAGAATCGAGCGAAGCGTGGCGCAACACGGTTTGATGGAGAAAGCTGGCCAGCAGCGGTTCGGCAGCAACGGCTTCTTCGGTTTCAAGGCGGATAGCCTGCCACAAATCGAAATCGGGAGTATTGAGGTGGTCTTTTTTCATGATGGGCCGTCTGAAAACGTAGGTGGGATGTTTGTTATATATTAAGTGTGGTATTTTTGGCAAGAAATGAGTTTCTATTTTTAAGGAATGCAATACAACATCAAAAATGGTTAAATAAGTGATAATCTCTGTTTTAATAGGCTTTTCAGAAGAATCGGAGACTATCGGAAAGCATGATTTTATGATATGCAACTAAACAAAACTTAAAGATATTCGGTTGTTTTTTTATATAAGCGGTTGATAAGCTCAATTTTAGCCGATATGATGAGAATCCTTATCATCTCAAGAAAGGATTTTATGTATTATGGCAAGCTTCACATCTAGAGGAAAAAACAACAATAACTCAACTATTGCACTTTCAGGTTTGGTAATGCTGGCATTATCCGCATGTGGCGGTGGCGGCAGCGGTCAACCTTCAACCCAATCTACTGTTACCACTACTACAAGCTCTGTTACCCGAACGGCCGTTGATGCACAACCGATTGCCGTGAGTGCCAATAATGCAGGCAGTAAGGCCGCCCAAAACAACGGCGCGTTCCGCTCTGCCGCCCCTGCCCCGTTGAAACCCTACACCGTAACCATCAACGGCCACACCCATGCGGGAGGCAAAAAAATCGTGTTGGACGATTTTGCCCTGTCTGCATTGAACAGCGTTCCGACTGCAAACGGCGGAAGCATCAGAGCCTACCGCCAAAAGCATTCCATCATTGCCGGTTACTTAGGCCCGAAACGCAAAATTGCCAAAGATGACAACGGCAAAGACATTATCCTGCAAGACCCGATGCGGATCGGCTTGGTTACCGGCAATATCACCCAAACCCTGCCTGAAACCGGTAAATACACTTACACCGGCCAAGCATTCAGCGATTCGGGTACAGGCCGTCTGAATTATCAGGTTGACTTCAACTCAGGCAAAGGCAGCGGCAGCGTAACCGGCATTGAGGAAACCGGTAAGATTACTTTGAAAGAAGCCGACATTAAAAATGTGGTTCAGCTCAACACTTTGGGCGACCGTGCGGTTGGCAAAGGTATTGAAGGTTCGGTACAAACCGAGAAAAAAGGCCACGGCGATTACACCCTCACCTTCTTCGGCCCCAACGCGGAAGAAATCGGCGGCATGATTTACCATTCCGGCGGTGAAATCGGCATAGGCGGTTCGAGAAAGTAACGGCTGATTTGACGGCGAAAACATTTAAAATGTATTGCCACGCAAACTGAAGGCCACCTGAAACATCCTATCAAAAATCGGCAGCATACTATTGGGTATGCTGCCGATTGTGTTCACTCATATTCAAATAATTGTTTTTAAAATAATTTAATTACCAATCGTTTGGATTCTCATATTTTGCAAATTAGATTTATATCAAATTATATTCAAAAAGCATGGTTGGAAATTGCATCCCATACCCTCCATGTAATAATATTTCAGAAAATTGTTTAAAATTTAACTTTCGTTGTAATAATGATTCGCAGCTTAAATAAAGGGGCTGACGTAGATTAGCAGTCATGATAGGCTGCCAAAATGAAGATAACCCACTGTAAGTTAAAGAAGAGTCTGCAAAGAAAACTGCTTGAATATTTTGTATTGGAGGTAACCGCACGTTCTGCTGCCGATATCTTGGGTATTCAGCCCAATACGGCTATTCTCTTCTACCGTAAAATCCGTCTTGTTATCAGCCATCATTTGGCTTTGGAAGCAGATCAGGTTTTTGAGGGCACTATAGAATTGGATGAGAGCTATTTCGGCGGTAAGCGTAAAGGAAAGCGCGGTAGGGGAGCAGCAGGTAAAGTGGTGGTTTTCGGTATCCTTAAACGTGGAGGTAAGGTTTATACGGTTGTAGTGAATAATGCCCGAAAGGAAAGTTTATTTCCTGTTATTACAAGGAAAATTACACCTGATAGCGTAGTTTATACGGACTGCCTGAGCAGTTACGACGTGTTGGATGTCAGCGGTTTTCACCATCACAGGATTAATCACAGCAAAAAGTTTGCCGACCGACACAACCATATCAACGGCATTGAGAATTTTTGGAATCAGGCGAAACGTGTCTTGCGCAAATACAACGGAATTGACCGAAAATCTTTTCCTCTGTTCTTGAAAGAATGTGAGTTTCGTTTTAACTTCGGGACACCAAAGCAGCAGTTAAAAACTTTGCGGCTTTGGTGTGGTGTTTAGGGCTAATCTACTTCAGCCCCTAAATAAAATCATCCAATCATCGGTTTCAATGGCATTCTTGGGCATCACCAGTTGGGCAACAGCGTATTGTTACGGTTGGGGTCAGGCACTTTTTTACGGCTACCCGTGGTGGCATGTGTCAAAAGGGCCGGACAATGTGGCCCGCAGTTTGTTTTATGTGTGCATCACTTCGATTATTTTGGCCACCGGTTACGGCCTAGGCTATGTGCTGCTCCGCGTAGTCAAGCAAAGCCGTTGGTTTGAAAATATCGGTTTTCTCAGAATTTTCATATTGTTGAGTGTATTATTCTTTCCTATCGTTATCGGTTTTTATCTGTTTGCCGGTTACATGCCGATAAAGGTTTTATGGGTTTACTTAGGCGTATCTTTAATGTTCTCTGCGGTTTTCCACCGCATAGGCAACCGTATCCGCATAGATATGTCGCTGATTCGGCACAAAGAGCATTACTCGCCGTTTTTTACGGTATTTATTTTTCTCTATTTTACGGTGCTTGCTTTCTCCATCGGATACACCCGGCCTTATTTCCGCACCACCTACGACAAAATGATGTATGAAAATAAGCCGTACTATATTTTGGCCAGCAGCAGCGATGTTTATATCATGGGCGAAAAAATCTGCAACAACCACGAATTTGTATTTTTCAACCACACCACTCTGAAAGGTTACAAAATCAACGTAGTGGAAATGCCGAAATACTTTGCCAACGATTTTGATTTGTAGAAATCATCTTTCCGGCCGCGCAATACCCCAAAGCCCGCCCCGCCCCCTCAAAAGACGTGCCGGTTGAAAATCCTTTATAATCTCTTTTTTTTTTTCAAACAAACTCTAAGTAGCAAAGGCCGTCTGAAAACATGACCCAAAATGCAAACCATCTGTGCTGGCTCGATATGGAAATGACCGGGTTGAACCCGGATACCGACAAAATCATCGAAGTGGCGATGATTATTACCGACCAAGATTTGAACGTGCTGGCGCAATCGGAAGTGTATGCCATCCACCAAAGCGACGATATTTTGAACAATATGGACGAATGGAATACCGCCACCCATGCCCGCACCGGCTTAACACAGCGGGTTCGCGAATCGACATATACCGAGGCCGAAGTGGAACAAAAACTGTTGGACTTTATGGCCGGTTGGATTCCCGAAAAAACCACACCGATGTGCGGCAACACCATTCATCAAGACCGCCGTTTTATGGTGCGTTATATGCCCAAACTGGAAGCCTATTTCCATTACCGCAATTTAGATGTATCTACCCTGAAAGAACTGGCGCGCCGCTGGAATCCGCCCGTTTATAAAGGCATAGTGAAAAAAGGCTCGCATCAGGCTTTGGACGATATTCTGGAAAGTATTGAAGAAATGCGTTATTACCGCGACACATTCATCAAACTGCCGCAACATTAAGCCCCATTTGGAAAACAGCCTCAGGCCATCCGGTGCCTGAGGCTGTTTGTGTACCGCACTCCGCCTAAAATCCAATCATGCGCAAGCAAGCTAAACGAGTCTGCCCGCAAATTCTTTCCTTCTCTTCCAAAACGCGCGGCCTGCTTTGGGTTTGATATTCAAACAGCCCCCGTTGTCGCCATCGGTAACGATGCTCAAGCCTTTCAGACGGCCTGTTTCAAGTGCCCTCCATAACGGGGCAAACCAATTGTTTTCCCATTTCTCCAAAATGTCTTTATAAGCCCATACATCGGAAGTGTGTCGGGTTACAACCAAATCGTCTAAAAATATCAAGCCGTCTGAAAAGGAACGCCCATGTTCCTGCACCACATTTTGCCAAGCCGCAAAATCATACGGAGCATCCGCTTTTTCCCCCGCATAAAACTGCGCCCACGGGCTGTCGCACGCCAACAGCGGCAAAGACGTTTGGCTGCCGGCCACGTCGTGCCACAGCCATAAGCCATTAACATTGGGGGCTTTTGCAGCATTACGCACGGCGTTGAGCGGATGGCTGTACAGCCACATCTGGATTTCGGTTTGTTTTTGCAGCCAGATACCACTGTCCGGCCCTTCCGCCCGCACCGTGCCGTCTACCTGCCCGAGCACATCGAACACAGGCGCAGCCTGCCAACGCGGAGAAGAAGGCAAGGTAAGCAGCCATAAATCGGGGCGCACCACATGAAAACACCAGCCGTCTTGCTCTAAAAAATCATTCAGGCCGGCACACCATTCAGCGGCCTCTTCCGCCCGGATTTGAATGTCGGCACCGCCGAGCATATCCATTTGGTGCATGCCCATCTGCTGCCACACAGGGCTGGCGAACACGGCGGCCTGATGTTGCGGAATATTCAAATATTGCTTGGCCGCATCGAGCAGACTGCCGTTCCACAGATAGCGTGCATAAAATTCAGACGGCCTCGACGGTGTTGCAATATAACGACCGAAACGCAGCATTTTATTGAGTGAAGGCAAATACATTGGCGGAATGTTTTCCGAAGTGTTTAAATTTAAAGCAGGGAGGGCTAAGGTTAAATACATGGGAGTAAATATGTTCAGGTAATCAAACCGCGCATATTTTACGCTATTGTGCGTATTTTTCACGCAGCAAAACACCTGCTTAAAGCAGGCGCACAGGTTTTATGGTAAACTTCAACATGAAAAGAAGCGTATAAAATCCTTGTGAAAATCAAAGCAATAGCACAAAAAACGGATTTATCCGCATACAGATAAGCATTTAAGAGGCCGAATATGACAAAGCCCTTGAGTAATTTTTTAAAGGCACCCGCCCAAAATAACGACCACGGCACTTTATCGGTCGTTACCCCCGAAAGCGAAGCAAACACCGCCGACAGCAGCATCGTACACACGGAAACCGAACGTATTGCACTGGATTCAGCGGTGCTTTCTGCCGAACCGATGATGACGACTCCGCTCGAAGTGAAATCCGTGCCGGTTGAGCCGGTGATGGTAAGGCCGGAGCAGCTCCAATTCGATACGGCTCCACCGGCATCGTCTTCTGAAAACATTCAGACGGCAGAAGCTGTTGAAGAAACTGCCGGAAACATTCAGCAAACGCCTGCTGCCGAATCTTCAGAAGTACCCCAATTAGTGGCCACCGCCAGAGTAGCCGCGGCCAAATCACTGGCAATGGGTTTCAAACCGGCAATCAATGTCAAACCTTCTGCATTTATCAAACAGCAACAGCCTGCCGACAACACAACGGCTGTTGTTCGCAACGAATTGCCTGCCGCAGAAACGGTTGAACAAAAGACCCAACAGCCGTTATCGCCGGTCATTGCTGCCGAAAGGCCGTCTGAAAACATCACTGTTGCCTCAGCATCATCCGACGTTTCCGCTGTTTCCGCAAACGCGGCCAACAACGCGGCAGAGCAAAAATCGGCACAACAGGCTGTTGCTGCGGAACTGCCTGACACACCGGCAACCGCACAAACCGAATCTGCACCCGAATCCGTTGCACCCGTGGACGCATCTATTGCCGCGCCACCTGCAAAAGGAAAAATGTCGGCGTTTAAGTCCGCGGTCAAACCGATACGCGCCGCCGTATCCGCCCTTCCCGCATTGCCTGCTGTGGCGGCGGCAGGACGCTTTTGGCAAAACAAACCTGTCCGCTGGTCGATTTTGGGCGTATTGCTGCCCGTATCGGGCATGGTTGCCGCTTATGCGGTAAACGAACCCCAACCTGAAAAAGAGTTGTATCGTGCCGAACGTGTGATGGAAGAGTTACCGCCCGTTTATGTGGAAAGCGGCGTAGTAAACGGCAGCTACTGGGCGCAAGAAGCCGTTCAGCCCGGCGATTCGCTTACCGACGTACTGTTCCGAATCGGCGTATCGGAAGAAAATATCCGCCAAGTGTTGGTACACAGCTCCATCGACCGCGATTTAATCCAACTCCGTGCCGGCCAGTCGGTTAACGTGCGCTTTGATGCGTCGGGTGACGTAACCGATGTGCAGTTCTTCAACGACGACGACAACGGTTTCCGCGATTTGGTGGCGATTGAAAAAGTGAACGGCAAATGGGGTACTTCTACTTCCGCCATTGATATGGAAACCATGCCTACTCTACGTTCGGTGCAGGTGCGGACTTCCGCCCGCGGTGCGCTTGCCCAAGCCGGCGTGCCGGTAGAGATTCGCGAATCGCTCAGCGAAATTTTCAACGATGTTGTGAATGTTGAAGAGTTGGGCGAAGGCGATTCCATCCGCCTGCTGTACAATAGCATGTATTTCCGTGGTCAGGAAATGGCCACCGGCGATATTTTGGCGGCCGAAGTGGTAAAAGACGGCAAAACCTATCAGGCTTATTACTATAGCCAAGGCAAAGGCGATGAAGAAAGCGGCAGCTACTACGATCAGCACGGCAAAGCGCTGCATCTGACCGACGGTTTTAATGTAAAACCGGTGGAATATACGCGGATTTCTTCGCCATACGGCATGCGTGTCCACCCTGTTTTGCACACCGTAAAAATGCACACCGGCATCGACTATGCCGCCGCCACCGGCACACCCATCCGCGCAACTGCCGACGGTACGCTGACTTTCAAAGGCTGGAAAGGCGGCTATGGCAATACGGTGGTGCTGACGCACAGCAACGGCATTGAAACTCTGTATGCCCATATGAGCGCGTTCTCTCCCGCACAAGGCAAAGTGAAGGCAGGCGAAGTCATCGGCTATGTAGGCAGCACCGGACGTTCAACCGGCCCGCATCTGCACTATGAAGTGCGTAAAAACGGCCAGCATATGAACCCGACGGCAATTGCTTTGCCCACGCCTAAGTTAACGCCGACCAATATGGCTGAGTTCCGCAAACAGCAGGAAACCCATTCTGCTACGTTGGCCGCCGTGCGTAATCTGCCGGTATCTGTTACGCAGCTCGATTAAGCTTTTCATTGCAGTATCCAAACACCCAAACGACGCTCATCGTGCGGGTGTTTTATTGTATATGTAACGTGCTGATAAACGTGTATAGTCAATCAACTTAATTTCGACTACGACTTTGCCATGCCTTGTATTACAAATGAGCTGATTGACTATATAACAAAACAGCAATGGGCAAATTCCAAACAGAATGGCAACAATCCGCACACGGAAAAACGGTTTTTCTGTATGATGCGATTTTTACCGTTTTTTTACTTTTTGTTGCGGCTTTATAAACCGGATTAACATTATGTCAGACATTCAACACAATACTCAGGTAAAACGCCGTCTGAAAACGCGGCATTTATCGATGATCGCCATCGGTGGCTGTATCGGTACGGGGCTGTTTATGGCCAGCGGCACCGCCATCAGTTCCGCAGGCCCCGGCGGCGCACTGTTGGCCTATGCAGCCATCGGCCTAATGGTTTATTTCTTAATGACGTCGCTGGGCGAAATGGCAACCTATCTGCCTACCTCCGGCTCTTTCAGCACCTACGCCACCCGCTTTGTCGACCCCTCTTTGGGCTTTGCATTGGGTTGGAACTACTGGTTTAACTGGGTCATTACCGTTGCCGCCGACGTGGTGATTGCTGCGGTTGTGATTACCTATTGGGAACCGATGCGGTTTATGGAGCCGTGGGCGTGGAGCCTGCTGTTTTTTGCGGTGATTTTCCTGCTCAACACGCTTTCCGTCCGCGCATACGGCGAATCGGAATATTGGTTTGCGCTGATTAAAGTCGTCACCGTTATCGTGTTTCTGGCCGTTGGTTTGCTCACCATTCTCGGCATTCTCAGCGGAGAATTTGTCGGCCTGAGCAATATGACCGTAGGCGATGCGCCGTTTTTAGGCGACGGCGTAGCCGGACAATTTCTGACCATGCTCGGCGTATTCCTGATTGCGGGCTTCTCATTTCAAGGCACCGAATTGATCGGCATTACCGCCGGTGAATCCGAAAACCCCGAAGAAAGCATTCCCAAAGCTGTCAAACAAGTGTTTTGGCGCATCCTGATTTTCTACATTTTAGCTATTTTGGTTATCGGCCTGCTGATTCCCTACACCAGTCCGCAATTATTGGGCGCGGACGTGAACGAAATCGCCAAATCGCCGTTTACGCTTGTATTCGAACGCGCAGGCTTGGCTTTTGCCGCCGCCGTCATGAACGCGGTGATTCTGACTTCGATTTTGTCGGCAGGCAATTCAGGCATGTATGCTTCCACCCGCATGCTGTATGCCATGGCCAAAGACGGCTTGGCCTATAAAGCTTTTGCCCGCACCAACATCAGCGGCGTACCGGTTTTATCGCTGCTGGCTACCGGAGCGGTGGTTTTGCTCGTCTTTATGTTGCAGTTAACCAGCGACAAAACATACCAATACATTCTTGCCGCTTCAGGGCTAACCGGTTTTATCGCATGGCTGGGCATTGCCGTGAGCCATTACCGCTTCCGCCGCGCCTATGTGGCTCAAGGCAAAGATTTGAACGCACTGGTATACCGCGCCAAATGGTTCCCTTTCGGCCCCTTGCTTGCTTTGGCATTGTGCGTGTTGGTGATTATCGGCCAAGATACCGAACTGGTTCTCAAAGGCAGCTTGGATTGGGACCGCATCATCATTACCTATATGGGACTGCCGGTATTTTTAGGCTTCTATTTCTACCACAAGCTGCGCTATAAAACCCGCAAAGTACCCTTGAAAGAAGTAGACTTGAGCCAAGATGCCCATTAACGGTTAACCAGGCTCCAATACGGAACAGGCCGTCTGAAACACTGCCCGCAGCAGTTTTCAGACGGCCTGATTCACTATACAATGAACGTAACCCCATACTTTAAGGAGCAGCAAAATGATCGGTAAGAAACTGTTTGAAGAAGTGTCTGCCAAATTGAGCGAAACCATCGCCAACAGCCCGGCCAAAGACGTTGAAAAAAACGTGAAAGCACTTTTAGGCAGCGCATTCAACCGCATGGACTTGGTTACGCGGGAAGAATTCGATATCCAACAGCAAGTTTTGATTAAAACCCGCACCAAACTGGCCGAACTGGAAGCACGTTTGGCCAAGCTTGAAGGCGAGCAACCGCTCCAACAAGTCGAAACCACCGGCGAAGTGCCTGAACAAGTTGAATAAGGCCGTCTGAAACAGATGTCGCTTGCCCTTGTTTACAGCCGTGCACTAAACGGCATGAATGCACCGTTGGTTGAGGTGGAAGCCCACCTTGCCAACGGTTTACCCGCTTTTAATATCGTCGGCCTGCCCGACACCGAAGTCAAAGAAAGCCGCGACCGTGTTCGCGCCGCCATCATACAAAGCGGATTTGACTTTCCCGCCAAAAAAATCACCGTCAACCTTGCTCCGGCCGATCTACCCAAAGAATCAGGGCGCTTCGATTTACCCATCGCTCTGGGCATTCTTGCCGCTTCCGGCCAAATTTCCGCCGAACAGCTGCACCGCTACGAATTTGCGGGAGAATTGGCGCTTTCCGGCACTTTACGCCCCGTGCGCGGTGCTTTAGCAATGGCATGGCAGGGAATGCAGGCCGGAAGAGCATTTGTGCTGCCGTCTGAAAACGCCAAGCAAGCCGCAGTAATGAAAGACATTACCGTTTACGGTGCCGACAATCTCTGCAAGGTGGCCGCCCATCTCAACGCTGTTGAGCCGCTTGCCCAAACAGTTTACGATATAACTAACAGGCCGTCTGAATATCACAATCTGCCGGACTTGAAAGACGTCAAAGGCCAACATACCGCCCGTTTGGCTTTGGAAATTGCCGCAGCAGGCGGACACAGCCTGTTAATGATGGGGCCGCCCGGCACCGGCAAATCCATGCTGGCACAACGCCTGCCGGGTATTTTGCCGCCGCTAACTGACGAAGAATTGATCGAAGTATGGTCGTTGCGCTCTCTCCTGCCCAATCACAGACAGGAATTAGGCTACGGCGTGCCCGTACAGGCTCCTCATCATACTTCCAGCCAAGTGGCCATAGTAGGCGGAAATTCGGGCCCCGGAGAAATTTCCTTAGCCCATCGGGGAATTTTATTTTTAGACGAGCTTCCCGAGTTTGACCGTAAAGTTTTAGAAGTTTTACGGGAGCCTCTTGAGAATGGCGAAATCCATATTTCCCGAGCTTCTCATAAAGCAGTGTATCCCGCCAAATTCCAACTGGTTGCCGCAATGAACCCATGTCCGTGCGGCTATCTCGGCCATCCGGTCAAACCGTGCCGCTGCACGCCGGAAAGTATTGCGCGTTACCGTGGAAAAATCTCAGGACCTTTGCTGGATCGCATTGATTTAACCATTGAAGTACCGGCACTTTCTTCCGCCGAACTGATGCAGCAGGAACCGGGCGAAAGCAGTGCAGAAGTTCGACAACGGGTGCAAGCCGCAAGAGAACGCCAATATCAACGGCAAGGCAAGATTAACGCAGCGTTGAGCGTTACGGAACTGGATAACGCAGCAATGGTCTCTAAGGAGGCCGCGGAAACTTTAGGCAGTTTATTGGAAAAGCTGTCACTCTCTGCCCGCAGTTACCACCGCATTATGCGGGTAGCGCGAACATTGGCAGACTTAAACAGCAACGAAACCGTAACCAAACAACATGTGTTACGCGCAGTAAGTTTTCGTCGCGCTTTGTAAGCTTTTTGCTTTAAATATAATTATGTTGCTAAAATGCGCCGTCTGAAAACAGGTCTCGGTTCTTTTTCAGACGGCCTCATGAATAGAATAAAGATAAGGTATTTAGGTGTTTTATGAATATAAAAAAACCATATGGTAAAGGCCTCTCAGGTTTTATGTTGGGTTTGCTGTTGGCAACAGTAATTATTGCTGCCATTGTATTCTTTATCAATAAAGGCAATGAGAAAGCTTTTAAACAAGAAACACCCAAAGAGTTGCCCAAACCGGAAATTCTCACGCCTAAAAGCAGTGATACTGCCGTTTCCCCTGCTCATTCGGTAAGCGAGCCCGTAATGCAAAGCTCCGAGCCTGTTGATACGGCAGCATCTCAAGAAGTTTTGCATCCTGAAGCAAAAGAAGTCTCCGCACCCGCCTCTTCGCAACCTGAGATAAAAACCGAAATTAAAGAAGAGCAGAAATCTCAAACCGCGGCAGTAACACCAGCTAAACCAAAAGCCGAACCTAAGCCTGTTCAAGAACCTAAAAAACACGAACAGAAAAAAGCGGATATAAAACAACCGGAGAAAAAAGAACAACCTCAAAAAATTACCAAACCTTCTCCTGAACAAATTCTGGAAAGCGGCAGTATCGAAAAAGCACGTGAAAAAGCACGCGCCGAAGCAGCGAAAAAAGATGCCGGTAAAAAATCAGAAACACGCCAATCCGACCGTGCAGAAACCGGTCGCACCGTACTGCAAATGGGTTCTTTCAATAATCGTGAAAGTGCTGAAACTCACCGCGCCAAGCTTGCCATGATGGGGGTTTCAAGCAGCGTGGTAGAAAGCGAAGCAAACGGCAAACGTGTTTACCGTGTCCAAAGCGGTAAAATGAACAAAGAAACTGCCAGCCGCACCCAACAAACCTTGAAACAACACGGCGTAGATAGTTTTGCCCGTACTGTAAAATAAAATTTTAGGAAAGCACATGAAACTTAAAACCACATTACTGACTGCTCTGGCTTCATTAGCATTGGCTGCGAACGCTTATTCGGCAACCGAAGGAACGGACTATACAGTATTGCCCCAACCCATTCCCCAAATACAACCCGACAAAATCGAAGTTTTGGAATTTTTCGGCTATTTCTGCGTACATTGCTACCATCTCGACCCTATTCTGTTGAAACACAGCAAAACCTTTCCTGCCGACACCTATCTGCGAAACGAACATGTCGTATGGCAACCGGAACATTTAGGCTTTGCACGGGTCGCCGCTGCCGTTAACAGTTCCGGTTTAAAATACCAAGCCAATCCGGAAGTATTTAAAGCTGTTTACGAACAACGCATCAATTTGGCCGACACCAACACTTTTAAACAATGGGCAGAAAATCAAAAAGGGTTTGATGGTAAAAAATTGATTGCAGCTTATGATTCATTTAGCAATCCTGCACAAGCTAAAAAAATGGAAGAGCTGACAAACACCTATCAAATCAGCGGCACACCCACCGTTATTGTCGGCGGTAAATACCAAGTTAAATTTACCGGAGATTGGAATGCCGGCATGAAAACCATCGATGAGCTTATTGCTAAAGTTCGCAGCGAGCGGGGCATGAAAGCACCCTCGAAAGCCAAACCAACAGCCCTTAATGCCCCTGCTTTAAAAAGCAAGGGCGCAATGATCGCCAAGGCTGCAAATAAATAAGTGAAGAACATCACAATCCGGGCAGCTCTAAACGGGCTGCCTTAACTATTTAAAAGGCCGTCTGAATATATTATGGATATTTTATTACTGTTAAAAGCCCTCATCTTGGGCATTATTGAAGGGCTTACGGAATTTCTACCTATCTCCAGCACCGGTCACCTGATCGTAGTAGGAGATTTGATTAATTTCCACAGTAATGGAAAAGTTTTTGAAATTGCCATTCAGCTCGGAGCTGTTTTGGCTGTGATCTTTGAATACCGCCAGCGTTTCTCTCATGTTATTACGCATGTCGGACGCGATAAAACTGTTAACCGATTTGTTATCAATTTAGGCATTGCATTCATTCCGGCAGCAGTAGTAGGATTGATTTTCAGCAAACACATCAAAACATTTCTATTTAATCCGATTACCGTAGCAACGGCTTTAGTTGTCGGCGGCTTCATCATATTATGGATAGAACGTCGGCAAACGGCAGTTAAGCCTAAAGTAAATAATGTTGACGAGATGCGTATCCGTGATGCCTTAGTGGTAGGTTTGGCGCAAATCTGCGCGCTTGTACCAGGAACTTCTCGCTCCGGCAGTACAATCATGGGAGGCATGTTATGGGGGCTAGAGCGCAAAGTAGCAACAGAATTTTCGTTTTTTCTCGCCGTTCCAGTCATGATCGCGGCCACAACTTATGATGTTTTGAAACATTACAAGTTATTTAATGCACAAGATATAGGCTTAATCGCAATAGGCTTCATCTCAGCCTTTGCCGCAGGCTTGCTAGCTGTTAAAGCTTTATTAAAATTTGTTGCAACAAAAAATTATGTGCCATTTGCTTACTACCGCATCATTTTTGGTGGCTTGATTTTATTGACTTGGAAAATGGGCTGGGTCAGCTGGACTGAAATGTAAGCAATATAAATAAGTAGAGACCTTTGCGAAATAGTCCATTTTACCCATCAGCCGAAACCTAAACACAGGATTTCGGCTGTTTTTCATCCTAAATACCTTTATTCTCCTCAGATACCCGATAATCGGGCATCTGAACCGCCTTTCAGACGGCAACAGGCGCACGCAGCCTGTTGGCTGCTTTCAACAGATTCAAACACATCGCCTTCAGGTGGCTTTGCGCACTCACTTTGCTCAAACCCAAATAGGCTGCCCGGCCATAGCCGAATTTGCGGTGCAGCGTACCAAAGCTTTGCTCGACCACATAACGGGTTTTCGATAAGTGTCGGTTACGCTTAGTTTGCGCTTCCGTCAACGGGCGGTTGCGGTGGGATTTGCACATGATGCCGTCCCGCAGCTGACGTTCTTCCAGATGTTGCCGGTTTTCCATGCTGTCATAGCCTTTAGTAGTAGGTGTTTGCACTCATAGGCATTGGCGGCAGTGATGTGCAGTTTCTCGATATATAGTCAATCAAATTAATTTTTAATACAAGGCAGCAAGCCGAAGACAGTACAGATAGTACGGCAAGGCGCAGCAACGCCGTAGTAAAAGTTAAGTTGATTGGCTATAGCGTTCGGGCATCGGTACGGGTATGTTGCTTGTAACCCAGCCTGTATCGGCCGTCTTTCTTCATCCAACGGGCATCGCTGTCTTTACTCGGTGTGGTTTGGCTGTTGACTTGCCCTTCGTCATCCACTTCTATGGCCTGACGCTGTTTGCCGCCGGCCGTCTGAATAATGGTGGCGTCAACGATGGCGGCGGATACTTTCTCTACTTTTAAGCCCTTGTCAGTCAGTTGGCGGTTAATCAGATCCAATAATTCGGCCAAGATGTTGTCTTGCGCCAGCCAGTTGCGGTAACGGCATAAGGTGGTGTGATCGGGTATGCTCAGTTCGTCAAAACGGCAAAACAGATGGAAATCGATGCGGGTAATAAGGCTGTGTTCGAGTTCGGGATCGGAAAGGCTGTGCTATTGGCCGAGTAGAACGGCTTTGAACATGGATAGCGGGGATAGGCGGGACGGCCGCGGTGTTCTCGAAGGTAGCGGGTTCTTTGACGGTTGAGGTAATGCTCGATCGGTTACCAATCAATCACCTGCTCCAGCTTCAACAGGGGGAAGCGGTCGATGCGTTTGGCAATCATAGTTTGGGCGGTATGCTGAAAGAAGGTGCTCATGAGAAATCCCCTAAATGTCTTAGGAGGGAATTTAGGGGATTTGGGGGAATTTTGTAAAAGACTCAGCAAAGAACCCGTTGCCATGTAGCGCATCCACAGCATTAGTCTTATCGTGTCCCTGCCAATTATATATATTCAATCAACTTAACTTTTACTACAGCGTTGCTGCCTTGTTTCAAAAATAAGTTGATTGAATATATAGATATAACGCAGCGATAATAAAAAAGATCTATATCCTTTAATGTAGGATACAGATCTTAAAAATAAAATTAAACTATCTTATTTTGTCAATATACCTTCATTAATAACGAATCTATACAGATTTAGGAATATTGCAATAGTTTAAATTGGGGTAAAAGTATTTCCCTAGGCTATTACTCTGCTTCACCTTCAGTTTTTTCAACCAGCTCAACTAAAGCTAAAGGTGCATTATCGCCTTTTCGAAAACCATACTTCAAAATGCGTACGTAACCACCATTACGACTAGCAAAACGAGGTCCTAAATCTTCGAATAATTTAACAACGATATCACGATCGCGAGTTCGATTGAAGGCCAAACGTCGATTAGCCAATGAGGGTTTTTTCCCCAAAGTAATTAACGGTTCTACCACACGACGCAATTCTTTCGCTTTAGGTAAAGTAGTTACGATAGTTTCATGGCTTAATAAAGAGTTTGCCATATTGCGCAACATTGCAGCACGATGGCTGCTAGTGCGATTTAATTTACGGTTGCCATTACGATGACGCATGTCATAATCCTTTAATATTCAAACTTACGGCTTTTCCAAACCCACCGGGGGCCAAGCTTCTAATTTGGAACCTAAAGTCAAACCTTTAGAGGCTAATACTTCTTTAATCTCATTCAAAGATTTACGGCCTAAATTAGGTGTTTTAAGAAGCTCGGTTTCAGTACGCTGAATCAAATCACCAATATAATAAATATCTTCAGCTTTCAGGCAGTTAGCTGAGCGAACAGTTAATTCTAGATCATCTACAGGACGCAATAATACAGGATCAATAGGAGGTGCTTTTTCCTCAACCTCCTCTATCGGTGTACCTTGCAAATCTGCAAAAATAGACATCTGATCAATTAAAATACGTGCCGCACTACGCACAGCTTCTTCAGGATCAATAGAACCGTCCGTTTCAATATCTAGAACCAAACGATCTAAATCTGTGCGTTGTTCTACTCGAGCAGGTTCAACTTCAAAGCTAACACGACTGATGGGCGAAAAGCTCGCATCCAATTGAATTGCACCAATTTGTTTACTTTCATCGCGCAAAATACGACGTCCAGATACAGATTGATAACCACGCCCCTGTTCTACTTTAATTTCCATTTCAATCTGACCGTTATCAGACAAATGACAAATTACATGTTCAGGATTAATGATTTCAACATCATGTGGCAAGTCAATATCCCTTGCCAACACTAAACCTGCTCCAGATTTCTTCAAGGATAATTGAACAGAGTTTCTACCGTGTAATTTAAATATTACACCTTTGAGATTCAACAGAATATCGACTACATCTTCTTGAACCCCATCAACAGTAGAATACTCATGCAATACACCAGAAATAATTACTTCAGTAGGTGCAAAACCATTCATGGATGACAGTAAGATACGACGCAAAGCATTACCAAGAGTGTGACCGAAACCACGCTCAAATGGCTGCATAGATACTTTAGCGCGAGTCGCAGATAAAGTATCCACATCAATTTGACGAGGTTTCAAAAATTCGGAAGTGCCATTTTGCATTTAACTGTCCCTCACTGAGCTAGCATTATTTAGAATAGAATTCTACCACCAGCTGTTCATTAATATCGCCAGTTAATTCTGAGCGATCAGGCATATTCTTAAATACACCTTCCATTTTATTCACATCAACTGAAACCCAGCTTGGCAATCCAATCTGAGTAGCCAAACCCAAAGCTTCTTGAATACGAACTTGCTTTTTAGCTTTTTCGCGAACGCTAACAACATCACCAGCTTTAACTTGATAAGATGGGATATTGGCAACCTGACCATTAACTACAATCGCTTTGTGTGAAACAAGTTGACGGGCTTCTGCACGAGTAGAGCCAAAACCCATTCTATATACAACATTATCCAAGCGAGATTCTAAAAGTTGCAAAAGCAATTCACCTGTAGAACCTTTGCGTCGCGCGGCTTCTGCAAAATAACGTCGGAATTGACGTTCCAAAACCCCATAGATTCGACGAATTTTTTGTTTTTCACGTAATTGCAAACCATAATCTGATAAGCGGGGCTTTTTTGCACCATGCTGACCAGGAGCAGAATCCATTTTACATTTAGATTCTAAAGAACGTCTTGCGCTTTTCAGGAATAAATCGGTTCCTTCTCTACGCGCCAATTTACATTTAGGGCCAATATAACGTGCCATATATCAATCACTCCAATAATCTTAAATACGACGTTTTTTAGGCGGACGGCAACCGTTATGAGGCAACGGGGTAACGTCAGTAATACTGGTAATTTTAAAACCAAGAGCGTTGAGCGCACGAACTGAAGATTCACGACCTGGACCAGGACCTTTAATGCGAACCTCTAAATTTTTAACGCCATACTCTTGGGCAACTTTACCAGCGGCCTCTGCTGCTACTTGAGCAGCAAAAGGTGTACTTTTACGTGAACCTTTAAAACCAGCTCCGCCAGAGGTAGCCCAAGATAACGCATTTCCTTGGCGATCGGTAATAGTAATGATGGTATTGTTAAAAGATGCATGTACATGCACAATACCTTCACTTACGGTTTTACGTATTTTTTTACGTACACGTGAAGCTGTGTTTGCTTTAGCCATTAATTAAAATCCTCAAAAATTATTTTTTACCGGCAATTGCTTTACGCGGACCTTTACGGGTACGGGCATTTGTACGAGTACGCTGCCCACGACAAGGCAAACCACGACGATGTCTGAAGCCACGGTAGCAGCCCATATCCATCAAGCGCTTGATACTCATTGTCACTTCACGACGCAAATCGCCTTCTACCTCAAACTTAGAAACTTGCTCACGCAATGCTTCTAATTGTGACTCATCCAAATCTTTCACTTTGGTGCTAGGTGTAATATTAGCAGCTTCGCAAATTAATTTAGCACGAGTAGAGCCTATACCGTAAATAGCCTGAAGGCCAATTACGATATGAGCATGGTTAGGGATGTTCACCCCTGCAATACGAGCCATATCATTTCCTTTAAGGGCAAAATTTTATCACTATACCACAAAATCATTTTCAAGTAAAAAATACTCAACCTTGACGTTGTTTGTGACGGGGATCAGTACAAATTACACGCACTACACGATTACGACGAATAATTTTGCAGTTACGGCAAATTTTCTTTACAGAAGGTTGTACACGCATTTTATTTCCTTTCTTTATCTAGCTCGAAACACTATACGTGCACGAGTCAAATCATATGGAGTAAGCTCAACAGTAACTTTATCACCAGGAGAAATACGAATATAATGCATTCGCATTTTTCCAGAGATATGTCCTAGAACAACATGATCATTCTCTAGTTTTACTTTGAAAGTCGCATTAGGTAAAGTTTCTAGGATTTCACCTTGCATTTGTATAGTGTCTTCTTTAGCCATAATTCATAATTTTCAATTACTTGATAATGATTTCATATCAGTATTCTTAATTAAATGCTCATATTGGTGAGTCATCCTATATGATGCAATTTGGGTATAAAAATCCATCGTAACGACTACAAGAATCAGCAATGAAGTTCCACCCAAATAGAAAGGCACATTTAAAGCTGTTGTTAAAAATTCAGGAATTAAACAAATAACAGTAATGTATAAAGCACCAAAAAAAGTCAAACGTAATACAATTTTTTCCAAATATTTAGATGTTTGTTCACCAGGTCTAATGCCTGGAACAAATGCACCACTTTTTTTCAGATTATCAGCCATTTCTTTAGGACTAAATACTAAAGCTGTATAAAAATAGCAAAAGAATATAATTGTACTAGCAAATAACAAAATATAAATCGGTTGCCCATGTTGTAACAATGCTGCTAATTTACTTAACCAACCACTCGAACCAACAGAACCAAACCAACCCACCAATGTTGAAGGAAACAGTATGATACTCGATGCAAAAATAGGAGGAATAACTCCTGCCATATTCAACTTAAATGGCATATGAGTAGTTTGTCCTTGAAAGATTCTATTACCTATTTGACGTTTAGCATACTGAATCGGTATTTTACGCTGAGCACTTTCAAAGTATACAACAATATAAACCAATAATAATGAGCCTAGTGCAATGGCTATTGCCATTAATATACTCATTGAACCTTGACTAGTTAAAGTTAATAGCTGAGAAATTGCCGATGGCATTCCCGAAACAATACCAGCGGTAATTATTAAAGATATACCATTACCAATTCCTCTTTCAGTCATCTGCTCCCCTAACCACATCAAGAACATTGTTCCCGTTACTAAGCATATGACAGTTGAAATATAAAATTCAATTTGAGAAACTACTACCACATCTTGCTGATAAACAAAGGTTGCAACACCAAAACTTTGCAGAAGAGCCAAGACAACGGTGCCATAACGAGTATACTTAGTAATGGTTTTTCTTCCTGCCTCTCCTTCTTTTTTTAACGCTTTGAGAGTTGGAAGAATTTCTGATGCCAATTGAACAATAATTGACGCAGAAATATAAGGCATGATCCCGATAGCAAAAATACTAAAGCGCTCCAGCGAGCCTCCTGAGAACACATTTAACATGCCCAAGATGCCGCTGCTTGCGCTTTCATATAACTTAGCTAAAGCAACTGCATCAACACCTGGCACGGGTATATGAGCACCAATACGAAATACAATTAATGCCCCAAGCAAAAATAATAATCGCTGCTTAAGATCACCGTACTTTTTTAGTACTAATGAAGATAGTTGATTAGCCACTTAAATCTAAGCCTTATTCTTCAATTTTTCCACCAGCAGCCTCAATTGCTGCTTTCGCACCTGCTGTAGCTTTAACACCTTTTAAAACAATTGCTTTTTGAATCTCACCGGAAGCAATCACTTTAACGCTTTGAGCACGCGAATCAACCAAGCGAACTTGTTTTAAAGTTAACAAATCAATTACATCAACTGCAATTAACGATAACTCATTCAAAGTAATTTCTGCATTTTTAGCCGTTGATGAAGACTTAAAGCCACGCTTAGGCAGACGTCGCTGCAAAGGCATTTGTCCACCTTCAAAGCCTACTTTATGGAAACCGCCAGAACGGCTTTTTTGACCTTTATGGCCACGCCCACCAGTTTTTCCTAAACCACTACCAATACCACGGCCAACACGCCGCTTAGAATGAGTTGAGCCTTCAGCAGGTTGAATAGTATTTAAAAACATTATTAAGACTCCACTTTTAATAGATAGCTGATCTTATTAATCATGCCACGATTTTCAGGAGTATCCAAAACCTCAACAGTATGTTCGCGATGCCGCAAGCCTAATCCGCGCGCACAAGCACGATGAGACTGGATAGTACCGATTAAACTTTTTGCCAAAGTTACTCTAATTTTTTTTTGCTCAGTCATTACCATTGACTCCTAAAATATCTTCAACAGTCAATCCACGTTTAGCAGCAATATCAGCAGGAGTGTATAACTTCGATAAGCCATCTAAAGTAGCACGCACAATATTATAAGGATTTGTAGAACCGTGCACTTTTGCAGAAATGTTATGAATACCCATCGCATCGAATACTAAACGCATCGGACCACCAGCCTTAACACCACTACCTTCTTTAGCAGGTTGCATAAATACACGAGTTGCGCCGTGTTTACCGATTACTTCATGATGAATTGTACCATTTTTTAATGGTATCTTAATCATCGAACGACGAGCTTGATCCATCGCTTTTTGCACGGCTACGGGAACTTCTTTTGATTTCCCTTTACCCATGCCGATACGGCCATCTCCGTCACCAACCACTGTTAAAGCCGAAAAAGCCATAATGCGTCCGCCTTTAACTACTTTTGTTACACGATTTACAGCTACCATTTTCTCAATTAAGCCGTCACCGCGCTCTTCAATTTCATGTTTTGCCATTTGAAATCTCCAAATCTTTTAGAAGCTTAAGCCATTTTCACGCGCAGCCTCAGCCAAAGCCTTCACGCGACCATGATATTGAAAACCAGAACGATCAAAAGCAACTTTATCAACACCAACAGCTTTAGCCTTTTCAGCAATTCGCTTACCTACAATCGCAGCTGCCTCAATATTACCACCTGACTTTAGATTATTACGTACTTCAGCCTCCAAAGTTGAAGCTTGAGCCAAAACTTTATTACCTTCGGCACTAATAACTTGTGCATAAATATGGCTGTTTGAACGAAATACGCACAATCTAACCATTTTTAAATCTGCAATACGAGCACGAGTTTTACGAGCACGACGCAGTCGGGTTACATGTTTATTCATTAGGAAAACCTCAATTATTTTTTCTTGGCTTCTTTCATTACTACTACTTCCCCAACATAGCGAACGCCTTTACCTTTATAAGGTTCAGGTGAACGATATGAGCGAATTTCCGCAGCAACTTGACCAACAACTTGTTTATCCGCACCAGTCAAAACAATCTCTGTTTGACTTGGCGTTTGCACTGAAACACCCTCAGGCATTTCATGAACAACAGGATGAGAAAAACCTAAAGAAAGATTCAACACATTACCTTGAGCTTGGGCTCGATAGCCCACGCCAATAAGTTGCAATTTCTTCTCAAAGCCTTCAGAAACACCTTTAACCATATTATTGACTAAAGCACGAACGGTACCAGACATAGCATTTGCCTGCTTAGTATTGTTCTTTGCGGTAAAAGTTAATTCACCTTCGTTTAATTCAATTGAAACATCAGCAGATAAAGGTAAAGATAACTCACCGTTTTTACCTTTAACTACAATGGAATCTGTTCCAAACTTTACTTCAACCCCAGCAGGAACAGTCACTGGATTTTTAGCTACACGTGACATCTTAAAATCTCCCACCTAGGCAACAATACACAATAACTCACCACCGACACCTTCCGAGCGAGCTTTACGATCTGTCATTATACCCTTAGAAGTGCTTACAATAGCCACACCCAAGCCATTCATTACATTCGGAATTTCATTAGAGGCTTTATAAATACGCAAACCAGGACGTGATACACGTTTAATCTGCTCAATAACAGGGCGACCTGCATAATATTTCAATTGAATTTCCAAAACAGGTTTCAAGTCATTCGAAACTGAAAAATCTTCAATGTAACCCTCTTCTTTCAATACTTTAGCAATGGCGCATTTCAATTTAGAAGAAGGCATAGAAACGGCAACTTTGTTTGCACGCTGTGCATTTCGGATACGAGTCAACATATCGGAAATAGGATCATGCATACTCATATAATTATTACTCCTATTACCAGCTAGCTTTAACAACACCCGGAATCTCGCCACGCATAGCAATTTCACGGATTTTAATACGACCCAAACCAAACTTACGGAAGGTACCACGAGGGCGCCCTGTAAGAGCACAGCGACGACGCTGACGTACAGGTGCAGCATTACGAGGAATGGCTTGAAGTTTCAAACGAGCTTCAAAACGTTCTTCATCCGAAGCATTTGAATCATTAATAATAGCAAAAATAGCCTCACGCTTAGCGGCATATTTTTTCGCCAGAGCAACGCGTTTTAATTCGCGATTGATAAGTGCTTTTTTAGCCATGAATTATCCTTTAAACGGAAACTTAAACAATGATAACAAAGCTTTTGCTTCTTCATCAGTCTTAGCAGTTGTTGTAATAGTAATGTTCAAACCACGCAAAGCATCAATTTTGTCATATTCAATTTCCGGGAAAATGATTTGCTCACGCACACCCATATTATAGTTACCACTACCATCAAAAGATTTACCGCTAACTCCACGGAAATCACGTACACGAGGCAAGGCAATAGTAACCAAGCGATCCAAAAATTCAAACATCTGGTCACGACGCAAAGTAACTTTACAACCTACCGGATAGTTATCACGAATCTTAAAACCCGCAATTGATTTACGAGCAACAGTCACTACTGGTTTTTGACCAGCAATTTTTTCCAAATCGGCAACAGCATGCTCCATAACTTTCTTATCAGCAACAGCTTCACCAACACCCATATTCAATGTAATTTTCTCAATACGAGGCACTTCCATAATTGACTTATAACCAAATTGCTTCATCAATTCCGGCACCACAGTACTGCTATAAAACTCTCTCAAACGAGCCATATTATCTCCTTATGCCCCAATGATAGAGCCATTAGATTTGAAGAAGCGGACACGCTTTACTTTGCCATCACTCTCAACCAACTTGATACCAACACGGTCAGCTTTATTTGTTTCAGGATTAAGAATAGCAATATTAGAAATAGCTAAAGGCATGTTTTTCACAACAATACCGCCCTCAATACCGCGCATAGGATTTGGCTTCTGATGACGATTAACAACATTAATACCTTCAACAATAACCTTGTCGCCTAAAACCTTTACCACTTGACCTTGTTTACCTTTATCTTTACCAGCAATCACAATTACTTGGTCGCCTTTAATAATTTTGTTCATCGCCGTTATTCCTTCCTTATAATACCTCAGGTGCCAATGAAACAATTTTCATAAAGCGCTCCGTACGCAGCTCACGAGTAACCGGGCCAAAAATACGAGTACCTAAAGGCTCAAGCTTATTATTCAATAAAACAGCCGCATTATTATCAAATTTAATCAGTGCACCATCAGGACGACGCACACCTTTTGCAGTGCGAACTACAACAGCATTAAATACATCACCCTTTTTCACACGACCACGCGGAGCCGCATCCTTAACTGCAACTTTAATAATGTCGCCAACCGAAGCATAACGACGCTTAGATCCACCTAACACTTTGATGCACATTACACGGCGCGCACCAGAGTTATCAGCCACATCTAAAATGGTCTGCATTTGAATCATTTTATTACCTTTTAAAAAACCAACTTAATTTACCTTTTTCAGCTAGTTTTGCAACATGAAATTTACAATACTTAACTGAAACCTATATTAGGTTCTAGCAAACCAGTCTTGGATCCCGAAGGGAGAAAGTTCTCAAAGAGAAACTGAAGAGAAGAAACGAAGTTTACATGCAAATTGCTATTGATGCAAGACTTCGTTTCCATTTTAAAGCATTACTGTTTAAAATTTTAAACAGAGCGCGCTTTTTCCAACAACTCTTTAACAACCCAAGATTTAGTTTTTGACAGAGGACGACTTTCTTCAATCACAACCACATCTCCAATGCCATATTGATTTTGCTCGTCATGAGCATGAATCTTGGTAGAACGGCGGATAATTTTACCATATAAGGGGTGCTTTACTTTTCGCTCCACCAAAACGGTTACTGTTTTGTCCATTTTGTCGCTAACCACTTTGCCTTGCAAAGTACGAACATTTTTTGATTCGCTCATTACTTAGCACCTTTTTCAGTTAAAATGGTTTTAATACGGGCAATTTCGCGACGTACTCTTTTTAATTCACTCGGCTTACCTAATTGACCAGTAGCATTTTGCATGCGCAGGCCAAACTGGGTTTTTAGCAAACCAAGCAAATCTGCGTTTAATTGCTCAACCGATTTGTCTTTTAGTTCATTCGCTTTCATTATTGACCTACCTGTCTTACTACGAATACTGTCGGAATCGGCAGTTTAGCAGAGGCCAACTCAAATGCTTCACGAGCCAAAGCCTCAGGAACACCATCCATTTCGTACAACATTTTACCTGGTTGAATTTCGGCAACGTAGTACTCAGGAGAACCTTTACCGCCACCCATACGAACTTCTGCAGGCTTAGATGTAATCGGTTTATCAGGAAACACTCGAATCCAAATGCGACCACCACGTTTAATGTGACGGGTCATTGTACGACGTGCAGCCTCAATTTGGCGGGCAGTCAAACGACCACGACCAACCGCTTTTAAGCCAAACTCACCGAAGCTTACTTTATTTCCTCGAGTAGCAATACCGGTGTTACGACCTTTATGCTGTTTTCGATATTTAAGTCTAGTTGGCTGCAGCATGACGGCCTCCTACCTTTCTTTGTCTTTTTTCTTGCTCAGGTTTCGCTTGGGAAACTTTTTCGTTACCTTCGCCTGTATAAACCCAAACTTTCAAACCTAAAACACCATAGGTTGTATGAGCTTCACTGGTCGCATAATCAACATTTGCACGCAAAGTATGCAAAGGCACTCGACCTTCACGATACCATTCACTACGAGCAATATCAGCACCATTCAAGCGGCCAGATGTCATAATTTTGATACCTTTAGCTCCAACACGCATTGCATTTTGCATTGCACGTTTCATAGCACGGCGGAACTGAACACGCTTTTCAAGCTGTTGTGCGATACCATCAGCAATAATTTGAGCATCCAATTCAGGTTTACGAATTTCTTCGATATTTACATGAACGGGCACACCCATTAATTTTTGCAAATCACGTTTCAGAACTTCGATATCTTCGCCTTTTCTACCAATTACAACACCAGGACGAGCTGAGTGAATAGTAATACGGGCAGATTTTGCAGGACGCTCAATTACAACGCGACCTACCGAAGCATTTGCCAAGCGCTTACGCAAATACTCGCGAACATCGATATCTTGTTTTAAAACAGTAGGAAAATCACTACTTTTAGCAAACCATTTTGAAGACCAGTCTTTAGTTACCGCCAAGCGAAAGCCGGTAGGATTAATCTTTTGTCCCATAGCTTTTCCTTAATTACCTACTGTCACATTGATGTGACAAGTTTGTTTTTCAATGCGGTTACCACGACCTTTGGCACGTGCTTGAAAACGTTTCAAGCTAGGACCTTTGTCAACAAAAATGGTTACCACTTTTAACTCGTCAATATCAGCACCTTCATTGTGTTCTGCATTTGCAATTGCAGATTCCAGTACTTTCTTAACAAGTTCAGCACCTTTTTTAGGGCTAAATGCCAAGATATTTAAAGCTTGGGCAACGTCTTTACCACGAATCAAATCTGCAACTAAACGAGCCTTTTGTGCAGAAATGCGGGCATTTTTATGTTGTGCACTTACTCTCATGATTCACCTTATTTCTTTTTAGCCTTTTTATCAGCCAAATGGCCTTTAAAGGTACGGGTCAATGAGAACTCACCTAATTTATGACCAACCATATTGTCACTGATGAAAACAGGAACATGAGTACGTCCGTTATGAACAGCGATAGTTAAACCGATAAAATCAGGCAAAATAGTAGAACGACGCGACCAAGTCTTGATCGGACGCTTATCATTACTTGCACGAGCCGCATCTACTTTTTTCAGCAAATGCAGGTCTACATATGGACCTTTTTTCAATGAACGAGCCATATTAATTAACCTTTATTTGAGTAACGGCGGCGAACAATCATATTGTCCGTGCGTTTATTGTTACGAGTACGGTAGCCTTTAGAAGGTGTACCCCATGGACTCACAGGTTCACGAGCTTCACCGGTACGTCCCTCACCACCACCATGCGGGTGATCTACAGGGTTCATTACCACACCGCGAACTGTCGGACGAATACCGCGCCAACGATTGGCACCAGCCTTACCGATTTTCTTCAGACTTTGCTCTTCATTACCGACTTCACCAATGGTAGCACGACAATCTACATGAATCTTGCGAACCTCGCCTGAACGCAAACGTACTTGAGCATAAATTCCTTCTTTAGCCAACAACACAGCAGATGCACCGGCAGAGCGGGCAATCTGTGCGCCTTTACCGGGCTTCATTTCAATGCAGTGAATTGTGGTACCCACAGGAATATTACGGATCGGCAAAGTATTACCTACCTTGATTGCAGACTCCGCACCAGATACCAATACCGCACCGGCTTTAATACCTCGAGGAGCAATAATGTAGCGACGTTCACCGTCTGCATAGCACAACAATGCAATATGTGCAGTGCGGTTCGGATCGTATTCAATACGCTCAACCTTAGCAGGAATGCCGTCTTTATTACGTTTGAAATCTACAATACGGTAATGGTGTTTATGTCCACCACCTTTATGGCGAGTGGTAATATGACCATTATTGTTACGACCGGCTGTAGAGTTTTTCTTTTCAAGCAGTGCAGCGTACGGAGCACCTTTATGCAAACCTTCAGTGGTTACACGAACCATGCCGCGGCGACCAGCAGAGGTTGGCTTCATTTTTACAATAGCCATGTTACTTATTCCTTATCTGCAGCTGCAGCAGCGGCTTCCAAATCCAATTCCTGCCCGGCAGCCAAGCTTACATAAGCTTTTTTAACATCGCTGCGGCGACCCAAGGTGCGGCCAAAGCGCTTGGTTTTACCTTTAGTGGTAACGGTAGTCACAGAAGCAACTTCCACACCAAACAAAAACTCCACAGCGGCTTTAATTTCCTGTTTAGTTGCATTCGGCAACACTTTAAAAGTCATCTGATTACGCTTTTCTGCCAGCAGATTGCTTTTTTCAGAAACAACAGGAGCCAAAATCACTTGTGTTAAACGTTGTTGATTCATACCCATTGCTCCTCTAACTGCGCTATTGCTTCTTTAGTAATCACTACTTTTTTATAACGCAGCAAGCTATAAGGATCAATTTGCTGAGCTTCCAAAACCAGCACATTAGGCAGGTTACGTGAAGCTAAATAAACATTTTCATCCAGCTGCTTAGTTACAAATAAAACCTGTTCCAAACCCAAGTTTTTCACTTGCTCGGCAAACTCTTTGGTTTTAGGTGTTTGGGCATTGAGCGACTCAATAACAAACAAACGCTCGTCCCGAACCAATTGAGACAAAATGGTTGCCATACCGGCACGGTACATTTTGCGGTTTACTTTTTTAGTAAAATTCTCATTCGGTTTATTAGGGAATGCGCGGCCACCTTTTCTCCACAAAGGAGAAGAAGTCATGCCTGAACGTGCACGACCGGTACCTTTTTGACGCCAAGGCTTTTTAGTTGAGTGACTAACCTCGGCACGAGTTTTTTGAGCACGGTTACCAGAGCGGGCATTCGCCAAAAAAGCAGTAACAAGCTGATGCACCAATGACTCATTGTACTCACGGGCAAACAGAGCATCAGAAACAGCCAAGCTGCCTGCAACCTGCCCTTTAGCATCAATTACTTTTAATTCCATTACGCACCTACTTTCACGCTGGGACGTACAACAACATCACTGTTTACCGCACCAGGAACAGCACCCTTAACCAGCAACAGCTGACGCTCCACATCCACACGGACTACTTCCAAGTTTTGAACGGTAGATTTCGTATTGCCGTATTGACCGGCCATACGCTTACCGGGGAACACTCGACCGGGGTCTTGAGCCATACCAATAGAACCGGGAACACGGTGCGAACGGGAGTTACCGTGAGAAGTACGCTGCGCTCCAAAATTGTGGCGCTTGATGGTACCTGAGAAGCCTTTACCTTTTGAGGTACCGGTTACATCAACCAGCTGACCTGCTTGAAACATATCAACAGTGATTTGATCGCCGGCTTTCAGCTCGCCTAATTTTTCTTCAGACAAAGCAAACTCAATCAAACCTCGACCTGCTTCCACACCTGCTTTGGCAAAGTGGCCGGCTTCGGCTTTATTGGTACGATTGGCTTTTTTCTGACCAAAGGTAACCTGTACGGCAGTGTAGCCGTCGGCATCTTTGGATTTTACTTGAGTGACGCGGTTAGCAGACATATCCAACACGGTTACAGGAACAGATGCACCCTGCTCATTAAACACGCGTGTCATACCCACTTTGCGCCCAACCAGACCTAACGTCATGATTATTTTCCTTTTTAATTTAAAGGGGCTAATTACGATTGATTAGCCATTGCACAAAATACATACTTGGCAAAATGCCAAGCATCGCACTATACCATGACGTGTTTAGAAATTTCAAGGAAAATTTATTTAAGCGTAAATACTTATGTTTATTCGACACACTCAAACTGTTCAAAACTATTCAAACGAAGTATTCACGCGAACTTACCAAGGCTTTTTTCAACTAAGCATGTGACAACGATGTTTGACAATGCATGGAATCAACACATGCAAAAAATTTAAAACAAAACCATTACGCTTATGAGATTTCCGGCGGCTTGAACACTAAGAACCCACACCTCAATCCATGTTGACTTAAATCAGCAATCTGCTATTCAAACACCCTTAGAATACTTTGAGACAAATTTTACAAAAACAAATTAAACGAAACTTCAAATCAACAAATTTCTTATCTTCCAAACTCTTAAATACAAGGATTTATATATGGAAAATTGGACCCAAACTTTAGGCACGGGCGAATTGCTCGGCATTGCGGCCGGGGCGATTCTGCTGATTTTGGTGCTGATCATCAAATTCCGCGTGCACGCCCTGCTGACTTTAATGATCGTCAGCCTACTTACTGCAATTGCCACCGGCCTGCCGATGGGCAGTATCGTAGGCGATGTATTGGTGAAAAGTTTCGGCGGCACACTCGGAAATGTGGCTTTGCTGGTGGGCCTGGGCGCGATGCTCGGCCGTTTGGTGGAAACATCGGGCGGAGCGCAATCGTTGGCCGATGCTTTGGTGAGGGCGTTCGGTGAGAAACGTGCGCCTTTTGCCTTAGGCGTGGCTTCCTTGATTTTCGGTTTTCCGATTTTTTTTGATGCCGGTTTGGTGGTGATGCTGCCGATTGTGTTTGCCACCGCCCGCCGCATGAACGCACCGGTTCTGCCTTACGGCTTGGCTTCCATCGGCGCATTTTCGGTAATGCACGTGTTTCTGCCGCCGCATCCGGGGCCGATTGCCGCGTCCGAATTTTACGGTGCCAGCATCGGCCACGTGCTGCTGCTCGGTTTGCCGCTGGCCTTCATCACTTGGTATTTCAGCGGTTATCTGTTGGGTCAGTTTCTTGGCCGCCGCATTCATGTGCCGGTGCCGGACTTGCTCAGCGGCGGCAAACAGGATGACGACGAGCCTAAAACACCTGCCAAAGCCGGCACGGTTATCGGGATTATGCTGATTCCGATGTTGCTGATTTTCCTCAACACCGGCTTAGCCACGCTGATTGCCGAAAAAATGGTCGACGGCAACGCCGAATGGGTAAAAACCCTGCGTATGATCGGTTCGACACCGGTTGCGCTGCTGATTTCGGTATTGGTTGCGATGTTCGTGCTGGGGCGTAAACGCGGCGAAAAAGCGTCGGCACTCGAAAAAACCATCGACGGCGCACTCGGCCCCGTTTGCTCGGTGATTCTGATTACCGGTGCGGGCGGTATGTTCGGCGGCGTGCTGCGTGCTTCCGGCATTGGTCAGGCTTTGGCCGACAGCATGGGGCAACTGGGTATTCCCGTATTGCTGGGCTGCTTCTTGGTGGCCTTGGCTCTGCGTATCGCGCAAGGTTCGGCAACCGTGGCTTTAACCACTGCCGCCGCGCTGATGGCACCGGCGGTTGCCGCAGCCGGATTCAGCGATTGGCAGCTTGCCGCGATCGTATTGGCTACTGCCGCCGGTTCGGTGGGCGTGAGCCACTTCAACGATTCCGGCTTTTGGCTGGTGGGCCGCCTGCTGGATATGGATGTTCCCACTACGCTGAAAACGTGGACGGTCAATCAAACCCTGATTGCCATTATCGGCTTTGCTTTGTCGGCTTTGGCATTCAGCGTGTTGTAATAATAAAGGAGTGTCGAGATGAGCAAACCTACCGTGCATTTTGTGGTGATGGGCGTAAGCGGCTGCGGCAAAACCACCGCTGCGGTTGCCCTGCAACAACATTATCGATGCCCTTATGCCGAAGGCGACGATTTCCATTCGCAAGCCAACCGCGACAAAATGGGTTCGGGCATTCCGCTAACCGATGAAGACCGTTACCCGTGGTTGCGCAGCCTGCGCGATTGGATGAGCAGCCAAGCGCAAAGCGGCGAAGCAGTAAGCGTAGTCACATGCTCGGCGTTAAAGCGTGAATACCGCGACATCCTGCGTGAAGCCGAAGGTAAAGTGGTGTTTATTCATCTGGCTCCGCCCCACGATGTCAACTTGGAGCGCATGATGGCGCGTAAAGGCCATTATATGAAAGCAGATATGCTGGCCTCTCAACTTGAAATTTTGGAAGATCTGCAAGCCGATGAAGAAGGTGTGCGTATTGACAGCGCCGACAGCGCGGAAGATGTTCAGGCCGAAATCATCAGCTGGATAAAAGCGCAAAATTTTGTATAACTTCTTTCCAAACCGGAACAGAAAGCCGGAGGCCGTCTGAATATTTTTCAGACGGCCTCCGGCTTTCTTACACAATACGGCTTACATAAACACACCAACAGCCGAAGTAACCAATACGATAATTCCGCCCACAAAAGGCATCATGATTTTACCCAGCAGCCCCGTCATCAACAGAATCAAAATAATCCATGTACCGTAAGGTTCGATTTTATGAAACTGCATCGAAGCTCGGGCAGGCAGGAAGCTGTCGACAAAGCGTCCGCCATCCAGCGGCAGAATCGGAATCATATTCAGCACAAACAGAACGGCATTGATCATCACGCCGTATTTGGCCATTTCGCCCAAAGGATACTGAAACGACTCAGGCACATGCGGCGCCAACACCATCGCCAGCCCCCAGCCGAAAGCCATCACCAAATTAGACAGCGGCCCGGCAATCGCCACCATCCGCAAACCCATGCGCATGTTGCGGAAATTACGCGGCACAATGGGAACCGGCTTGGCCCAGCCGAATAAAAACGGGGTAAACATAAACATCAGCAAAGGCACCACGATTGTGCCGACAGGGTCGATATGCGCCACCGGATTGAGTGTAAGCCTGCCCAGCTGTTCCGCCGTTCGGTCTCCCCAATAGCGTGCAGCATAAGCATGTGCGGCTTCGTGCACGGTAATTGCCAGCAGCACCGGCAACAAGGCAAGTAAAAAGATACTTAAATCGAAATTTTGAAACATGATTTTTAATTTTCCTTTTTGTGTGTGATGCCGTCTGAAAACCCTCAGCCTTACACCTTTGCCGAATCTTATTTTCAGACGGCCCGAACGGTTACGGCCGGCGGTTGGCCACCTTCTGCCAACAACACCTGTGAATTGTTGAGCGGATAAAGCGGCAGATGTGCATACTTCTCTCTGATGGCTTGCGTGGCTTCTACAAAAGGCTCTTCGCCGTCATGAGGCACGATGCAGACATCCAACACACCCAACCCTTGCCGAGTATCGTATTCCGCCCTGCCGACTTCATCCATTTCATGCACATAAGACAGATTTTCGGCCACAATCATGCTGCCCGCCGATTCGCCGATATACGGTTTACCGGAAGCGATTTCCTCCGCCAATACCTTATCTGCCTGCTTTTGCCGCAATTGTGCCAGCAAATAAAAAGTATTGCCGCCACTCACATAAATATAGTCGCTACGGTGAAGTTTGCGGGCGATTTCTTCGGCACTCAACGCCGCCACATCAACCATATCGATTTCCACACCCCACGAATGCCAAATGCGGCGTGCCTCTTCAACATAAAAATCTACGGCTTCCACATCCGCCGCAGTAGCGATAAAACCCACACTTCTGCCCTGCATCGGCTCGCCGAGAAACGGCGGTAACAACGATGCGGTTTGCGCAAAATAAGCAGTTAAAAACAGTTTCATCATGCCCCTCTCAATATGCTTTCAGGCTGGCAGGCAATGCCATTTATTTTCAGACGGCCTTAACGTTTTCAAGGCAAAACTTCTGGCATTTCGACCCAAGCCACCGTTATAACAACGCATTTAACAGGCTCTTACAAACCAAACAAAGCCTTATCGCCTTTGCCTTCCCGAATCAGCTCCACGCCATCGGTCATGTCGATTACCGTAGTCGGATCGGTACCGCACCAACCGCCGTCGATCACCAAATCCACCGTGTGTTCCAAACGGTCGCGGATTTCATACGGGTCGGTTAGCGGTTCGTCGTCTTCCGGCAACATCAGGGTACAACTTAATAACGGCTCGCCCAATTCGGCCAGCAACGCCAAAGCAATTTTGTTGTCGGGCACGCGTAAGCCGATGGTTTTACGCTTGGGGTGCAGCGTGCGGTTAGGCACTTCTTTGGTGGCCTGCAAAATAAAGGTATAACTGCCCGGCGTGGCCGCTTTCAACTGGCGGAACTGGCTGTTATCAACTTTGGCATAAGTGCCCAGTTCGCTTAAGTCGGCACACATCAAAGTAAGGTGGTGTTTCTGATCGATTTTACGGATATTCAACACCCGCTCCATTGCTTCTTTATCACCCAAATGGCAGCCCAGCGCATAACAGGAATCGGTAGGATAAGCGATAACCCCGCCTTTTCTAATAATCTCCACCGCCTGTTTAATCAAACGCTCTTGCGGATTATCGGGGTGGATCGCGAAAAATTGTGCCATATTGCGTTCCTTGCTTATTTATCGGTATCAAATGTTTTAGAAACAGAATTATATAATGAATAAGGCCGTCTGAACCTATTCAGACGGCCTCCCTAATCCATCAACCGGTATTAACGGCGGCGCGGTTTACAGCTCTTGAAAAGAATGTCCTGACCGGGCGAAGTAATCATGATCGAATTACGGCGGTGGTTGGAACGATCCAAATAACCGGTGCTCAACTTGAAGTTGTTTTCATCGCCGAACACAGTATCAACATTGTCTGAAGCATTCAGGTTAATCGGCATATAGCGGGTTTTGCCGTTCATGTAGGCAGAAGCGTAAACAGGCAGGTTTTGCTTGTTGAAACCGTAAGTTACTTTTACTTTTTTACCTTGTTGGCAAGTATAGCTCACAGAAGATTTGCGTACGGCCTGACCGGCATCCGCATGAGCAACACCGGCAACCAATGTAGCCGCTACCAATAACGCAGTAGATAAGATTTTCATATGCTTTTCTTTCATCAAAATTAAGATATTCGGCATACTCTGCATATTCCCGGCAACGGGGCAGCGAATGCATGCGGCGGATTATAGGTTTGTTCGGTTTTATGAAAAGACAGCCAAATGTAATTTTGAGTAAGACAAAATCAACCCATTGATATATATAAATTTATTTAAATATTTGCACGAATAATAAGCCGTTTTTGCTGTTGCACACCGGCATCACCGCCACATTTCCGCACCATTTTCACACCGTTTCCGGCCAGGCGGCCTTGCATAAACAGCAACTCTTACCGCTTATTAAACCGCCCTAAACTCTTCCCATACCGGCCGGCAGATATCCGGCAGTTCGGGGCAGGCACCCAATATCCCGCCGCTGTAATCGTTTAAACGGTGAAAATCGCTGCCTGCACTTGCCAGCAAGCCGTAGCGTTGCGCCAGCAAAGCATAATTCAAACGGTCGTTTTTATCGCAATTGCCGCTATGCACTTCAATGCCCTGCCCGCCCAAAGCTTTAAACTCTTCAAAAAGATTGCGCTTGGCCGTTGCCGAAAAACCATAGCGCATCGGATGGGCAATCACCGCCATACCGCCCGCGCCGTTAATGGCCGCCACACATTCCTCCAACGCAGCCCATTCGTGCGGCACCGAAGCAGGTTTGCCGTCGCCCAAATATTTGGTAAACGCCTGCTGCTTGTTGCGCACATGGCCTTCGTTAATCAGAAATTCCGCAACATGAGTGCGGCTGACCATTTCAGGGTTCGCCGCCAAAGCCAACGCCCCTTCATACGCACCGCTTATGCCCTTCTTTTCCAACTTCGCAGCAATCGCTTCCAAGCGTTTCAGACGGCCTGTGCGCACTTTGGCCAACAGATTTTGCAACGCCTCGTTGTGTTCATCGAAATCCAGCCCGACGATATGTATCGTGCGCTTGCGCCACGTTACCGAAACCTCCACCCCATTGATAAAACGCATGCCGAGCTTTTCCGCTTCGGCACGCGCTTCGGCAAGCCCGCCGGTATGGTCGTGGTCGGTCAACGCCAACATAGTGCAGCCGTTGGCATGCGCCAAACGCGTAACCTCGGCCGGGCTTAACAGGCCGTCTGAAATATGAGAATGGCAATGGAGGTCTATCATGATTGGAGATTTAATGTGCGCAAAGATAAAGATGGCGCGCATCTTAGCATAGATGCTCGGTTAATCAATTTTCGCGATATAACGTATCCAAATGCCATTGCAGCGGATTATTTGCAATGTATTCGGCAATACGGAAATAGTCCGTTTCGTTTCGGATTACATGATCATAAAAACCACGTTGCCAAAGTTTACCTTCAAACGCAGGCCATCCACTTTCTTTTACTCCCCGTATGTAACGGTTGGTGCTGACTATTTTCATCCATTGCACAACTTCAGACAAACCCACGCCACCACAGCGGTTTACCCAAATAAAATGGATATGGTTAGGCATAACCACATATTTATCCAAATACCCACCTTCAAAATGCCCGCTCAATTCGCACAAAACATCCCGTACCATTTCACCTGCGCGGTTAAGTAGCATCACACCATCTTCCACCCTACCGAAAACATTATGGCGGCCGTGAATACACAGCGTTACAAAATAACCGCCTACCGCAGCGTAATCATAATTAGGCAAGCGCATTCCGCGTCTGGCCGGCCAAAGCTCTGCCATATGTAATTCCCCTTTTGATTGATAAACATGTCTACGCTGTCCGAACCTTCAACACAGGCATATCATCCCCAAAACATTTCTGATTTTCTCCGCGCATTGCCGTAAACCATACACGGGCGGATGTGTGTCGCCCCTACAAAAGTGCGGTTATTCTTTCAGACGGCATCATCTATGCTCAAGGAATTGTAATTGTTTTTTCAGACGGCCTGCCCGTAGGGGCGGATTGCATATCCGCCCGCCGTTTGGCGTTACGGAAACCTTCTTTAAACCAACCGTGCCTGAATCTTGAACCTTCAACACACGCGTATTATCCCCCAACATTTCTGATTTTCTCCGCGCATTGCCGCGAACCATACACGGGCGGATATATAATCCGTCCCCTACAAAAGTGCGGTTATTCTTTCAGACGGCATCATCTATGCTCAAGGAATTGTAATTGTTTTTGGGGCTGAAGTAGATTAGCCCTAAACACCACACCAAAGCCGCAAAGTTTTTAACTGCTGCTTTGGTGTCCCGAAGTTAAAACGAAACTCACATTCTTTCAAGAACAGAGGAAAAGATTTTCGGTCAATTCCGTTGTATTTGCGCAAGACACGTTTCGCCTGATTCCAAAAATTCTCAATGCCGTTGATATGGTTGTGTCGGTCGGCAAACTTTTTGCTGTGATTAATCCTGTGATGGTGAAAACCGCTGACATCCAACACGTCGTAACTGCTCAGGCAGTCCGTATAAACTACGCTATCAGGTGTAATTTTCCTTGTAATAACAGGAAATAAACTTTCCTTTCGGGCATTATTCACTACAACCGTATAAACCTTACCTCCACGTTTAAGGATACCGAAAACCACCACTTTACCTGCTGCTCCCCTACCGCGCTTTCCTTTACGCTTACCGCCGAAATAGCTCTCATCCAATTCTATAGCGCCCTCAAAAACCTGATCTGCTTCCAAAGCCAAATGACGGCTGATAACAAGACGGATTTTACGGTAGAAGAGAATAGCCGTATTGGGCTGAATACCCAAGATATCGGCAGCAGAACGTGCGGTTACTTCCAATACAAAATATTCAAGCAGTTTTCTTTGCAGACTCTTCTTTAACTTACAGTGGGTTATCTTCATTTTGGCAGCCTATCATGACTGCTAATCTACGTCAGCCCCTTGTTTTTTCAGACGGCCTGCCCGTAGGGGCGGATTATATATCCGCCCGCCGTTTGGCATTACGGAAACCTTCTTTAAACCAACCGTGCCTGAATCTTGAACCATCAACACACGCATATCATCCTCAAAACATTTCTGATTTTCCCACGCATTGCCGCAAATCATACACGGGCGGATATGCAATCCGCCCCTACAAAAGTGCGGTTATTCTTTCAGACGGCATCATCTATGCTCAAGGAATTGTAATTGTTTTTTCAGACGGCCTGCCCGTAGGGGCGGATTATATATCCGCCCGCCGTTTGGCGTTACGGAAATCTTCTTTAAACCAACCGTGCCTGAATCTTGAACCTTCAACACACGCGTATCATCCCCCAACATTTCCGATTTTCCCCAAGCATTGCCGGTAACCACGCACGGGCGGATATGCAATCCGCCCCTACGAATGGTGGTTGTGAATGATTTTTTCAGACGGCCTGAGACCTTTGCAAAACCCCCATCTGCGGCGCATTTCTGCGTTGTGCGCTGCTCGCTCGTTTGCCTATCTGTATGATATGTCTGCACTCGCTGTGCTGCTACGCCTTGAACTGCATCCGCATCTGAGGGTTTTGCAAAGGTCTCGGCCTTTCCCTAATGGCCATTAATCCAAAGTCAGCATTCCGTTGCTGCATGCCGATGCAATCAGGTTTTCGTTTAAATCCGATCCGCATTCCCACGTTCCCGTATTCATTGAATAACGCACGCTGATATGGCGGCCTTTGATATTGTCGTTGATGCTGTTGTCTGATTTGAATGTAAGCTTGAGCAAGCAGCGTTTATTGGCCGCATCGGACGACACTTCGATTTTTTCCACATAAGCCCCTTCCCTTACTTCCCCCAAAAACCAAGCCGCCTGATTGTTGCATTGCGCAATGCTGCCGGTGGATACCGCCTCAACTAAAGGCGTTTTCAAACCTTTGAGCAGCGACACCCCTTCGGCACTTTGCGCACGAGCCGTGTAATGACCGTACAGTGGCAGGGCGATGGCAGCCAAAATACCGACAATACCGAGTACTGTCATTAACTCAACCAAAGTGAAACCTTTTATGCTTTTTTTGCTTATCACTTGTTTTCCCTTGAGATATTAATAAAAAGCCCGCATACAGCGGGCTTTTAAGTTCCATATCGAAACTATTATGGTTTAGCTTTTTGGCTGACAAGCTGCAGGAGCGATGTTTTTATCCAAAGAGGTTTCACACTCCCATGCACCTGTGTTAGCAGTAAATTTCATAGTAATTGTTTCACCTGCTACCTTATCGTTGACGCCAGAACCTGCTGCTTTAAATGTTGCTACCAAAGTGCAAACTTGACCTGATGAACTTGCTGCAACTTTTTCTACATATTTTCCAGATTTTACTGCGGCAGTAAACCAAGCCGGATCAGTATTCTTGTTAGCTGATGAATCAATTGCGGACGTTGGGCAAGCGACTCCCATACTTGTAGAAGCAACCGCTTCAATCAAAGGCGTTTTCATACCGCCCAACAAATCATAACCCTCGGTTGCTTGTGCGCGGGCAGTGTAGTCGCCGTACATCGGCAGAGCAATCGCTGCCAAAATACCGATAATCGCTACAACGATCATCAACTCGATCAAAGTAAAACCTTTTTGCATTGCTTTCATGTTTAAAACTCCAGTTTGAAAAATTAAAAAATGAGTAACGTGTTATATATAGTTATGTAACCGTAATGTGTTTGGCACGGTGTGTTCGCCGTGTTACTGCTTTGCTGCCACTACGAAATAAGAAGGATACGTTTTCTGCTGCGGCACTGCCGTTTGCAGATGTTATGTATTAAGCAAAGTTTGTGCCAAGTTTGGTAATTTTTGAAAATTAAATTTTATATTATTGATATTTATATATTTTAATTTTATGTGTTGAGCATTTTATGATTTAATCATTATGTTTTTTGAATAATTTTTAAAAATCAACCTGCCGTTTTTTGTCGTTTATTTGCCCCAAAGCGCAAGGCAGGGTTTATTATTTTGTCATGTGACGTTTTTTGTCGGGATGTAACGCGGCATGGTCGGGGAACAAGCGTAGGTCGGATACTGGTATCCGACAAAACGGTTGTTATCACGGAAATGTTTAATCATCGTGATAATGCATAAACATCGGATTCGAGAATCCGACCTACAAAGGAAACCGTTTTTTTCAGACGGCCATGTTTGATTCGTAGGGGCGGATTGTATATCCGCCCGTATGCGGATTGAGGGAAATGTATTGAGAAAAACGCCAACCTTATAAGCTGTTTACGATGCCGTCGGCGCCTGCGGCTTGGGCGAGTTTGTATAAAATTTCTTGGGGCATATCGCCGTGCCACAGGCGGGTGATGTTGGCGATAACGGGCAGATGGCTTACGCGGCGCACGCGCACGATGGCATCTACGTCTAGGCGGTAGGTGTGTTCCGGCTCGAAGCTGAGGGTGCCTGCTTCGCCGAGAATGATATGGTGGTTGCCGCGCAAGGCGATGTGTTCGGCGGCAACCAGCCATTCGTCGGCGCGGTGGTGTTTGTCTTTACATAATACAACGGGGGTATTCAGACGGCCTACTTCGTCTTGAAGGGCGCGGTTGCTCATGAGTTCGCCGCCGAGATAGAGGATGTCGGCTTCGGCATCCAGTGTGGGGGCGAGCTGACGCACGTCTCGGATGCGCACGATAACGGGTTTGCCTGCCGCATGGTGTTTGGCCACTTCGGCCTGCATGGCGCGGATTTGCTCGTGTTCGTTATGGGCAACGGCATCGGTATAGGGGCGGGCGGGCAGGTAGAAGGGGTCGGCAAATGCCATATCGGCTTTGCCGGATTGTTGCGGGTTGGCGGTAATATCTAGCATTTTGCCGCCGCCGATGGATACGCCGCGCACGGTAATCACGGTGTTTTCAGGGCTGGTTTCGCGGCTGATGATTTTCCATTCGTTGAGCACGCGGATGGCTCGTTCGACTCCGTTTAGGCGTTCCAATTCGTTGGGGTGAAACACGCGCTCGTCGCCGACCGCGCCGATAATGGTGCGCTCTTCTCCGCGCGAAACGTGTTCCTGCAAACCTCTGCTGCGGATAAATTGGATTACGCTTTCGACTGCTTCGGGCGCAGCCTGTTTCTGCATCACAATAATCATCATACGCTCCGAATATTAAAGGCCGCGTGCGTCACTCTTATATATATGTATATAGGATGTATGGCACGATGAGCGGTTGCGGCTGTTAGTGAAATTTTCCAACCGTGGCGGCGAAGCGGTGCCGTTTCGCCATTCGCTGCCGTTCGTGCCGAATAGTAGCAATATTCGGCTTTATCCGCTACCAAACGATGTTTCAGACGGCCTATATGCTATACTTCAAGCATCTCTTTTTATTCTTTTATCATGGTTAAACTCTTCCGCTCCGGAAAATTTTGGCTGCGTTTTTCTGTATACGGCATGATTGCGCTGGCCTCTTCCGTGCTTATCGCCCAAGGTTTTCTGCATTATCTGTTCGACAGCCGGCACATTCAGGCTTGGGCAGATGAAGCGGTGCGGGGCAGCGGCCGCACGGTGCGTTTCAGCAGTGAGATCGGCCGTTCGTGGCTGCCCCGCCCTACCGTTACGCTGTATGATGTGGCAGTGAGCAAGCCCAACAGCACGGCATCGGCTCTGCACGCCAAAGAAATGCGCATCGGGTTGGCATGGAGCAATCTTTGGAGCGACAAGGCGGTTATTGAAAAATGGGTGGTAAAAGAAGCGGATGCGCAAGCCAATCAGCAGCCCGACGGCGTGTGGAGCTTTCAGGATTTATGGAAAACGTCCGGCCGCGCGGCACAAATAAACAGGGTGGTCATTGAAAACAGCCGTCTGAACATAGGCACGCCCGACGCGCATTACGACACCCGAAATTTCAATTTAAACTTAAGCGGCGAATCTGAATCTTCGCGCACGTTTACCTTAAACGGAACAACACACCATAATAAACATCAACCTTTCAGCTGGCACAGCACAGGCCGTCTGAATATCAACGGCAGCGAATGGCTTTTCCCTGCCGTTCATGTAGATGCCACCCTGCCTGCAGGCAATGAAACCACTTCGTTTGCCGCCGATGCCGACCTTACTTGGCAGCCGAAAAACCACACCTTGCAAGCCCGCAACCTGCGCCTGCGTGCCGACAGCTCTTTTCACAAACTGCACCTTACCGCGCAAAGCCCAGCCCTGCTTTGGAAGAAAAAACACATCAGCGTGAGCGAAATCAGCGCGGTGTTTACTGCCCGTTCGTCGCCCGAAAGCAGTTGGGACGGCTCTCTGGCACTCTCCCGCATCAGCCTGCGCCCAACCGTGGCCACCATCAGCGAATTTGAATTCAACGGCAGCCATAAAAACCAAACGAAGCAAACCACTTTTAATCTTTCCGGGCCGCTTATCTGGCAAAAAGACACCTTGTTGGAATCGGAAAACTTCAGATTAAGCACCCACCAAGACAGCCTGAAAGCTGCCCCGCGTTCGCGCCTAGTCAGCCAAATGGAAGGCCGTTTCGCCTTGCATAACAACAAAAATTGGACGCTTGATTTAAAAGGCCTGTTTGACCGGCAAAACACAGAAGTTTCCGCCCGCTATACCGCCGCCGGAACAGACACGCCCGCCACACTCCGTGCCACGGTCGGCATGCAGAAACTGTCGCTGCTTCCTTATTGGAGCGATTTCCAAGCCAAAAGCGGCAATCTTTTCCCCGCATTTTTAAATCAAACGGCCATGCCGCAAGTTCATGCCGATATCCGCATCGGCAGCCTGAATATGCCCGGCCTGCAAATGGACGATTTGCAAACCGTGCTTTATGCCGACAACCAACGCATCACGCTCACGAATTTCCGTGCCGGGCTTTACGGCGGCCAAACCGAAGGCGGCATCAGTATCGCCAACACCGATCCGCCGGCCTACCATTTGCAGCAAAACGCACGCGGCGTACAAATCCGCCCGCTTGTGCAAGACTTGCTCGGCTACCACCGCATCGGCGGCATAGGTGATGCAGTAATCGATCTCACGGCAAAAGGCCATAACCGCGAAAGCCTTACCAAAACACTCAACGGCACTTTGCAGCTTAACGTCAGCCAAGGCGCATGGCTGGGCTTGGATATCTCCAATGTTTTGCAAAGTTTGGGCAACAATACTGCCGTTAATAATAAAAACCGCGACATGCAAACGCCCTTCCGCCATTTTTCGCTTACCAGCGAAATCCGCAACGGCGTCGGCACCCATGAAAATGCCGAGCTTACCTCCGACATTTTCAATATCACCAGCAGCGGGCAAACCGATTTCAACGCCCAAACCATGTCGGAAAACATGTTGATACGCAATGTAAAAAACAGCCAAGCCAAGCCCATACCTATCAAAATCAACGGCCCGGTGGACAATCCCTCCGTTACGTTAGACTACAACAAGCTCACTTCAGGCTTGGAAACACCACAAGAAAAACAACGCGCTTTAGCGGAAACCCTGCGCGAGCAGTGGCAATGGTTGAATGCCCCCTCCCAATCGGCATCTGCGCCTTGAAACGGCACATCACTTTTTTCAGACGGCCTCACACGCCTGAACCTACCACCCTCAAAGAAAACCAAACAATTGAATTTCAGAGTATTTTTCTCAATTTTTACCGCCATGAAATATCCGGCTTCATGGCGGTAAAGCAAATTTACACACTCTCCAAAAAAATAACTATAGTTCTACTCTAATTTAGATTTAAATTAGAGTATAATGCCTAATCTAAAAATACCCTACGGCTTGGTGCTTCATCACCTGCCACAGCCGCTCCATAGTCAATCATAAAATCCGCATTTAACTATAAAGGAAACCTATTCATGCAACACAGCTTCGATCCCTTGTTTATTCGCGGCAAATCACTGATTCCGATTGTGCAGGGCGGAATGGGCGTAGGCGTATCCGCTTCCAAACTTTCCAGCGCAGTGGCCCGCGAAAACGGCGTCGGCACGATTGCCAGCGTAGATTTGCGCCATTTGCATGAAGACTTGCTGGCCGAGTCGAAAATCAACCCTTCCGAAGAAAAATACTGCAAACTCAACCATATTGCTCTTGACAGAGAAATCCGCAAAGCGAAAGCAGATGCCGAAGGCAAAGGCATCATTGCCGTAAACGTGATGAAAGCCGTTAAAGACCACCAAGCGTTAGTGCGCCAGGCATGCGAATCGGGCGCAGATGCGATTGTGATGGGCGCGGGCCTGCCGCTTGACCTGCCCGAAATGACTGAAGGCTACCATAAAGATATTGCCTTGCTGCCCATTCTTTCCGAATCGCGCGGCATCAATATTGTGCTCAAACGCTGGATGAAAAAAGGCATACTGCCCGATGCGATTGTGATCGAACACCCCGCACATGCCGCAGGCCATCTCGGCGCAATGACCGTAGACGGCGTGAACGATGAAAAATTCGAGTTCAAACGCGTTATTGAGGAAACCTGCGAAGTTTTTAAAAAACTGGGGCTGGAAAGCGAAAAAATACCTTTGATTCTTGCCGGCGGCATGGCCAATTTCGACAAAATCACCACCGCCTTAAAAGCATGGGGAGCTTCTGCCGTACAAATCGGCACCGCGTTCGCCGTAACCGAAGAAGGCGATGCACACTTAAATTTCAAAAAAACTTTGGCCGGCGCACCGCTTGAGCAAGTCGTCGAATTTATGTCGGTTGCCGGCCTGCCCGCCCGCGGCGTGCGCACTAAATTTCTAGAAAGCTACATCAAACGCGAAGCAAAGCTGCAAGCCAATGCCAAAGCCGATTCACGCCGCTGCACGCAAGGTCTCAACTGCCTTTCCGTATGCGGCCTGCGCGACGGCTTAGATAAAGTGGGTCAATTCTGTATCGACATCCAACTGGCCGCCGCTTGGCGCGGTGAAGTCGATAAAGGCTTATTCTTCAGAGGCAAAGACCCTTTACCCTTCGGAAACGCCATCAAGAGCGTGCGCGAAACAATTCAATATCTCTTGCAAGGCTCCGTCCCCGAAAAGGCATAACTGTTTTTTATTTATAAATATAAAGATGCCGTCTGAAAAGATTTCAGACGGCATCTTTATAAAACAGATATAAACTCAAATATGAGTATTGTAGTATTGGTAAGCATCATCCATATTATCGAACTGATGCAGCCTGCCCGCTTCCAACACCATGGCATTGTCGCAATATTGCTTCATCGCACTCGGGCTGTGCGACACCAGAATAATCGAGCGGTCTTTACGCTTCTCAAACAGCTCGTAGCGGCATTTTTCCGAAAAACGCGAGTCGCCCACCGCAATCACTTCGTCAATCAGATAACAGTCGAACTCCACCGCCAGCGATAATGCAAATGCCAGCCGTGCCTTCATACCAGAAGAATAGCGTTTTACCGGCTCATACAGATATTGCCCCAGCTCGGAAAACTCTTCCGTAAACGCCTTCACATAATCGATATCAACATTATAAATCCGACAGATAAAGCGCAAATTATCCATACCGGTAAGGCTGCCTTGAAACGCCCCGCTGAACGCCAACGGCCAAGAAATGCTCATCGTGCGTTTAATCTCGCCCTCGGTGGGCGGTTCCACACCGCTGATCAAGCGTATCAGTGTGGATTTGCCCGCCCCGTTCCGGCCTAGGATACCGATTTTTTCGCCTTTTTCGAGCTGAAAATTGATATCCTCCAACACCGTCCGCCAGCCCAATCGTGTCTGATATTTTTTATACACATGTTCAACAGAAATCATTGGGGTTCCACCCCCTTGCTGAATTTAGCCACCATTGCCAATCCTATCCACAACATGACCAAATTGCACAATAACAAATACCACGGGTTTTCCAACGTATTTGCCGCACTGCCGAAATAACCCTGCCGGAACATTTCCGTACCGTGTACCATCGGAATCCACTTAAAATAAGACTGAATTTGATAAGGCAAAGAAGATAGGAAGAAGAAAGCACCTGAAATAGGCAACATAATCAAACTCAAAGTACTCCAAAGTTTACCAAAAACTTCAAATTTAAACGCTATTGAACACACTATCAAACCCAAGCTGAGTGCGAATAAACCCATAAGCACCCATGCCAAAAACATATAAAAAATATCATTTGGAACAGCTACCCATCTCAGTGTAACTAACACTACCATGATAGCAATCTGTGCAACGGTAGCACCTGCTACCTCCAACAACACACGAGCAAATATCGTATCCAATATCTTTACGTTACGGTGATAAAGCAATGTTGCATTGGCTGAAATAGCACCGATCGAACGGCTGGAAGCATTACGCCACATCATTGCCATAGGGTATCCAGTCAGCACGAAAGCCACAATATTTAAAGACGAAAGATGATCAGCTTTTAAAAACTTCCATGCAATTACGATCAAAAGAGTCATCAGTAAAGGTTCTACAAACAACCATAAAAAGCCAATGTTATTCCGCCCGTAACGTGTAATAATCTCGCGCATCAATAGTGCACCGATCACCCTAAGTTGAATCACTAACGATTCTCGAAATGACGTTTCGTGTAGTGCTTTCATCAGTTTTTATGCTCCCTCACGCCTGCAGCAAGCAAGCTGATAATCCCGTAAAGTATCAAACCGATAAAAAATGTTGCAATGATGTTATAAAACCGGCGCGGCCTTTCCGCCATATCCGGCTGACTTGGTTGGGAAACAATTTCTAAATATAACTGCTTCCGATCAGCCTCGGCTTTAGCATTTTCCAGAGAAACAATCGCGGCTGCCAGCTGCTTTTCAGCCAACTCATTTTCAAGAAACAAACGCTGATAGGCCGCCGCTTTGGCGGCAATAGAAGTATCGGAGCTACCTAAAATCGTCTGCATCTGCTGCTTGATTTCCCGCTTCAGGCTTTTTTCACGCGCCTGTAAACCTGAGATTTGAGGGTTTTCCGGTGTAATGGCCTTAACTTGATCCAATTGCGTTTGAATGACGATCAATTCATCCTGAAGTTTCGATACCAAACTCATTTGTGCTTCAGATTGTGTTTTCAAATCGAAAATCCCGTTTTCAATACGGTAAACCGCGATTTCCTCTGCTGCTTTTTTTACCCGCTCTTCCGCTATTGCTACATTTTGCTGTGCCTGCTCAATGGTATCTTTACGCGCACGTGTATTAAGTTTGTTAATTAACTCTTCTCCTTTACTTAACAAAGCAGCGTTAATCTGCCGTGATTCTTGGGCATCAAAAGATTCAACACTTAATACGGAAATACCTGAAATGGGATCAAAATCAATGTTGATTTTATCTTTAAAATATTGATAAAAGGCTTCACTTTCTCCCCATAAGCCAAATCCATTGAAACGACTGAAAATATCCCCTTTCTTTTCGTAATATGCTCGAACAGAAATAGTTCTACCTAACTCATCCAAAGCTGAACGTGATCCCATATACTCTCTTACTGTATAAGTATCGTCTTGGGAACGACTAAAACCGGCTCCTTGCAACAATGCTCCGATACCGGATACAGAAGGTTGATTATGTGCCGCGCGCACTACAAAACTGGATTCCGAAACGTATCTGTCCGAAGCCCAAATAGAAAAATATACTGTGGCACATATCGTCGGTAAAATAACAATAGCCCAAAAAAGTTTACTGAACTTTTTTTTCAACCATCGCTTCTTCTTTGGTTTATTCACTTTCTCAGCCGGTTGTTGTACCACTTGTGATTTCACAACTTCCGATTGACCACTTTTCAATATATCCGTTTTTTCTTGTTCAAGCATTTTGCATGTTCCCCGGTTAATTACCTAAATTATTGATACTGCCAACACCACTAACTACCGGTGAAAACACAAATTGCAAAAACTTCTGCATTTCCGCCAACGGTGAATTTGCCACATACAAAATATCTTTGTCTTGCATAGGGAACTTCTGAATCCAAAACAATGATCGGGCATCTGATAAGTCTATGCGGTACACAACCGGTATATCCGATTCCGATTTATATCCTTTTGCGATCCATTTATCTTGCTCTGATGGCTTCAACAGCGATAAAGGCTGATAACGGAACACAAACACACCTTGTGCAGCAGCTCTACGGTCTGAAGTTCCACCCACCAGCCCCAAAGCTTCAGCTAAGCTCAAACCCTTTGCAGCAAACCGGAATTGCTGCACTTTCCCTACCGCTCCCAATGCGGTAAAACTGAGAGGGTTTGAATGCAAGGTCACAACATCCCCTGTTTCCAGTAACACATTTTCCGAAGGCTTTTCGATCAATGTCTCGAATGCCAGCGTTTTCACTACCCCTTTTCGAGTCAGTTGTACAGACACGTCCCGCACATTATCAGCCACGCCACCGGCCGCCGCTACAGCATCCAAAACGCGCTCACCATGAGCAGTCAACGGCATACGGATAGTATTGCCTGCTTTCACAACCAACACATTAGTCGAATTATTCTTAACCAACCGCACCATAACCTGAGGCTGGTTAGCCATTTTTTTCAGACGGCCTGAAATCTCAGATTGAATAACTGCCGGTGTTTTCCCCTTTACATACACTAAACCTAAAAAAGGTACGCTGATTTTGCCGTCTGATCCCACCATCTGTTCAGGCAATTTCATCACGTGTGCATTTCCCGAGCCTTGCGAAGTCAATACGCCGCCGAACAACAGTGCCGGTGGCGCCTCCCAAATAGCGATATCCAAGATGTCCCCTTCACCTACCGCTCCGGCAGGCCTGTCTAAGTGTTGCAATAAACTCCTAAATGATTGCTTTTCTGCAGAGTTATTCAAACTACCAATAATTGACTCAGACACATCTACCCACTCAACCGCAGGAACAGAGTGACTGGCTGCAGTTTCTTTTAAGGAGATGGTATTACGGTAGGCCGGCCCCGAAGCCGGCAGCGCAGCACATGAAGTAAGCAGAGCAACAACGCAGCCACTTAATAAAAAAAGCGAAAAAATACTTCTATTTATCATAAAAATGCCATTCAAAATCCGAAAAGATTCAATATTTTTCCTATAAATCAACTAATTGAATAAAACTATAATGAAAATCTATTTAAAAATTAAAAATTTAACAATATTAATTTTTTAAAATAATATTTTCAGATACTATACCAAAAAAGATTTTTTTTATATAATATCGAAAAAAAAACATCAAGGGAAAGAAAAATAAGGTTAATATATGTATGCAAAATGCACTTTACTCATACATTTATCATATTGGCTGATTTTTAAATCAGGAAAATACATTAAAAATCAGCCAATAAAAAATTAGAACAAAATCGTCAAATCATTTGTTATATAAAGTTAAGAGAATTTAACAATTTACCTTCCTCCAGTTTTGATTCAACCAACAACAGTACCAAAGGGGATAAGCAAAATGGCTAAAATTATCATCATTGGACATCCTGACTCTAACCATCAGGCAGTAGAAACACTTTTGCACCAACATGGGATGAAACAAGCATTCCCATCCAAACGTGACAGTTTGACTCCCATAGAAATAAACAGACTCCTACTACAGTCTGCCAAATCAACACGGCCATCTGAACGCATTACATCAACAACAAAAAAAATCACACAACGTCAAATCAGCGGCATATGGAATACTTTGGCCATAGACTTATTTTTGAGCAATATGGAGCAGACCTTATGGGGCTGGTCTGACCCACAAGCACTCGAACTACTGGAGTACTGGCGCGATGTCGACACTTCTATACATTTTATTTTAGTGTATGACACACCCCATAGCGTCTTGGTACACCCCGCTCAGCAAACTTTAACCGGCCAAACTCTGGAAAAAAAACTACAAGAATGGTCAGAGTACAACGAAAGCCTTTTGGACTTTTACACCAGCAACCAAGACCGCTGCTTGTTGATCCATAGCGAACAAGCGCAGCGCACGACCAAAAAATACTTAAAACAGATTTCCCGGCACATAGAAGCACCTTGGCAGATCAAAAAAAACAAACCGGCCAAACTGCTTACGCAGTCAACTGAATCCAACAGCACAAGCTCAAGCAATGCCTCACGCCATGACATTCAAAAGGGTTTAACTACATTTCTCGCAGACCTGCTAATTGATAAAAATAGTGAAGCAATGAAGTTATACGAAAAACTGCAACAAAATGCCACCCTGCCACTTAAACCTGCATCAGACAGCACAAATTCCTCCCGTGAAAAAATTTTATGGGCATGGCAGGCAATACTTCATCAACGACAAGAGCAACTGCAGTTGATTACTAATAACCTAACCGGCAAAAACAATCTTGAAATACTTTCAGAACAATTACAGCAAACTGAGAAACAACTTGAAGCAGCCTGCACATCACACAGACAAACCGAACAAAAATTAAAACAGGCAGAAACGCTTACATCTGAATATAAACAAAAGATAGAAGCTGCCTTGCAAACACAAGCACAATTAGAAAGAGAAAAATCGAGCTTGAAAGAAAAACAAACACAATTAGAAAGAGAAAAATCGAATTTGAAAGAAAAAATTGACTCGTTCACCGCAAAATCCGACGCAGCACAGAAAGACATCCTCCGTCTGCAAAACACCCAATCCACATTGGAAGAAGAAAACGCTCTTTTGCTCGAGCAACTCCATCTTGTGCAAGAAAAATTAGAAGAAACACATTTGGAAAAACAGCGTTTGGCAGCACGACCTGTTTATTACGGTGCTGCAGAGCGTGTAAAAAACGAACTGCCTTACCAACTGGGCGCAACTATGATTTATTGCAGCAAAAGTATCGGCGGCTGTTTCAAAATGCCTTTTGCCTTGATTAGAACAACTAAGTTGACCGCAAAACGACAAAAAGAACAAGCTCAAGAACTACCACCGGTTCATTTCTACAACGATGCTGCAGATATTAACCGTGTCCACAAACACCTTTCATACCAACTGGGCCAAAGTTTTTTAGTTTGTGTACGTAACCCTCTAAAATGGATTTTTACACCTTTCGTTTTGGCGAATACGGCGAGACAATTTAAAAGAAATAAAAATAAAGTAGCTGTCTGATTAAACTACTTTTATATATTTTTATTTTGATATAAAAATCAGCATTACGGGAATCTCCCCATGGAAAAAATATTAAGCCGAGCAATTTCCTGCTACAACAATCATAATTTTCAAGATGCCCTACCGTTATTTCGGCAAGCATCTAATATTTATGGAGAAAAAGTCGTCTCCTTGCACATAAAAAAATGCCTTGAAGCATTAAAGGGTAATATCTCGACTAAAGCTATTAATGACAAATCAATCAAAACTGCAGAATCCCAGCAAATTCAAACTATTGATAGCTTAGATCCTGCTACGATCATCTTATTAAATAATCAGGGAGCTTTATCAATTTCAGATTCACAACGTAATCACTTGATAGACACATGGAAACAAATAACCCAACGTAAATCAGAAGATGCCGAACATAAAAAAGTAAGCCTTATTCCATCTGATTGGCCTAAAGATCTGAAACTTGCCCCCTTGCCCGAAGGACCAAATGATTTTCTGTGGTTAAAAAAAAGACAAAGTGTAGACATCAATAATCATGATACAAAAAATAATATTGGCTTATCTGTCATCGTGCCTACATTTAATCGCAACTGGATTTTAGATATTACCTTAGCCTGTTTAGTCAACCAAAAAACCAAATTTTCTTTTGAAGTAATCGTTGCCGATGACGGAAGTCATCAGCAAATAGTTGATGTCGTTAAGAAGTACGAAACGTCTTTAGACATTAAATATGTACGACAGCCAGATAACGGCTATCAATTATGTGCCGTGAGAAATCTGGGGCTAAGGACTGCAAAATATGACTATGTATCCATCTTAGATTGTGACATGGCTCCCAATCCTGAATGGGTGCAGTCCTATCTTGAGCGTTTACTGGAGAATGACAATATCGCTCTGATTGGTCCTAGAAAGTATGTTGATACACACGGTCTATCAGCTAAGGATTTTTTAGCCGATAGAAACCTTGTATCTAATTTACCTGAAACTCAGACTAATAATATAGTCGGTAGCAAACAAAATGGTACTTCTTCTATCGACTGGCGACTAGAGCATTTTGCAAAAACTGACAATCTGCGCCTTTGCGATACTCCTTTCCGTTTTTTTAGCGGGGGCAACGTTGCATTTGCAAAAAAATGGCTAGATATTGCCGGTTGGTTTGATGAAGAATTTACCCATTGGGGCGGAGAAGATAATGAATTCGGCTACCGTCTATTTAAAAAAGGCTGTTTTTTCCAAGCCGTAAACGGTGGTATGGCATATCACCAAGAACCTCCCGGAAAAGAAAACGAAACAGACCGTGAAGAAGGCAAAAAAATTACCATCAATATCGTTAAAGAAAAAGTACCTTATTTTTATCGTAAACCCTCTCCTTTAACGTTGAGTGTGATACATAAAGTACCTTTGGTATCTATCTACATCCCTGCCTACAATTGCTCTACTCATATTGTTCGCTGTGTAGATAGCGCATTAAATCAAACCATTACAGATTTAGAAGTTTGTATTTGCGACGATGGATCGACTGATGATACTTTAGAAGTTTTACACAATCATTATGGTAAAAATCCTCGCGTACGCATTATGACCAAGAAAAACGGAGGTATCGCATCTGCATCAAACGCCGCAGTAAAAATGGCAAAGGGATTTTATATTGGGCAATTGGATTCAGATGACTACCTAGAACCAGATGCCGTTGAGCTTTGTCTGAATGAGTTTATTAAAAACCGGAAATTAGCTTGTGTGTATACAACCAACCGCAATGTAAATCCTGACGGAACATTGATTGCCAAAGGATATAACTGGCCTGAATTTTCACGTGAAAAATTAACCACCGCTATGATTGTCCATCATTTCCGGATGTTTTCAGCACGAGCTTGGTACTTAACAGACGGATTCGATGAAACCATTACCAATGCCGTTGATTACGATATCTACCTAAAATTGAGTGAAGTGGGCGAATTTAAACATTTAAATAAAATTTGCTACAACCGCGTTTTACATGGCGAAAATACTTCGATTAAAAAATTGGGACTTCAAAAAATAAACCATTTCAAAGTAGTTAATGCCTCCTTGAAACGCCAATTCCAAAATACATATGAATACAGCCCTCAAGACTCGGATGATGCAAGTAGAAAATATGTCTTTAAATTAAATCAATAATGGCATGCGGTTTGCTTTTACAACTTAATTACCTTTAGAGAACTATAAAAATGAGAAAAATAACTATCGTCGGTTCGGGATACGTCGGATTATCTAATGCAGTTCTTTTGGCGCAGCATAACGAAGTGGTTGCCTTAGACGTCAATGAAGAAAAAGTAGGCTTACTTAACCGTAAAATATCTCCTATTGTTGATGCCGAAATCGAGCACTATTTGGCCGAAAAGCCTTTGAATTTCAGTGCAACAACAGATAAAGAGCAAGCTTATTGCGGGGCGGATTACATCATCATTTCCACCCCTACCGATTACGACCCTGTCAGCAATTATTTCAATACCGCGTCAGTAGAATCGGTGGTGCGCGATGCTGTTTCCATCAATCAAAATGCAATCATCATCATAAAATCTACCGTACCGGTCGGATTTACAGAGCGGTTAAAACAGGAATTGAATGTAGAAAACATTATTTTTTCACCCGAATTCTTAAGGGAAGGCAAAGCCTTATACGACAACCTTCATCCAAGCCGGATTATTGTTGGCGAGCACTCTGAAAAAGCAAAAAAATTTGCCGAACTGTTACGTGACGCCTCATTGAAACCGGATGCACCCATACTGTTAACCAACAACACAGAAGCAGAGGCCATTAAATTGTTTGCTAACACCTACCTGGCCATGCGTGTTGCTTACTTCAATGAATTAGATACTTACGCAGCAATACACGGCTTGGATACCCAGAAAATCATTGACGGCGTATGCTTGGATTCCCGTATCGGCAAACATTACAACAATCCGAGTTTCGGCTACGGAGGCTACTGCCTGCCCAAAGATACCAAGCAGTTACTCGCCAACTATCAAAATGTACCTCAAAACATGATTCAAGCGATTGTTTCAGCCAATAGTACTCGAAAAGACTTTATCGCAGAAGACATTCTGCGCAGAAAACCTCAAACGGTTGGCATCTACCGCTTGGTAATGAAATCCGGATCCGATAATTTCCGAGCTTCTTCGATTCAAGGCATCATGAAGCGTTTAAAAGCCAAAGGTATCCATGTCATTGTTTACGAACCCGTACTGCAAGAGAGTCATTTTTTCCATTCGCCGGTCATGCACGATTTAGCAGAATTCAAACAACAGGCAGATATCATTGTCGCCAATCGGATCACCGACGACCTGAATGACGTTTTAGATAAAGTGTACAGCCGCGATTTATCGGGCACAGATGCTTGAAGCACCATACAAACTGGCAAGGTAAAAGCAATGCTGAATGGTTTGCTGTACATTTATTTGCGATATTTAATTCAGACAAAAGATTTTCTGAAAATATCGTCACACGCAGAGCGGTATAAACACCAACCGGAATGGTTGTGTTACGTGCATCACAAGCTGGGTATGCACCGACACGCAACCCGACAGCCGTATCCGGTTAAAAACCGTTTGGCACAAGCCGCTTACATTGCTTCGATGGCCGGGTGCGGCCGTATTAAAGAGGCGGAAGAATTGGCTCAAGTTTTCATCAACCAAAGCAATTCCGGCACAAAAAGCAGCCATATTTATGCCGGTATTTTCGCTCCTTTCCTGCCCGCCCATGCTTTGACCCTCTTGGAGCGGGCCGGCAATCCTTCGGCATCAAAATTATACCCGTACCTGCTTGCCCGTACCGGCAAACACGAGCAGGCTGAAAAATTTACTTCCTCAGCTATTCGAGAAGGACAAGCAGCCCATCATCCCGAGCTGTATCTGCTGGCAGCCAACACAGCCGCAACAACGCAAAAACAATTGGCCGATACAAACCAATACCTGAACCATTACAGTTTAGAGCCCGTATACCTGAAGAATGATAACATCCCTCCAAACGTAATGAATCTGGATTGCCCCTGCCAGCACACGGCAACCGGCCCGCTGGTCAGCATTTTGGTAACCGCCTACCAAAACGAAAAAAGAATCAATGCAGCTATAGAATCCTTATTGAAACAAACCTACCGGAATTTGGAAATTATTGTCATTGACGACGCAAGCAGCGATGCGACAAGCGAAGTCATCATCGGCTGGATGCAGAAAGATTCGCGTGTACGCTATCTCAAACTGCCTCTCAACATCGGCACGTTTGCCGCAAAAAACATTGGCCTTCAATATGCCGAAGGCGAGTTTGTTACCTGCCAAGATTCCGACGACTGGGCTCATCCGCGAAAAATCGAGTATCAAATACAGCCTCTGCTGGATAATCCGAATCTGGTCTGTACCACCTCCCGCTGGGTACGCATTCAGGATGACGGCCGTTATTATGCAAGACTCATCTACCCTTTAACCCGTCTCAATCCGGCCTCACCGCTTTTCCGCAAAGAAGCCGTCATTTCCCGCATAGGTTCATGGGATTGGGTGCGCACTGGAGCGGATAGTGAATTTTTAGAGCGCATCAAACTGGCTTTCGGGAAACGCGCCGTATTGTCGGTCAACAAACCATTAACATTCGGCGCACACCGCTCCGATTCGCTGATGACCGCTCCGGATACCGGCTACAACGCCCAAGGCATATCGGCAGGCCGTCTGAATTATTGGGAATCATGGAGAAGCTGGCATTTGGAATGCATAAAAAACAAGCTTATGCCTTATGTTTCACATCAATACAGCGGTGCTCGGCAATTTACTGCACCACAAAGCTTAAGGGTTAACCCCGAAGATGTTTTGTACTGCAAAAACAAACTTACCGAATATTAAAAACCATCAAATCGTTGGGGTCTTCGTAATTTTCAAACTAAAAATGGGAAACACATTATGACAATACTGATTACAGGGGGAACGGGCTTTATAGGCTCACATACAGCCTTATCACTATTAAAAGCACATTACGAAGTTGTTATTTTGGATAACCTGTGCAATTCATCAGCAAAAATTCTACCGCGGCTCAAACGTATTTCAGGACAAAACGTTACTTTTTATGAAGGAGATATCCGCGACCGCAAACTGCTGCGTGAAATTTTTGCAGCACACGGCATAAATACCGTCATGCACTTTGCCGGCCTGAAATCAGTAGGCGAAAGCAACACAAATCCGCTCAAGTATTATGAAAACAATGTCGTCGGCAGCCTGATTCTTACTGAAGAAATGGCCTCGGCAGGCATTTTCAACATGGTATTCAGCTCTTCAGCCACTGTTTACGGCGACCCTTTACGCACACCGATTACTGAAGATATGCCTACCGGAGATACCACAAACCCTTACGGCACTTCCAAATATATGGTTGAGCGTATTCTTTCTGATATCCAGAAATCAGATCCCCGCTGGAGTATGGTACTTTTGCGTTATTTCAATCCCATAGGTGCTCATGAAAGCGGGCTTATCGGCGAACAGCCCAACGGCATCCCCAATAATCTGCTGCCTTACATCTGCCAAGTGGCTGCCGGCAAACTGCCTTATTTATCCATTTTCGGCAACGATTATCCAACTTCAGACGGCACGGGCGTACGTGACTATATCCATGTTGTAGATTTAGCAGAAGGCCATCTGAAAGCTATGGAAGCTAAAAACAACTGCCCGGGTATCCATATCTTTAACTTGGGCACAGGTAACGGCTATTCCGTATTAGAAGTTCTCCATGCTTTCGAACAAGCTTCCGGTTTAAACGTACCTTATCAAATTAATCCCCGCCGCCCCGGTGATATTGCCGTCTGCTTTGCCGACCCTTCCCATACCACCCGGGAAATCGGCTGGCAGGCACAACGCGATTTAAGCGCAATGATGTCTGATGCCTGGCGTTGGCAATCCCTCAACCCCAACGGCTATGAATAATTTTGATCAGCGTTTCAAACGGATATTGCAAAGTGAACACAGCGTTTATTTTCACTAAAGGCATCCGCGCCCAAGGCGTGCGCAAGCTGCCCTATCTTACAGCCTTTTTGCCCGAACTTGCCGTCACCAAAGACAAGGCGAAGGCAGAGTGCATAGTGGATTGGGGCTTACTGCCCACCAACAAAAAAGCCCGTGACTACGCCGCCAAACACCACCTTCCTTTTATCGCTTTGGAAGACGGCTTTCTGCGTTCACTGGGCTTGGGCGTAGAAGGCTGGCCGCCCTATTCCGTAGTCTTCGACGATACCGGTATTTATTACGACACCACCCGCCCTTCGCGTTTGGAACAGCTGATTCTCAATGCAGATACCATGCCGTCTGAAATATTGGACGATGCAGAAAAAGCCATCAAGCTTATTCTTGACAACAAACTGTCCAAATACAACCACGCACCAGAATATCCCGCCAATCCGAATCCCCGAAGGCCGTCTGAAAAAAAGACCGTCTTGGTGATTGATCAAACCGCGGGCGATATGGCCGTCAAATACGGCAGTGCCGATGAAAACACCTTCAAGCATATGTTTCAGACGGCCTTGTCCGAAAACCCCGATGCGGAAATCTGGGTAAAAACCCACCCCGACGTACTAAGCGGTAAAAAGCGCGGTTATTTAACCGATATTTCCCTGCAGACCGGCAACGTCCGTGTGCTGGCGGAAGACATCAATCCCATTTCATTATTGGAGCAGGCAGACAAAGTTTATTGCGTAACTTCGCAAATGGGTTTTGAAGCCATGATGATGGAAAAACCCGTCGTAACCTTCGGCCTGCCCTGGTATGCAGGCTGGGGCATTTCCGACGACCGCCATCCCGCCGTACACGAACTGTATGCGCAAAACCGGCGGGCAAACCGCAACATGATCCGGCTTTTTGCCGCCGCCTATCTCCAGTACAGCCGCTATGTCAATCCGAATACCGGCGATACCGGTACATTGTTCGACGTTATCGACTATCTAGCTTCGGCCCGCCGCCTAAACGAGAAACTCCGCGGCAATCTTTACTGCCTCGGCATGACTTTTTGGAAACGTGCGGTAGTCAAACCCTTTTTAAACGTACCCTCCTGCCGACCGCATTTCATTTCATCGTTCGGCAAACTCAAATCACTCACATTGCCCGCCGATGCGAAAATTTTGGCATGGGGTGCAGACAATGAAGATGTGACCGCTTTCGCCCGCCAACACAACCTGCCCCTGCTGCGTATGGAAGACGGCTTTGTCCGTTCCGTCGGTTTAGGCTCCAATCTCGTGCCGCCCCTGTCGCTGGTTACCGACGATATGGGTATCTATTTCAACCCGAACACCCTTTCGCGTTTGGAACATATCCTGCAAAATCAAACCTTTTCCCAAAAAGATTTTCAGACGGCCTCCTATCTGCAACGTGTATTAACCGAGTCTAAAATCAGCAAATATAACGTCGGTAAAGGCCGGCTCAACATTCCCGACACTTCCCGCAAAGTGCTGCTGGTTCCCGGTCAGGTAGAAGACGATGCTTCCATCCGCTACGGCTCACCCGAAATCCGCACTAACTTGGGTTTATTGAAAAAAGTACGCGGGCTGAATCCCGATGCCTACATCATCTACAAACCCCACCCCGATGTTGTGAGCGGCAACCGTGTCGGCGCCATTCCGCCGGAAGAAGCATCACGCTATGCCGACCAAACCGTTACCGAGTGCGACATCATCACTTGCTTAAAGTATGCCGGCGAAGTGCATACCATGACTTCCCTGTCCGGATTTGAAGCCTTATTGCGGGGTAAAGCCGTACATTGTTACGGACTACCGTTTTATGCTGGCTGGGGATTGACTCACGATTATCTGAACCTTCCTCGCCGCACGCGGAAGTTAGCATTATGGGAACTGATTGCGGGCACATTGATACATTACCCTGACTATATCAATCCCGAAACTAAATACCGCACCGACGTTACAACGGCCATCAACATTTTGACTAAACAGAAAACAAAATTACAACACAGTGATTTGCTGCCCCAGCACATTATTAGCAAGCAATGGGGAAAATTGAAGCAAATTTATTCACTATTAAAATAAAACAAATGTTATAGTTATATTTATTATATAAAAATTATAAACTGTCATTATGGGAATCATCCACACCAAAAGCAATTTGGAAAATTTGATTTTCCGAAACCAGCGAATTTTATTATTGCAAGGCCCTATTGGACCTTTCTTTAAAAACTTTGGAGATTGGCTGCGTTTGGCTCACCATAAAACTGTGTTTAAACTCAATTTTAATCACGGTGATGAAGTTTATTACCCTCAAAATATCCACAATACATTTGCCTATCGGGATACCTATCAAGCATTTCCTAACTTTTTAGCTGGATTCATATCTGAAAATCAAATCGATGCCGTAGTATGCTTTGGTGACACGCGTCCTTATCATGTTACCGCCAAACAAGTAGCAGATAAGTTCGGACTTAGCTTTTGGGTTTTTGAAGAAGGTTATTTTCGCCCTTTCTACGTTACCTTAGAGCAAAACGGTGTTAATGCTTTTTCCACTCTACCTCGCGAAGCATCTTTCTTTGAGAATAAATTAGCCAGTTTTACCCAACAAACTTATCAGGCACCACCTGCTGTAAAAGGCGGATTTATGCCTATGGCTAGATGTGCTGTTCGCTATTATTGGGCTTCGGGAAGTAAACGCAAACTTTATCCGCACTACATCCACCACCGTTGCAGCAGTATTTCAAACTACATCCGTTCTTGGATGATTTCAGGTATAAAACGTGCAGCCTATGCATTCAAAGACCGTAAATTCAGCGAAGAGGTCAAGGATGGAAAGTACGGAAAATTTTATATTCTGCCACTACAGGTATTTAACGATAGTCAAGTACGCGTACACAGCGATTTTTCTTCCGTTCGCAATTTTTTGTTACATGTATTAGCTTCTTTCGCAACACATGCACCTAAGGATATCAATCTGATTGTCAAGCATCATCCCATGGACAGAGGGTTTACAGATTACCGAAAAACTATTGATCAATTTATCCGCCAACACCCCAAACTGGAAGGTCGTGTTTTTTATGTTCATGATACCCCTCTGCCCGTATTTTTACGACACGGTATCGGCATGGTCACGCTGAATAGTACCAGCGGCATTTCCGCATTAATTCACAATATGCCGGTAAAAGTGTTGGGGCGTGCAAATTACGATATTCCAGGCATAACATTTCAGGGGTGTCTAGCCGAATTTTGGAAACGACCAACGCCACCTGATCCGAAATTGTTTCACGCCTATCGGATGTACCACATAAACATCACTCAGATTAATGGTAATTTTTACAGCACGGTTAACTTTCCTGAAATTTTCGATAATACTCTTCCGAGTATCCACACCGGAGAAAAAGCTACGTTGTCTTGGCCTGTACCTATATATGAAAATTTGCAAATCTCCTCTCCTTCTCCGCTCCACAAGACTTCTTCTCATTATCCTGAGAAAAAAGGCCTACACAATGTTTCTATCCGCAACATTCACAGCACATCGAAATAGTTGAGTTGATATCCGACAAAGTAATACCTTAATTGAGGCCGTCTGAAAGTCAAGTTTTCAGACGGCCTCAATTAAACTAAAATAGCAGCCGGTTTATTTTAGGAAGTTGTCAACATGCAATACCGCATACCTCAAGAAGGCCAAACACCCTCAGAGCACACCTCCCCCGCCGCAACCGGCGCAAATTGGGAACATAAAGTGATGCGTGATGCCTTAATGGCCTCTTATCAAGAACAACGCCGCAACCGCTTTTGGCGCAATATCTGGCGTTCTGTTTGGACATTGATGATCTTATCGGTTGCCGTGCACTCTTGCAGCGATTCAGACGGCACACACCAGCTCATGGCCGCCAAATCCAGCGAACATACCGCCGTGATTTCACTCAACGGTGCAATCGGCGGCAATTACGACGAAGACCAAGTAGCCATGCTGAGAGACAGCCTCGAAGCCGCTTATGGCAATTCGGGCGTAAAAGGCATCATTATCCGGGCCAACAGCCCCGGCGGGTCGCCCGTAGTATCCAATATCGCCTTTAACGAAATCCGCCGCCTGAAAGAGGAGCACAAAAACATTCCGCTTTATGTGGTAACAGAAGATGTGTGTGCTTCCGGCTGCTACTACATCGCTTCGGCGGCCGATAAAATTTATGCCGACCCCACCAGCATTGTGGGCAGTATCGGCGTGATCGGGGGCGGCTTCGACCTCACCGGCCTGATGGACAAAATAGGTGTGAAACGCCGTTTGAAAACAGCCGGCAGCAACAAAGGCATGGGCGATCCTTTTACGCCTGAAACCCCCGAGCAAACCCGCATTTGGGAAAATATGCTGGCCGACATCCATCAAGAATTTATCAAAGCCGTGAAGCTGGGCAGGGGCAGCCGTCTGAAAGACAAAGAAAATCCCGATGTATTCAGCGGCAGAATCTACACAGGCAACGAAGCGAAAAAAATCGGCCTGATTGACGACTACGGCAGCATATACAGCGTGTCGCGCGATGTGATCAAAGCACCGGTACTGGTGGATTACACACAAGAAGACAACTTCAGAAAGTTACTCAGCCGCAGCCTGCGTTCGGAAACTTCGGCATTGCTCGAATCCGTCGGCAACCGTATTTGGTAATCTTTCCGGCAACGTGCGGTAACGCATGATGAAAATAAGTTGCCCGCTGTAAAACCGGCAAGCCGTCTGAACAGTATCTTTCAGACGGCTTGCCGGTTTTATGTATGGCTAAACTATTTGCTGAATAAAAAATCGCAGGGGCGGATGATATATCCGCCCCTGCAACATTACAGAGAAAAAATTACAGAGAAAAATTTCACTTGTATATCAGATCACTTACTTAACAACCGTTCCGCCATACTTGAGTCAAGCCCGAGTATGACGAATGTACTATTTTTAAGTTGATTGACTAAATAAGCACGCGTTCCGATAGTGCGCCTTAGCGGCTGCGTTTATTGCGCTCGTAAATCGGCATCACTTCAGGCAACATTTTGCGGATGGCTTCCATACGGTCTTTATTAGACGGATGGGTCGAGGCCAAAGTTGCCAAAGCACCGTGGCTGTGGCCGCCTACTTTTTCCATTTTTTCCCATACCGTAATCGCCGCTTGCGGGTTGTAGCCCGCTTCCGCCATCAAACGCACGCCGCCGGCATCGGCTTCACGCTCTTGGCTGCGTGAAAACGGCATATTCACGCCGTATTCGCTCAACAAGGCAGAGGAAAGATTAACCGTATCGTTGCTTACCCCTGTTTTGGCTGCCAACACCGAACCGCCCACACCAACGGCAATATTGGTTAAAACCTGCTGGCCGATGGCTTTCTTGCTGTGTTCCAACAAGGCATGGGTCATTTCATGGCCGACCACGGCAGCGATTTCATCGTCGTTCAGTTTCAAACGCTCAACCAAACCGGTGTACATAGCCATTTTGCCGCCCGGCATTGCCCAAGCATTCAGCTCGTTGGAGCGGATCACGCTCATTTCCCATTTGAAGGGAACGCCGGTTTGGTTCGCCCGTTCCGCATGGGGTTTCAAGCGGTTGAATACCGCATGAACACGCTTGGCCGTTTTGGAAGACGTATCCAAAGCACGCTGGCTACGCGCCTGATTCATCACTTGGGCGTAGTTTTTTGCCGCACCTTCATTTAAGGTTGCGCTGTCGTAACCGGCGATATCCGCCACAGAAGTACACCCCGAAACGGCCAATACGGCTGCACACAGCAAAGCACCGCTGCGTAAGGCAAATGTTGATTTCATACCTGCTCCTAAATGTGTTGATGGCACCTGAGATTGTTTTTCAGACGGCCTTCCTACTCTTTCGGAAAGGCCGTCTGAATCTTAAGCGTATCGTCGGAAAGCATTACGGCGACACGCCCTAAAAAAACCAAAAACAAACACCGTTACATTTGAATCGTACCGCGCACGGTAATGCTGATTTCTTCTGTTCCCGGTGCGGTCTGCTCCGGCACCGCCGGCGCAGCTTCGGCAGACATGGCTTTAGCCCGCATCACTTGCGCGGGTGCGCTGCTCACAGAGCTGTTGCCGATTTGTCCGAAATCCAAACGCACGATTTTGTAATTGCGGAATCCCATATTTTTGGTTAACGAATCGGCACGGTCTCTGAAACGCTTCAGCGCAGCCTTGCTGACTTCGTCCACCGTATCTTCACGGCTTTGTTTCGACACCCTGAAAGTCAGGCTGTCCAGATTGGCCTCGCTGCGCGTTTCGGCAATCAGCTTGTTAACGGCTTCAAAATTTTTACTTTCCACCTGCAATACGGCCTGCTCTTCCCAACCTGTTTGGGTTTGCTTACCCTTATCGGAAAATTCGTAGCGGGGAGAAGCACTGCGGTGCAGCAATTCGGTTTTGAACTCATTCGATGTTGCCTTACGGGTAACATGATTGAGCTTTTTGATAAAATTGGCGCTGACTTCTTCCTGATTCTTGCCTTCTTCATGCACACTCAAGCGGGCGATTGCCGTATCGCGCAGCACTTCGATACTGGCACTCTCGGAGAATTCAACAACATTGTAGTGGAGTGTTTCTGCGGAAACAGGCAATGCGGCGGCCAACAAGGCGGCAAACAATGCAACGGGCTTCAACATTTTGTCTTTCCTGTTTTAATTGTTTAAAACGTTTTGAGCTTAATTTAGCATAATTTATTGATGTTTTTTGATAAGATGTATGAAGCAGATAAAATGAAGATTAGCACATTTCTAAATTTTTATTAATTTTCTTTAATATATTCAGCAGCTTTCGTGTGTTTCATCGGCCGGCCGCATTCTATTTATACGGCATTTTTTACATAAGATTTCACTTCAGGCTTTAAAGGCAAACCGATATAGTCAATCAGCTTATTTTTAATACAAGTTGCAATAAGATGCAGACAGTGCAAACAGTACGGAACCGATTCTGTTGCCGCATTAACGGCTTACGCCACCGTTCTCTTTGAGCTAAGGTGCGGCAACGCCGTCGTCAAAGTTAAACGGATTAACCATAGCGTTTGAATTGCAGCCGCTTATCTAACGGTTGGTTAGTTCATGCTAAGAAAATGTGCCCGCATCTTCCCTATTTTCGGCACATTTGTTAAATTGTTACCCAATCCGACAAGCAGATGCGTTTACGGCGCAAGCGATTGTATTTCGGTGCGTGCCGTTAGCAGTATGCTGCAAAACCGATAGGCAAATAAACTTTATGTCTGCGACGGCCTTGCCGCCGGGTATCAAGAATAAGTTCATTTTGCTATATGCACGCGGGTGAGTCTGCAAGCATTTCAACTCACATGTGTCTTTGCAACGAACTGATTAAGATAATTGCGGCTTGATCCGATACCCTCTTCTTATTGCAGGCCGTCTGAAAAACCGAAACGGCTTTGCATCCGCCCGATAACCTTCTGCAATATACTGATCGAAGGTGCTTTTTTATGTGAAAAAAGCACCGACAGGAGAAAGTTTGAATGAAAAAACCTCTATTAAATATAAGCCCGCGCGAGGCCTTGCCGGTCTGCGCCTTGATTATCGCCACCATGGGCGTAACCATGATCGGTTTCGAATGGGTGCCGCATTTGTCTGTGATATTGGTATTGTGCGGGCTTTTGGCGATGGGCAAATGGAAAGGTTTGTCGTTTAAAGATATGCAGGAAGGCATGGCTTCGGGCGTAATGTCGGGCATCGGTGCCATTTATCTGTTTTTCTTCATTGGTCTTTTGGTATCGGCCATGATGATGTCGGGGTCGATTCCCACATTGATGTATTACGGCTTCGACTTGATTTCGCCGAGCATCTTTTATCTTTCCGTATTTGTGCTGACTTCGATTGTCGGTATTTCCATCGGCAGCAGCTTAACCACCTGCGCCACGCTGGGCGTTGCCTTTATCGGCATGGGCAGCGCATTCGGAGCGAACCCCGCCATTGTTGCGGGTGCGGTGGTATCCGGCGCATTTTTCGGCGACAAAATGTCACCGCTTTCCGACACCACCAGTATTGCCGCCTCTATCGTCGGCATCGATTTATTCGAGCACATCCGCAATATGATGTTCACCACCGTGCCGGCTTGGATTCTCACCGCCGCTATTCTGTGGATGCTCTCCGGCGATATCGCCCAAGCCGACTTATCCGGCGTACAAACCTTCCGCACCCACCTTGAAAACACCGGCCTGATTCACGGCTACGCCCTGCTGCCTTTCGCGGTATTGCTGGCTTTGGTGCTGAAAAAAGTCAACGCTATTTACGCCATCATTACCACCATCATCGTGTCGCTCATGATTACCTACATCCACAGCAGCCCCGGCATCGGCGAGCTGGGGGGTTACTTCTTCGGCGGCTACAAGCCTGCCGAAGGCTCGGATTTGGGCGAAGTGGGCAAATTGGTTTCGCGCGGCGGCATCAACAGCATGTTTTTCACCCAAACCATCGTTATTCTCGCCCTCAGCCTCGGAGGCTTGCTCAACACTTTAGGTATCTTGCCTGCATTGCTGTCGGCAATCAGCCACTTGCTCGTTAATGCCGGCAGAGCCACCTTTTCCGTGGCCGCCACTTCTTTGGGCGTAAACGTGTTGATCGGCGAACAATATCTCAGCCTGCTGCTGGCCGGAAACACCTTCAAGCCCGTTTACGAACGGCTCGGCCTGCATCCGCGCAATATTGCGCGCACGGTCGAAGATGCCGGCACCGTGATCAATCCGCTCGTTCCTTGGAGCGTGTGCGGCGTATTCATCAGCAATGTTTTGGGCGTGCCCGTTCTCGATTATCTGCCCTATGCTTTCTTCTGCTATCTGTGCCTGCTGCTTACCCTGATGTTCGGCTTTACCGGTTTCACGCTCAGCAAAGCAGACAAATAACAAAACGAGTGAGGCCGTCTGAAAAATGTTTTTCAGACGGCCTAAAATTTTTTCAGACACCGGCACCTTCCTATACTCTATTTCTACACCCTTCCCGCAAATCTCTGTCGCAAACGAACTTAACTTGCCGCATCATGGCTGCCTCGTATCAAAAATAAGCAGATTGAGACCTTTGCAAAACCCCATCTGTAGCGCATTTCTGCGTTGTGTGCTGCCCGCTCGTTTGCTCTCGCCGTGCTGCTACGCCTTGAGCTGCATCCACATCTAAGGGTTTTGCAAAGATCTCAGATTGAATATACACCACCGCCATTGCCTCTCTTTCCACCTGTTTTCTATACAACCGGCCCGAGACTTTCTTCTCAAAAAATATCTACTATAAATAAAAAAGCAGAAATTAAAACCATTTGAATATTTTATTTAGCAAAACCAACTTCACAAATGTAAAAAAATAATTGAAACCGGAACAAAAAAACATAAAAAAATAAATTTGCATGCATATTTATTCTGTATATTTTAAAAAATAAATAAAAATAAAAATTAATATTTATTTAATAAAATCATAAAACTATAAAAAATAAAATTAAATTATCATTTTCAATTAACACGTATAAATAATATTTAAAGATTTTTTACACACAATTTATAAGGTTATTTACATACAAGCTATTCATTATTGTTACCAAAGGGTATAACATCATTAATAAATGAACACGCTTTTAAGCTAAGTTCATCAATATAAACAAACTGTTTACCCCCCGTAGTTAAACGCAGTGTTATATTAAAGGAGAGTGAAATGAGCGAAAACACCAACACTTCAACCCGTAGTGCCGGTGAAACTGTGGTTGTACAAGGTACTTCCAAAGACGATGTGCTGTACGGCAGCACCGGCAAAACCGTTATTTACGGTATGGCCGGTAACGACACCATTCACGGCCAGTCCGGCATGGACACCATGTACGGCGGTCAGGGCAACGACAGCTTCTACATCAAAGGTGCAGGCGACACCGTGATTGAAAAAGCCGGCGAAGGCACCGACACCGTTTACAGCAGCATCAGCTACACCACCCCGCGCAATGTCGAAAACCTTACCCTAACCGGCAATGCCCGCATCAACGGCACCGGCAACAACGAAGACAACGTGATTACCGGTAACGACAACTACAACCGTCTGAACGGCGGTCGCGGCAACGACAGCATCTACGGTCAGGCCGGTGAAGACACCATCGACGGCGGCGAAGGTAACGACAAACTTTACGGCGGTGCCGACCGCGACAACATCTTCGGCGGTGCGGGCGATGACGTGCTCGACGGCGGCGAAGGCAAAGACGTGATGCGCGGTCAAGCAGGCGACGATACATACTACGTTGACAACGTAAACGACACCGTAATCGAAGAAGCCGGCCAAGGTACTGACGACACCATTTACAGCAGCGTCAGCTATACCGCTCCGCGCAATGTCGAAAACATCACGTTGGTAGGCGATGCCCGCATCAACGGCACCGGCAACAACGACGACAACGTGATTACCGGTAACGGCAACTACAACCGTCTGAACGGCGGCCGCGGCAACGATATTATCTACGGCCAAGCAGGCGAAGACACCATCGACGGCGGTGAAGGTAACGACTTCCTCTACGGCGGTGCCGACCGCGACAACATCTTCGGCGGCGCGGGTAACGACGTGCTAGACGGCGGCGAAGGCAAAGACGTGATGCGCGGCCAAGCGGGCGACGATATCTACTACGTTGACAACGTAAACGACACCGTAATCGAAGCTGCCGGTGAAGGCAACGACACTATTTACAGCAGCGTAAGCTACACCGCTTCGCGCAATGTCGAAAACATTACCTTAACCGGTAAAGACCGCATCAACGGCACCGGCAACAACGACGACAACGTGATTATCGGTAACGACAACTACAACCGACTGAACGGCGGCCGCGGTAACGACACCATCTACGGCCAGGCCGGTGAAGACACCATCGACGGCGGTCTCGGCGACGACAAACTCTACGGTGGTGCCGACCGCGACAACATCTTCGGCGGCGCGGGTAACGACGTGCTAGACGGCGGCGAAGGCAAAGACGTGATGCGCGGCCAAGCAGGCGACGACGTGTACTATGTCGATAACGCAAACGACACCGTGATCGAAGAAGCCGGACAAGGCAACGATACCATTTACAGCAGCGTAAGCTACACTGCTTCGCGCAATGTTGAGAACATCACATTGGTAGGCGATGCCCGCATCAACGGCACCGGCAACAACGACGACAACGTGATTACCGGTAACGACAACTACAACCGCTTGAACGGCGGCCGCGGCGACGACACCATCTATGGTAATGCCGGCGAAGACACCATCGACGGCGGCATCGGCGACGACAAACTCTACGGTGGTGCCGACCGCGACAACATCTTCGGCGGAATCGGTAACGATTACATCGACGGCGGTACCGGCAACGACTTGATGAGAGGCCAGGCAGGTGATGATACTTATTTCTTCACCAAAGGTTACGGACACGATGTTATCCGCGATACCGAAGGCAACAATATCGTTAAGCTCGGCGGCGTCGCTTTCAAAGATGTCGATTTGAAAGAAGAAAACGGCAATTGGGTGCTCACACTCAAAGAAACCGGCGATACCTTGACCATTGAAGGCCAATCTCAAGCCGGCGAATCAGTTGCTTACTTCTATTTCTCCGACGTCTCCTATGCCGCACAGGGTTTGTGGAACGATGTAAACGCAACCGATTTACTGGAAACCAACACTTCGTTAGACAGCGCGCTCGACAGCATTGTGCCTGCGCCCACAGCAGTCGGCTCGGTAGGTGTAACAGCAGAAAAAGCTGTGTACTCAAACACCAACGCCACCGTTTACAACGATGACAACACCAACACCGCTGCTGTAATCTAAGCTCTTCACACCAGCGTAACAGGCCGTCTGAAAACCGTTTGCCGTTTTTCAGACGGCCTAATTCTTGCCCCAAACCCTGCTACAATACGCCTTTATTTCCGCCGCACATTTTCCCGCCATGACAAGCCCCATCTACATCCCCCTGCGCCTGCACACCGAATTTTCGATTACCGACGGCACGGTACGCATCAAAGATGCCGTGAAAAAAGCCGTTTCAGACGGCCTGCCCGCGCTGGGCGTGAGCGATTTGATGAACATGTTCGGCTTGGTGAAATTCTATAAAGCCTGCCGCGGCGCAGGCATCAAGCCGGTGGCTTCGGCGGACGTGTGGATTGAAAACCCCGCTGCGCCCGACAAACCTTTCCGCGCCATGTTGATTGTAAAAAACGACAGCGGCTACCTGCGCCTGAGCGAACTGCTTACCGCCGCCTATGTGGGCAAAGACCGCAACGTCGATCATGCCGAGCTGCGGCAGGCATGGCTGGCCGAGGGCGACAACAGCGGCCTTATCTGCTTATCGGGCGCACACTACGGCGAAGTGGGCGCAAACCTGATGAACGGCCATGCCGATGCGGCCAAAGCGGCGGCGCAAAAATACGCGGCGTGGTTTCCCAATGCCTTTTACCTCGAACTGCAACGCCTGCCCGAACGCCCGCAATGGGAGGCTTCCGTATCCGGCAGCTTGGAAATCGCGGCGGCATTGGATCTGCCGGTAGTCGCCACCCATCCGACCCAGTTTCTCAACCGTGAAGATTTCCAAGCCCACGAAGCGCGGGTGTGCATTGCCGGCGGCTGGGTGCTGGCAGATAAAAAACGCCCGCAAGAATTTACGCCGAGCCAGTTTTTCGTATCGCCCGACGTGATGGCCGAGCGGTTCGCCGACCTGCCCGAAGCCCTGCAAAACACGGTGGAAATCGCCAAACGCTGCAACCTCACGCTCACGCTGGGCAAAAACTTTTTGCCGCTGTTCCCCACGCCCGACGGCATGTCGCTCGACGATTATCTGACCCAACTTTCCAACGAAGGTTTGCAAGAGCGCATGGTGCAGCTTTACCCCGACGAAGCGGAACGCGCCGAAAAAATGCCCGAATATCAAGCGCGCTTGGATTTTGAATTGGGCATCATCATCCAAATGGGCTTTCCGGGCTACTTCCTCATCGTACAAGACTTCATCAACTGGGCGAAAAACAACGGCTGCCCGGTGGGGCCGGGGCGCGGTTCGGGTGCAGGCTCGCTGGTGGCCTACGCGCTGAAAATCACCGACCTCGACCCGCTGAAATACGCACTGCTATTCGAGCGGTTCTTAAACCCCGAGCGCGTTTCCATGCCCGACTTCGATATCGACTTCTGCCAAAGCAACCGCGGCCGCGTGATTGAATATGTGCGCGAAAAATACGGTGCCGATGCCGTGAGCCAGATTGTTACCTTCGGCACCATGTCGTCCAAAGCCGTTATCCGCGACGTGGGCCGCGTGCTGGAACTGCCGTTCGGCCTGTGCGACCGCTTGTCGAAACTGATTCCGCTCGAAGCCAACCGCCCAGTGAGCTTGGACAAAGCGATGGAAATGGAGCCGGAAATCCGCCAGCTGATCGAAGAAGAAGGCGCGGAAGAGTTGATGACGCTGGCGCAAAAGCTGGAAGACCTCACGCGCGGCTTGGGCATGCACGCAGGCGGCGTGTTGATTGCGCCGGGCAAAATTTCCGACTTCAGCCCCGTGTATCAGGCCGACGAATCCGCCTCGCCCGTGTCGATGTACGACAAAGGCGACGTGGAAGACGTGGGCTTGGTGAAATTCGACTTCTTGGGCTTGCGCAACCTCACCATTATCGAAATGGCGCAGGAAAACATTAAAAACACCGTCGGCGAAGAAATCGACGTAAACACCATTCCGCTCGACGACCAAGCCGCCTACAAAATTTTCCGCGATGCCAACACCACCGCCGTTTTCCAGTTTGAATCGACCGGCATGAAAAAAATGCTGAAAACGGCGAACACCACCAAATTTGAAGAGTTGATCGCCTTCGTATCGCTCTACCGCCCCGGCCCGATGGACAACATTCCCGATTTCGTCGCCCGCATGAAAGGGCAGGATTTCGAATACATCCACCCGCTGCTCGAACCGGTGTTGGAGCCGACTTACGGCATCATGGTTTACCAAGAGCAGGTGATGCAGGCCGCGCAGGTGATCGGCGGCTACTCGCTCGGCGGTGCGGACTTGCTGCGCCGCGCCATGGGTAAGAAAAAACCCGAAGAAATGGTGAAACACCGCGAAATCTTCGCCAAAGGCGCGGAAGAAAAAAATATTTCCCGCAAAAAAGCCGACGAAATTTTCGACTACATGGAAAAATTCGCCGGCTACGGCTTCAACAAATCGCACGCCGCCGCCTACGCGCTGATTTCCTACCAAACCGCATGGCTGAAAGCGCATTATCCCGCCGAATTCATGGCCGCCACCATGTCGAGCGAGTTGGACAACACCGACCAGCTCAAACACTTCTACGACGACGCACGCGCCAACGGCATCGAATTTCTGCCGCCCGACATCAACGAATCGGATTACCTGTTTACCCCCAACAACCGCAAACAAATCCGCTATGCCCTCGGTGCCATCAAAGGCACCGGCGAAGGCGCGGTAGCCTCCATCATGGAAGCACGCAAACAGGGCGGCAAATTCACCGGGCTGCTCGATTTCTGCGAACGCGTCGGCAAAGAACACATGAACCGCCGCACCCTCGAAGCCCTGATACGCGGCGGCGCGTTCGACAGCATCGAGCCCAACCGCGCCATGTTGCTCGCCAACATCGACCTGGCCATGAACAACGCCGACCAAAAAGCCGCCAACGCCAATCAGGGCGGGCTATTCGACATGATGGAAGATGCCATCGCCGCCATCGAGCTGCAAGCCGCACCCGCATGGAGCGAATCGGAAAAGCTCGCCGAAGAAAAAACCGTTATCGGCTTCTACCTATCCGGCCACCCCTTCGGCCCCTACGCCCAAGAAGTGCGCCAAATCGCCCCCACCCGCCTGAGCCGTCTGAAACCGCAAGACAACGTGCGCGTGGCCGGCTTCACCACCGCCGTGCGCACCATGATGGGCAAACGCGGCAAAATCGCCTTCGCCACCCTCGAAGACCAAAGCGGGCAAGTGGAAGTGATGATTACCGGCAACGTGCTCGAAGAAAGCGCAGGCCGTCTGAAAGCCGACCAAGTGCTGATTATGGAATGCAAAGTCAGCCGCGACGACTACACCGGCGGCGACACCTTGCGCATCGTTGCCAACCAAGTGATGACGCTGCAAACCGCCCGCGAACGCTACGCCCGCAGCCTGAGCCTGAGCCTGAAACCCGAACACGACATCCCCGCTTTGGCACAGCTGCTGAACACCCACCGCCGCCCCGATACCGGCCATATCCCCATCAGCCTTTCCTACGCCAACGCCGCTGCCTGCGGCGATTTGAAGATTCCGCCCAAATGGACGGTAACGCCGAGCGCGGAACTCTTCGACAAGCTGGAAACCCTGTTGGGCGGACGCTCCGTGCGGGTAAATTGGTAGGTTTTGGGGAAGATGAATCAGGCCGTCTGAAAACCTTGCAACGGGTTTTCAGACGGCCTGATTCATGCTTCTCAATATCCGTTAAAGCTGCATTGCAAAATCTCAACGCGCTTCGTCATAAACCGCACGCACGGTTTCGCCGATGGCGGCGATGCCTTTGCGCAGGGTTTCTTCGGCTTGCGCGATGCTCATGCGGATACATTCGTGGGCGTGGCGGTAGTTTTCGGTGTCCATACCCACGAAAAACAGTTCGCTCGGAATAATCAGCGTGCCGGCGGCTTTCAGGCGTTCGTAGAGTTCATGCGAAGAAACGGGCAGGCCCTCAAACCAAATCCATAAGAAAATCGCGCCTTCGGGTTTGTGGATTTTCATCGGATAGCCGTCCAGTTCTTTTTTCAGCAGCGACACGGCAAGGGCGGCCTGCTTGCGGTAAAACGGTTGCACGACATTGTCGGACAGGTTTTTCAGACGGCCGTCTTGAATCAGAGGCGTGGCGATGGCGGCACCGAAGCGTGTGGGGGCAAGGTTCACAATCGCATTCAACGCGCTCACGGCCTTCACCACTTCGGGGTGGGCAACGATGATGCCGGTGCGCACGCCGGGCAGGCCGATTTTGGATAAACTGAAACAGAGAATAATGTTGTCGTGCCAAGTCAGCGTGGCTTTGCTGTAAATAATGTTGGGAAAAGGCATGCCGTAGGCGTTGTCGATAATCAAGGGAATGCCGTGTGCTTGGGCCAGTGCGTCCAAGCGGGCCATTTCGTTGTCGGTTAACACGTTGCCGGTGGGGTTGGTGGGGCGCGAGCAGCAGATGGCACCGATTTTGCCTGCTTTCAGTTCGGGCAGGTTTTCCAGCGCATCGAAATCGACGCGGTATTTGAAAAATCCGCTTTCGCCCTCGTGTTCGACTGCTTCGATGCGCGGCGGCACGGCGGTAAAATGTTTGCCGTCTACATGTGCGTCGGCATAACCGATGTATTCGGGTGCGAGCGGCAGCAGGATGGTTTTGTCGGTTTCGTCGCCGTTGTCGTTAAAACGGCCGCCGAACAGGTTGAACAAATAGAAAAAGGCGTTTTGCGAACCGTTGGTCAGCACGATATTGTCTGCGCTGATGCCCCAGCCGTATTCGCAGTTGAAAAAGCCGACCAACGCATCAATCAATTTGGCATCGCCTTGCGGTGTGGAATAATTGCCCACGCTCTCCACGGCAGCGTCGTTATCCACCAGCGTTTGCAGTATTTCCCGATAGGTTTGGTTAACGGCTTCGATACGCGCGGGATTGCCGCCGCCAAGCATATTCACGGGGCGGTCGCTGTTGAGCGCTTTGCCCAAGTCGTCCATTAATTGCAGAATACCGCTGTTGCGGGTGAATTTTTGGCCGAAGGCTGAGAATTGCATGGCGGGTTCCTTTGTATATTCAAATAAAAGGATTATAACCCTGCGCGCTTTTTTCGGTATGGAGAATAACGGCTTAAGCACTTATTGTTGCGGGCGTTCTCCATCAGAGACCTTGCGTCTCGTTAATTCACTTAATTTTTAATTCAAAGCAGCAAACCGCGGAGTGTGCAAACGGCTTACACCAGCGTTCTCTTGGAGCGAAAACACGGCAACGTTCGCAGTAAAAGTGAAGTGGGTTCACTATAAAAAAACGGCGAAGCTGCTCAAAGGTTTAAGGCCGTCTGAAAAAGCATGCGGGTGTTTTTCAGACGGCAGCGGATTCAAATTTGAAGTGCAACTTTCCACAACAGAAAAAGGCCAGTATGCGGTAGCATACGGCCTTTCCTGCAAGAAAGATTGCATATGAGCTACACACAACTGACCCAAGACGAACGATACCACATCCAATACCTGTCCCGCCACCACAGCATCAGCGAAATCGCCAAACGGCTTAACCGCCATAAAAGCACCATCAGCCGCGAAATCAAACGGCACTGCCCGCAAGGGCAGCAATACAGTGCCAAAAAAGCCCAACAGCAAAGCCGGCTTACCAAGCAGCGCAAAAGAAAGCCCTATAAGCTCCATTCGCAGCTGATCCAACACATCGCTACCCTCATCCGCCGCAAACTCAGCCCCGAGCAAGTGTGCGCCTATTTGCACAAACACCACCAAATCACACTCCACCACAGCACCGTCTATAACTATCTGCGCGACGACAAAAGCAACGGCGGCACTTTGTGGCAGCATCTCAGAATATGCAGCAAATCCTACCGTAAACGCTACGGCAGCACATGGAGCAGAGGCAAAGTACCCGACCGCATAGGCATTGAAAACCGACCCGCCATCGTCGACGAAAAATCCCGTATAGGCGACTGGGAAGCCGACACCATCGTCGGCAAAGATCAGAAAAGCGCATTATTGACACTGGTCGAACGGGTTACCCGCTACACCATTATCTGCAAATTGAAGAACTTCAAAGCCCAAGATACGGCCAATGCCGTCATTCGGGCGCTGAGGGCGCATAAAGACAGGGTGCACACCATCACCATGGATAACGGCAAGGAATTCTACCGCCACACCCGGATAGCCAAAGCATTGGCAGCGGAAACTTATTTCTGCCGCCCTTACCGTTCTTGGGAAAAGGCGCTGAATGAAAACACCAACGGACTCATCCGCCAATACTTCCCCAAACAAACGGATTTCCGCAACATTAGTGAGCGGGAAATACGCAGGGTTCAGGATGAGCTGAACCACCGGCCAAGAAAAACACTTGGCTATGAAACGCCAAGTGTTTTATTCTTGAATCTGTTCCAACCACTACTACCTGAGTGTTGCACTTGAAATTAGAATCTAAGGGCCTCAAGCGGTATGGGAATATAACTTACAGTCAATCCGCTCTTTTTTAATTCAAAGCAGCAAGCCGCAGACGGGAATTTTGCAAAGGCTTCATTAGTCTTGCAATAGCCTTTCTCAATCGGGTATCCTTATATCCTATACTATTATTGAAAATAGTTCTCATTATTGATAGTATAGCCAACCGGCAAACACAGCTGCCGCTTCACTTTAATTTATGTCATATCTATATCAGGAGAATGTATCATGCGCCGTTTTTTAACCACTGCATGTTTGGTTTTGGCCGCTTTTTCGGCATCGCCCGCTTACTCAAAATTTAAAGTGGTTACCACTTTTACCGTGATTCAGGACATCGCCCAAAACGTGGCCGGCGATGCGGCAACAGTGGAATCGATTACCAAGCCGGGAGCGGAAATTCACGATTACCAACCCACACCGCAAGATATTGCCAAAGCGCAGTCGGCCGATTTGGTGCTGTGGAACGGCATGAATCTCGAACGCTGGTTTGAACGCTTCTTCCAAAATGTGAAAAACAAACCGGCGGTGGTGGTTACCAAAGGCATCACCCCGATGTCGATTCACGAAGGCCCTTACAAAGGCATGCCCAACCCGCACGCGTGGATGTCGACCAGCAATGCTTTGGTGTACATCGAAAACATTAAAAACGCGCTGGTGAAATACGACCCGAAAAACGCGGCGGTTTATACCAAAAATGCGGCGGCATACAGCAGCAAAATCAAACAGCTCGACAAGCCTTTGCGTGCCAAATTGATGCAGGTGCCGCAAAACCAGCGGTTCTTGGTAAGCAGCGAAGGTGCGTTCAGCTATCTGGCGAAAGACTACGGCTTCAAAGAAGTTTACCTGTGGCCGATTAATGCCGAACAACAAGGCACGCCGCAACAGGTGCGCAAAGTAATCGACGTGGTGCGCCAAAACAAAATTCCGGTGGTGTTCAGCGAAAGCACCATTTCGCCCAAGCCGATGAAACAGGTGGCGAAAGAAACCGGTGCCAAATACGGCGGCGTATTGTATGTGGATTCGCTTTCCGCCAAAAACGGCCCGGTGCCGACTTATACCGACCTGCTGAATACAACGGTATCGACGATTGTTAAAGGATTTGGAAAATAATGATGTCCCCCGCTGCTGCTTCGATTCGTGTCGAAGATGTTACCGTGCGCTACAACAACGGCCACACGGCCATTTATGATTTTTCGCTGGATTTGGAAGGCGGCATGACCTGTGCGCTGGTCGGTGTGAACGGCAGCGGCAAGTCCACATTGTTTAAAAGCCTGATGGGTTTGCTCAAGCCGCGCAAGGGCGATATCCGCCTGTGCGGGCTGCCCATCGCGCAGGCTTTGAAAAGCAATCTGGTTTCTTATGTGCCGCAAAGCGAAGAAGTGGACTGGCAGTTTCCCGTTTCGGTTTACGATGTGGTGATGCAGGGGCGTTACGGCTACATGAATTTTCTGCGTATTCCGAGTAAAACCGACAAACAGAAAGTTCAGACGGCCATGGAACGCGTCGATATCGCCCATCTTGCCGAACGGCAAATCGGCGAGCTTTCCGGCGGCCAGAAAAAACGCGTCTTTCTCGCCCGCGCGTTGGCGCAAGACAGCAAGGTGATTCTGCTGGACGAGCCGTTTACAGGCGTGGACGTGAAAACCGAAAACATGATTATGGATCTTCTCGGCCAGTTGCGCGCGGAAGGCCGTCTGATTTTGGTCTCCACACACAATCTGGGCGTTGTGCCCGACTTTTGCGACCGCGTGGTGATGATCAACCGCACCGTATTGGCGGCCGGTTCTACCGAATCCACGTTCAACCAGCACAATCTCGAAGTCGCATTCGGCGGCGTGCTGCGCCACTTCAAACTGGCCGGCAGCGATTTGCACGACGATGAAGACAAACGCGCCGTTACGGTGCTGACCGACGACGAACGGCCCGCGGTGTTTTACGGCGAAACCAAAATCGACCCGCCCGCATCCATCGCAAAATGCGGCTGCAACTGTGAGGAAGAAACCGTGCAGGAGCAAACGGAAAACGGCGGGGAGCGTTGATTATGCTGGATGTGTTACTGGAGCCGCTCGCTTACGAATATATGGTGAAAGCCGTTGTGATCAGTGCCGCCGTGGGCGGGATATGTGCGTTTTTGTCGGCTTATCTGATGCTCAAAGGCTGGTCGTTAATCGGCGATGCCTTGTCGCACTCGGTGGTGCCGGGCGTGGCCATCACTTATTCGCTCTCGCTGCCTTATTCGGTGGGCGCTTTTATTTCGGGCATCTTGGCGGCATTGGCGATTTTGTGGATTAAAGCGGTAAGCAAATTGAAAGAAGATGCCATCATCGGCTTTATTTTCACCACCTTTTTCGCCCTCGGCCTGTTTATCGTTTCCATCAACCCTACTGCCGTGAATGTAGAGGAAATCGTGTTGGGCAATATTTTGGGCATTGCCGACGAAGACGTTTTTCAAGTAGGCATCATTATGGCGGTGTGCTTGGCTTTTTTATTGCTGTTTTGGAAAAACCTGCTGCTGGTGTTTTTCGACGAAACTCAGGCGGTGGCCGTGGGTTTGTCGCCGCTGCGTTATAAAATCCTCTTTTTCACCCTGCTCAGTGCCTGCGTGGTGGCCGCCCTGCAAACCGTGGGTGCGGTGTTGGTAATCGCCATGGTGATTACGCCGGGTGCCACCGCCTATCTGCTTACCGACAAATTCAGCAAGCTCGTAGGTATTGCCGTGGCGTTGGGCTTTTTGACCGGCGGCATCGGCGCGTATGCCAGCTATTTTCTCGACGGAGCCACCGGCGGCATTATCGTTTGCCTGCAAACGGCGCTGTTTCTGCTGGCCTTTATCTTCGCGCCCAAATACGGCTTGTTGAAACAGAAACAAACTGCAGCGTTGCAAGGAGAAACCGGCCATGGCTGACATCATCAACTGGTTTGTCGAACCGCTGAGTTTTCCGTTTATGCAATACGCGCTGCTGACCGCGCTGATTGTGTCGGTGGTGTGCGGCATCTTATCGTGCTATCTGGTGCTGAAAGGCTGGTCGCTGATGGGCGATGCCATTTCCCATGCCGTATTGCCCGGCATCATCGTTGCCTTTGTAACCGGCATCCCTTTGGTGGCGGGCGCATTCGTTTCCGGGCTGGCCTGCGCCGTGGGTGTGGGCTATCTGAAAAACAACAGCCGTCTGAAAGAAGATACGGTGATGGGCATCGTGTTTTCGGGCATGTTTGCTTTCGGCTTGGTGCTGTTTACCAAAGTGGAAACCGACCAACACCTCACGCATATTTTGTTCGGCAACATTCTCGGCGTGAGCTATGAAGAGCTGATCCGCACGCTGATTATCTGCGCCCTCGTTTTTGCGGTGGTGATGTTGAAGAGAAGGGATTTGATGCTCTACTGCTTCGACCCCGTGCAGGCGCGGATTGTCGGTTTGCCGCCGCAGCTGCTCCACTACGGGCTGCTGATTCTGCTGGCGTTAACTATTATCAGCGCGATACAGGTTGCGGGCGTGGTGCTGGTCATCGCCATGCTGATTTCTCCCGGCATTACCGCTTCGCTGCTGACCCACCGTTTCGACCGCATGATGATTATCGTGGTAGTGTGCTCCGTGATGACCGGTTTGGCCGGCACGATATTGAGCTACCATCTCGATGCCGCCACCGGGCCGGTGATTATTTTGTTGCAAGCGGCACTGTTTTTGTGTGCGCTGGGGTATTCCAAAATCAGAACAAAATTTGCCTGAACATGGTCAACCGCACCGGCTGTTTTCAGACGGCCTGAGCAAACGGCGCAACCGGTCGGCTACTTCGGCAGCATTTGCACCGGATAAACCGCAAACCGACACGGTTTTATCGGCACGGTAGCGCACGGTGCTGCCGATGGCTGCTTCAAAACGGTTGGCGCGCTCGGTGAGCACATGCGGGTCGGCGGCGAGAATAACGGCATGCGAAAGCACGCGGTAGCGGTTTTCCGCACTTTTGTCGCGCTGCCAATATTGGGCGGTTCCGGCAATTTTGCGGCCGTTAACGGCAAGGTTGAAACGCCCGTCGCAAAACGAACCCTGTACGGCTTGGGCGGTGGCGGTGATGCCGAAGTGGCGCAGCAATTCCGAGAGCAACCCGCACAAAGCTTGATAATGCGCTTGAGCCGCGGGTAAAGGATTGGGCGTATCGGCGGTGTAGCCCAAATGCAGGTTGATCACCCCTGCGGCCTGCGGCACCACGCCGCCGCCCGACAGGCGCACATGTACGGCCAAGCCCTCGCCGGACAGGATTTCACAGGCCGTCTGAAAGTTCGGACGGCCTTGTTGATAACTGCGCGGCACAACGATGCCGTCGCCGCCTTCGTGTATCAGCGCCATGCTTTCAGACGGCCCGCCGACGGCCGCCAACAAAGCGCGTTCGTTGTCGGCCCAGCTGCGGGCGGAAAGATCGAAGCGGTGTTCGGGGTAAAACACACAGGGCGGAATCAGCGGCATGGGCGAAGCTCCGGCGGGGTGGGTAAACGGTCTCAGGCCGTCTGAAAGCCTTATTCGTCCACTTCGTCGGCAGACGGCGGTGTCCAGTTGGCGATAAAGGCATCGATGTCGGCTTCGGGCGTGTCGGCTTCGGCGAGGATGCCGATCAGGGTTTTAACCGGCAGGGTTTCGCCTGCGCCGTGGAGGATACGCCGCAGTATGCCCGAATCGGCGGCTTCAACGGCGTTGGTGAGTTTGTCGGTGTCGATGCTGAGTATTTCCATGCCGACGCTCACGGACGTGCCGACTTCAATCAGCCATTCGTTGATGGTGCCTTCTTCCATGGTTAACCCCCATTTGGGGATGATGACGGGTTTGATGTTGCTCATGGTTGTCTCCTTTGTTTATTGTGGATGCCGTCTGAAAACGTTTCAGAGAAGGCTGTTATGGTTTTAAAAGGCGGGGGTTTTGCCCGCCTTTTGTTCGGGGGCAGTTTGCCGATGGTGTTTTGGCCGACTTACTGCATTCGCTTTGGCGAAACCCGCAAGCTCGCTTTCAGACGGCCTCAACCTTACCCAAGGTTTTGCGGGCGGCTTCGGCGATTTGCTTGCCGCTAGGAAGGTAGAGTTTTTCCAGCACGTTGGAAAACGGCACGGGCGTGTGCGGCGGCGACACCATTTCGATGCCTGCTTTGAGTGCGCCGAATATTTTCTGGCACACTTGGGCGGAAATGTCGGTGGCGATATTGCAACGGGGGCTGGCTTCGTCCACCACCACTAAGCGGCCGGTTTTTTCCACCGATTTCAACACGGTGTCGATATCGAGCGGCGAAAGGGTGCGCAGGTCGATAACTTCTGCCTCGATGCCTTCTTTTTCCAGCGTTTTGGCGGCGTCGATACTGCGCTGAACCATCATGCCGTAAGCAACTAAGGTTACATCTTTGCCTTCGCGCACGATGTTGGCTTGGCCGAAGGGAATGGCATACAGCTCTTCCGGCACGTCGCCTTTGACGGCATACAGGCTTTTGTGTTCGCAGAAAATCACGGGGTCGTTGTCGCGGATAGACTGCACCAGCAGCCCTTTTGCATCATAGGGGTTGGACGGACACACGACTTTCAAACCTGGCACATGGGTAAAGATGGGCGTGAGCATCTGGCTGTGCTGCGCCGCCGCGCTGAAACCGCCGCCGACCATGGCGCGGATCACGACGGGCGTTTCGGCTTTGCCGCCGAACATATAGCGGAACTTGGCGGCTTGGTTGAGAATTTGGTCGAAGCACACGCCCATAAAGTCGATAAACATCAGTTCGGCAATCGGCCGCAGGCCGCAGGTAGCGGCGCCGATGGCTGCACCGACATAAGCGGCTTCGGAAAGCGGCGTGTCGATGAGGCGGTCGCCGTATTTGGCATACAGCCCTTTGGATAGGCCGAGCACGCCGCCCCAAGCGTCGCGTTCGCCGCTAGCACCCGCGCCGCCGACGATGTCTTCACCCATCATAATCACGGCGGGGTCGCGGCTCATTTCTTGGTCGATAGCTTCGTTAATCGCTGATTTCATGGTTAATTGGCGGGACATAATCTGTTTCTCCTGTTTTTATCGTTTTCAATAGCTTACATAAACATCTGTCAGCAAATCTTCCGCATTCGGTGCGGGTGCGGCTTTGGCTTCCTGCACCGAACGTTCGATTAGCTCATGCACTTCTTTATCGACGGCATCCAGCTCGGCATCAGTAAGTACGCCTGCTTCGGTTACGCGGCGGCGGAAGATTTTCAGGCAGTCGTGGTTGGCGCGCAGGTTGTCCACTTCACCTTTGGGGCGGTAGGTTTGCGCGTCGCCTTCAAAGTGGCCGAAGAAACGGTTGGTTTTGCATTCCAGCAGCGCGGGGCCACCGCCGTTGCGGGCGCGGCGGATGACTTCTCCGGTGGCTTCATACACGGCGAAAAAGTCGTTGCCGTCCACCACTACGCCGGGAATGCCGAAACCGACGCCGCGGTCGGCAAAGCTGTTGGCGGCGGTGCCGTAGTCGCGCGATGTGGATTCGGCGTAGCCGTTGTTCTCCACTACGAAAATCACCGGCAGATTCCAAATAGCCGCCAAGTTCAGGCTTTCCAGCACCGTGCCCTGATTGGCCGCGCCGTCGCCGCAAAAGGTAACGGCCACACCGCCGCTGCCGGTGTATTTGGCCGCCAACGCGGCTCCGCAGGCCAAAGGCGCTCCGGCACCGACAATGCCGTTGGCACCCATCATGCCTTTCGACAGATCGGCAATGTGCATCGAGCCGCCTTTGCCGCGGCACACTCCGTCGCGCTTGCCGTAGATTTCTTTCATCATGCCGATCACATCCACGCCTTTGGCGATGCAGTGGCCGTGGCCGCGGTGGGTGCTGGCGATGCGGTCTTTATCGTTCAGGTGGAAAATCACGCCCACGCCGGTGGCCTCTTCGCCGGCATACAGATGCACGAAACCGGGTATGTCGCCGCGCGAGAAGTCGATATGCAGCCGCTCTTCAAATTCGCGTATCGTTTTCATGCGGCGGTACACTTCGAGCAGTTGGTTTTTATCTAAAGGCAGTTTGATGCTCATGGGTTTTCTCCTTGTTTAACGGTTTGTTTAGAGGGCGGCGCAGAAACAGCCGCCGCGCTTTATGTTTTCAGACGGCCTTTCGGTGTTCAACCTATGCCTGTTCTATAGTCAATCAACACATTTTTAATACAAGGCGGCAACGCCGTAGTAAAAGTTAAGTTGGTTGACTATATTTATGCCGTCTGCGCCTTTGCGCGCTTACATATTCCAGCACCGCAGGTACGTCCAGCGTATAAAACGCTTCTTCGTGCAAAGTGATCGCAATCGTTTCGTTTTCACGAAACGCGATTTCCCGTTCGCCGTCCAGCGCAACCAAACCCGCCTGCCCGCTCAAGCGGTATGCTTCGCCTGCATAAAAACGGCGGTAGGCGGCAATGTCGATGTTGGCAATCATGCCCGGCGTGAGCACGGCCTGTACGGTAAATGCGTTATCTGCCGGTGCGTGCGGGCCGTATTGCGGCAACAGTTCCACCAGCAGGCCGCCCTGTTCATAACGGCCTACCGGCTGCAACACCGCCGCCACGGCCGACAACCCCACGGCTTCAATCGACGCCTGCGTGGTGATAAACGTGCGCAGCGTGTCGGTTTCGCTGATGGCTTTTGCGCCGAGAATGCCTTCGTTTAATACGGCAGCATCGATCAGCGCGATTTCGTGCAGCACTTTTCGGCCTGCGGCATCGTATTTGCCGATGTGCAGGCATTTGTTTGACCGCAAGGCTGCTTCACGCGGCACGTTTTCCGTGGCATACAACCCTGCCGCCCAAGCAGTAATGCTCACTTCGCGCATCGGCGGAAACGCATTGTTGGTGCCGGTAGAAATACCGGCGACGGGAACATCGCCGCAGCCTTTCACCACCGCGCGGTGCGTGCCGTCGCCGCCCAGCACCAAAACGGCCGACACACCTTCTTCACGCATGATTTCGGCGGCTGCCACCGAGTCGTTGGTGTTGTTGTTCACCGCCATCTCCACCCAGCGCAGGCGCGGCAGCGGATCATCCAGCTCGCTTGCCACGGCCGGCAGCCGCCGCTCCAACAGCATCCGCAAGCCCTCGCCTTCGGGCATCAGCAGCACTTCATCCACGCCGCATGCCGCCAGCACAGACAAAATACGCACCAGCATATTCACACGTTCGCCCAGCGACAGCCCCGCCGCATGAGAAATAATCCGGCGGATATCGCGTGCGGAAACGGGGTTGGCGATGATGCCGACGCGGGTGGTGGCAGACATAATGTTTCTCCTTGCAGCACTTGCTGTTATTACCAACACAGCAAACCGCGTGCCTACAAGCAAATTAAAAAGTAACCAAATGATTTTAAAAGAAAGATTGATTTTGAAAACGTTTCAGACGGCCTGATGTGACAGTAACACCAAGCCTGTGTGACAATCGAAATGTGACAGATGTGACGTCCGCCCTTATCGCTATATTTCAGCGAAACCCGCAAGCCCGTTTCAGCGAAGCTCACTGCGTTCGATTTGGCAAAACTCGCAAGCTCGCTTTCAGACGGCCTTAGCCATTCTTCATCATGTACAATAGCGGGTTTAAGCATTCGCACAACACAACGGAGCAAATATGAAACTCGAAACCCAAGCCATTCACGCCGGCTACAAGCCCGAACCCACCACCAAAGCCGCCGCCGTGCCGATTTACCAAACCACCAGCTATGCGTTTGACAACACACAACACGGCGCAGATTTATTTAACCTCAACGTGGCCGGCAACATCTACACCCGCATCATGAACCCCACCACCGCCGTTTTGGAAGAGCGTTTGGCCGCCATTGAAGGCGGTATCGCCGCCTTGTGCGTGGCCAGCGGCATGGCGGCGATTACCTACGCCATCCAAACCATCGCCGAAGCGGGCGACAACATCATCGCCACCAAAACCCTTTACGGCGGCACCTTCAACCTGTTTGCCCACACCCTGCCCAAACAAGGCATCGAAGTGCGTTTTATCGACCCGGCCAAGCCCGAAGAAATCGCCGCCAACACCGACGCGCGCACCAAACTGGTTTACTGCGAAAGCATCGGCAACCCCGCCATCAATGTGGTTGACCTGCGCGCCTTCGCCGAAGCCGCACACGCGCAAGGTTTGCCTTTGGTAGTGGACAACACCGTCGCTTCGCCCGCCTTGTGCCGCCCGATTGAGCTGGGTGCCGACATCGTGGTGGAATCCCTCACCAAATACATCGGCGGCCACGGCACCAGCATCGGCGGCGCGATTATCGACGGCGGCAAATTCGACTGGACCAAAGGCGACCGCTTCAAAGTATTGACCACACCCGACGTGTCTTACCACGGCGTCAATTACAGCGAACACTTCGGCCCCGCCGCATTCATCGCCCGCGCGCGCGTGGTGCCGCTGCGTAACACCGGCGCCGCCATCAGCCCGATGAACGTATTTTTAATCCTGCAAGGTCTCGAAACCCTTGCCCTGCGTATGGAACGCCACAGCGACAACGCGCTGAAAGTGGCGGAATTTCTGCAAAAACACCCGCAGGTGAATTGGGTAAACTACCCCGGCTTGGCCGACAGCCCCTACAAAGCCCTGATTGAGCGCGACTTCGCCGGCAAAGCCTCCGGCCTGCTCAGCTTCGGCATCAAAGGCGGCATCGAAGCCGGCGGCAAGTTTATCGACGCGCTGCAACTGTTCACCCGCTTGGTCAACATCGGCGACGCCAAATCATTGGCCACCCACCCCGCCAGCACCACCCACCGCCAATTGAACGCCGAAGAATTGGCACAAGCGGGCGTGAGCGAAGACATGGTGCGCTTGTCTGTCGGCATCGAACATATCGACGACTTGCTGGCCGATTTGGAGCAGGCTTTGGCCGCTGCCGAATAAACCTTCTGCCGAAACATAAATAAAGGCCGTCTGAAAGCGAAGCTCGTAAACTCGCTTTCAGACGGCCTGTATTAAATCTTACGCGATAACAGCCGTCAGCGATCCAAACCGTATTTTTTCAAATAACGGTACACCGTCATGCGGCTGACACCGAGGTGTTTGGCCAGAGCGGAAACATTGCCCTGATGATTCAGCAATGCGGCTTGCAGACTGTCGGCGCGGTTCAGAACCGATTTTTCCGCCGGTTGCTGTTCCGCTGCGGTAACAGACGGTTCATGGAAAAACGGGCGGGCGGCGGTTTTGATGTAGTCCGGCAAATCATCATATTCGATGCGCGTGCCAAGTGAAGTGAGCAACGCCACTTCAAGCACAGCGGCCAGTTGGCGCAGGTTGCCGGGCCAATCGTAGGCGCGGAGGGTATCGAGTGTGCGGGCAGACAAAGCTTTGGGCGGGCGGCCGGTTTTTTCGGCGGCACGCTCCAAAATCATGCGCATGATGTAATCGAAATCATCGCGTTCCCGCAAGGGCGGCAGCTGCACATGGGTGCTGTTGAGGCGGTAATACAGGTCTTCGCGGAATTTCCCGCAGGCAATCCGTTCCTGCACATCGGCATGGGTGGCCGAAATCACACGGATATCCACTTTAACGGCGCGCACGCTGCCCACCGGCACCACTTCCCGCTCGGACAATACGCGCAGCAGCCGCGATTGCAGATAAAGCGGCATGTCGCCGATTTCGTCGAGAAACAGCGTGCCGCCGTCGGCCGCCTGAATCAAGCCGATTTTGCCTTTGCGGTCGGCACCTGAAAAACTGTGCGGCGCATATCCGTAAAGCTCGCTTTCAATCAGGTTTTCAGGAATCGCCGCACAGTTGACCGCGATAAACGGTTTGTCGGCACGGCTGCTTGAGAGGTGGATGGCGCGGGCGAGAAACTCTTTGCCCGAACCGGTTTCGCCGTTAATCAGTATCGGCACGGGCGTGTCGGCCAGAGCGGCCACCCGCTGCAAACTGCGGCGGTAACGGCTTTTCGGGCTGTATAAGGCGGCAAGTGCGTCAGGCAGCTCCGGCTCGCGCGCAGAGGCGGGCACGGGTCGGCAGATGGGGGCGGAAGCTGCGGCAAACAGGCGGTTGCCGCCCAGCGTCAGGGCGGTGTGGCCGCCTGAAGCGGAGTAAACGGCAGTCAGGCCGGTGTCGGAGAGTAAATCGAACAGCCTGCCGATAACCTGCCCGACAGGAATATCCAAATGCGCTGCCGCCCATTCGTGAAAGGCATGGTTGGCACCGCTGATTTTGCCGTCGTCATCCACGGCAATCAGAAATTCGGGCGAAACATTTAAAAACTCGGCGGCATGGCCGAGCCGCACAATCCAATGGCGGCGGTGCGCCTGCAACAGAGCCGCCGTTTCCACCAAACCGGCGAAATGGCGCACCAGCTGCAATACCCAATATTGGCTGTGCTTGGCCGAAGGCGGGGTGAGCGCAGACACATCAAGCACGGCACGCAGGCGGTTATGCGAATCGAACACGGGCGCAGCGGTGCAGGTAAGGCCGATATGGGTGGCATCGAAGTGGTCGGCACGGTGGACTATCGAAGCATCGCCCGTTGCCAGCACCATGCCGACCGCACTGGTGCCGTTGGTGTGTTCGCGCCAAAGTGCGCCCAAATGCAATCCTGCGCGGCACAACTCGGTTTTTTGCCGCTCGAATCCGAACGCTTCCACCACCACGCCGTGTTCGTCTGCCAGCAAAACCACATAGCCCATGTCGCGGATTTGCTGCCACAACACCTGCATCCCGTGGCGGGCAACAGCCGTCAGGTTGTCCATGGCATCGAGATGTTCGACTAAATCATGATGGGGCAGGATGATGGCTTCGCACAGTTGTTCGGGGTCAAGGCCGTGCCGGTGCACGCAGCGTTGCCAAGAGGCGGCGATACTCGGATCGATTGGTGAACGGGACAATCCGTCGCCATAGACAAGTGCCAGCACATCGCGGATATGTCGGGTTTGTTTGGCCAGCATACGGCTTGCGCTCCTATGTGTCGGTTTTGCAAAGGTCTCAGGTGCGTGTTTGGTGTGTGCGTATGGGTTTTGGCAAGCGTAATTTATTGCTTATTCAGGATATTTTTTATATTTGCCTTATCTTAGGGGCAAAGTGGGTAAGAGCCGGTACATGGATGTGAAAGATATGCAAAGATATAGTGCATCAACTTAAAAAATAGTACGACCGTCATACTCGGGCTTGACCCGAGTATCTTGAGTTTCAGCAAGTTTGTAAGATACTCGGGTCAAGCCCGAGTATGACGGTTTTGTTATGAAACTTAAGTGGATTGACTATACCGCATCTGGCAGACTTAACGAGGGTCTCGGTTTATCTTACCCCCCAACAACACCGAAGGCCGTCTGAAAACCGGTTTGCTTTCAGACGGCCTTTTGCATGTCAACCCGCTCAGTTTTTAACAAACAGGCGTTTGCTGGGCAGTTCGTTCAATACGTCTTCGTTTGAATAGCCGCCGATGCGCGCTTTAACCAAACGCGAATTTACATAGCCGTAAACGGGGATAACCGCCGTGTCTTTATCGATCAGTGCTTCGGCCTGCGTATAGAGATTGCTGCGGGCTTGGGCATCGACTTCGGCGTTAAGGGTTTGGGCAAGCAGCGCGTCGTAGTCGGCGTTTTTATAGAAAGCGCGGTTGCTGCTGTTGGCCGATTGCAGGGTATTCAAGAATGTGGAAGGCTCGTTGTAGTCGCCGCACCATGATGCGCGGGCGATTTGATAGTTGCCGCTGCGGCGGCTGTCGAGATAGGTTTTCCATTCTTGGTTTTCGAGGTTCACTTTCACATGTCCCAACGCTTCCTGCCACATAGATGCGGCGGCCACGGCGATTTTTTTATGCTGCTCGGAAGTGTTGTAAAGGAAATTGAATGTGAGCGGTTTACTTTCGCCGTATCCGGCTTCGGCCAGCAGTTTTTTGGCTTCGGCAACTCTGCCGGCATAATCGAGCTTAACCCATTCCGGCTGATAGGGAGTGAAGCCCGCCGTGCCCACGCGGGTCAGGTTATAGGCCGGTTCTTCGCCGCGCCCCAGCACTTTGGCGGCGATGGTGTCGCGGTCTAGAGCCAAAGATAATGCTTTACGCACGCGCACGTCGTTAAACGGGGCTTTTTGGTTATTGATTTCAAAATAGTAGGTACACAGATACGGGCTGCGTTTGAGTTCGTCGGGGTATTTTTCTTGCAGCTTGCTGTACATTTCGGGCGGCAGAGCGTCGGTAATATCAACCTCGCCGGCTTCGTAGCGGGCAACGTCATCGGTTTGCGAGCCGATGGGCAGAAAAACGACTTGGTTGATTTTAACGTTGGCTGCATCGCGGTATTGGGGGTTTTTCTCAAGTTCGATACGTTCGTTCACCACCCATTTTTTCATCAGATACGGCCCGTTACCGACAAAATTTTCGGGCTGAGTCCATTTGATACCGTGTTTTTCCACGGTGGCACGGTGCACCGGCTTGGTGGCGGCGTGGTAGAGCATTTGCGGAAAATAAGGCACGGCAGCGGTAAGGGTAACTTCCAATGTGTGCGGATCAAGGGCTTTCACGCCTAATGTATCGGGAGATTTTTTACCGGCCAGAATGTCGTCGATATTGGCCACTTTGGCCGCTTGCAGGTAAGAGGCGTATTGCGAGGCGGTTTTGGGGTCAACCAAGCGCTGCCAGCTATATACGAAATCTTCGGCGGTTACGGGGTCGCCGTTGCTCCATTTGGCATCGGGGCGCAGTTTGAAAACCCATACTTTGTTGTCGCTGCTGTTCCACGATTCGGCTGCTGCGGGAATAACCGCACCTTTTTCATCGGTTTCTACCAAGCCTTCCAGCAGGTCGCGCACGATATTGATTTCGGGCACACCGGTAATCTGATGCGGGTCGAGCGATTGCGGCTCGGTTACGTTATTGCGTGTCACCCTGCTTTCGGCAGCCGCTTCGAGCGTTTGCGGTTTGCTGTTCTTCGACTGGTCTCCGCAGGCGGCCAGCAGCATTGCGGCAAGAGCGAATGCGGAAAAACGGAAACGAAATGCAGACATCTTATTCTCCTCTTGTTTGACGGGCGGCGTATCAAGGCGCGGCGCCTATTCCATGCCTGTTTTAAAGGGTTTCTGCATCCGAATATAACGGAAATTATTTTAGGAAGAAACCGTAATCAGACAAAAGCCGTCTGAAATGTTTCAGACGGCCTCTCTACAACGCTTATATCGAATAATCATACGCCACCACCAGCGGCGCATGGTCTGAAAATTTTTCTTCTTTATACACATGCGCTTCCACAGCTTTAGCCGCCAGATCGGGCGTTACCATGTGGTAGTCGATACGCCACCCCACATCGTTCGCATACGCCTGCCCGCGGTTGCTCCACCAAGTGTAGCCGGGCACTTCGGGATACAGCTTACGCCACATGTCCACCCAGCCCAATTCGGCAATCACTTTGCCTATCCAAGCCCGCTCTTCCGGCAGGAAGCCCGAATTTTTCTGATTGCCCTTCCAGTTTTTCAAGTCGATGTTTTGATGGGCGATGTTCCAATCACCGCACACCACGATATCGCGGCCTTCTGCTTTCATTTCCGCCAGCATGGGGTAAAACGCGTCTAAAAAACGGTATTTCAATTCTTGCCGTTCGGGCGCACTGGTGCCGCTGGGCAGATACAGCGAAATCACGCTCAATTTACCGAAATCAGCACGCACGAAACGGCCCTCGCTGTCGAATTCTTCAATGCCCATGCCGATTTGCACATTGTCGGGGCGTTGCTTGCTGTACACCGCCACGCCGCTGTAACCGCGTTTTTCGGCGCAATGCCATACACCGTGCATACCGTGCGGATTTTTCATATCGTCCGACAAATCCGGCTCTTGGGCTTTCAATTCCTGCACGCACACAATGTCGGCACCCGACGCGGCGATGTATTCGTGAAAGCCTTTTTTATAAGCGGAACGGATGCCGTTAACGTTGGCTGAGATGATTTTCAACATGATTTTTAAGTATGAAGTAAAGAAAAACCGCATTGTACCTGAAATGTTTTTCAGACGGCCTCGGTATTACACAACGCCTTTGAAACGAAACACCAATCAGAATACCGCCCCTGCCTGTTGGGTTCGGCAAGGGCGGCACAATCACTACCTATGGAATCAGGTTACGATCCGTTACCAAGAATATTTCGCCCCCAGCCAGAATTGGCGGCCGATTTTATACGACACGTCGCGCTTTTTCTCCTGCCACTCCGGCGTGTAGACTTTTTTGCCGACGATTTTGCGGTTAAACACGTTCAACACGTCCAAATTCACTTCCACCTTTTTCGTTTTCGCCAGCGGTTTTGCCCACGAGAAATGCCAGTCTGCCATCAGCGCGGAATTGTATTTGATTTGGTCGAACTTGCTCAGGTTGCCGACATAGCCTTGGCACAGCCGTGCGCGTTCGGGGGTGCAGCGGATGTTTTCCTGCGTGTATTCCACCGTGCCGGGCGAATAACGCCAGCGTTGCGTCCAGGTGAAATACCACTTGGGCACAGATAATTCGGTTTCGATAAAGGCGTTCCACGGCTGATTGAAATCCATTGCGGGCAGGTCGTCGGGCTCTTTCAGCTTGCCGTCTACCAATACTTTTTTCACGTCCCATTCGCTCCAGTCGTAGCGTTGGAACGTGCCGATTTGGTTGGAGCGGCGTTTGTTGTAATCGGCACCCGCCCGCCAACTGAGCAGAGTCGGGCCGAGCGTCCACGGGCGGTTCAGGCCGGCGGAAAAGCTGAAGGTGTCGTTGTCGGAACGGCCGGTATTGGCCAGCACGCGGTAAGTCTGGCCGCTTTCATCGGTTTTTTCTTTGGTTAAAAACTGGTTGCGGCTGTTGCGGCGCACCCATTTCAACTGCCATTCGCTGTTGCCGATATACTGGCGCAGGCCCAGATTCCATTCGTTGCTGTACGGCGTTTTCAAATCGCTGCCGTCGTAACGCGGCTCTTTCAATTCGCGCGATGTCCACGGATCATCTATCTCGAAGCGGTCGAAATTGCGTTGGAACACATGGGCGCTGCGCAATTTGTAGGTCAGCATTTCGCTGCCGTAATAACGGTTGGCTCCGCCGAACACATGCAGTTTGGCCGCTTTCAACGGCAGACGGTAATCGAATGCAAACCGCGGTGCGATGTCGGTATTTTTCAGAAAGCCGTTGTAATCCAAGCGGATGCCCGGCTTCAAACGCAGATTGCCTTTTTCGATATCGTCTTCAAGATAAAGCGCGAGATGATGTGTACCTACTTTGATGTTGGCCGGATAGTTGTAGGCATAGCCGGTGAAGAACTGTTCGCCCGGAATACATTCAGTGCAGTCCTTACGGTCGGTCATCCTCGGGCCGCCGTAAATAATGGTGGGCTTTTTGCGCTCGAAGCCTTTATCGGCATATTCCGCCTCCCAGCCTGCGTTGAAGCGATGCTTCCAACCGCGCCAGTCCGCTTCGTTAAACTCGAAATGCTGTTGCAGGTTGATATGCTTGCCAAACGAACGGCTGGTGCCGATGCCGCCCACGGCCGCTTCATCCACTTCGGGATGGGTTGTCCAGTTTATCGACGGCGTGTCGTCGTTGTAGCGGTATAAATTGTCTTGATCGTAGGCGGTTTTTTCTTCCGTGCTGCGGTAGCTCAATTTGGTCTGCATTCTGCCGAAGCCGGCGTAGCGTTCCCAATCCAAGTCGAAACGCCAGCCGCCGCCGCTGTTGGTAAAGCGGCCGTCTTTATAGTTGGCTGGATGATAAGTGGCATAATGCGGCGAATACATCACCGTTGCCGACAGATTGTTATCGTCGTCGATACGGTGCGCGCCCCGCAGCAAAAAGGTTTCGGCCAAACGCCTTTGCTTGGTCGATTGTTTCAGATGCTGATGGAAAAAAGGAATCGAAGAGCGCTGGCGGCTGTACGAAAACAGCACCGCCGAATCTTTGCCGACAGGTTGGTTTACCGTGAAAGTGGATTCATGCTTGGTAAATTTCGGCTGCGTATTGGGCGACTGCGCCTCGCGGTATTCGTCGGCATACAGCGGGTCGATATAATGATGCGTCCAAGTGTGGCGCGTGGTGCGGTACGACAGGCTGCCGAATGCTTTTTCTCTGTTTGCCTTGATTAAATCGGCATCCACCACGCCGCCGGTAAAGCGGCCGTAGCGTGCGGAAATATTGCTGTCTTTCACCTTAATGTTTTCCACCAGCGAAGGGCTGATCCAAAACGCCTGCGGATGGCCTGCGGGCAGCGCACCCACCGTGTGCGAATTCACCGTATCCGCATCCAACTGCGTATCAGAGCCGTTGTGCGCTGGGTTGAGATTGCTGTCGTTGCTCACGCCGTCTATCGAAAAACGGTTGTTGTAAAATTTCTCGCCGTGAAACGAAATATTCGGCGGCGCAATTTCCCCTGCACTGTCGGCCGTGCCTTCGGTATTGGAAAACTGCACACCCGGGCTGGTGCGCAACAAATCATTGATAGTGCCGTTGCCTTTAGGTGTGTCGGCGATTCTTTTTTGATTCCACACATTCCCTTCCGACTTGGCGGTGTAACGCTCTCCTTTCACCACAACCGTATCTAAAACCACTTCTTCTTTTCGGACAGGCTCCGCCGACAACACCGAAGGAACAAATATCAACGACACGCCCAAAGCTATTTTTGTTTTTTGCATCTTCCTAACTTTCGATTCTTTAAATCAACTTGTTATAACATAACATTATACGTAAACTTGCGTTATTGAGAAAAGAAAATTGAAACATTAAGCTGTGCGGTAATTTTGCAAAAACTGCTTCCGCAACACCTCAAAAATGCCACAGAAATATTTGCCGATGCTTGCGGTTTTATTTCAGACGGCCTGTTGCCGCCTGCTTCCTTCGGCTATAATCGGCTTTATTTTTCTGCTGGAAAGAACCGCAAAAATGTCCGATTTCCGTCAAGATTTCCTCAAATTCGCGCTTGAACAAAACGTTTTGAAGTTCGGCGAATTCACCACCAAAGCAGGCCGTCAGTCGCCTTATTTTTTTAATGCCGGTTTGTTTAACGACGGCGCGTCCACTTTAGCGTTGGCCAAATTCTATGCACAGGCGATTATCGAGAGCAAAGTCGAATTCGATATGCTGTTCGGCCCGGCCTACAAAGGCATTATTCTGGCGGCGGCCACCGCTATGATGCTGGCCGAAAACGGTGTGAACGTGCCGTTTGCCTACAACCGCAAAGAAGCGAAAGACCACGGCGAGGGCGGTGTGTTGGTGGGTGCGCCGCTCAAAGGCCGCGTGTTGATCATCGACGATGTGATTTCTGCCGGCACGTCGGTGCGCGAATCGGTTAAGTTGATTGAGGCGGAAGGCGCAACGCCCGCAGCCGTTGCGATTGCACTCGACCGCATGGAAAAAGGCACGGGCGAACTTTCCGCCGTACAGGAAGTGGAGCAGCAATACGGACTGCCGGTGGTGGCGATTGCCAACTTGCGCGATTTGTTGGCTCTGCTGGAAAACAACGCCGAATTCGGAGCTTATCTGGAGCCGGTACGCGCTTACCGCGAACGTTACGGCGTGGCTTGAAGTTGATACACGAAAAAACCGCTGATGCTATTTGCCACAGCGGTTTTTTATTTACATTCAATCAACTTATTTTTAATACGAGGTCAACGCCGTAGTCAAAGTTAAGCTGATTGACTATCTTACACGCCAACCGTAAAGGCCGAGACCTTTGTAAAACCCTCATCTGCGTCGCATTGCTGCGTTGTGCGCTGCCCGCTCGTTTGCCTATCTGTATGATATGTCTGCACTCGCTGTGCTGCTACGCCTTGAACTGCATCCGCATCTGAGGGTTTTACAAAGGTATCAGGCCGTCTGAAAAACAGGTTTTCAGACGGCCTTTATAATTAAAGCGTTATAAAACGGTTAATGTTTATACCACGCCTTGAGCCAACATGGCTTCTGCAACTTTCTTGAAGCCGGCGATGTTTGCACCGTTCACATAGTTTACATAGCCGCCGTCTTCGGTGCCGTTGGCCACGCAGTTTTCGTGGATGCTTTCCATGATGCCGAACAGACGTTGGTCGACTTCTTCGCGCGTCCAAGACAAGCGGATGTGGTTTTGGCTCATTTCCAAACCCGAAGTGGCTACGCCGCCCGCATTGGAAGCTTTACCCGGTGCGTAAAGGATTTTGGCTTGAACAAAGGCTTCGACCGCACCCAAAGTAGAAGGCATGTTGGCCCCTTCCGCCACGCAGAAGCAGCCGTTTGCCAAAAGGGTTTTGGCATCGCTTTCGTCCAATTCGTTTTGGGTGGCGCAAGGCAAGGCCACATCGCAAGCCACGCCCCACGGTTTTTGATCGGCAAAGTATTGCAAGCCTTGCTCTTGGGCATATACCGACAAACGCTCGCGGCGCACTTCTTTCAGTTCGATCAAGGCGGCCAGTTGGGCTTCGGTCATACCGCTGTCGGGGAAGAGTACAAAGCCGTTGGAGTCGGAAACGGTCAGCACTTTCGCACCCAATTGGATACATTTTTCAGCGGCGTATTGCGCTACATTGCCCGAACCGGAAATCAGCACTTTTTTGGCCGCCATGCTGTTACCTTTGGTTTTCAACATGCTGTCGGCGAAATAAACGGTGCCGTAGCCGGTGGCCTCGGGGCGGATCAGGCTGCCGCCGTATTGCAGACCTTTGCCGGTCAGCACGGAAGTGAATTCGTTGCTCAGTTTTTTGTATTGGCCGAACAAAAAGCCGATTTCGCGGCCGCCCACGCCGATATCGCCGGCGGGTACGTCGGTATCCGCACCGATGTGGCGGTAGAGTTCGCTCATAAAGGCTTGGCAGAAGCGCATCACTTCGCCGTCGCTCTTACCTTTGGGGTCGAAATCGGAACCGCCTTTGCCGCCGCCCATCGGCAGGGTGGTTAAGGCGTTTTTAAACACTTGTTCAAACGCGAGAAATTTCAATACGCCCAAATCTACGGTGGGGTGGAAACGCAGGCCGCCTTTGTAAGGGCCGATAGCGGAGTTCATTTGTACGCGGTAGCCGCGGTTGACTTGAACTTGGCCTTTATCGTCAACCCAAGATACGCGGAACATAATTACACGTTCGGGTTCTACGATACGCTCGAGCAGGCCGTGTTCGGTGTATTTGGGATTTTTTGCTAAAAACGGAGCAAGGCTGCCGAACACTTCTTCAACGGCTTGGTGGAACACGGGCTGGTTGGGATCGCGTTGCTTGATCTTTTCAAACAGGCTGTTCAGATTCGCTGACATCGTTGTTCTCCAAAAGTAGTGGTTTAAAAATGAAACGGTTAATAAATTTTATGGTTTGCTAATATAAACTTGTTCAGTTCGTTTGCCAAGAAAATTTTTGTAAAATTGTTGACATTATTTTTTTTGTATTTTTTATTTTTAGATGTTTTATCTAATTTATTTAATATATAAAGCATAAAATTTTATTTTTTAATAAAATATAAAAATTAAATGTTTATTTAAATAATGCAGATTTTTAAATTTATGTGATTTTTCAGAAAACGGATCGGAAGAAAAATACTCGGCTGTCCGGTTGCCATCAGGCAAAAACGGATTAAAAAACGCAGACCTTTGCCCCCGAATGTGGATGCGCTTGAAGACGCAGCAACACCGCAGTAAAAGTTGAGTGGATTGAGTATATATAGTTAATCCACTTAAATTTCATAACAAAACCGTCATACTCGGGCTTGACCCGAGTATCTCCCAAACTTGCCGAAACTCAAGATACTCGGGTCAAGCCCGAGTATGACGGTCGTACTATTTTTAAGTTTGATCCGCTATATACGCCGAATGCCGCTTGTTGCGGCAATATGAAGCATCTAAAATGGCGGGCGGACGGATTCGGTTTACCAAGGCTGAAAACTTTGCCCCTCTGCCGCAGATACAATTCAAAACGCAGCGGCGAACGGGTGCAGACATATCAAGCAGGCAGGCAAAGCATAATGCAGAAATCCACTTTCAGATGATGGGTTTGCAAAGAAGCATGAGGCCGTCTGAAACATTTTTTCGATATCAATTCAATTAAGGAGTCTCATGAAAGCCTATCTAGATTTAATGCGCCATGTGCTTGAACACGGCACCGACAAAGCCGACCGCACCGGCACCGGCACCCGCTCGGTGTTCGGGTATCAGATGCGCTTCGATTTGAGCGAAGGTTTTCCGCTCCTAACCACCAAAAAACTGCACTTGCGTTCGATTATTCACGAACTGCTGTGGTTTTTGAAAGGCGACACCAACATTCAATATTTGAAAGACAACAATGTGTCGATTTGGGACGAATGGGCCGATGAAAACGGCGATTTAGGCCCGGTATACGGTTATCAATGGCGTTCGTGGCCTGCTCCCGACGGTACGCATGTCGACCAAATAACCAATTTGGTCAAACAAATCAAAAACAATCCCGACAGCCGCCGCCTGATTGTGTCGGCTTGGAACCCCGCACTTGTTGATGAAATGGCTCTGCCGCCTTGCCACGCATTGTTTCAGTTTTATGTGGCCGACGGGAAACTGTCGTGCCAGCTTTACCAACGTAGTGCCGATATTTTCTTGGGCGTGCCGTTCAATATTGCCAGCTATGCCTTGTTAACCATGATGATGGCGCAGGTATGCGGCTTGCAGCCGGGCGAGTTTATCCATTCTTTCGGCGATGCCCATTTATACAGCAACCATTTCGAGCAGGCTAAGCTGCAACTGACCCGCGAACCGCGCCCGTTGCCGAAAATGAAATTGAACCCTGATGTGAAAGATGTGTTTGATTTTAAATTTGAAGATTTCGAACTGGTGGATTACGACCCGCATCCTCACATTAAAGCGGCGGTAGCGGTTTGATTTTGGATTACAGTTATCGCAAATAAACCAATTAACCGGCAAACCGAGATCTTCGCCCAACCCTAGGTGTACGATGCAGTTTGGGGAGGGTGGCTCCGCAAATGGTAAGTTTTCCACGGGTTCAGGTTTTTAGGAAGATGCCGGATATGGTTTCTTTTATATTTTCAAGGCCGTCTGAAATCATTCAGACGGCCTTGGTTTTACGGGGTTAACCGGTTAAGCGGCGGCTTATTCTTCCGCTGCCGGTTTGGTTGTGGCGCGCACATCGTTGCTTTTTTCTTTGTGCTTCAAAATGGCGCGGTCGAGTTTGTCCATCAGCACGTCAATGGCGGCATACATGTCGGATTCAACGGTTTCGACATGTAAATCTTTTCCGGCCAGATGTACATCTGCTTCTGCTTTGTTGTTCAACTTTTCTACCGAAAGGGTAATCGCCACCGAAATCACGTTGGCTGCGTGGCGGTTGATGCGCTCGAGCTTAGAAGTAACGTGGTTTTTGATGGCTTCGGTTACGTCGAAATTCAGGCCGGTAATTTTCAGATTCATGGCTTTACTCCTTCGTTGGGTTGGTGCCGCTTGCCGTACAAGGGGCAGGCGGCGGAAAAGGCGGGGTGCTGCATGTGTATCGTTGCGGCCGCCTGAAAACGGGCTTGGCGGGCTTGGCCGAAATCTTGTTCAACCCGCTTTCAGACGGCCTGTGAATCCGGTTTAGGGTTTACGTTGGTGCGCGCTCGGAATATTCAAGGCCTCACGGTATTTGGCTACGGTGCGCCGTGCGATGTCGATACCCTGTTGTTTGAGCAGGCTGCTTAAGGCTTCGTCCGAATAGGGTTTGAGCTTGTTTTCCCCTTCGATCAGCTGGGCAATCACGGCCTTAACTGCGCTTTGGCTCACGCCTTCTCCGTCTTCGGCGGATACGGCCTGCGTGAAAAAATAGCGTAACGCAAACACACCGCGCGGGCAAGACAAATATTTGTGGTTGACGGCACGGGATACGGTGCTTTCGGCCACGCCTAATTCGGAGGCGGCATCTTTAATCAGCATGGGGGTCAGGCCGATTTCGCCGAACACGAAAAAATCTTCCTGTTTTTCGACGATATATTCTGCCAGCCGCAGCACGGTGCTTTTGCGCAGTTCCAAACTGTCTATTTTTTGGCGTGCTTCGCTGAGTTTTTCTTTCCATTCGGGGCTGATTTCGCCCGCTTCTTTAAGCAGTTGGCAGTATTCGCTGTTGATCCGCACTTTCGGCCATGCCTGCTCGTTTCCGGCTACCGTCCAGCCGCTTTTGGTTTCTTTTACCCAAACGTCGGGCTGAACATAAGCGGTGGGTTCGGCCGAGGCAAATCCGTAGGCGGGATAAGGATTGAGTTTGCCGATCAGGTCTAAGGCCGTCTGAAGGGTTTCGGCATCGGCTTCGGGAAACTGTTTGCGGAAGCGGGCAATATTCTGCTGGCGGCTGCGCCCTAAGTCGTCCAAACCGATATGGATGATTCTGGCGGCCAGTTGGCGGGCGGGAGAAGCCGGTAGGCGCATAAGTTGGAGCATCAGCGATTCGGCCAGATTGGCTGCACCGACACCGGGTGGGTCGAAGGTTTGCAGCAGGTCGAGTGCTTCTTGGAGGTCGTTTTCTTCGAGCATCCATTCCAAAGGGGTATGGTCGAGAACATCGCTCAGGCTGTCGGTGAAGTAGCCTTGGTCATCAAGAAAATCAATCAGGATATGTACGCGGGCGGCTTCTTGCCCGCTCATGGGGTGTTCGCACACCTGTTTGTGCAAAAAGGCGTTGAAATCGTCTTCTTCGGCAATGGTCGCCCACACGTCTTCGGCATCTTCGCCGCCCACTTGTTTGCCTTTGGGCAGGGCGGCGGAAACTTGGGTAAATTCGTTGTCGCCGCTTTCGTCTTCGCTGCTTTCGGCACGTTCCAGCAGCGGGTTGTCTTGAAGCCAGTCGTCCACTTCGCGCTCAAGCTCCAAGCCCGACATTTGCAGTATGCGCAACGATTGTTGCAGATGCTGGTTGAGCTGCTGGGTTTGTTTGAGTTTTAGTCCGAGATTTTGGCTCATAGGGTTATCGGGTGAGTAAGTAAAGCGTTGTGTCCGAAACCGGCCTATCCCATATAGTCAGTCCACTTCACTTTTACTACGGCGTTGCTGCACCTTGGCTCGAAGAGAACGATTATGCAAGCCGCTGAAGTTCAACGGAATCGGTTTGGTACTGCCTTCGGTTTGCTGCCTGGTATTAAAAATGAAGTGGATGAACTATATGCCTTTGACCGGCTTGTGTATAAAGCGATACCTGACAGACCCTTTTATGAAACTGCCGCCCAACTGCCCTGCCCTCATTCGGGCGGTAAGCACGGCGTTCAAACGGTATCGGTATCTTTAATAATTAAAGTTTTCGCCCAAATAAACTGCCCTCACCTGCTCGTTGTTGACCAACTCTTGGGGATGGCCGGATGCCAGCACAGCGCCTTCACTGATGATGTAGGCGCGGTCGCAGATACGCAGGGTTTCTCGCACATTATGGTCGGTAATCAATACGCCGATGCCGCGTGTTTTGAGAAATTCGATGATTTTCTGAATATCGATCACGGCAATCGGGTCAACGCCTGCAAAGGGTTCGTCGAGCAGGATAAAGCGCGGCTGCATGGCGAGTACGCGGGCGATTTCGACGCGGCGGCGTTCTCCTCCCGAAAGCGACGGTGCGGGGTTGTTGCGCAGGCGTTCGATGTTGAGATCGGCCAGCAGTTTTTCCAACTCGCTATCGATCCGGTTTTTGTCTTTCAGGCTAATTTCCAAGATGGCGCGGATGTTTTGCTCTACCGTCATCTTGCGGAAAATCGAGGCTTCTTGCGGCAGGTAGCCCAATCCTAAGCGGGCGCGCTCGTGTATGGGCAGATGGCGGATTTCCTGTCCGTCGAGCATCACGCTGCCGGCATCGGCGGCAATCAGGCCCACTATCATATAAAAGCTGGTGGTTTTGCCTGCGCCGTTGGGGCCGAGCAGGCCGACGACTTCGCCGCTTTCGATGTCGAGCGAAAAGTTTTTAACGACTTGGCGTTTTTTGAAACTTTTTTGCAGGTTTTGTACGTTTAAGCGGCTTTGCTCGGTCATGGTATTGCTCTTAGGTTATGGTTACTATTGTAATCTGTTTTAAGGCCGTCTGAAACCGGTTTTTCAGACGGCCTTTATCTGCGGCTATTTTTTACCCGATTGGGCGGAAGAAGGCTGGATGATCACGGTTACGCGTTTGCCGCCTTTACCGCCTGCGGCTTTGCTGCCGTGCACGGTATAGACTTCGGTGCGGGTGTTATAAGTGATAGACGCGCCTTCGGCCAAGTCGCCGCCGCGCTGCACTCTGGCGTTACCGGTGAGTTTCACCACGCCGGTGGCGGAGGAATATTCGACGTTGTTGGCCTGCCCGTTAACCGTGCCTTTGCCGCCGTCGAGCGTTTGGCCGAAGCGCACGGGGCTGCCTGAAGCAGACATAAACTGCTCGCCTTTGTCGTTACGCGATACTTTCACGCTGCCGGCGCGGATATTCAGCGAGCCTTGTTTGATGATGACGTTGCCGCTGAAAGTGGTTACTTGGTTGGCCTGATCGAGCGAGCCTTGGTCGGCTTCGATCTGAATCGGCTGTTTGCTGTCGCTTTGCAGGGCGTAGGCGGGCGCGGTTACGGCCAGCACGGCCAAAATGGCGGCATTAAAGGTTTTTCGGGTCATAGATGATGGCTTTCACGCGTGAGGGCAGATTCAACAACCCTTTTTTATGGTCATAAACCAAGCCGTTGGCCGTGCCGTGCGACTCGCCGTAGCGGTATTCGACGGGGGCTTTGGTCTCGGCGGTTTCTGTTTGCGTATTTATGGTTAAGCTGGCGGTTTTCAAGACGGCGGACGGGCGTTGGGCTTCGGCGGATTTGGTCAGCAACACGTCTTGCTCAAACCGGACGATACGGGTTTCGGTGTTGTAGCGGGCCTCCCGGCTTTCAACCTTGTAAATCAGCCTGCCGCCGTTATACAGCGCAAGTTGCGGCCGTTCAAACACCACATCGTCGCTTTTGGGCAGCTGCCAGGCATATTCGGCACTGAGGTTTTCTTTCAGACGGCCTTGTTCGTCGAAACGCCTGCCGTCTATGCCTTCCATAGCGTATTGCGGTTCGTTGGGGTTTAACGCGGCCTCTTCGATATCCACTTGGCTGATTCGCCCCAACCAGGCGGAAAGACCGCCCAACCCCACGGCCAACACCAGCGGAAACATCCAGCCGTAACGCCATCTGCCGCTCATTTCACATACTCCTGTAACGCCGCCTCCAACGTGCCTTGAGCCTGCATAATCAGGTCGCACAATTCGCGCACCGCACCGTTGCCTGCGCTTTTTCGGGTAACGTAAGCGGCATGCTGCAAGGTAAACCAATGTGCTTCGGGCACGGCTACGGGCAGGCCGCAGCGCACCATCACGGGCAGATCGACCACGTCGTCGCCGATAAAGGCGCACTCGTGTTCTTCTACGCCCGCTTTTTCGCGCAAATCAGCATAGGCGGCGCGTTTGTCGTGTATGCCTTTATAGTAGTGGTTGATGCCGAGCTGTTGGACACGCACGCCCACCGATGGTGCGTCGCGGCCGGTAATAATGGCCGTCTGAACGCCGCCGGCCTGAAGCATTTTCAAACCGTGGCCGTCGAGCGTGTGGAACGATTTGATTTCTTCGCCGTTGTCGCGGATAAAAATGCGTCCGTCGGTCAGCACGCCGTCCACGTCCATAATCAACAGTTTGATTTTGGCGGCACGGGCTTGGATTTCGGGGGTAAGGTTGTGCATATCGGGTTTCTTTTAAATAGCTGTGGTTTTCAGACGGCCTGAAGCGGTTATTGTAGCACCATCGGGTTTAAGAGCCGTCTGAAAATGTAAACAGTGCAAACCATGCTATCCATCTGTATGAAACGAAGCTGTTATTTACTTTATTTTTCAGCACTCTTTGTTTTAAAAGATGTCAAATTCAGTAGCAGGCTAAACAAATATTTCAAACAGCTTCAACCGTATTTTCTTTTAATATCGCGCACATGTGCTTTGCGGCTTTCATATGTTGCCGAATATTTTTGGCTTTCTAAAATCCCACAAACCCTATCTAACTCTTGTTGGTTTAATATGGCCGTCTGAAAACCTTCTATATACATTTGAGCCTGACCGGGATAGCACACATTAGGTGGCATGTCGGTTTTAAATTCACACCCGCCTAAAAATACGATAACCGAATGAAATTTCTGTTCAGGTAAATCCAGTAGCTCCGACAAAGCCTTAATATGCGCATAATTCTGACGCAAAGGGTTTTGAAACGAGCTTTTCTTTTTATAAACAACTTGGGTCCATTTTGCTTGGCGCGCGCTGCCAAAAATCCAGCCTGAATAATTTTTTGTTTCTACTACAAAAATACCATAAGGTGAAACGTAAACATGGTCAATTTGCGTGCTTGTTCCGTTAAAAGGAATGATCAGGTCATGATAAGGACGGTAAAGGCTTTCATCGAGATGATTATCCAATCGGCTCCGGACAATTTTTTCGCCAAACCAGCCTTTAAATAATGGGCTTTTTAAAAAAGCCAATAACAATAAAAACGGAATAACCCACCAAACAGCCTGAATTGCGCTCCCCAATCCGCCAAAAAAGGCGTTAATAATCATATTTTCCATAAAGTAAGTCCCCTTAAAACTTTAATATTTAAATTTATGATACAAGTTATTTAAATTAATAATGTAACTATACAATCCTTGCTTTCAACATATCGTGCATATTCAGCGCACCGACCAAAACATCGCCTTCCTTCACCACCAACAGGCCGTTGATGTGGTGTTGCTGCATGTGTTTCAAGGCTTCGGTGGCGAGTTTGTCGGCAGTGATGGTTTTGGGGTTGGCGTGCATGATGTCGTTTACCGTCAAACCCGCGAAGTTGTCGCGCTGCTGGAACAGGCGGCGCAGGTCGCCATCGGTAAATACGCCTTTCAGACGGCCTTCTTCATCGGTAACGGCCAACATGCCCAAGCCTTTTTCACTCATACGCACGATGGCGTCTTTCAGCAACGTGCCGTCGGTCACAGCAGGCAGCGATTCGCCGCTGTGCATGATGTCGGACACGCGCAGCAGCAGCCGTTTGCCGAGGCTGCCGGCGGGGTGGCTGAGGGCAAAGTCGTCGGGCGTGAACTCGCGTGCTTTAAGCAACACCACGGCCAGAGCGTCGCCCAAAGCCATCACGGCCGTGGTGCTGGAAGTGGGTGCCAAACCGAGCGGGCAGGCTTCGTGCGATACGGAGGCGGTAATGTGGATATCGGCATGGCGCGCCATGGTGGAGCGGGGTTTGGCGGTGATGCAGATGAGCGTGATGTTTTTACGTTTGAGGGCGGGAATAATGGCGGTGATTTCGTCGCTTTCTCCCGAATTGGAAATCGCCAGCACCACATCGCCGTCGACAATCATACCCAAATCGCCGTGCGCGGCTTCGGCGGGGTGCACAAAAAAAGCCGGCGTGCCGGTAGAAGCCATGGTAGCGGCCATCTTGCGCCCGATATGCCCCGATTTGCCCATGCCCATAATCACCACACGGCCTTGGCAATGCAAAATGGTTTCGGCAGCTTCGGCGAAACTGCTGTCAAGTTCGGCGGAAATTTCGTTCAGACTTTCGGCTTCAATGCGCAATACGTCGCGCGCCCAATGCAGATATTGTGCTTGATTCGACATGTTTTGTTTTCCCGTGGGGCTATCCAAACCCACCGATTCGGGTTAGGATTTGCACTTTAGTATAAATAACAAGGATTTCAGAGATGACTATTTTATCGGACGTTAAAGCATTAGGCCAACAAATCTGGCTCGACAACTTATCGCGCTCGCTGATTCAAAGCGGCGAGCTGGCCGAAATGCTGCAAAAAGGCGTATGCGGCGTCACCTCCAACCCCGCCATCTTCCAAAAAGCCTTTGCGGGCGACCCCCTGTATGCAGACGAAATTGCCGCGCTCAAACAACAAGACCTCACCCCCAAACAACGCTACGAAACCCTCGCCATTGCCGACGTGCAGGCCGCTTGCGACGTGTGCCTGCCCGAATTTGAACAAAGCGGCGGCAAAACCGGTTTTGTCAGCCTCGAAGTTGCCCCCGACTTATCGCACGATGCAGAAGGCACGGTAGCCGAAGCCAAACGCCTGCATGCCGCCATCAACCGCCCCAACGTAATGATCAAAGTGCCCACCACCGATGCAGGCGTAGCCGCATTGGAGCAGTTGGTTTCAGACGGCATCAGCATCAACCTGACCCTGCTGTTCTCGCGCAAACAAACCCTGAAAGCCTATGCAGCCTATGTGAAAGGCATTGAAGGCCGTCTGAAAGCAGGCAAGCCGGTTGACCATATCCAAGTAGTGGCCAGCTTCTTTATTTCGCGTATCGACAACGCGCTGGATGCCACCCTGCCCGAACATCTGCAAGGCAAAACCGCCATTGCGCTCGCCAAAGCCGCTTATCAGGATTGGCAGGATTTCTTCGGCGGCGAACCGTTTGCCGCACTGAAAGCACAAGGTGCCAACCCCGTGCAGCTTTTGTGGGCATCCACCGGCGTGAAAAACCCCGCTTACCCCGACACATTGTATGTGGACAGCTTAATCGGCCCCAACACCGTCAACACCGTGCCCGATGCCACCTTAAAAGCCTTTATCGACCACGGCACGGCCAAACCGACCCTTACCGAAGGCACTGCGGAAGCAGCGGCGCAACTGGCCGAAGTGGAAAAACTGGGCATCGACGTAGAAGCTCTCGCCACCCGCTTGCAGGAAGACGGTTTGAAACAGTTTGAAGACGCATTTGAAAAACTGCTGGAACCGTTGGCATAAGGCCGTCTGAAAGTATTAAAGATTCGGAAGATTCAATTATAACGGGGCCGTCTGAAAAGATTTTTCAGACGGCTCCGTTATGATCGGATTAAGATTTTTTCGCAAACAAAACAATACGGTTGCCGCCGTGATACCTGCCGTTAATCAGAATCTGGCAGGCCATCCCGCACAAATGCCACGCACTGCCGATTTTGACGGTAATACGGACACCGTTTTCTTCAAACTCAAGCCATTGCCCCATCATAGAAGAAAGTTTGATAGAACCGATCGGAACATCGCGCCTGTAAACCGTTTGGCCGTTAATGCAAACCGTTTCACCCATGCGCTCCAAGTTCCAAAAATTGCACACTTCGATTTTTATGCCTTCATATTCGCTTTGCCAAACTTTCTCAAAAGTTTTCACAGTTCCATTTCCAATCCAAACAAATAACTAACCGCCCACATCATTAACTTCTATAAAATAGGCCTGACGCAAATTGATTTTCAAGCCTTCTTCAGCCTGAATCACCTTTACACTTTTCTCAGCCAACTGTTTCAAAGCTATTTTTGCAAAGTCTGCTACATCCTCGCGGTTCAGCAATAAAATATCGGCAAACAAAAACCTGCCCTGATTGGCTTTGTAAACACACCGGAAAAAATCCATGCCCTTATCTGTAATAACAGCTTCTCTTTCATCAATACGCCGCGTGTAGAAATGGCTTTCATTAAATCGGAAATAAATATTCAAGCTGGGCTTTTCTTCAATCAAAGAAAAAGATTCACCCCTTGTTTGAGTTAGAACAGAGCAAGGATTTTTCGTGATGATTAAGTAGCCGAAAGACATCAGGTTTTCAATCCAATCTATATTTGCTTGCTATGTGAAGTAATAACATAGCGTTTGCCGAAATCAATATAAAAATCCTGTTGCCGCATATTGCCTGCCAAAATGCTGACTTCGGGCAGGTGTTCGAACATTTCTGCATAGGCAAATGATACAGGCTGATGATTTTCCGCCAAGTGCAACAACACGTTGCGTATTTCATTGGAAAGCCATTCAGCAGATTTAAACGGGCATTTATTGTGTAATGCCTGTTTTGCGTATAGGTTAAACACGCGCGGGTTATTTTGGTGCGTTATCACACCCTCGGGAGTGATAAAACAGGGTTGTAGAAGATCGTCTTGCTGATTAACCGTTTTTCGATAATGCACGCGATCAGAATGCTGGATTTCACGATAAAAACGTAGTTTTTTCAACAGCCCGATGTTTGGATTGCTGTTGAGGCATACCACTTCAAAAAACATTATCCTGCCTTTTTTCTCTTTAAATAAATGTAAGAGATAGATAAATTCATACCTCTTACATCACATTTAACCTATTGAAATTTATAAATATCTATTACCACAAAAGCATGGCCTTTGTGTTTTTGGCTTATATTTTGAAAGTACGAATAATGACCTCAAGCCGTGTTTTTGAAGCTGATATTAATAAATTGCCATGATTATTGGGGATCTTCGTAACTAAACTATTCTCTCGGATACAAATATCCTACCTAGACTTGTTTACTTTATCAGTTTAGTGATCTTATATAAAAAAATTAATAAAAACAAAATATAAAAAATAAAAAATAATAATTCATTCGTTGTAAGTTGTGATTCTTGTATTTCATAGGCAAACCAAGATAAAAATACCAAATGCAATAAAATATATAGATTATTTTTATATCCTATAATATTTACTAATTTAGTATTTTTCAGCCATGACAAAACCACCATTACAGTTATGGTAAAAATAAGTATTTTCATATTTTTTCAAAAAAAAATAAATGTTAAATGTTGCCATTTGAACCATAAATCAAATGGCAACATTTTTTGTGTATATCTATCTAAAACGAATATCTCTACCTCTGTATCTGAAATGACCGCTCCCATAAAGCCTCTGACAGTATTAGCAAAAACCCCTTCTGTCTCCTCCATCTCCTGAGCAGAATGCTTGCCTAAGTGCATCGGCTGTACGGTTTCGCTGGGGAATACCTGTGCTTCAAATACTTGATTATCTATATTTTGAGCCATTCTCGGTATACGGCCAACATCGATAAAACCATCAGTATCAGCAATCGTAGGTTGTGCGGAAACACGATATTTCAGACGGCCTCAAACTTGTTGGGTTTTCAAGCAAACCTACGCTTGCCGTTTCTTCTAATCCTTAAATCTGATTTCCATAGAATCTTGCAGCAGAAAATATTTATCAAATTGGGCAATAGGCACAGTGTATTTTGCCATCGACTCAAGCGCCGTATCATCATGAATCAAGCGTAATACAAATTTACCTAAACAATACGCTTCTTTAACGATGGAGATCAGCTCTGAAGAAGGGGTGTTTCCTCCTGATAAGCAGACTTTATTTTTCTTTGCTTCTCGAACAGCTTTATCAAAATTTTTAGGGTTATCAGAACGAAAAAGATATGTTCTGTCGGATAGGATAATAGCTTGATCCGTGAGTTGTTGATAGTTGTCGTATACAAGCATATTTTTTGCAAAAAAAAAACAGCTCCTGCTTGAGAAGGTCTGATAATTTTGGAATCAGGCCAACGTTTTCTTTTAAAAAAGCAGATCAATTCCTTATCATTTTCTGATACTTCAAATTCAATAATCATGTTTATTTATTCGTGCTAACGATTAGCATATGTTTGAGTAATATATCTGACATATCTATTTTAAAATTTATTTAAAATTTCTAGTCAGTCGGCGGCCATAAATATATGGGCGCGGGAGCTGCTGAGATTATGATTCGGTTTTGCAGCTTGGAAATGTGAATCATTAACTGGGCTATTTGCATGACTGCTCAGGCCGTATACCTTGTTGCTACAAAGACATCTGCTGAAGAAAGATACCCTAAAGCAACCAAAGGCGCAAAAGCCGAGGCATTTTATACACCTAACTAATAGTAATTATCAATATTGTTTACGGAACAGGTAGCAAAAATTATAATGCCGAAATATCAACCATTTGGACAAAATTATGCCAACCCAAATCAGTTTACGCGTTATTCCTGCTTTACTGCTCGTTACCTTTCCTTTCGGCCTACACGCAGAAACGTCGGGCGGGGTATCCGATACTTATTCTGCCGTTTTGCCTACCGTTCAGGTTGTCGGGCAATCCGACACCAATATCCTTAAGGGCTACGTCAATTACGATGAAGCCGCGGCTACCCGCAACGGGCAGCCGGTGAAAGAAATTCCGCAAAGCATCGATATTCTTAACATTCAAAAAAACAAAAACTACGGCACCAATGATTTGAGTTCGATTCTCGAAGGCAATGCCGGTATTGATGCCGCGTATGATATGCGCGGCGAAAGCCTGTTTTTGCGCGGTTTTCAAGCCGACGGCAATGATATTTACCGAGACGGCGTGCGCGAAAGCGGGCAGGTGCGCCGCAGCACGGCAAATATTGAGCGGGTGGAAATTCTCAAAGGCCCTGCATCGGTGCTTTACGGTCGCACCAACGGCGGCGGCATCATCAACATGGTCAGCAGATATGCCAACTTCAAACAAAACCGCACGGTAGGCGCGGCTTACGGCTCTTATGCCGCGCGCAGCCTGAATCTGGATATCAATGAAGTGCTGAACGAAAATGTTGCCGTCCGCTTGAACGGCGAAATCGGTAAAGCCAACTCTTTCCGTTCGGGCATCGACAGCAAAAACGCCATGCTTTCCCCCAGCGTTACGTTAAAACTCGACAATGGTTTGAAGTGGACGGGCCAATATACTTACGATCGTGCAGACCGCACGCCCGACCGCAGCCCTTCGCGCACGATTTATGAAAAAGCGGGGATTTCGCACCGCCAAGGATTTGCCCACCCTAACGATTTTGTACAAGACAAACTGCAAATATGGCGCTCCAACCTCGAATATGCCTTCAACCCCAACTGGCATCTGCAATGGCAGCTTGCCCACCGCCGCGCTTCGCAGGATTTCGACCATTTCTACGGCGGCACGCTTGACGAAGCAACAGGCCGTCTGAAACGCAATTACGCATGGCAGCAAACCGAGAACAAAACTTTGTCGAGCAGCACCACCCTCAACGGTGATTTTAAAATCGGCCTTTTCGACAACCACTTAACCGTCGGCTTCGACGTTTCGCGCGAAGAGCGCAACCCCAAACTGGGCTATTCGCGCACGTTTACCAAAGAAGTTGATCCGCACAATCCGTTATCGTGGCCGCCTTCCGGCCGCCTGCTGCCCTTATCTACCAACAACCGCCACAAAGCCGATTCATACGGCCTGTTTGTACAAAACATTTTTTCCGTTACCCCCGATATCAAACTGGTGGCGGGCGGCCGTTACGACAGCTATAAAATCAACAGCAGTTTTATCGACAACAGCAGCCACCGCTACCGCAACCACACGTTCAGCCCCAATTTGGGTGCCGTTTGGAACCTTACTCCCGCCCACACCCTTTACGCAGGCTACAACAAGGGCTTTTCGCCGCTGGGCGGGCGCACTTATCTGGGGTTGAGTTCGGCAGACGAAAAAGCCAATTCCAATATTTCTCCCGAATTTTCCAAACAATACGAAGCGGGCATCAAAAGTTCTTGGCTCGACAACCGCCTGAGCACCACCTTGGCGGCTTATCAAATCGAACGCTACAACATCCGCTACCGGCCCGACCCCGTCAATTCGCCTTACAGTTGGGCGGTTAGCGGCAAGCACCGTTCGCGCGGCGTTGAACTGGGTGCGCTCGGCCAAATCGCCCCCAAATGGTATCTGCGCGGTTCAATCGGCGTCATGCAGGCCAAAGTGGTTGAAGACACGCAAAACCCGCAGCGGGTCGGCCGCCATTTGAACAACACCAGCAACATCACCGGCAATCTGTTCGTGCGCTACACCCCCACGCAAAACTTCTACGGCGAACTCGGCGTTACCGGCACCGGCAGACGCTACTACTATGCCAACAACACCGAGGCCCATATCCCCGGTTTCGCCCGAGTTGATGCGCTGGCAGGCTGGAACCGCAAAAACCTCAATTTCACACTGGCTGTTAACAATCTGCTCAACCAGAAATACTGGCGTTCCGATGCCATGCCCGGTGCACCGCGCGGCGTAACGGCACGGGTGAATTACCGCTTTTAAGGCTCGAACGCCAACCGGCAACATGCCCTAAGCCTTATCATTCAGGCCGTCTGAAAGCAAAGCCTACATGGCTCGCTTTCAGACGGCCTGAAACTTTTATATAGCCGATTACACCGCAACAAAATAGCCGAATCGGATATGTGTACCCGGCTTACCTTGATTTTACCTTCTGGATTCCACTATCAAGCTTGCTTGTGTAATTTCGCCAAATACAACTTGCCGCTTTCCGTCAGCCTTAACGCGCGCACTTCGTGGGCGGGCTGTTCAATATAGCCGCGCACGGCAAAGGCGGCCATCATTTCGTGCCCCAACCAGCCTGCGATGTGGTAGGTTTTTTCCGTCCAATCCAAGCAGGCATGGGTGTGCGGCGGGTAGTTGGCCACGTTTATATTGAGCGTATCCAGCCATGCCATGCCTGCGGGGGTTACTTCGTAATGCTCGCGGGCCACATCCAGCACCACCAAACCGGCTTCGCACAGGCTTTGGCTGATGCTGACTGCCATTTCGCCCGCCATGTGCCCGTAGCAGATGCGCAGTTTTTGGTGCGGCTGCTCGACACGGCTTTTGCCTTTGTCGGCGAGCAAGGCGAGTTTCTGCAAGATGTCCATCACGCGCGGGCTGCCGATGCGGTAGAGGCGGTTTTTGCCCTCTGCTTCCATTTCCACCAAACCGCCGCGACGGAGTTTGTCTAAATGCACGCTGGCCGTCTGAACGGTAATGCCGGCGATTTCTGCCAATTCGGTTACGTTCAGGCGGTCGCGTCCCAACAGGGCATCCAGCATCAGCGCACGGCTGGGGTGGCCGATCAAATGGGCTGTGTGGGCGAAATGATGGGCTAACGACATGATGCGGTTCCTTACAATGGCGGGGCAACAATACAGTCAATCAACTTAAAAACAGTACACTCGTCATACTCGGGCTTGACCCGAGTATCGCCTAAATTTGTTGAAACTCAAGACACTCGGGTCAAGCCCGAGTATGACGGCTTTGTTACTAAACTTCGGATTAACTATATACATTATGCCTTTCACAGCACACCTTCATTTCGCTTGCGGGCGAAATATGGCGGCCGTTTACGCTGCTAAGGTAGTGATACGACAACGTCTTGAAAGAGAGGGCATGATGTATCTGCTTTTCGGTATGCTGTTCAGCCTGTTATGGGCTTCGGCCTTTATTGCGGGCAAATACACCCTGCAAACGCTCGAGCCTTTAGACATGTTGAGTTTGCGTTTTTTGCTGGCGGCGGCATTGGTGTTTGCCTTGTGCGTGTGGCTGACGCACAAAGGCGCGGATTTGGGTTGGCGCGGCAAATCGTTGTGGCTGCACGGCTTTTTGCTGGGTTTGACGAATTACGCGCTCTACTTGGGCTGGTCTTACACCGGCTTGAAAACGATCTCGCCCGAACTGGTGGTGCTGCTGGTTTCGACCATGCCTTTTGTTACCGCGTTTGTGTCTTCCCTGATCACGCGGCAATGGTCGTGGCTGCAATGGGCGGCGATTTTGCTGGGTTTTGCGGGCGTGTATGCGGTTTTGTCGGCCAGAATGCCGCAAGCGGGCTGGGACTTCGGCATCGTGTGGACACTGATGGGCATGTTGGCCTTGGCCGCCGGCACGCTCATCTACCGCGCGGTGGCCGACAAACATCATCTGCTGGCCTTAACGGGCGTGCAAAATCTATTCGGCGGCCTGCTTCTGTTGCCCTTTGCCTCGCCTTCGGGCTGGGCGGCGGCGATGCACAACAGCGTATTTGCGTGGTCGCTGTGGTATCAGGTGATTGTGGTGTCGGTGGTGGCGATGCTGATGTGGTTTCAACTGGTGCGTTGGCTCGGCCCGGCGCATGCGGCGGCTTTCCATCTGCTCAACCCGATTTTCGCCACCTTGCTGGCACGGCTGTTTTTCCATATTCCGCTGGGTTGGACGGATATCGCCGGCACTTTGCTGGTGGTGATCGCGCTGGGCATGTTAAACCGGCAGAACATCAAGCAGGTCGAGGCAGCCAAACGCACTTAAAACCCAAGCAAACGCATTCAAGGCCGTCTGAAAGCGTTTCCTCACAGTCGGATACAAGTATCCGACCTACCGAAAATGTTTCAGACGGCCTCGGTTTTATTTCCAACGTAGGGCGGGCATCACTGCCCGCCGCTTGTGGCCGGACATCGACGTTGTAGTATTGGTGTCGGATACTTGTATCCGACACCAATACCCGCAAACCCGCTTTCAGACGGCCTCACTCATTACCCGTCATTCCCCATCCTACCCCCGCCCCAAAATCATTTAAAATGGCCGTCTGAAACCGTTTCCCCCCCCCAGCCGCCATGACACCCGAACACCAAAAGCTGCTCAAAATCACCGATACCGCCGCCAAAAAGCTCGAAAAGCTCAACCTGCACACCCCGTGGGACGTTGCCCTGCACCTGCCGCTGCGCTACGAAGACGAAACCCACATCATGCCGATTAAAGACGCACCCATCGGCGTGCCGTGCCAAGTCAAAGGCGTCGTAACCCTGCAAGAAGTGCAGTTCAAACCGCGCAAACAGCTCATCGTGCAGATTCAAGACGACTCCGGCAGCGTGCTGTTTCTGCGCTTCATCCACTTCTACCCCAGCCATCAAAAACAAATGGCGCAAGGCAAACGCATCCGCGCCGTGGGCGAAATCAAACACGGTTTTTACGGCGACGAAATGATCCACCCCAAAATCCGCGATGCCGACAACAGCAGCCTTGCCGAAAGCCTTACCCCCGTTTACCCCACAGTAAACGGCCTCAACCAACCCACCTTGCGCCGCATCGTTCAGACGGCCTTAGAAGCCCTGCCCCTGCACGACACCCTGCCCGACGAACTCCTAGGCCGTCTGAAACTGCCCCACTTGGCCGAAAGCCTGCGCCTTTTGCACGCCCCGCCGCCCGATTACAGCATCCGCCAACTTTCAGACGGCACCCTCCCCGCATGGCAGCGGCTCAAATTCGACGAACTGCTCGCCCAACAGCTCTCCATGCGGCTCGCACGGCAAAAACGCATCAGCGGGCAGGCCGCCCCCCTGCACGGCACCGGCGAATGGTCGGGCAAACTGCTCAACGCCCTGCCCTTTTCCCTCACCCAAGCCCAACAGCGCGTGCTCGCCGAAATCCGCGCCGACATGCAGCAAACCCACCCCATGCACCGCCTGCTGCAAGGCGACGTAGGCAGCGGCAAAACCATCGTTGCCGCCCTAGCCGCCCTCACCGCCGTCGAAGCCGGCAGCCAAGTTGCCGTGATGGCACCCACCGAAATCCTCGCCGAACAGCACTACCTCAAATTCAAACAATGGTTCGAGCCGCTCGGCCTCAGCGTTGCATGGCTTTCCGGCAGCCAGCGCAAAAAAGCCAAAGAACAAAACAAAACCGCCCTTTCAGACGGCCTCGCCCCCATCGCCGTCGGCACCCACGCCCTCTTTCAAGAAGACGTACAGTTCCACAACCTCGGCCTCGTCATCGTCGACGAACAGCACCGCTTCGGCGTCGCCCAACGCCTCGCCCTCAAAAACAAAGGCCAAGACGTACACCAGCTCATGATGTCCGCCACACCCATCCCCCGCACGCTGGCCATGAGCTTTTTCGCCGACCTCGACGTTTCCGTAATCGACGAACTGCCGCCCAACCGCACCCCCATCCAAACCCGCCTCGTCAACAGCCTGCGCCGCCCCGAAGTCGAAGGCTTCGTACTCAACACCTGCCGCAAAGGACGGCAAGTTTACTGGGTCTGCCCCCTCATCGAAGAAAGCGAAACCCTGCAACTGCAAACCGCCACCGAAACCCAAGCCGCCCTTCAAACCGCCCTACCCGAACTCAGCATCGGCCTCGTCCACGGCCGCATGAAAGCCACCGAAAAAGCCCAAGTGATGGCCGAATTTGCCGCAGGCCGTCTGAACGTACTCGTTGCCACCACCGTTATCGAAGTCGGCGTAGACGTACCCAACGCCAGCCTTATGGTTATCGAACACGCCGAACGCATGGGCTTGGCACAACTGCACCAACTGCGCGGACGCGTAGGCCGCGGCGCCGCCGCCAGCACCTGCGTCTTACTCTTCGCCGAACCCCTGAGCGAACTGGCCAAAGCCCGCCTCAAAGTCATCTACGAACACACCGACGGCTTCGAAATCGCCCGCCAAGACCTCAACATCCGCGGCCCCGGCGAATTTCTCGGCGCACGCCAAAGCGGCGTACCCATGCTCCGCTTCGCCAACCTCGAAGAAGACCTGCACCTTTTAGAAAAAGCCCGCGAAATCGCCCCCCAACTGATTGAAGAACGCCCCGACATCGTCGAAACCCACCTCAACCGCTGGCTGGCGAGCAGGGAAAGTTATTTGGGGGTTTGAAGGTTGCTGGGAAACATTAGAGGCCAGCGGATTCAAATTTGAAGTGCAACTTTCCACAACAGAAAAAGGCCAGTATGCGGTAGCATACGGCCTTTCCTGCAAGAAAGATTGCATATGAGCTACACACAACTGACCCAAGACGAACGATACCACATCCAATACCTGTCCCGCCACCACAGCATCAGCGAAATCGCCAAACGGCTTAACCGCCATAAAAGCACCATCAGCCGCGAAATCAAACGGCACTGCCCGCAAGGGCAGCAATACAGTGCCAAAAAAGCCCAACAGCAAAGCCGGCTTACCAAGCAGCGCAAAAGAAAGCCCTATAAGCTCCATTCGCAGCTGATCCAACACATCGCTACCCTCATCCGCCGCAAACTCAGCCCCGAGCAAGTGTGCGCCTATTTGCACAAACACCACCAAATCACACTCCACCACAGCACCGTCTATAACTATCTGCGCGACGACAAAAGCAACGGCGGCACTTTGTGGCAGCATCTCAGAATATGCAGCAAATCCTACCGTAAACGCTACGGCAGCACATGGAGCAGAGGCAAAGTACCCGACCGCATAGGCATTGAAAACCGACCCGCCATCGTCGACGAAAAATCCCGTATAGGCGACTGGGAAGCCGACACCATCGTCGGCAAAGATCAGAAAAGCGCATTATTGACACTGGTCGAACGGGTTACCCGCTACACCATTATCTGCAAATTGAAGAACTTCAAAGCCCAAGATACGGCCAATGCCGTCATTCGGGCGCTGAGGGCGCATAAAGACAGGGTGCACACCATCACCATGGATAACGGCAAGGAATTCTACCGCCACACCCGAATAGCCAAAGCATTGGCGGCTGAAACCTATTTCTGCCGTCCTTACCGTTCTTGGGAAAAGGCGCTGAATGAAAACACCAACGGACTCATCCGCCAATACTTCCCCAAACAAACGGATTTCCGCAACATTAGTGAGCGGGAAATACGTAGGGTTCAGGATGAGCTGAACCACCGGCCAAGAAAAACACTTGGCTATGAAACGCCAAGTGTTCTATTCTTGAATCTGTTCCAACCACTACTGCCTGAGTGTTGCACTTGAAATTAGAATCTAAGGCCGTCTGAAAATAAATTTAGTAGGGGCGGATTACATATCCGCCCGCAGTCGGCATTCAGTAATAGGCGTTACATAAGCAAAGGTTGATATTCTCACAAAATGGCTGTTTTATCGGCATCAAATAACGTTTTCGCATTTCCAAACATCGGGCGGATATGTAATCCGCCCCTACTAAATTTATTTTCAGACGGCCTCAACTGCAAGCGGTTGGTATGAAATGGGGAGAGAAGGATTTGGAAACAATTTCACTTCAAAATTTATTAAAATACGCAATGGTTACTTATAAATTTAATCAAGGGATAGATAAATGATGAGCGTTTCTAAATTGATATCTGAAGGACGAAAATTATTAGATGCTGGAAAGTATGATGAAGCTATTAAAAAGCTGAATAAAGCATTAAAAAACATTCCGGATAAAACAAAAGATATTCAAAACCAAGTGGATGCTCTATTTTGGCTAGGGCAGTGTTATTTCAAGCAAGCCATCAAAACCTCGGATGCCCGGCAGGCTGACGAAAGGTTTGACCAAGCCATCAAACAGTTTAAAGAAAGTTTAAATTTGGCCGAAAAACTGGATGGACAAGACGGTATTCAGGAGCAAGTGTATGCCCAACATTGGCTGGGGCACTGCTATATGGAGCAAGCCATCAAAGCCTCGGATGCCCGACAGGCTGACCAAAGGTTTGAACAAGCCATCGAACACTTCAAAGGAGAGTTAGATTTAGCCGGAAAATTGGAAGGCCAAAACGGTATTCAGCAGCACGTGTATGCACAGTATTGGCTTGGGCGTTGTTATATGCAGCAAGCCATCAAAACCTCGGATGCCCGGCAGGCTGACGAAAGGTTTGACCAAGCCATCAAACAGTTTAAAGAAAGTTTAAATTTGGCCGGAAAACTGGATGGACAAGACGGTATTCAGCAGCACGTGTATGCACAGTATTGGCTTGGGCGTTGTTATATGCAGCAAGCCATCAAAACCTCGGATGCCCGGCAGGCTGACGAAAGGTTTGACCAAGCCATCAAACAGTTTACAGAAAGTTTAAATTTGGCCGGAAAACTGGATGGACAAGACGGTATTCAGCAGCAAGTGTATGCCCAATCTTGGTTAGGTGGGTGCTATTTCGAACAAGCCAGTAAAATCTCGGATGCCCGGCAGGCTGACCAAAGGTTTGGTCAAGCTATCCGACATCTTAAAGAAACGTTAGATTTGGCTGCACAACTGGAAGACCCAAATGGTATTCAGCAGCAAGTTTATGCTCAGAAGTCGCTAGGGTATTTTTTGTTAGAAAAGAACAAGAAATCAAAAACAGTTAGGGAAAATAAAAACACTATCAAAAATTATTTTGAACAAGCAAAAATTCTGTGTGAAAAATTACTAGATGAAACTTCAAAAGAAGAGCAGATTACTTCTATAAGGCGATACGAAAAAGAGCTTGATTTTCTTGCTGGAGATTACAACGCCTACTTTGATGCGAAAAAAGAAGATATACAAAAACACTTAAAATTAAATTCAGACCTTAAAGAACCAGTTTCTTCGATTTTAGCCGTTCTAAGCATTGCTCCGGTTGAATTTAACAAGCCGTTGGCACATTACACCAAACCGTTTGTGTGTGAAAAACTGCTGGGAATCAAACAAAAAGAAAAAGATCAACCCAAAATTGCTGACAAAATGCGAATGAACAGTTCTACCTATATGAACGACCCGTATGAAGGTAAAAGCTTATTAGATTTTTGCGGTATTCAGGACATTTCACTGGAAAATAAAACCGAATTCAGTCCACACAATGCTTTCTTTACCTGTTTTTCTGCACGGGTAAATGATTTGAACCAATTCCGTTTATATGGGAAAGTGAACGATATTGAAGCATCCGGCTGCTGTTTGGTATTCAATAAACGCGGGAATTGGGTAAAAGAACCTGATATTTCTGCTTCTTACCCGCGTTTAAACGATAAGAATAGCTTTGATAACCAAGAAACAATAAAAGACACAACAACGACACAGAGGCCGTCTGAAGATTTACCTCTCTACCAAGTGGCCTATATCTTTTATCGCGATGAATATACCAAACAAGATGAATATGATGTTTTTGGTGATATTCCTGAGGAAAAAAAACCAAGCTTTGGTATCCGTTTAAAGCCCATTAGCAATGATAAAGAATGGCACAACGAAAGAAAAAAACAGTTTGAGAAAGCTTTGAGCTCTTTATTCGATTATTTCAATCCTAATACTATTCAAGCAAATGATGAAAAACAAACAAATGATGAAAAAGAAGAGCAGCAAATAGTTTCTGCATATGAAAAAACCGAAGAGCAAAAACAAGCCGATCAATACGCTTTGGAATATATCCGCTATCTATTTAAAGACTATGCTTTTCGCGATGAAGAAGAATTTCGCCTGCTGCAAATCGAAGAATTGGGTTCGGAGAAAGTGCAATACTGCCACGAAACCAATTCGGCCTATGTAGAATACGCCGATATTTGCAACAAATTAGATGAAGTAATTCTAGGCACCAATTACGAGCGAGCAGGAGGAGAGCAAAAAGTCGAGGCATTCCGCTACTTGTTGAAGAAGAAACTGCCGCACATTAAAGTGTCGCATTCTTCCTTGCCGATTAATGCCGCCCTGCCAGCCCGCAAGCCGTAAAGAATAAATACTGAAACCAAACCCCATACACAAACCCTACCATGCACAGCCACGACCTTGAAGATTTAACCCTGCTGCTGATACGCGATGCGGATGAGGCGGAAATGTGGATAGACCGCTGGGCGGTCAGCTACCCTACCGTGCGTATGACCGCCGTGTCGCGCGGGCAGTCGATTGCCGGGTGGCAGCACGCGGTTCAGACGGCCTTTGGCAGTATCCACAGCAAAAATATTGCCGTCGTCGCCCACGGCGCGGGCGTGTCGGGCTGGCTGGCGTGGCTGTATCTGGCGGATGTGAACACGCAAAAGCGGATACGCAATATGATACTGGTGTCGCCGCTACAAGAGGCTTTTCCCGATGATGATTGCCACACGCTGCAACGGGTGCGCTGCCATTGCCCGACGGCGTTGGTGATCGGCAAAAACGATGCGGCCTGCCCGCCGGAATGGGCGCAACAGCAGGCGGCGTGTTTGGGCGCGCGGCTGCTGGTGTCGCCGCATGAAGGCCGTCTGAACGGGCATTTGCACGGCTGGCAATGGGGCATGAAGCTGTTGCAGGAAATGTTGTTGCGCTAGGGCGTGCTGTTTCTCTGCATTGGCGGCGGGGCGGTTGGCGTTATTTGCCGTTTTGGTCTGTGGCCGTCTGAAGAATGTTTCTCGCCGTCATCTCGATAAATAAAACAAGGCCTTGTTCGATTTCTTGATTGGCCGTTTCCAATTCTGCCTCAATCTCTTTCAATGCTTGCGTATCATTGCCGTCTGCTTCTGCAAATCTGCGCATCAGTGCCGCTCCTTTGCTGGAACCGCGCAAAAAATGGCCGTGCATGATGGTGCCTTTTTCGCTTTGGGGCTGAAATGCTTTCAGTTGCGAAGCCATAATCTCCAATTTTTCGGCCGCTTCAAAAGCTACCGCGCTCACTTCTTCGTTGTTGCGGGCAGCGGCAAATTTTTGTTCGAATTCTTTTTGGCTGTCTCCGTTCAAGCCGCTGGCTTTAACGGCTTCGCCGATTTTTTCATAATCGGCACGTTCTTCTGCCGAAATGGCGTTGCCGCAAGCCGATAGCGACAACGATAAAACAAACACCGAAAAAAACGACACCAACCGCAAAACGGTTTGCTGCATGATGGTCATATCATTTCCCTTATATAGCTAAACTACTTATTGAGTAACATAATCGTAGGGGCGGATAGGTAATCCGCCCCTATAATCTTGCAGAGAAAAATTTTACTTATATATCAAACCGCTTTCTTAGCAAGATCAAGCCGGCAGGAAATCCCGCCGGCTTGCCGGAAACTGTTCAGACGGCCTGAAACCTCCGCCCGCTTTTTAACGCTTGGCCAAGCCTTTGCGTTGCAGGAACGGCAGAATATCGGGGCGGACTTCTTTGCACAAGGTGGCGCGTACCTGCTTGGTAAAGTCCAAATCCAAATTGCTGCGGCGTTGGTAATAATCGCCCACCACTTTGTCGTATTCGGCGTAAGTGGATTCGTTAAGCGGGGTATAACCGTTTTCAGACACCACGCAAGGCAGCGGCATACGCGGACGCATAATCGGATCTTGTGCGGGGTGGCCCAAGCACATGCCGAAGAGCGGCACCACATTATCTGGCAGGTTCAAAATGCGGTCGGTGGCGTTGATGTCGTCGCGCAGGCAGCCGATATATACGCCGCCCAAGCCGAGCGATTCGGCGGTTAACAGCACGTTTTGCGCCATGATGCCTGCATCGATTGCACCCATCAGCGTCATTTCCGTCCAATCGGTTTGCGCGTCGGCGGCGATTTTTTTGTGTTTGGCAAAGTCGATACAGAACACCAAAAACTCGGCGCAGGTTTCGATATAGTGTTGGTTGGCGCCGACGGCACGCAGCTGTTTGCGCAGTTCGATATCGGTTACGCGCACGATATGCACGGGCTGCATAAAGCTCGAAGTGGAAGCGGCTTGGCCGGCTTTCAGCACGGCTTCAAGCATTTCGGGGGCAATCGGTTCGCCGGTGAATTTACGGATGGAACGGTGGTTCAACGCGGTTTCCAGCGCGGGCTTGCTCGGTAAAACAGACATGTTTTTCTCCTGTTGTTCAAAAATATACGGGGCAAAACCTTTACAAACGCCCGATGTACATGCGCTTCAAAACACACGGCGGGCAAGTTTGCAAAGGTTTAGGATTTCGGTTTTCAGACGGCCTGTGTGCTTGATAAGGGCTTTGCGAGTTTAACAGCCAATTCGGCCAACCGCTTGCCTTGTGTGAATGCAATCTGCTGTTCGTCGCCGCTCAATGCCGGTTTGCCGTCTTGTCCGGCAACGTGCGACGAGCCATAGGGCGTGCCGCCGGTTCGGGTGGCGGAAAGGGCGGCTTCGCTGTACGGCACGCCGCTGATCACCATGCCGTGATGCAAAAGCGGCAGCATCATGGTCAGCAGCGTTGATTCCTGCCCGCCGTGCATGCTTGCGGTGCTGGTGAATACTGTGGCCGGTTTGCCGATCAATTCGCCGCCCAGCCATTGCGAAAGCGTGCCGTCGATAAAATATTTCACGGCGGCGGCCATGTTGCCGAAACGGGTGGGGCTGCCCAAGGCCAAACCGGCACAGTTTTTCAAATCGTCGGCAGTAACATAAGGTGCGCCGCTGTCGGGTACGTCTTTTTCCACGGCTTCGCACACGGCGGAAACTTTGGGCACGGTGCGCAAAACGGCCTCACATCCGGGCACTCTTTCAATGCCGCGCACGATTTGGCGCGCCAGATTTTGAGTGCCGCCGTGTTGGGAATAATACAGAACAAGTATTTTCAAGGGATTTGGGTTCATCGCTACTTTCCGCTACAATGCTGTTTCATCAAGAATAAGGAAGAGTATGCTTAATTTACCGTGGTTGCAAGCCGTGCGCGAATCGCGTTTGGGCGGTTTTGCTTTGTTTGTGCTCAAACGCTTTAATGAAATCCGTGTTCCGCAGGTATCTGCAAGCCTTACGTTTACAACACTGCTGGCACTTGTGCCGGTGCTTACCGTTACTTTGGCCGTGGTTTCGGCCTTTCCCATGTTCGACAGCCTTTCCGCTTCATTCGTAGGCTTCGTCAATCAAACCGTGGTGCCGCAAGGCGTGGATACGGTGTTTGAATACATGAACGAATTCAAACAGAAAGCCAGCCAGCTCACGGTTATCGGCGTGATCATGCTGGGCGTAACCTCGCTGATGCTGATTCAAACCATCGACCAAACCTTCAACCGCATTTGGCGCGTCAACACCCAAAGGCCGCTGGTGATGCAGTTTTTGGTGTATTGGGCGTTGCTCACGCTGGGGCCACTGGCCCTGGGTATCGGCGGCTCGCTGTGGTCGGCCATGTTGCAATACAACCTTTTCAGCGCCGATTTTTCCATTATCTCGGGAATAGTGCGCGTTACCGCATCGGTTTTGTTCAGCATGCTTTTGCTGTGGCTGCTCTACCGCCTTGTGCCCAACCGCTTCGTGCCTGCCCGCCATGCCCTAATCGGAGCGGCGGTAACGGCAGTGCTGTTGGAAACCGCGCGCTACGGCTTTGCGTGGTATATCAGCACGTTTAACGGCTATACCCTGATTTACGGTGCGTTTGCCGCCATCCCGTTTTTCTTATTGTGGTTGAACCTGCTGTGGATGCTGGTTTTGTCGGGCGCAGTGCTGACGGCTTCTCTGTCGTATTGGCGCGGCGAAGCCTTCCGCCGCGGCGTAGATGCGCGCGGGCGTTTCGACGATGTTTTGAAAATCCTGCTGCTGCTCAACAATGCACAAAAAGAAGGCAAGGCTTTAAAAGTTCAAGATATCCGCCCCTCTATCAATATGGGTTACGACGAACTGGGCGAACTGCTCGAAAAACTGGCTCGCCACGGTTATGTGTATAACGGCAAACAAGGCTGGGTGTTGAAAATCAAAGCCGAGTCCATCGAATTGAAAGATTTGTTCAAGCTGTTTGTGTACCGCCCGACGGCGTTGAATAAAGATCACGTTAACGTGGCGGTGTCCGACCTGATGGAACCCTGCCTCGAAACGCTCGACATCACGCTGGCCGAATTTGATACCGCCGCCGCAAAAAACCGATAATGCCGATGCTTTTTGCTTGGCTCAGGCACAGGCCGAAACCTTTGCCTCTATAGTCAACCCACTTAAGTTTCATAACAAAAGCGTCATACTCGGGCTTGACCCGAGTATCTTCCAAGTTTGCTGAAACTCAAGATACTCGGGTCAAGCCCGAGTATGACGAATGTACTATTTTTAAGTTGATCCGCTATATAAGCTTAAATTTATATGAAAGGCCGTCTGAACATGTTCAGACGGCCTTGATTACATTCTTTTGATGTAAGGGCTGAGACCTTTGCCCCCCGTCTGCGGCGCATTTCTGCGTTGTGCGCTGCTCGCCCGCTTAGCCTTATATTAAGGTCTGCACTCGCTGTGCTGCAACGCCTTGAACGGCATCCGCATCTGAGGGTTTTGCAAAGGTTCTCAGTCTATGCGTTTTCCATTTTCACCGGAAACACGCCGCGCAGGGCGTTGCTTAGGCGGATTTCGTCGGCCTGCATCAACATTTCGCGGGTGATGTGGTTTTGGTGCACGGTGTCGGTGCCGAGATGGGTTTGCGGGTCGGCGAATACGGCTTGGCGCATCACGCCGTTGAGGATGTCCAAATCCAATGCGGGGGTGTGCCATTCGTTACCGAGGCGGATGAAGACGTTGCTGCGGCCGCCTTCGAGCAGGAGGCCGTCTGAATTGAAAAACAGGCTGTCAAACGCGCCTTGCCGTTCGGCTTGCTGCCAGCCGTGGTCGTAGATGCTGCGGCAGGTGGTTTTGAAGCGGCGCAGGTAGTCTTGCGGCGGTAAAGAAGTTTCGGACAGGCATACTGTTTGCCCGGGCGGCAATTCGTTAAGCGGCGCATGGCTGAGGCTGAGGCCGTCTGAAGGGTTTAAGACGGCCTTGACGCGGTAGAGGCCGTGGTCGGGCAGTTGGGCGAGATAGCCGTGTATCTGCTGTTCGATATGGTCGGGAAACGGCAGGTTCAGGGCGGCGGCGGATTGTTTCAGACGGCCTATGTGCAGGAGCAGCAGCGGGCATTGTTTTTGCTGCACGCGCATGGTTTCGAAGATGCCGAATTCGGGGGCGAGATCGGTAAGGAAACGGGCTTTCCAACCGCATTCGGTGTATTCGTCTTCGGGCACGCTGTCGGCAACGATACCGGAGCCTACGCCGTACACGCCGCGGTAGAGGCCGTCTGAAAGCGGGGCGAGTTGCAAGGTGCGTATCACAACGTTGAGGGTGCCGCTGAATCCCAAACCGCTGTCGCAGGGGGTGAGAAAGCCGATGCTGCCGGTGTAAAGGCCGCGCGGGGCGGTTTCGATATCGCGGATAATCTGCATGCTCATGCGTTTGGGTGCGCCGGTAATCGAGCCGCAGGGGAAGGCGGCGCGGATGATGTCGGCGGCGCCGATGTGCGGTTTGGCTTGTGCTTCGATGGCGGTGGTCATCTGCCACACGCTGCCGAAGCGGGAGACTTTAAAGGGTTCGGGCACGCGCACCCTCCCGGTTTGGGCGATTTTGCCGAGATCGTTGCGCAGCAAATCGACAATCATGATGTTTTCGGCGCGGTTTTTGGGGTCGGCCTGCAAATCGCGCGCGCGTTGCTCGTCTTGCCCGTCGTTGAGGATGGGAGCGGTGCCTTTCATGGGTTCGGTGGTGATGAGGCCGTCTGAACCGATTTTGAGGAAGAGTTCGGGCGAAAAGCATAATGTCCAGCGGTTTTGCCCCTGATGATCGGGCAGGCAGCTCAGGGCGGCGTAAGGCACGGGCTGGCGCAGGCGGCGGTAGAGTTTTACGGGGTCGCCGTAGGCGGTAAGGTGCAGGCGGGTGGTGTAGTTGATTTGGTAGGTGTCGCCGCGTGCGATGGCCGTCTGAATATCGCGCACGGCTTGCAGATAATCGGCTTGGGCGGTGTCGCTTTCGGGTGTGCCGATGCCTGCCGGTTGCGCTTCTCCGCCGTGCTGCGCCAGCCATGCTTCGGGGTCGGTTTCGGTGCAGCGTTCAAACCAATGCAGGGCGAGATGGGCGGGCGGTTGGGCAGGCAGGTTGAGCAGCGGCAGGCCGAATTCGTAATCGGCAAACAAAACGGCGTGCCAACCTTGCTGCCAGCCTTCGCGCAGGGCGGCATCCAGCCCGTCGAGGTCGGCGGCGGTGAAAAAACGGCTGCCGGTGTGGGTTTGGTAAAGTTGGGCGCGGTTGGCGGCTGCGTCGTCTAAAAGCGCAAAATGGGGCATGGCGGGTAGCGTGGATAAAAGGCGTTATTATAACGGCAACGGGCGGCGGCCGACGGCTTTTTCGGTGCGCGGGGTGTGTGGCGGCCGGGCAAAAAACGCTGTCATTTCCTTTAGCGTTTTTTGTTTGTTTATGTAAAAAGGAGTAGAATCAGATTGACAATAGTTATACATATTAATCACCTACTTAACAAAAGGAGCAGCCAATATGACCGACCAACCCGCAGAGCAGCAGTTAAAACCCTTCGAGCCGGTAACGCTGGGCGATAAAAAAGCAGAATTGAAAGTGTTTGAAAAAGCGGTTTTGGAGCATAAAGGCCGTGTCAGCCCCGAAGACTCCGGTTCTGCGCCCCTTCCTGAAAATTATCCCTACCGCACACGCATGAGCCGCAGCGTTTATGAAAAAGAAAAAAAGAAGCTGCAAATCGAGCTGTTGAAAGTGCAAAGCTGGGTGAAAGACACCGGCCAGCGCATCGTCGGCCTGTTTGAAGGGCGCGACGCCGCAGGCAAAGGCGGCACGATCAAACGTTATATGGAACATTTAAACCCGCGCGGCGCACGCGTGGTGGCTTTGGAAAAGCCTACCGAAACCGAACGCGGCCAATGGTATTTCCAACGCTATATCCAAAATCTGCCCACCGCCGGCGAAATCGTGTTTTTCGACCGTTCTTGGTACAACCGCGCCGGTGTAGAGCGTGTGATGGGCTTCTGCCAGCCGCACGAATACCTGCTGTTTATGCGCCAAACGCCCGAATTCGAGCGTATGCTGGTGGCCAGCGGTATCCATCTGTTTAAATTCTGGTTTTCGGTGAGCCGCGAAGAGCAGTTGCGCCGCTTTATTTCCCGCCGCGACGATCCGCTGAAACACTGGAAACTTTCGCCCGTGGATATTCAGTCGCTCGACCGCTGGGACGACTACACCGATGCGAAAAACGCGATGTTCTTCCACACGCACACCGGCGACGCACCGTGGACGATTATTAAATCAGACGATAAAAAACGCGCCCGCTTGAACTGTATCCGCTACTTCCTGCACTCTCTCGACTACCCGGGCAAAGACTTGAAAGCCATCGGCGAAGTGGACCCGCTGATTGTGAAAGTGCCGGACACCAAGTTCACCGATAATAATTTCGATATCATTGCCGATTAAGTTTCCGGCAACACACCCAAAGCGTCAGGCCGTCTGAAACGCATGGTTCAGACGGCCTTAAACTACCCGGATTCACCGCCCGACATAGTCAGTCAACTTAACAAATGCGTCATGCCGGAACATGACGGTTTTGTTATTAAATTGAAGCGGATGAACTATACCCTGCCCAGCTTTTTTCAGAAGCCCCGCCCGTATTTGATTATAATCGCCCTATTAATTATCGCCCCGCACCCGCCATGCTTTACCTCTACCAGTCCAACCGCCTCGAAGACTTAGCCGCCCTGTTTGCTCAGGTACACCGCCTGCAACCGCCCGAAAACCCTTTCGAGCCGGAAGAAATCGTGGTGCAGAGCCAAGGCATGCGGCGGTATCTCAACACCTATCTGGCGCGCGAAACCGGCATTGCGGCCAACCTGAATTTCAGCCTGCCCGCCGGCTTGGCATGGCAGCTGATGCGGCGGTTTATTCCGGGCATTCCCGCACTCAGCCCGTTTTTTCCCGAAGTGATGCGTTGGCGGCTGCTCGACCTGTTTCAAAGCAGCGGTTTTCAGACGGCCGCCGAATACCTTCCCGTGCATGAAGCCCTGCACAGCTATCTTGCCGACAGCCCTACCGCAGCCTACCAGCTTGCCGGACAACTGGCCGATATTTTCGACCAATACCTCGTGTACCGCCCGCAATGGATAGACGCTTGGCAGCAGGGCAAAACCGTCGGCTTGGGCGGCGACGAAGCATGGCAGGCCGTTTTGTGGCGTTATCTCGACGACGGCTCGCAACACACCCCGCACCGCGTCGGCTTGTGGCGGCAGCTGCTCGATTCGCTCGACCCGCAGCACCTGCCCCGCCGCTACTGTGTTTTCGGCATCGCCACCATGGCACCGATGTATCTGCAACTGTTGCAGGCGCTGGCCGAACATTGCGACGTGCACATTTTCGCGCTCAACCCCAGCAGCGGCTATTGGGGCAACGTAATTGAAGCGGCGCAAATCCTCCAACAGGAAGACGATGCCGATTTAAGCCTTTCCGGCCACCCGCTGCTCGCTTCGCTGGGCAAACAGGGGCGCGACTTTTTCGACGCGCTCACCGACATACCCAAACACGAAATTTCCGTATTCGACGAAGAACCTTTTCAGACGGCCCCGCCCACGCTGCTGCGGCGTTTGCAATACGACATCCAAACCCTGTCGATGCCGTCTGAAAACCCAAACGGCCTGCCCCAACCCGACTTAAACGACGGATCGATACAGGCCGTATCCGCGCACAGCCCCCTGCGCGAACTGCACATTCTCAAAGACAAACTGCTGCAAGTGCTCGATCAGCATCCCGATTGGCAGCCGCACGACATCGCCGTACTCACGCCCGATATCGAACCCTACAGCCCCTTTATCGAAGCCGTGTTCGGGCAACAGCAGGCAGGCAGCCGCGCCCTGCCCTATTCGGTATCCGACGTTAAAATCAGCCGCCGCCAACCCCTGTTTCAAGCACTCGCCCAAGCCCTGGAGCTGCTCGAAAGCCGTTTTGAAGTCAACCTGCTGCTGCCGCTGCTCGAAAACGACCTTGTGCTACAACGCTTCGAGCTGACCCGCGACGACCTGCCGCTGCTGCACGACACCATCGCCGCACTCAACGTACACTGGGGCACCGACGAACACATGCGCGGCGGCACCAACAATCTGTTTACTTGGCAACAAGGGCTGGAACGCCTCGCCCTCGGCTGGATGCTGCCCGAAAGCCGCCACCCGCTGTGGCAGCGCATCAGCGCATGGCACGCCAACCCCAACCACACCGCCGTACTCAGCCGCTTCAGCGCACTTATCCGCACCCTCACCGCAACCGCCCGCCTGTGGCGGCAACCCGCCTCCGTGCCGGAATGGACGGAACGCATCCGCAACCTTACTGCCGCCCTGACCGCCACCGATACCGACGGCCAATACGCTTGGCAGCGACTTACCCAAGCCCTCGCCCGCTGGCAGGAAGAAGCCGAACTGGCAGGCTTTAGCGGCACCTTGCCGCGCCAAACCGTTATCCGTCACATCGGCCGCTTTCTCGACAGCGAAAGCCAAGCCGGATTTCTACGCGGCGGCATCACCTTTTGCAGCATGGTGCCGATGCGCAGCCTGCCCTTCAAAATGATCTGCCTGCTCGGCCTCAACGACGGCGACTTCCCCCGCAACACCAAAGCCGCCGCCTTCGACCTCATCGCCCGCCACCCGCAAAAAGGCGACCGCGCCCGCCGCGACGACGACCGCTACCTGTTTCTCGAAGCCGTGATGAGCGCGCGCCATATCCTTTACCTATCCTATATCGGCCGCGACATCCGCACCGACCAGCCCCTTGCCCCCTCCGCCCTGCTCGGCGAACTCATCGACACCCTCGCCGCCATGACCGGCCGCTCTTCACAAGAGCTGCACAAACATTGGATAAAACAGCACCCGCTGCAACCCTTCTCGCACCGTTATTTCACCCCCGAAGCCCTTTCAGACGGCCTCGGCAGCACCCGCAGCGATTACGCCGAAGCCCTCAACCGCCCGCCCGAAACACCCTTGCCTTTCTTCAGTACGCCGCTGCAAGAAGCCGAACCCGCCCACACCGTTGCCCACCACGAATTTATCCGCTTTTGGAAAAACCCCGTCCGCAACTGGCTGCACAACACCCTGCATTGGCAGAAACCCTACCGCGACCAAGCATGGGATGCCGCCGAACCTTTCGAGCCGCAACAATCCGCACGCATCACCGCCGAATACACCGCCGCCCGCCGCCATAACGAAGACTTCGGCCGCCTCGAAAGCCGCCTGCAAGCCGAAAGCCTGCTGCCCGCAGGCGAATTGGGCGCACTGTGGCAAAACCGTTTCCAAACCGCCGCCAAATCGCTCGACCACACCTTAGTGACCAGCCCCAAACTGCCGCCCGCGCCCTACACCCTTACCGTCGGCGCGCACACCCTCGAAGGCAGCCTCAACCATCTTTACCGCCACGGGCAGATTTACTTCCCCGGTCAAGCATTCAAAGCGCCCGAACAGCTCGCCGTTTTACTCGAACATTTGATTTTCTGCGCCGTGAGGCCGTCTGAAACCGAACAGTACCAAACCCATATCCTGCTGCCCGAACAACCGCAAACCCTCATCGAGATTCCGCAACAAAAAGCAGCCGAAGCCCTGCAACAATGGCTGGAGTATTACCAAATAGGCCAAAGCCGCCCGCTGCCGTTCTTCCCGCGCGTGAATTACAAAGCTGCCCAAGAATGGAATAAAACCAACGACCAAAGTAAAGCCTTAAGCGAAGCCTATAAGCTTTACCACGGCGGCTCGCACACGGCCGGCCAAAAAAGCTATCCCGAAGTCGCGCTGGTGTTCGGCAGCGATGAAGAAGACCCCACCGCTTCCACCCTCTTTTGGAACATCACCGCAGACCTGCTCGCCCCTTTAATCGAACTCACCGCACCGCCGACGGAAAACGATTGAAAAAGGCCGTCTGAAACATAAGGCCGTCTGAAAGCGAACTTGCGAGCTTCGTTAAAACATTTCCGCCCCTTCACCCCAATTGGGAACCAAAGCTTTCAGACGGCCTCATACCTTAACCCCGAACAGAAACACACCCGCCTGCTCAGGCAGCTAAAAAGCCCCGCAATTTATGGCATAATAAGCACCCGTTTTCCTTCGGCAGGCAACAACCAAAACCGCCCGCCCCGGTGAAGCCCAACGCAACGCCACCACAGATTAAGCACCGGCTTCCCGTATCCTGATCACAACACAACGCCCTACCCGACCGTTAACCCATTCAGACGGCATCCGCCAACAAAACAGGCCGTCTGAAACGAAAACAAAAGTACAAAACCATGAACCCGACTTTCTCATCTCTCGGCTTGGGCAGCGAAATCGTTGCCGCCCTCACCGACCAAGGCTACGAAACCCCCACGCCGATTCAGGCCGCCGCCATTCCCAAGGCCTTGGCCGGACACGACCTTCTCGCCGCCGCCCAAACCGGCACCGGCAAAACCGCCGCCTTCATGCTGCCCAGCCTCGAGCGGCTCAAACGCTACGCCACCCCCAGCACCTCCCCCGCCATGCACCCCGTGCGCATGCTGGTGCTGACCCCCACCCGCGAGCTGGCCGACCAAATCGACCAAAACGTACAAAACTACATTAAAAACCTGCCGTTGCGCCACACCGTACTTTTCGGCGGCGTCAACATGGACAAACAAACCGCCGACCTGCGCGCCGGCTGCGAAATCGTCGTCGCCACCGTCGGCCGCCTGCTCGACCATGTAAAACAAAAAAACATCAACTTCAGCAAAGTCGAAATCGTCGTACTCGACGAAGCCGACCGTATGCTCGACATGGGCTTTATCGACGACATCCGCACCATCATGCAGATGCTGCCGAAGCAACGCCAAACCCTACTGTTTTCCGCCACCTTCGCCCCGCCCATCCGCAAGCTGGCGCAAGACTTCATGAACAGCCCCGAGCAAGTGGAAGTGGCCGCCCAAAACACCACCAACGCCAACGTCGAACAGCACGTTATCGCCGTCGACACCATGCGCAAGCGCAACCTGCTCGAACGGCTGATCGTCGATTTATGCATGAACCAAGTGATTGTGTTCTGCAAAACCAAACAAAGCGTCGACCAAGTAACCCGCGATCTCCTGCGCCGCCAAATCGCCGCCCAAGCCATTCACGGCGACAAATCGCAGCAAAACCGTCTCGAAACCCTCAACGCCTTCAAAGAAGGCTCGCTGCGCGTGCTGGTTGCCACCGACGTAGCCGCCCGCGGTCTCGACATCGCCGAACTGCCCTTCGTCATCAACTACGAACTGCCCACCCAGCCCGAAGACTACGTCCACCGCATCGGGCGCACCGGACGCGCCGGTGCCGACGGCGTAGCCATCTCATTGATGGACGAACAAGAACAAAAAATGTTCGAAGCTATCAAAGAGCTGACCGGCAGCACCATCGAAGTAGAACGCATCGAAGGCTTCGAACCGAGCTGGTGGGGCAACCCCGCCGAAACCGTTGCCGCACCGGCTGCTTCAACACGCAGCCGCCGCGAACGCAGCGAGCGCAGCGAACGCCCTCCCCGCGAAGCCCGCCAACGCGACAGCCGCAACGAACGCCAAGCCGAACGCGCCACCGACCCCGGAGCAGCCTGCGGCAAAATCGCCGGACGCAGCCGCCGCAGCCGCCGCGAACGCCCCCAATGCGCTTTGCTCCAACCCAATTACGGCGCTTGACTGGCTACATAACCTGAAACGGCGGGCGGAGATGCCGCCCTACTGTGATTACTGTTTCAAAACCAAAGGCCGTCTGAAAATTTCAGACGGCCTTTACAATTACCTTAATTCAATAAGGTTTCAAACTCAACAACGACTTATGCTTTGTAATCGCTGAAGTCCAACAAACCGGGTTGGCCCATAGCGGGGTCGGTTTTGTAGGCAGCCATTGCGTCGGCAACAGTCATACCCAGAGCTTTGGCAACACCTTCACCGTAAGCCGGATCGCAAGCATAGCAGTTGCGGATGTGGCGGTGTTTGATGAAGTCCAGCGCATCACCCATACCGGCAGCCGTGTTTTTGAACAGGGCTTCTTTCTGCTCGTTGTTCATCAAGTTGAACAAGGCACGCGGTTGGCTGAAGTAGTCTGAGTCGTCTTCACGGTAGTTCCAATGTGCCGCATCACCGTTGATTTTCAAAGGCGGCTCGGCGTATTGGGCTTGGTCTTGCCATTGGCCGAAGCTGTTCGGCTCGTAATGCAGGGTGCTGCCGTAGTTTCCGTCAACACGGCCTTGACCGTCGCGGGCATTGCTGTGTACGGGGCAGCGCGGTGCGTTCACCGGAATTTGATGGTGGTTCACACCCAAGCGGTAACGCTGTGCGTCGGCATAGTTAAACAAGCGGGCTTGCAACATGCGGTCGGGAGATACGCTGATACCGGGAACCAGATTGCTCGGTGCAAAGGCAGACTGCTCAACATCGGCAAAGAAGTTTTCAGGGTTGCGGTTCAGTTCGAACTCACCTACTTCGATCAGCGGGTAATCGCCTTTGGGCCATACTTTGGTCAAGTCAAACGGATGGTAAGGCACTTTTTCTGCGTCGGCTTCAGGCATCACTTGGATATACATGGTCCATTTCGGGAAATCGCCTTTCTCGATAGACTCATACAGGTCGCGCTGATGGCTTTCGCGGTCATCGGCAATGATTGCGGCAGCTTCTTCGTTAGTCAGGTTTTTAATGCCTTGTTGGGTACGGAAATGGAATTTCACCCAGAAACGCTCGTTTTGTGCATTAATGAAGCTGTAAGTATGGCTGCCGAAACCGTGCATGTGACGGTAAGAAGCAGGAATACCGCGGTCGCTCATCACAACGGTTACTTGGTGGAAGGCTTCGGGCAGAAGGGTCCAGAAGTCCCAGTTGTTGGTGGCGGAACGCATATTGGTGCGCGGATCGCGTTTTACCGCTTTGTTCAAATCGGGGAATTTACGCGGGTCACGCATGAAGAATACGGGCGTGTTGTTACCCACCATATCCCAGTTGCCTTCTTCAGTGTAGAACTTCAGGGCGAAACCGCGGATGTCGCGCTCGGCATCGGCCGCACCGCGCTCACCGGCTACTGTGGTAAAGCGGGCGAACATTTCGGTTTTTTTGCCTACTTGGCTGAAAATTTTGGCTTTGGTATATTGAGTGATGTCGTGGGTAACGGTGAACGTACCGAAAGCACCGGAACCTTTAGCGTGCATACGACGCTCGGGAATCACTTCGCGCACGAAGTTGGCCAGTTTTTCATGAAGCCATATATCTTGAGTCAACAGCGGGCCGCGCGGACCGGCAGACAGGCTGTTTTGGTTATCGGCAACGGGCGCGCCGTTGTTCATGGTTAAGTGGGTTACAGGACATTTGGACATGGTTTGTGCTCCTTAAAAAATGTCGATAGTTTAAAAAAAAATGTGTGTGTGTTTGTTCAGCGTACAACAGCAAATGTTATCTAAAACGATGGCAGAAGCCCTTTATTTCATTTGCTTTAATCTATGGATCGAACTATACAGCAAGATTTTCGCTATTAAAACTATGGCTTCGATTTAATTTAGTTATTTTAAATCAAAAATTGAATACCAATAGTTTATTTTAACATTATCGAACCTTTTTATTTTGACGTAAAATACAGGTTATCACACCACCATAACACAAAAAATCATGCAAGCAACCGTTTATTTAGAAGATAACGAATACATCGCTTTGTGCGACCTGTTGAAATTGGCCGGCCTGACCGACAGCGGCGGGCAAGCCAAAGCAGCCATTGCCGCAGGCGAAGTATTGCGCAACGGCGAAACGGAAACCCGTAAAACAGCCAAGATACGCGGTGGCGATGTCATTGAGTTCGACGGCGCGGTGTTGGAGATATTAGATGGATACGACCCCGAAACTTAAAGCGGAAGATTTGCTCCCCGAACCCATCCGGCCCGAAGCATGGGAATGCTGCGGCAGCGATTGCGGCGATGCCTGCATTCAAACGATTTATTGGAATGAAAAGGCCAAATACGACGAACAGCAGAAAATCTGGCGCGAGCAACAGGCCGCTGAAAACAACAGCTCTCAAGAATAAAACATGCCGAAAAGCTCAGGCGGGTTGTGTACAGTCAATCAACTTGCTTTTACGACACTGCCTATCCATAAAGTGAGGCCGTCTGAATGGTTTTTTCAGACGGCCTTACGTTTGATTGATGCCTGTTGTCTCCCAGGTTAAAAGCTTTGCAACAACCGGTTGCAGCACTTTTACATTTTTACGGTTACAGGAAGGCAGCCTTCATCAAGCATCAATGTTTTGGGCCACCAACGCATTGTTTTCGATAAACGCACGGCGTGGCTCGACTTCGTCGCCCATCAAGGTAACAAACACTTCATCGGCGGCAATTGCGTCTTCAATGCGTACTTTGAGCAAACGGCGCACGGCGGGATCCATCGTGGTTTCCCACAACTGCTCGGGGTTCATCTCGCCCAAACCTTTGTAACGCTGGATAGTCATACCTTTTTGAGCGTTTGTCATCAAAATATTCAAAGCGTCTTCAAAATCAGCAATATCGTATTCGTTTTCACCTTTATACAATTTGGCGTTTTCCCCCACCAAGCCTTTGAGCATGGCGGCGGTTTGCGACAAGGTTTGATAAGCCTTGCTGCCTGCAAACTTCGGTTCGATATAGCTGACCATCACATTACCGTGCAGCTTGCGGGTAATTTTAATGAAGTGTCCGCCTTCGTGACCGTCCACCCGCTCCAAAGCCACTTCTTTTTCATTCAGCAGCGAACCTAATGAAGCGATGGCCGCATCGGTACTTTCTGCCGACGACAAATCCACAGGCTCGGCATGCAGCATGGCTTTGAGCACCAAATCATCAATAACGCGGCTTTCTTGCTCCACCACGTTTCTGGCCAATAAAAACTGCTTGGCCACTTTTGCCAATTCTTCACCTTCAATGGTGCGGCCGTCTGAAACGATTTTGGCTTTATCCAATGCCAAACCGAGCAGCCATTGGTCTTTCTCAAATTCGTCTTTCAAATAACGTTCCTGCTTGCCGTGCTTGGCTTTATACAGCGGCGGCTGGGCGATATAGATGTAGCCGCGCTCGACCAACTCCGGCATCTGACGGTAGAAGAAAGTGAGCAGCAAGGTGCGGATGTGCGCGCCGTCCACATCGGCATCGGTCATGATGATAATACGGTGGTAACGCAGTTTTTCGGGATTGAACTCTTCTTTGCCGATGCCCGCGCCCAAAGCGGTAATCAGAGTGGCAACCTCTTGGCTGGCCAGCATTTTTTCAAAGCGGGCTTTTTCTACGTTGAGAATCTTGCCTTTCAGCGGCAGAATGGCTTGGAATTTACGGTCGCGGCCTTGTTTTGCAGAGCCGCCGGCCGAATCCCCCTCGACCAGATACAACTCGGATAAAGCGGGGTCTTTTTCCTGACAGTCTGCCAACTTGCCCGGCAAACCCAAGCCGTCCATCACGCCTTTTCTGCGGGTAATTTCGCGGGCTTTGCGGGCGGCTTCGCGGGCACGCGCGGCATCAACGATTTTGCTGCAAATGGTTTTGGCTTCGTTGGGGTTTTCTTCGAGAAAGTCGGTTAAGGCTTGGCTGATGACTTCGTTAACCACGGGGCCGATTTCGCTGGAAACGAGTTTGTCTTTGGTTTGCGAAGAAAATTTCGGGTCGGGCAATTTAACCGACAGTACGCAAGTCAAACCTTCGCGCATATCGTCGCCGCTGGTATCGACTTTGGCTTTTTTGGCAATTTCGTTGGCTTCGATATAGCTGTTGATGGTGCGGGTCATCACTTGGCGCAACGCGGTTAAATGGGTGCCGCCGTCGCGCTGGGGAATGTTGTTGGTGAAGCACTGCACGGATTCTTGATAGCTGTCGTTCCATTGCATGGCCACTTCAACGCCCATGCCGTCTTTTTCGCCGGAGGCATAGAAGATTTTTTCGTGCAGCGGCGTTTTTTTGCGGTTCATGTATTGAACGAAACCGGCCACACCGCCGGAGAATGCGAAGTCTTCCTCTTTGCCGTCGCGCATATCGGTAAGTTTGATGCCCACACCGTTGTTCAAAAACGATAACTCGCGGATACGCTTGGCCAAAATATCGAAATGGTATTCCACTTCGCCGAAGGTTTCTTCGCTGGCAAGAAACTGCACTTTGGTGCCGGTATGGCCTTCGGGCGCATCGCCCAGCACTTTAAGCGGCTCGACAGCCACGCCGCGGCGGAATTCGACAAAATGCTCTTTGCCTTCCCGATAGATGGTCAAACGCAACCAATCGGACAGTGCGTTTACCACCGATACGCCCACACCGTGCAGGCCGCCTGAAATTTTATAGCTGTTGTTATCGAATTTTCCGCCCGCATGCAAAACGGTCATAATCACTTCGGCGGCAGAACGCCCTTCTTTGGGATGGATGCCGGTAGGAATACCGCGGCCGTTGTCTTCGATGGTGATGGAATTGTCGGCATTGACGGCCACGGTGATTTTGTCGCAATGGCCGGCCAGTGCTTCGTCGATGGCGTTGTCCAGCACTTCAAACACCATATGGTGCAGGCCGGAGCCGTCTTGCGTGTCGCCGATATACATACCCGGACGTTTGCGTACCGCATCCAAACCTTCGAGCACCTGTATGCTCTCGGCACCGTATTCTTGTTGCTGCTGGGTCATAATCGATTCTTTTCTTGCTGATGTAAACTGGCTGTGTTGCTTGAAAAACCGCGGGGCGAAAAAGTGTTGCCGAGCGGAAAAATAACTTGCGGATTATACCCGAATTCCCATGTATTTTCAGCGTTTTTAAGCGTTTTTGCATAGTTTGGAAATCGTTTGCAGGCCAAACGGCATAAAAACAAAAAGGCCGTCTGAAAAAACTTTTTCAGACGGCCTCCGTTATGCTCCCAACATGCCTGCATTATGAAACCACTTCGCCTGCCGCACGTTGTTTTTCAATACTTTTATTGATATACCACTGCTGGAAAATAGTCAGAATATTATTCACTACCCAGTAAAGCACCAAACCTGCGGGGAAGAAGAAGAACATTACCGAGAAAATAACCGGCATGATTTTCATCATTTTCGCCTGCATCGGATCGGTGGGCGGCGGGTTTAAATACGTTTGAATGAACATGGTAGCCGCCATGATAATCGGCAGAATAAACCACGGGTCGGGACGGCTCAAATCGGTAATCCAACCGATCCACGGAGCTTGGCGCAACTCTACCGAAGAGAAAATCGCCCAATACAAACCGATGAATACAGGGATTTGCAGCAGCATAGGCAAACAGCCGCCGAGCGGGTTGATTTTCTCGTCTTTATACATCTGCATCATGGCCTGCTGCATCGCCATACGGTCGTCGCCGTATTTCTCTTTCAAAGCCTGCAAACGCGGAGCGACGGCACGCATTTTGGCCATCGAACGGTAAGAAGCATTGGTGAGCGGATACAGAATCGCTTTCACAATAATGGTAAGCAAAACAATCGCCCAACCCCAGTTGCCTACAAAACCGTGCAGCTTGTCAAGCAGCCAGAACAACGGTGAAGCGAAAATATGCACTTTGCCGTAATCCTTAGCCAATTGCAGATTGTCTGCCACTTTACTGATCACGCTGGTGGTTTGCGGGCCGGCATATAAGCCTACGGGAAAATCGAGTTTAGAACCGTTTTGAATGGCGGGCATCGGCACACGCACGGAAGCCGAATACAAATTGTCGCTGCGGCGTTTCAAATCGATTTGGCAGGCACCTGCGGCACAAACGCTTTGGCCGTCTTTAGGCTGCAGAATCCAAGTAGACATGAAGTAATGCTGAATCATGCCCAGCCAGCCGCTGTCGGTTTTGCGCACATATTCGGCTTGATCTTTGCCGGATTGGTAATCGTCGTCCAAATCATCGAACGGCACTTTTTCAAACTCGCCCGACGGGGTATAGACCACAGGGCCTGCGTAGGTTTGGTTGAAATAACCTTCGCCTTCCGGTTTGCTGTTGTCTCTCAGCAAACGGTACACGGCATCCAATTTCACCGGCGCGCCGCTATTGTTGGTTACGTCGTAACGCACGTCGATCAGGTAGCTGCCTTTAGTGAAGGTGTAGATTTTATTGATGTTCAAGCCGGCGGTTTCGGGCGCGCTTAAACGCACTTCCACTTTGTCGCCGTTGAGGCTGTATTGTTTTTGCGGTGCAGTAAATGCAATATCTTTCAACACGTTTTGGCCGTCTGAATTTAACAATTCGGACTGAGCCACATAAGTGTAGGCTTTGCTGTCGTTAAACAGCACGAAATCTTTGCTTTCATCGCTGCTGGCATTGTATTTCAACAAAGTCAGGCCGCGCAGATCGCCGGTTTTTTCATCAATCACCGCTTTAACCGTATCGGTTGTTACGGTAACCGGCACGGACGGCGTTAATGCGGCCGCAGCCGGAACTGCTTGGTTTGGCGCCGCTTGGTTTTGTACGGCCTGTTGCCGGGCAGGATTAGGTTTGGGCGTCGGGAACATCTGCTCCCACCCAAACAAAATCGCCGCTGCAATGGCGAAAAATATGACAAGTCTTTTAGTTTCCATAGAATATCCTAATGGTACTGTGAGTGCGCGACCCGCAAGCCGCCGCCTGTTTCAAAGTGGTTCGGGTCAAACTTTAGCCCCAAGCCAAACAAGCACCGTTTGTTTCGGACGGCATTATATAAAAAACCGATAACGGCCGGCCGAACAATATTCCTACTGCACATCAAGGTAGGGGATCATGCCCGCAGCCGCCCCACGGATGGCAACGGGCAATGCGCTTTAATGCCAGCCAGCCGCCTTTGAATGCCCCGTATTTTTTTACCGCTTCTACCGCATACTGCGAACAGGTCGGCGTATAGCGGCAACGCGGCGGAATCAGCGGGCTAATGGCATACTGGTAAAAACGGATCAACGCCAACAACAATTTGGCAGGTATGTTTTTGAGCTTCAGCATTTCCGCATCAGCCCGGCCAATTGCCGCCGGGCTTCATCGGCATTGCTGCGGTCGAACCGCTGGCGGACGCGAACCACAAAATCATACGGCGGCAAAGTTGTTTTGTGGCAACGGAACCATTCGCGTATCACCCGCTTCATATAATTGCGCTCATGTGCGCGTTTGGCGTTTTTTTTGCTGACCACCAATCCCAAACGGGCATGCGGCAAACCGTTTTCCGACAGGAAAAACACTTGCAGCATCGGTGCGCTCCGTTGTTTTTTAAACGCAAAAACGGATGAAAAGTCATCCGTTTTCAATAAGCGGTAACGCTTGGCGAAGCCTTGGCTCAAGTTACACAGCCAAACGTTTGCGGCCTTTGGCACGACGCGCAGCCAAAACGGCGCGGCCGCCACGGGTTTTAGAGCGTACCAAGAAACCGTGGGTGCGTTTGCGGCGGGTAACGGAAGGTTGATAAGTGCGTTTCATGTCTGTTTCCTAAGTTTTTTCAGAAAATTAAACCGCGAATTACACCTTAAATATCCGCTTTTGTCAATTAAAAAAGCAGCTTGAGACCTGTGCAAAACCCTTAAACGCAAAAGCAGCCCAAGACACAGCAGCAAGGCGAGTGCAAACGTATCATTATAGATACGCAAGCAAAGGGGCGACGTACAACTCAAAAAAGTGTCTCAGACGCGAATTTACAAAAGTTTCAGGCTTGGCGCCGGTGTTGCGAAAATGGCGGTTGTGGATAATTTTCGGTATAATCCGCCGAATCTGTCCACCTATGCAACAGGCCGTCTGAAAAATCAATAATTTATTGTTTAACAAAACTTTTTCACAGACTCCCTGTCGTTATACACAACCGCACATCAGGCAATCCACAATATGACGCTTGCAGAATTTTGGCCGCAATGCCTCCGCCGACTTCACGACACCCTTCCGATGCAACAGTTCCAAACCTGGATTGCACCGTTGACCGTTGGCGAAGAAAACGGCACTTGGGTGGTTTACTGTAAAAACCAATTTACCGTAAACATGCTCAAAAACAGCTTTTCTGCCGCCATCGAAGCCGCGCGCGCAGAGTTGGCGCCCGACATGCCCGCCCTGCTGTTTAAAGCCGGCAGCGGGCAAAGCTATACCATCGCCCCGCAAGCGGATAAACAAGTTAACACAACAGCGGCAAAGGTTTCAGACGGCCTCGACAGCCATACCGAAGCACCTACGATGCCGTCTGAAAACAAAGCGGCAACAGCCAGCAAACCTGCCTCAGCCAAAAGCGCCCAAGATATTTTGGCCGAGCGCATGAAGCATTTGCCCGCCGAAGGCAGCCGCAGCAAAAAAACCGTTGTAGAAAACAAACCCGCAGCCAAACCCAAAAGCGTGCCTGCGCAACCTAAAGAAGACCACTACGCGCAAACCAACCTTTCATCCGACTACACTTTTGAAACTTTAGTAGAAGGTAAGGGAAACCGCATCGCCGCAGCTGCCGCACAATCTATTGCCGAAAACCCCGGGCAGGGCTACAACCCTTTCTTCCTTTACGGCAGCACCGGTTTGGGCAAAACCCATTTGGTTCAGGCCATCGGCAACGAGCTGCTGAAAAACAAACCCGATGCCAAAGTGCGCTACATGCACTCCGATGATTATGTGCGCAGCTTTATGAATGCCGTGCGCACCAACAGTTATGACGTATTCAAACAACAATACAAACAATACGACCTCTTAATCATCGACGACATCCAGTTTATTAAGGGCAAAGACCGTACAATGGAAGAGTTTTTCTATTTGTACAACCATTTCCACAACAAGAAAAAACAGCTCATTCTTACCTGCGACGTATTGCCCACCAAAATCGAAGACATGGATGCCCGCCTGAAATCACGATTTTCATGGGGGCTGACGCTCGAACTGGAGCCGCCCGAGCTGGAAATGCGCGTGGCCATTTTGCAGAAAAAAGCCGAAACCGCCGGTGTCGATTTAAACGAAGACGCCGCCTTTTTCATTGCCAACCTCATCCGCTCCAACGTGCGCGAACTCGAAGGCGCATTCAACCGCGTGAGTGCCAGCAGCCGCTTTTTAAACAAACCGATCGACATCGATTTGGCACGAAACGCCCTGCAAGACATCGTAGCCAGCTCGTATAAAGTGATTACCGCCGACCTGATTATCGATGCCACCGCAAAATACTACCGCATCAAGATGAGTGATATAGTAGGCAAAAAACGCACACGGAATATCGCCCGCCCGCGCCAGATTGCCATGAGCCTCACCAAAGAGCTGACCAATCTGAGCCTGCCCAGCATAGGCGACGCCTTCGGCGGCCGCGACCACACCACCGTGATGCACGGCGTAAAAGCCATAGCCAAACTGCGCGAAGAAGACCCCGAATTGGCGCAGGATTACGAAAAACTGTTAATTATTATCCAAAACTGATTAGCCCGAAGGGATGACCATGTTGATTTTACAAGCCGAACGCGATGCCCTGCTCAAACCCCTGCAAGCCGTTACCGGCATCGTCGAACGCCGCCACACGCTGCCGATTCTGTCGAACGTATTGCTCGAAAACCTTCACGGGCAAACCAATATTCTGGCTACCGATTTGGAAATCCAAATCAACACCTCCGGCCCCCACAGCGAAGCCGAAGACTTCCGCATCACCACCAATGCCAAAAAGCTGCAAGATATTTTGCGCGCCCTGCCCGACGGCTCGCTCGTCGCACTCGACTGGGCGCAAAACCGCCTTACCCTCAAAGCAGGCAAATCACGCTTTAACCTGCAAACCCTGCCCGCAGAAGATTTCCCCCTGATGAGCGTAGGCGAAAACGTGAGCGCCGCCTTTTCACTGCCGCAGGAAGCCTTTAAAAACATGCTTTCCCAAGTGCAGTACAGCATGGCCGTGCAAGACATCCGCTACTACCTCAACGGCCTGTTGATGCAGGTAGAAGGCGACCAACTGCGCCTGGTCGCCACCGACGGCCACCGCCTCGCCTATTCCTGCACCACCATCGACGCCGACCTGCCCAAAGCCGAAGTGATTCTGCCGCGCAAAACCGTGCTCGAACTCTTCAAACTGCTCAACCACCCCGCCGAACCGATTACCGTAGAGCTGCTCAACAACCAAGTACGCTTCCGCTGCAACGACACCGTGATCGTCAGCAAAGTGGTGGACGGCAAATTCCCCGACTTCAACCGCGTGATTCCGCTCGACAACGACAAAATCTTTTTGGTTAACCGCACCCAGCTGCTCGGCGCTCTCGAACGCGCCGCCATTCTCGCCAACGAAAAATTCCGCGGTGCCCGACTGCTGCTGCGCCCCGGCCTGTTGAGCGTTGTGTGTAGCAACAACGAGCAGGAAGAAGCCCGAGAAGAATTGGAAATCGCCTATCAGGGCGACGAACTCGAAGTCGGCTTCAACATCGGCTACCTGATGGACGTATTGCGCAACGTACACGCCGACGACATGCAGCTTGCCTTCGGCGACGCCAACCGCTCCACCCTGTTCACCATTCCGAACAACCCCAATTTCAAATACATCGTGATGCCGATGCGCATCTAATCCGTGTCTTGATTCAGGTTAGAAACATGAGGCCGTCTGAAAAATCATTTTCAGACGGCCTCATACTGTTCAATCTCTATCCGCTTCATTCACAACATACTTTTTGCAGTTTAGCCGTTATAATTACGCGCATCTTGAATGGGATAGCCTTATGAACAAACGTATTCTTATTTCATCTCTCACCTGCCTGATATTTGGCTTGATGTTTTCCTTTTCGGCAGCAGCAAATACATCGGTTCAGTCCAATCATACGGCTGCGAACAATCCAGCTATTGAAACACCAGCAGAATCAATCAAAACATCTGACATAATCGGAAAAAACGATTTAAAAGAACTCGAATTAAAGCTGCAAGAAAAAATACTGGCTACTGACCAAAAAGTGGTGGAAAACCAGCAGGAAACGATCAACTGGTGGCTGTCCTTTATTGCTATATTCGCAGCTATAGTAGGCATCGCAATTCCTTATATGGTATCTCGACGAGAAAAAGAAAAAATGCTTGCCGAATCCACGGCCATACTTAACCAAGCCAAAGAACACTCAGAGAAAGCACAAACCTTAGCCGCCCAAGCTAAAGAAAGCGCCTCAAATGCACAGGCACATTTAGATGAAATTCAGAGTTTCCACTCTCAAGCAAAAGAAAGTACAAACGAAATCGCCAAACTGTCTGAGCAAATGAAAAAATATAGCTCTCAAGCACAAGATAAAGAAAGCAAACAACAGAAAGAGAGCATCGAAGCAGCCAAAGATTTAGCGGAACACAACGATATTCCCCTCATCGAACAACTACGCGCCCAAGCTATCCTGCTATCTGACAAAGCTGATCAAAGCAAAATTTATCAAGACTATTTGCAAGCATTTTATGCTTGGCAGGCTGTACTACAACAAGATAATCAAGATGGACACGCTAACTTCAACGCCGGCCTTCAAGCGTGCTTTCTGTACGACAAAAGTAACCGCGACCAACAAGCCTACTGGTTTAAAGAAAGTGACGAACATTACAAAAAAGTTCTACAAGTTAACCCGGCTAGCGATGAGAGTGCAGAGAATATGGGAACTCTTTTCCATAAAGAAGCCTCCACCTTATTACAAGAAAAGAAAATAGATGAAGCAAAGAAACAATGGGAGCAAGCTGAAAAATATTATCAATATGCACTAGCTGTAAATCATAAAAGTTATTTAACGGTAAAAAACTGGTTGATACTTTTGCTCTATAAACATCTACATCTAAAAACTGACGAATTGCAACAAGCACGTTACTTAATAGACAAATTCTTAAATGATTATCCACAATTTGAAAATGAATTAGCATATATAAATGCCTGCTTATATGCGCTAGAAGGCAATACGTCTGAAGCAATCGCCCAATTACGCTTAGCACGACAGGAAAATGATTTGCCTGAAATAGCTAACATTAAAGAGGGTGAAGTTTTCAACAACATCCGCAACACCCCCGAATTCCAAGCATGGTTTAAAGAGGCTTTTCCCGAATCTTCTGCCGAAAGCTAACCATTCATAACCTTAAAGGCCGTCTGAAAACTTTTTCAGACGGCCTCTTCACATCTCTTGCGGGTCGATATCCACCGACCATCTTACTTTGCCGTCGCGGTACTGCTGCAACACTTGCACCCACAGGCTTACGGCGTGGTGTAGGTCTTTGCGGGAGGCGGATTCTAAAAACATTTGCGCGCGTTCGCGTTCGGCCAGCCGCGCCATCAGCATGGGCACGGGGCCGAAGGCGGATACGGTTTCGGGCAGCAGCGGTTGGGTAACGGCTTGGATGTCATTGAGAAACTGCACGGCTTCGTCGATTTTGACGGCATCGGCGCGGATGGCCGTCTGAAAACCGAAGGGCGGCATATTGAATGTTTGCCGTTCGTTCAGCTCGTTTTCGGCGAAGATGCGGTAATTTTGTGCCTTTACGGCAGCGAATACGGGGTGTTCGGGCAGTTGGGTTTGGATAAGCACTTTGCCGGCGGCTTCGGCGCGCCCTGCCCGGCCGGAAACCTGCATCAGTTCGGAAAACAGTCTTTCGGGGGCGCGGAAGTCGGCGCTGTAGAGGCTGCCGTCGGCGTTTAATACGATCACGAGGTTCAGCCGTGCGAAGTCGTGGCCTTTGGCGAGCATTTGGGTGCCGACGAGGATGTCGATGTCGTTGGCGGCGATGCGTCGGTATAAATCGGCCCAGTCGTTTTTGTGGGCGGTGCTGTCGCGGTCGACGCGGGCGATTTTGGCTTGCGGGATGAAGTTGCGCAGGGTTTCTTCGACGCGTTGGGTGCCGTGGCCGACGGCGGTGAGGTCTTGGTTGCCGCATTCGGGGCATTTGTAGGGTACGGGCTGTCTGAAATCGCAATGGTGGCAGCGCAGTTGGCGGGCGCGTTGGTGCAGCACCATTTTGGCGGAGCAGCGCGGGCAGCCGAAGGTGTGGCCGCAGTCGCCGCAAAACAGGGCGGGTGCGAAGCCGCGTCGGTTGAGATACACCAGCGACATGCCGCCTTGTTCGTGGTTGGTTTTGAGCAGTTTCAGGGCTTGCGGCGAGAAGCCGTTGTCGAGCGGCAGGCGGCGTACGTCTAAGATGTCGACTTGCGGCAGTTGGGCGGCGGAATGGGCGCGTTCGGTCAGCTCCAGCAGTTGGTACGCGCCGGTTTGTGCTTTGTGCCAGCTTTCCAAACTGGGGGTGGCGCTGCCGAGCACGACGGGGCAACTGCTTTGCCGTGCGCGCCAAACGGCCAAATCGCGGGCGTGGTAGCGCAGTTCGTTGTCTTGTTTGAACGAGGAATCGTGTTCTTCGTCCACCACCACCAAGCCCAAATCGGGCAGCGGGGTGAACACGGCCAGCCGCGTGCCGATAATCAGTTTGGCTTGCCCGAGCATGGCGCGCAGATAGTCTTGCGTGCGCTTGCCTGCTGCGGTTTGGCTGTGCAGCACGGCGGTCGGCACGTCGGCAAAACGGGCTTCCACGCGCTTGATCAGTTGCGGCGTAAGGTTGATTTCGGGCAGCAGAAACAGCACTTGCCTACCCGCCGCCAACACTTTGGCCATCACGTCGAAATAGACTTCGGTTTTGCCGCTGCCGGTGATGCCGTAGAGCAGGAAGGGTTTGAAGGTATCGGATGCCGTCTGAACGGCTTGCGCGGCGGCTTGCTGCTCGGTGTTTAATCGGTGTTCAGACGGCCTCAACACGGGCGCGGCGGCTTGGGCGGTGCGTATCCAGCCGTTTTCCGTCCATTCTTGCAGCAGCTTCGGCGCTTGGTTGTGGATGTGTTTCAAGGCCGCCATGCTGAGGCCGTCTGAAAGCAAAGCCTGCCACAAGGCGTGTTTTTTGTGGAAACGCTCCGGCGGCGGGATTTGCGCTTTGCCTGCTTCGTTCAAAGCATAAAACTGCGGCGGCTGCGGGGTTTCAACAGGCTTGGCTTCTTTCAAACCCAACGGCAGCGCGGTAAACACGGCCTGCCCGAGCGGATAATGGTAATAGCGCGAAGTGAACGCCAGCAGCTTGCACCAGCTTTCGGGAAACAGCGGTTCGTCGGTAAAGGCCGTCTGAACCGGCAGGATTTTCGCCGCGTCAATCTCCGGCGTTACGCCGTTCGCCCACACCACGCCGACAACGGGCTTGCCGCGAAACGGCACCACCACCCGACAGCCTTTGGGCAAGGCGGTCGGGTGGCCGTAGGTTAAGAGACCGTCTGAAATGGGGATGTTGAGCGCGATGTGGTGGTAGTTCATGCGGGTATTATAACCGAGGCCGTCTGAAAAGATTTCAGACGGCCTCGAACGGTTTGACGGAGGATGCGGATTACACGCGGCTGCGGTTGGCATCTGCCAGCAAGGCGAGCAGTTCTTCGGTTTGCTCCCAGCCGATGCAGGCGTCGGTGATGCTTTGGCCGTAGCATACGGGTTTGTCTTGGCGGCCTTCTACCAAGTGGCTTTCCACCATCACGCCCATGATGTTGTTTTCGCCGTCGCGGATTTGCTGGGCGACATCTTGAGCCACTTCCATTTGGCGTTTGTAGTCTTTGCGGCTGTTGGCATGGCTGAAATCGACCATCAGCTTGGGCGTTACACCGGCTTGCGTGAGCTGCTCGGCAGCGGCTTTCACATGTTCGCTGCTGTAATTCGGCTCTTTGCCGCCGCGCAAAATCACATGGCAGTCGGGGTTGCCGGCGGTGTGGACAATCGCGGAGTGGCCGGCTTTGGTAACAGACAGGAAATGGTGCGGATGGTTGGCCGCGCCGATGGCATCGATGGCGATTTTCAGGTTGCCGTCGGTGCCGTTTTTGAAACCTACCGGGCAAGACAAGCCGCTTGCCAGCTCTCGGTGCACTTGGCTTTCGGTGGTGCGCGCACCGATGGCGCCCCATGAAATCAGGTCGGCATAGTATTGCGGGGTAATCATGTCGAGAAACTCGGTTGATGCGGGCATACCCATATTGTTGAGTGTAAGCAAAAGCTTGCGGGCTTGGCGCAAACCGAAGTTGATGTCGAACGTGCCGTCGAGGTGCGGGTCGTTAATCAGCCCTTTCCAACCGACGGTGGTACGCGGTTTTTCAAAGTAAACGCGCATCACGATCAGCAGCTCTTTTTCGTATTTTTTACGCAACGGCAGCAAACGCTCGGCGTATTCGAGCGCGGCTTTGGGGTCGTGGATGGAACACGGGCCGATAATCACCAACAGGCGGTTGTCTTCGCCGTGAACGAGTTTGGCCACTTCGCCGCGGGTTTGGTGCACGAGATCGGCGGCGTGATCGCTGATGGGGAGTTCGTAAAGGTGGGCAATCGGGGGGAGCAGTTCTTTTACTTCTCTGATTTTGACATCGTCTGTTTGGTGGCGTGGTGTCATGATTGTTCTTTTCTATGCAATGAATCAGGTTGCTAAGGTTAACGGTTCAGACGGCCTATGGCAAGGCTGAAAGTTTATTTCTAGCTATTTTATTGTGTAAATCTATGGATTTGTCTTTTATGGGAATTTAAATTTCTATTTAATTAAAATATTGGTATTTTATTTCAATTAAAACGCATTAATACATCAAGGCCGTCTGAATGCGTTTAAAGCATATCCGCCGTGCCGCACCGTTTTTTTATCGACTCATTTGAGCAATATCAATCTATTTTTGCACTAATCCGCCCTATCTTTATAAACTTTGCGGTCTAATAAGCGTTTATAGCCATCAACCTATTTTTAATACAAGGCAGCAAGCCGCAGTAAAAATTAAGTTAATCGACTTCATATCAAAAAAGCCTGCCGGTTGTTATATACTACACGACACTACATAACCAACCGACATCCGCCGTTTTTTCAGACGGCCTACAACCTTTCACCAACTTGCCTTAACCATTAGATTACCGATTGCCCGCACGCCTATGAACAAAGAGCTTCTGACCGCCATTTGGCAAGACCTCCAAGCCCACCAAATCAATACTTCGTCGCTGCACATGCGCGACTGGTTTCAGGCCGACCCTGCCCGTTTCGACAACATGCACGAAACCCTTCACGGCCTCTTGTTCGATTACAGCAAAAACCGCATCAGCGAAGAAACCCTCGGCCTGTTGTGCCGCTTGGCCGATGCCGCCGGCGTGAAACAGCAGGCCGAAGCCATGCGGCGCGGCGATAAAATCAATCTCAGCGAAAACCGCGCCGTGCTGCACACCGCCTTGCGCCTGCCGGCCGATGCCCCCGCCGTAAACGTAGACGGCAAAAACGTGCTGCCCGATATCCACCGCGAACTGGAACGCGCCATCGCATTTGCCGAAAACCTGCTCAGCGGCACACATACCGGCGCCACCGGCAAACGCATTACCGATTTCGTCCACATCGGCATCGGCGGCTCCGACTTAGGCCCGCAACTTGCCGTTCAAGCCCTGCAACCTTACCGTAAAAACATACGCGTCCATTTCGTGTCGAATTCCGACGATGCCAATATCGCCCAAGTTTTGGCCGGCTTAAACGCCGAAACCACCGTATTCTGCGTAGCCAGCAAATCGTTCGGCACCCCCGAAACCCTGCTCAACGCCCATGCCGCCCGCACTTGGTTTAGAGAAAGCGGCCTGCGCGAAGCCGATATCGCCCGCCATTTCACCGCCATTTCCAGCGATGTGGCCGCCGCTCAGAATTTCGGCATCGCTGCCGACAACGTCTTTGCCATGTTCGATTTTGTGGGCGGACGTTATTCGGTGTGGTCGGCCATCGGCCTGCCCGTTATGGTGGCCGTGGGCGGCACGCAGTTCCGCAAATTCCTCAGCGGCGCACATGCGATGGACGAACATTTTTTCCATACCGGCTTCCGCCACAATATTCCCGTTTTGCTTGCCCTGCTCGGCGTGTGGTACGGAAACTTCTGCAACGCCTCGGGCCACGCCGTCGTGCCCTACAGCCATAACCTGCGCCGCTTCCCCGGCTATTTGAAACAGCTCGATATGGAAAGCAACGGCAAACGCCGCACCCTTCAAGGCGAAACCGTGAGCTGGCACACCGGCGGCATCGTATTCGGCGAAGAGGGCGTGAACTGCCAACATGCCTTCTTCCAACTGCTGCATCAAGGCACGCGCCTGATTCCCGTCGATTTTATCGTTCCCATGCGTACCCCTTATCAAATCGGCCGCCAGCACCGCTTTACCGTAGCCAACGCTTTCGCACAGGCCGAAGCATTAATGCTGGGCAAAACATCAGACCAAGCCCGCTCCGAACTGGCACACCTGCCCGAAGCGGAACGCGAACAACTCGCCCCACACAAAGAATTTCCCGGCAACCGCCCCAGCAACAGCATTCTGATCGACGAGCTTACCCCCTTCAATCTCGGCATGCTGATGGCCATGTACGAACACAAAATCTTCGTGCAGGGCGTGATTTGGAACATCAACCCGTTCGACCAATGGGGCGTGGAATACGGCAAAGTCTTAGCCAAAAACATCGAACCCGAATTGGCACAGGCACGCCAATTGCAACACGATTCTTCAACCAACGGGCTGATCGGTTTTTACCGCCGCTGTACCGGCCATACTTAGAACGTGTGGTTAACATACAAGCAGGCCGTCTGAAAAACCGTTCCGGTTGTTCAGACGGCCTCGGCTTTAAACAAGCCCTGCTACCGCACGTCAAAACATGCTGGACAAATAATTTCCGCTTTCCGATAATTTGACACCTTTTCAAAACCTGCGGATGTGGATGCAGTTCAAGGCGTAGCAGCACTGCGGGTGCAAACATATCATCTAGATAAGCAAACAAGCGGGCGGCGCACAACGCAGAAATGCACCGCAGACGGCGGTTTTGCAAAGGTCTCGATCTGCCTTACCAACGGCAAAACAGACAACCCGTCCGTTTACTGCCGTCCACCATTTATAGCCCATCAACTTAACTTTTACCACAGCGTTGCCGCGCCTTGGCGTTTGTCTGTACGGTCTGCGGTTTGCTGCTTTGTATTAAAAACAGGTTGATTGACTATATAACCACTATCCAAAACCGTCCGATACCAAAGGAAAATAATGAAACTCAGCTCACTAACCACAGCCTTAGCCGTAATCGGCCTGAGCGCATGCAGCACTTTAGACGGCAAAAGCCCTCACGAAATGGTCAGCCATTCGGTAGAACGCAGCCTGACCAAAGATTACAGCTACAACTTCCAAGGCGAAATCAAAGTTGCCTTTACCCCGTTCGATAAGGGCTACGCACCCGAACCGGCCGCCAAAGAAAAAGCCGCTGCCGATTTGGCCGCCGGCCTTGAAGCCGTATCAGAAGCCGCACCAGAGGCAGAGGCTGAAGCAGAATTTGAAGCGGAAGCCGAAACAAACGCCGCATCCGCAGTAAACACAGCAGAGTTTGCCGCAGACTATACCGAACCTGAAGAAGCAGCCGGCAGCGAATATTCAGACGGCACCGATAGCGAAAACAACGGCGACGATTACCGCGCCGCCGCTTTCGTGATGAACACCATAACGCCGTCGCTGCTGACTGCCGTGCCCTCAAGCAGCAATAATATCGGCAGAAAAGCGGCAAACTACCTCTACGAACGCCCGGCCATAGCACGTTACCTTGAAAATGCCCGTATCAAATATTCCGGCGCGTTGGATTTAAGACGCAAAAAGCTCGAACTCACGCCCGAATTTTCACTGGTTAACCGCAATGAAAGCACCCGCATCAGCATGCCCATACTGCTCGACGGCGAAGAGATGAGCATCATTGTCGATCTGCCCGCCTCCATCCCCGCGGCTCTCAATCTGATTGCGCCACCTGCTTTACGCGAGCGTTTGATTCACGAACCGATTTACCTGAAGCTGTCTGATGTAGACGAATTAATCAGCGACAGCAGTAAAGAAATACAGGATTCACCGAAAAACTATCCGCTGAAAACGGCGACCAAAGCCATGTTCATCGCCGCTTACCGCGCTTATGCCGATATTCCGCCGCAGTATTACCGCAGCCTGCCGCCCGACGAATACACCAAGCAGGCCGGCGGCACATACCGCATCCACTACCTGATGGACAATGAATTCGAGAAACTCTTAACGCAGGCCATGAAAAAACATTTTTCACAAGAATTCAACCGCTTGCAGAAAGAAAAACCCGAAACAGCCGTCAGCAAAGAGAAGTACGAACAAACCAAAAAGCTGCTTCTCGGCGTATTTGACAGCCTTAACGACACCGTCCGCTTAAACGGCATCGTAGGCATGCCCATTTCATCCGATTGGTATCTCGATAAAAAAGGACGCTTGGTCGGTATGCGCCATTATGTGCAAATCAACGGCGAATTACAGGCACTCAATATCGATTCGGTTCTCTACATGAACCGCTTCGGCAAACCGGTGTTTACCTTTAACCCCGACAAAACCAAAACCATCGGCCTGATGGACATAATTAAGGCATTTAAGGGTGATAGCGACGATATAAACGATGAAAAAACCGCCGATATTCCCGACAGCGAAGACCAAGAGCCGTATAAAATCTACGAGCATATCGAACGTTAAGCCCGCTTTATTCCGCTGATTCACATAAAAAAACACCTGCTGCAGGCCAAACCTGAGACAGGTGTTTTTTATATGTGCTTCTATTATGCCTTTTTCGGATAAAACTGCACCGGGCTTTCCCCTTGCGGCAACATCAGTTTTTTCACGGCATGGCCGAACACCGTTTCCAGCGTAATCGTTAATTCGCCTTCTTGGGCAAATACCGCTTCCACCGCTGCCCGCGCCGCAGCTTCATCGCCGAACACCAGCGATGCCCACAACCCCAAAGTATCCATATCCTGCCAAAACGTCTCTGCCCGGCGGTAATGCAACTCCAGCTTGGCCGTATCCATTACCGGATCGTAAAAACCGTGATGAAACAGCATATCGCCCAAATCGTGCATATCGAACAACATCGGCGTTTCCACCGCAATACCTTGCGCTTTCAGACGGCCTGCCAACCCGCCCAAAGTATCAATACCGAAATGGGTAAAAAACAGCAAACCGTTGGTTTTCAAAGCACGCGCCCAGTTTTCAAACACCGGCACAGGCTCTTTCGCCGTGATCAAGGCCAGATTCGCCCACAACATATCCGCCGAAGCTTCGGGCAAAAGCTGGCCGACAGGCTGGCAGTGCTGCACCACCTGTTTGCCCGTCAGCTTCTGCCACAAACCTGATTTACGGGCTTTGGCTGCCGCTTCCAAAAAATCAGGGCGCGGGTCGTATTCCGTAAAAGTGGCTTTGGGATAACGGGCGGCAAGCAGGCTGCGGCTTTCATCGGCATCGGCACCCACCAAAATAATCTGCTGCGGCACGTCGCGCACCAACTGCAAGCGTTCATCGGTATTTCGGGCAAGATAACGGTGTATCTGCCAACGGTCGGAAGCATTCATATTTTTAGCCGTCAAATGAAGTGAAGAAACCATCTCACCCGCGCAACAACCCGCCCTACTCTGTCAGCAGCTTTCGCGGGAGCGGATAGGTTATTAAGTAAGCGTTTTACTATGGGATTGTGTAAACAAAATAACAGGCCGTCTGAAACATTTCAGACGGCCTGAGACCTTTGCAATATAGTTAATCCACTTACTTTAATACAAGGCATCAAGCCAACAGCACAGGTAATACGGAACCGATTCTGTTGCCGCTTCTGCGGCTTACATCATCGTTCTCTTTGAGCTGAAGCACCGCAACGCCGTAGTAAAAGTTAAGGGGATTAACTTATAGTCTGTTATTGATTCCAGTTCGGTGGCGCATATTCTACCCGATTTCCCGCGCCGCACCGAATATAAGCCGCCTCACTCCGGCGTCATGAAATACGCTTTAATCCAAGCCAAGCTTTCGCGCACGATTTTACGCAGATAGCCGCTGCTTTCTTCATCACATTCGGCTTTTCCCGAATAAGCCTGAATCGTTTTGGTATCCTGCCATTGGCGGCGCGCCAGCCATGACGCACGTTTGAGATGGTAGTCGGCACTGACCAGCACCACGCTCGAATTGTTCGACAACGCAATCGAGCTGAACAGAATGTTTTCATAAGTGTTCTCGGATTTGGTTTCCGTTAGGATATGCGATTCCGGCACGCCCAACTCTACCGCAATCGCTTTCATGTGCCGGGCTTCGTTGCTGCCGTCGCTGTCTGTGCCGCCGCTAACCACCAGTTTGGTTACTTTACCCTTATGGTAAAGCTCCGCCCCCGCCGCCACGCGCGAACGCAGGCAGGGGTTGGGCTTGCCGTTTTTATAAACAGAATTGCCCAACACCAAGGCGGCATCGGCCGGTTGGATTTCATCTAAGGTAATATAACGGAAAGACAAAGCCGACACATGCACCCACATCAGCAGCACCAGCCAAATCACAGCCAACACCGCAGGCACATAAAGCAACATAATACGTTTTTTACTCATGCATTATTCAGAAAGGGTTTGTTGATGATTCCCGCGCATACGGCATGGTTATTATTTGCGTAACACTTTACCGCAAAGCGGTGTGCAAAAAAGGCAACAAACAAAAATGTGTGTAAAAATCGCCCAAACAAGCCGTATGATGGCGCAAGCTTACCAAACACAACCCTTAACGGTATAAAACTTAGACACCAGCGGTTGAAAACCCCGCCAAACGGGTATATCTTGCGGCGGTTTTCTATTCATCCGGTTACAGATACAACCAACCGTTTGTTCACAAATAATAACCTTTGAAAATCATCACAAACAAGATAATTTAAACAGGGGTATAATGCGCAGCCTAAAATACCCAAACGGAATAATATTGCAACACAACCGCCGCAGGGTGTTTTGCACAGGTCTCAGCCACACAAACGTCAATCCATACATATATATATAAAGGTATAAAGGCAATCATATGAATAACACCCTTGCCAAAGTTACCGCCCGTCTCAACGAATGCGGGCAAACCGTTACCTGCGCCGAATCGTGCACAGGCGGCTTACTTTCTGCCGAACTCACCAAACTGCCGGGCAGCTCCGCATGGTTTCATGCCGGCTTCGTTACATACAGCAACGAAGCCAAACAACAGCTTTTAGGCGTGAAAGACAATACCTTGGCTTTTTACGGTGCGGTGAGCGAAGAAACCGTGCGCGAAATGGCCTTGGGCGCATTGATTGCCGCCAAAGCCGATTTTGCCCTCAGCATTTCCGGCATCGCCGGCCCTACCGGCGGCAGCGAAGAAAAACCCGTCGGCACGGTTTGGTTCGGATTGGCAGCCAAACAGCGCATTTGGGCGAAAACCGCCTTGTTCGACGGCGACAGAGACAGCATCCGCGCCCAAGCCGTACAATTCGCGCTGGATTTTCTGTGCGAAAAAATCGAAGAAGCTTGAATATGTAGCCAAACTACTTAAGCAACCAAAGAAGCAACCAACAATGCCGTCTGAAACCGGCAAAACAAACAATCCGCCCCTATATCGGATATAGGGGCGGATTGTTATCGTGAATCCGTTTAAAAATGGTACGCAACCGATTCTTCTGCCGTTAACGGCCGTAAACAGCCAGCTTGCGTTTGATTTCGGGCAAAGCGGCCAAGGCAGCCTGTTCGCCCAACTTGATGGCCTGTGTTTTTTGATCGAAACCGCCCACCGAACCGAGATGTTGCACGTTGGGCTTAATCACCACATCGGCTTTACCCAATTCGTTCTGCAAAGCGGCCGCGCTCATGATGTTCAGGCTCTGATCAAGATAAGCGAAAAAGCCGGCATCCGAAAGCTTGGCCGGTTTGGCCGAAATATCCACCGCTATCACAAAGTTTGCCCCCATATTTTTCGCCGCCGTTACCGGTACGGGAGCCGATAAACCGCCGTCTACATAATGGCGGCCGCCGATAACCGCAGGCTGGAATACATTGGGAATGCTCACCGAAGCCCTTACCGCCTGCCCGGTATTGCCGCGGTTAAACGTAACCATTTTGCCGGATTCCAAATCGGTAGCCACTGCCGCAAACTTAACCGGCAGGTTTTGCAGCGGGCGGTTGCCGACCTTACGGTTGATGTAGTCTTGCAGCTTTTGGCCCTTGATAAAGCCGGTGGTGGAAAGCGTTAAATCCACCAAATCGGTTTTACCCAAAATCTCGGCCTCCAGTTCCAATCTGTCGGGCGACATCCCGCTCGCGTACAGGCTGCCCACAATCGAACCTGCGCTGGTGCCCGTAACCACTTTAACGGGAATATTGTTGGCTCTCAAAACTTTAAGCACGCCGATGTGCGCAAAGCCTTTTGACGCTCCGCCGCCCAAAGCCAACCCTACCACGGCTTTCGGTTTGGCTTGGCCAACCGGCTTGGCAGGCCGCCCCGGAGCTTTATCGCTTGCACATGCAGCCAGCACCAATGACACGGCCGCAACCAACACGACACGGCGGGTATCGCGAATAAACTTAAATTGGGATACGGCGTTGCCGCGCCTTTGCGTACTGTCGGTACTGCCTGCGGCTTGTTGCCTTGCATCAACAATCGGTTTGTTTGCTGTATAACGTTTATCCATATGTTCAGACGGCATCATTGATAAAAACCTGATTATTGTATAGCAAATAAACCGATTGTTGATACAAGCCCGCCGCAGCCAGAACAGGCAAAGAAGACAAAGCTGCCATACATTCAGGCCGTCTGAAACGGGCTGAAACCTTTTCAGACGGCCTGCATAAATCAGCCTCTATTTAAACCAAGATTTGATTTTTTGAAACAACGACATGCTTTGCTTATCGAAGCCGTTTTCCACCGCTGCCGCAATCGGAGGCGCTTCGCGGTGTACGGGCAAAGCACCGAAACTTTGCGCCACAGGCATGATTTCGATACTGTTTACATTCATGTGTGCGGGGCGTTGGTAAAGCCACAAAGCGGTGTCGGCAATATCTTGCGGGCGGATAAACTGCACGTTTTCATACAGTTGCGCCGCCCGTTCGTTATCGCCTTTGAAGCGTATGTTGGAAAACTCGGTATCGCCGCACAAGCCCGGTTCGATGTTGCTCACACGCACGCCGGTGCCGGCCAAATCGGCACGCAGATTCAGGCTGAATTGGCGCACATACGCTTTGGTTGCGCCATAGACATTGCCGCCGGGATAAGGATAAGTGCCGGCAATCGAACCGATGTTGATGATATAGCCGTTTTTGCGCTCCACCATAAACGGCAGCACTTTGCGGGTAAGATAAGAGAGGCCGACGATATTGGTTTGAATCATGGTTTGCCAATCGGAAAAATCGGCCTTGTGCGCCGCATCCAAACCCAAAGCAAGGCCGGCATTGTTGATCAGGCAGTCGACCGACGCAAACGGTTCGGGCAGATTTTGCAAAGCCGAATCAATCGAATCGGGGCGCGTCATATCCATTTCAAGCGGCAGAAAACGCTCTCCGAACTCCGCATGCAGGGCTTGCAGTTTTTCTATGCGGCGTGCGGCACCCACCACATGGTAGCCCGCCGCCACAAACGAACGGCACATTGCCTCGCCGAATCCGGCCGATGCGCCGGTAATCAAAATGGCCATGGTTATTCTCCTTGCTTATCACTCTTTATTGATTCGGGTATGATACTGAATAATCCCAACAATATTACCACACCGAAAGGAACACATTATCATGAATACCCGAATCACTTATGCGGCTTTGGCGGCCGCAGCACTATTGAGCCTTGCCGCCTGCGGCGCACCCGAACCGGAAGTGGCCAAAGGGCCGATTTCCGAGGCACGCACCACCGCTTTCAAATCCATGATGCCTAACTTCAGCAGCATGGGCAAAATGGTTAAGGGCGATGAGCCTTATGAAGTGGAAAAATTCAAAGCGGCGGCGGCAACTTTTGTAGAAGAAAGCAAGAAGCCGTTTGAACATTTCCAAAAAGACGAACAGGGCGACGGCGACACCTTGCCGGTAACGTGGGAGAAACCGGATGAATTCAAAGCGGCGGAAGAAAAATTTTTCGCGGCCGTTGCCAATCTGAATGACAAAGCCCAAGGCGGCAATTTGGAAGAAATCAAAGCGGCTTACGGCGAAGTGGGCGCCAACTGCAAATCCTGCCACGATGTGTTCCGCCGACCCAAATAAATATTAAAAAGCATCAGGCCGTCTGAAAATCCGTTTTCAGACGGCCTGATGCTTGTGTAAAAGCCCTCTAACTCGAACAGCTCACGCAAATGCTTTCCGCCCATTGCGGCGGCAGTTCGGCAAAATCGGCAAACTCTTTGCGCTCGACAAACGGATTCTGCATACAGCGGTGCAGGCGCTCGATTTCGCGGAAGTCGCCGCTTTTTGCCAACTGTATCGCCTGCTCCAGCAGATAGTTTCGCAACACATACAGTGGGTTGACGGCATTCATCCGTTCGGCGCGTTCGGCGGGGTTGCTGTTTTCCGCCCGCAGCCTGCCGCGGTAACGGCCTATCCACGCGGTAAACGCTTCGGTGGGGCCGTGGAACAGTGCCAATAGTTTTTCGGGCAGCGGTTCGCCGTGGACATTACCCACTTCGCTCAAATATCGGAAAAACATCGTGAAATCGACTTTGCGGCTTTGCAGGGCGGTGAACATATCGGCCACCAGTTCGTCGTCGCCTTTTTCTTGCGTTTGCAAACCGAGTTTCGCACGCATTTTTTGCAGATAGGCCGTCTGAAAAATATCGGGGAAGCGTTCCAACTCTGCCACCAAATCGTCTTGCGAAACCAGCGGCAGCAGGCACGAGGCAAAGCGCGACAAGTTCCAATGCACCACATACGGCTGCTCGTTGTAGGCATAGCGGCCGCCCGTGTCGGAATGGTTGCACACATGGCGGCGGTCGTAGGCATCGAGAAAACCGAACGGGCCGTAGTCGATGGTCAGCCCTAGAGCCGACATATTGTCGGTGTTCAACACGCCGTGGCAAAAGCCGACGCTCTGCCACGCGGCCACCAACTCGGCGGTGCGGCGGGAAACAGTTTGGAAAAAAGCTAAGTATGGATTTTCGGCTTCGCGGCACTCGGGGAAGTGGCGGTCAATCAAAAAGTCCGCCAACACGGGCAGGTTGTGATGTTGGCCGGTGTGATACATGTATTCAAAATGGCCGAAACGAATGAAACTCGGCGCAATGCGCGTAACCACCGCTGAAGTTTCGGCTTCTTCGCGGTAAACGGCATCGTTGCTGCCCGTAATCGCCAGCGCGCGCGTGGTCGGAATGCCCAAACCGTGCATGGCTTCCGAGCAAAGATATTCGCGGATGCTCGAACGCAACACCGCCCGCCCGTCGGCAAAGCGCGAATACGGCGTTTTGCCCGCACCTTTGAGCTGCCATTCCCAACGCAGGCCGTCTGAACCGACCGAATCGCCGATCAACACCGCACGTCCGTCGCCCAATTGGCGCACATACACGCCGAACTGATGCCCGCTGTACACTGAGGCAATCGGCGCGGGATCGTATTGTTTGGCACTGCCGGCCAGATAAAGCAGGTTGTCGGCGTTATCGAAAATTTCAGACGGCCTCAAGCCCATTTCTTCCGCCAATACATGATTTTGCGCCACCCAATAGGGTTCGCCCAACGGTTCGGTGCGGACGCGGCTGTAAAACGCTTCCGGCAATCGGGCAAATGCGGGCGGGTTTAAAGGAAGTGTGTGCGGCATGGTTTTATCCTTATCTTGATGTTTGCAGAAGCATACGCCGAACTTCATTCTCAAACAATCACAACGGGCATATTCAGACGGCCTCAAAGCAATGCGGCAAGCATCAAGCACAATTGAAGCGGATTCCCTATCTACATCTCTGCCACATCGGCTTGGCGGCCGTAACCCATCCTTTCATTTGTAAAAAATCCCCGTTCGGGAAACAAAAAAGATAAAAAATACTCTACAAACGATAATGGAAATAAGTTTTATTTATGGTTTAACCTCTTCCTACCTTCAAACCGGATTAGGATTTTACAGATAGCTGCACCGAAGCAAATGGGAAGCACCAACAGGAGTGATCATGAAAACATACCCCTTAAAAACCATTGTCGTCTGCCTGAGTATCGCATGGAGCAGCCCCTATTTGCGGGCGGCGGGAGAAAGCCCCCAAACAGCAAACGAAGCCACTTTAGGCACGGTAGAAGTAAAAGGATCGCGCACTACTAAAGACGAAAAAGGGCGCAACCGCGTATATGCCCGCGAAGTGGTCAACCTCTACAAAGGCAAACAAGAAGTAGAAACCTTCAAAGGCAACACCGTATCCGACCTATTCAGCGGTTTGGTCGGCGTATACAGCGGCGATGCCCGCAACAGCGGCGCACTCGACCCCAACATCCGAGGCGTACAGGGGCAGGGGCGGGTGCCGGTAACCATAGACGGCACCGAGCAGGCCATTACCGTATGGCGCGGCTATGCCGGTGCCAACAACCGCAATTATGTCGACCCTAATATCATCAGCAGCGTTTATATTGAAAAAGGCCCTTCATTCAGCCGCGATGCCAAAAGCGGCATCGGCGGTACCGTTGCCTTAAAAACCATCGATGCCGACGACATTGTGCCCGAAGGCCAAAAATACGGTTTTGAGTTTAAAGCCGAAACCTCAACCAACTCCATCAAACCGCGCCAAAACGCCTACGAAAAATCGGTAGATTACCGCACTCTGCCTTATCCCGAAGTCGCCACCGGCGGCATCTGGCGCGCCCAGTTTGACGGCAGCGACCGCGTTGACCAGCGTTTCGGCGGCCGCAACAAATTCTTTGAAGACAAAGCCTACCGCATCGCCGCCGCCACCAAGCAGGAAAACTTCGATGCCATGATCGCCTATGCCTACCGCAACAAAGGCAATTATTTTTCCGGCAAAAAAGGCGCGCAACGCTACGGCTACATCGGGCCGTGGACACAAGAAACTTTAGACGAACTCAAACGCCGCCAAGAAGAAGCAGCGGAACGGGGCGAAAAATTCTGGGGTAGTGAAAATATGCTGGGCGCACCCGATATCGCCAAAATCGGCCTGTTTTACCACCCCGGAGGAGAAGTGAGCAACACCTCGCTCCAAACCAAATCATGGGTGGGCAAAACCACTTTCCGCCTGCCTAACCGCCAAACCCTCAAACTCGGCCTGCGCCACACCGATACCGTATTCGGCGAAGTAATGCCCTCGCGCATTATCGGGCCGATTTCCTGGGATGCCAAAGTGCTCAACAAAATCGCCGAATGGCCCGACGCCAAAGTAAAACAAAAATCCTACAACATCGATTATTCATGGAAGCCCGAAGGCAACCGCTGGATAGATTTTGATGCCACACTATGGACAACGCGCACCAAATCGAAAACCAACACCGCCGGCGGCTCGCCGGGCGATACTCTCTATGAAGACCGTGTTTTCCAACGCGCCCGCGATGAATACCTCAGCTGGCAGTCATACACACCTGCCGAGCGGCAAGAGCTGCTCAATGCAGGAGTCGAACCGCCCAAACCCCCGGCCATCACCACCCCCAACATCAACGGCCGCTTCAATACCGTAGAAGGCCAAGCCTATTATTCAAACAACAAGCGCACCGGCTTTCATTTTTCCAACCGTATGAAATTGAACAACAAACTTTCACTCACGGTATTAGGCGATTTTCAAAACGAAAAACTCAATTCCCGCGACAATTTTTCAGCAGAATTAGCCGACGGCGGCAGAAAATACCGGAACGAACTCGACAACGATATCCTTCGTCCGAATTACGAGCTGAACCAATTCGGCGTACCGCGCAACGGCAAACGCCGCGAATACAATCTGGGCTTCAACTTCAAATACGACCCCTTCCACTGGCTGAGCCTGACCGCAGGCGCACGCTATACCAACTTTTCGATACAGGATAAAAGCAAACGGCTGGAAACGGGGCGGGATAAATACAGTTACCCTTTAAGTATAAACAGAGGAATAAAATTTGAGTTTCAGCGCGTCGCTACCGAGAAAGAATACCAAGACCACCTGAATGCAGCAAAAATTCTCGAAGCAGGTTTGGCAGACGACTTATCCAATGAAAATGAATATTTCAAAGCTCAATATGTATACGACAGAGTTAAATTAGATGATGGAGTAGCTGTTTTAGATTACCAAGCACTTAGAAATCAGGAAAGCCACGACCCCGAATCAGCAGCTTTACTTCACGGGGATAAGTATTATTGGTTAAAAGACGCTTCAGGCCGTCTGAATATCAAAGACAACCCACTCTTAAACGGCAGCATTCCCGACCTGCACGCAAAGGTTCCCAATGCCGCCTACAACCCTGCCGACCCAAACAGCCCGCACATGGTGTGGAAATATACAAATAGCTATACAGAAGAATATACTACCAACATGACTGATACAGAGCGGCGGCGGGCGCAAAAACAGGGCGGCAGCGGCTGGACACCAGCGTTTTCAGCCACCGTAAACTTTACCGACAAAGCCCGCGCCTATCTGCGCTATACCGAAGCCCTGCGCTATCCCAGCATCTTTGAAGGCACTTACGGCTTTTCAACCGCCGCCGGCACGTTCGCCCGCGCAGGCTACGGCTGGAAACCCGAACACGCCAAAAACTGGGAAGTAGGCTATATCCACGACCTGACCGGGCTGTTTCCCAAAATGCGCCATGCCGATTTCCGCATCAACTATTTCCGCAATAAAACCGAAAACATTATCGACCGCGATGAAAACCTCGAATTTGAGCAGTTCGACAAGCTCACCCGCAGCGGCATAGAGCTTCAGGCGCGTTTCGATACGGGGCGTTTTTTCGGCGGTTTAGGAGTGTTGCGGAATCTGAAAAATGAAATGTGTGACGAATCTTTTGCATCAAGTGCAGCATTGGGCTCTTGGGCTATTCGCAACTACATTGAAACCAAAACACCGGTCAAAGGCCCTGTATGCAACCACGGCGGGTTGAGCGATTCCGGCTATCTGGCAAGCGCACTCCAGCCGCGCTGGTCGGTTGATGCCGATTTGGGCGGGCGTTTCCTAAACAACAAACTCGAAGCCGGTGTACGCATGCATTACCACAGCCGCGTATATCAAAACCGTGATGATGCTTGGTGGCCGTTGTATCACCAATTCAACCGAATTGTAGATAAGAATGACAAACCTCAATCCAACGATATGCGCTGGCAGCCCGTTGCGGTATGGGATGCCTACCTGCGCTATAAAATCGGCAAAAACCTGACTGCCGAGCTGGTAGGCACCAACCTGACCGACCGCTATTATCTCGACCCGCTCAGCCGATCCTACCTGCCCGCCCCCGGCAGGGGCATCAGAATCGGCATCAGCGGCAAATTCTAACCGCCTTTGCCTTTGAGGCCGTCTGAAAACCGCAGGGCGGGCATTTTTGCCCGCCTTTTTCCACTATTGAGAAAAGGCCGTCTGAAAAAACATCATCGAATACATACAAGGAAATCCGCCCGAAACGGCGTTATCGCTCAAAAAAATATCTACATGGCAATTATTCATTATAAATCATATAAATAATATTAATTTTTATTTGCAAATATTATAAGGATAAGTATAATCAAAATACCTTTCAAGCACCTGTTTGTACCGTTTGTCTGAAACTGCTTTTCAGGCGGCATCAGGCGCGGCTGAAGGTATCTTCTTTTTATATATTCTTCATATTTCTTTAAGGAGCAAATGATGAAACATTCAAAACTGGTTTTAGCATTGGGTACGGTGTTTGTAACCTCTGCAGTTTTTGCTGCTGATCCTGCTTCAGGCAGCTCTACCGCTATATCAGGCAAAAACATTCGGCATATTACGCTGGGTGTTGAAACACAACAGAAAAACAAAGATGATTTAGGCAAAGCTGCCATTATTGTTCATGACGAAAATGCAAAAACCAACAATAAAAATGGGCTTGCGAATAATCAACCTGTATCATTTGCAAAAATCGACAGAACTGCCAATAACTTCTTTGTAAAAACAATCGCCAAAGGGATTTTGGGGAAAGATAAAAACGGTGTAACTGTTGCCCAACTCTACCGCATGACGGGCGCGTGGCAGCTTATCCCAAAAATGCCCGACCATTCCCACTTAGGCCGCTTCTCTTACGCCAAAGCGGGCAACCATGATGTGTATTTCGGTGATTGGGCCAATGTGCCTTCCGGTGCAAAAGCCGATACCGCAGGAACCAACTACACTGTGTTCTACAGCGGCACGGGCAAAACCGCCAAAATGCCTACCAGCGGTAAAGCCACTTATGCGGTTAAAGGCATCAATAACCATGTGAAACAAGGCACTGCGGTATTGACCGGCAACCTGACAGCCGATTTCGGCACTAAAAAGCTTAACGGTACCATCGCCCGTCAAGGTTTGAAAATTGCTATCAACAATGCCGAAATCAAACAAGATGCTTCGTTTGCAGGTGTAGCAAAAGCCAACAACAGCGTAAACGGTACCACCAAAGGCCACTTCTTCGGCAATCAGGCTGCGGCATTGGCAGGCGTAGCAGATTTCGGTAAAAACCACAAATTTAACACCGCATTCGGCGGCACGAAAAAATAGTCACACACAATGAACGACTCGAACAGCGGGCAGCAGCCCGTAAGCTCTGCCCGCGCACAAACCCGATACCGACCCAACCTATAAAAAAGCAGTCAACACCGCCTTTTTGTTTGCCGACCGATTTATGAAACCCACTTCCGCCTTGTTCCGATTTTCTTTCTATTTAAGCCGAGCCTGCTTCGGTATTTGCCTTTTTACCCTGCCCTTTTATTCCTTTGCAGACCGTGAAGACCGCCGCATACAGCTCAATCAAAGCGTAGAATCCCGCAAACAGCAGCAGGAACACAATATCGTAGGTAGCGAAAATATTGCTTATGGAAGCGCAAGTAGTGAAGGCGAAGATATTTTTATGTCCTTAATGCAAGCGGTTAACGCACAAGATGAAGCGGAAACGGCAAGGTTGCTTGCGGTTTACCAACAGCAGCCCGACTATGACCCCGATATGGTGATATTCGTTAAGGCCAATCAGGCCGTTTTCCGCAATGATATGAAAGAGGCTGTTGCACTGTACCGGCAAGTTTATGAGCGCAATCCCGGATTTGTGCGTGGCAAGCTTGATTTGGCGCGTTTACTGTTTATAGATAAGCAAAACCGTGAAGCCGCGGCTTTGTTTTCAGATATCTCCGTGCCTGAAGTTCCCGAAATCAACCGTAAAATTACGGTTTTCAAAGATGCGTTGGCAAACCGCGAGGCATGGCACGGCTCGGTTTCGCTTGGAGCGGGCTATGAAACCAATCTCAACCGTTCTTCGGAAAGCACTGTTTGGAGAGAACAGACACTCTGCGGTTTCGGTTCGGACGGCCAGCCGATTTTAGACAGCAACGGCGAATTATCCTGCCGCACCGAAAAGCTGCCCGCTTATTCTCCCAATGCGGTCGATGGTAAGGTTTGGATATATGAAACAGCGGCAAACAAACGGATTTCACTAAAAGGCCATCACGGTATCCAACTCAATGCCTTTGCTCTCGGCCGTCTTTATCCGAACCACGCAGAATATAGCGAACACAACACAGGACTAAATCCGACATATAGTTTTACCAATAAAAACAATACATTCACCATAGGCCCTTTGTGGCAGCACAATTGGGAAGGAGGCCGCTTGCAAAGCAGTAACATGGGCATCAGCACTTCTTTCAACCGCGAAGTATCGCCCAATGCTTTTCTCGGCATACAGGCAGAGCATAAATACGACCGCTACCGCGGACAAAACTTGCGCCATTTCAACGGCCCACAAACCTTGCTGTTTGCCAACGGCGTTTACGCCCTGCCGAATAACTGGACAATATTCGGCGGCTATGATTATCTGCGCAAAAACAGCCGTGAGGCCGTCGATTCATACCGCCGCCACGGTGTGCGTTTCGGCATCAACAAACATTTCGGCTCAGGTATCGACACTACTTTGCATACCATTTGGCGCAGAACGGCTTATCAGGACTACCATGCCTGGTTGGAAACACGCCGCAAAGACCGCGAGCGGATTTACCAGCTGGACGTCAAATTCAACCGCCCTTCTCTGCGCGGTTTTACACCGATATTCAGTTTCAAACATACCGATAACCGTAGCTCATCTTGGGTAAACCGCTATAAGCGCAACGAATTTGTATTCAAAACGGAATACAGTTTCTAAATTCTCCTCTTCGGCAAAGAGGCCGTCTGAAAAAGCCTTTTCAGACGGCCTCAACCACATGTGCAGATATAAAAAACCTATTAAAAACAATAAACCGCCCATATTGAAAAGCGTGCTGTGTTATAATGCGCGGCTGTCTTACTCACTCAAGAAAAAAACAAAAATGAACATGCGTAATGTCTTTACCGTTTTGATTTTATTGTGCTCCTCGCTTACTTGGGCGCAACGCACCGTTCCTACCGAAATGGACGTGGCCGTATTAAAGCAGGTGAATTATCCTCAGGTTGTGTTGAGCAACGGCGGTTTTCCGTGGTTGAAAATCCTCACGCTGGGCTGGCTCGATAATAATGTTTCTGCCTTCAATACCACCCACGACCTGCGCATCAAAGACGAGCGCAACCGTTTTATCGTTCGCGGCAAACTGATGTTGCATCTCGGAAAAACCGTAGCCGTGCGCCGTAACGATGCGGGCAATATCACCGAAATCTGGGTGCTGACCGATGCCGAGCAGAAAGCATTCGAGCAACGCGCCGCCACCCTCCAACCCTAATCATTCTCTCATCCGCAACAAACATGAAAAAAGTATTTATCCGTACCTTCGGCTGCCAAATGAATGAGTACGACAGCGAAAAAATGCTGTCGGTGCTTGCCGAAGGCGACGAGCTGGTGCAAGTCAGCGAGGCCGAAGAAGCCGACATCATTCTGTTCAACACCTGCTCCGTGCGCGAAAAAGCGCAGGAAAAAGTGTTTTCCGACTTAGGCCGCATCAAACCGCTGAAAGCGAAAAATCCCAATCTCATCATCGGCGTAGGCGGCTGCGTTGCTTCTCAGGAAGGCGAAGCGATTGTGAAACGAGCGCCTTATGTAGATGTAGTGTTCGGCCCGCAAACCCTGCACCGCCTGCCGCAGATGATTGTGGATAAAGAAACCACCGGCCTCTCGCAAGTGGATATTTCCTTCCCCGAAATCGAAAAATTCGACCACCTGCCCCCTGCCCGCGTGGAAGGCGGCAGCGCGTTCGTATCGATTATGGAAGGCTGCTCGAAATATTGCAGCTTCTGCGTGGTGCCCTACACCCGCGGCGAAGAGTTTTCGCGCCCGTTGAATGACGTACTCACCGAAATCGCCAATCTCGCCCAGCAAGGCGTGAAAGAAATCAACCTGCTGGGGCAAAACGTGAACGCCTACCGCGGTGCGATGAACGACGGCGGCATTTGCGACTTCGCCACCTTGCTGCGTATCGTGCATGAAATCCCCGGCATCGAGCGTATGCGTTTCACCACCAGCCACCCGCGCGAGTTTTCCGATGCGATTATCGAATGCTACCGCGACCTGCCCAAGCTGGTATCGCATCTGCACCTGCCGGTGCAAAGCGGTTCCGACCGCGTGTTGAGCGCGATGAAACGCGGCTATACCGCGCTGGAATATAAATCCATCATCCGCAAACTGCGCGCCATCCGCCCCGATTTGTGTTTAAGCTCCGACTTTATCGTCGGCTTCCCCGGCGAGACCGAACGCGAATTCGAGCAAACGTTGAAGCTGGTAAAAGATGTTGCCTTCGATTTGAGCTTCGTCTTCATTTACAGCCCGCGCCCCGGCACACCGGCCGCCAACCTGCCCGACGACACGCCGCATGAAGAAAAAGTGCGCCGCTTGGAAGCCTTGAACGAAGTAATCGAAGCCGAAACCGCCCGCATCAACCAAAGTATGCTCGGCACGGTGCAACGCTGTTTGGTGGAAGGCATTTCCAAAAAAGACCCCGACCAACTGCAAGCGCGCACCGCCAACAACCGCGTGGTCAACTTCACCGGTAATCCGCACCTGATTAATGAAATGGTGGATTTAAAGATTACCGAGGCCTACACCTTCTCTTTACGCGGAGAAATCGTATAGCTGTGAAACTGAATCTTTTATACTGCGTTGGCTCGCCTTAGCTCAAAGAGAACGATTTTGTAAGCCGCTGAAGCGGCAACAAAATCAATTCCGTACTATCTGTACTGTCTGCGGCTCGCCGCCTTGTATAAAAACTTCATTTTCACAGCCATAAGTGCCGAATCGTAATCATCATTTACGGTAAGCATCAAACAAGAGGCCGTCTGAAAAAAACTTTTCAGACGGCCTCTACCGTTATCGCCATTTACCAACGGCCAAGTAAAGCTTTGGCACCGGCTTTGGCCACGCTTTCATCTTCCTCCACCGTGCCCCCGCTCACGCCGATACTGCCGATAATCGTGCCTTTTCTATCGGTGAGCAGTTCGCCGCCGCCGAAAATCACCAACCCGCCGTTGGTCGATTCGATACCGAACAACGGCTGCCCCGGCTGTGCGGCTTTACCCAAATCGCGGGTGGACATATTGAAATAACGTGCGGTACGCGCTTTGCGTTCGGCGATGTCGATGCTGCCTAGAAACGCATCATCCATGCGTGCAAACGCTTTCAGATTGCCGCCTGCATCTACAACGGCAATATTCATCGGCACTTTCATGGTTTCGGCTTTCTTCAATGCCGCCTGAACCACCGCCTGCGCCTGCTCCAGCGTGATATCGCCCGGCAAGGTTTTGGTCAGCCCGGAAGATGCGGAGGGGTAAGCCAAAAATAATGAGAATAACCATACAGCCACTTTGGAATTACGCATGTTTCTCTCCTCAAAAATGAACGACAGCGTTCCCCATTGATTTAAAACCCTTTTTCAACAAGGGTCAATGTCGAACACGGTTTATTTTGACGGTTGTCAGAATCAGGCGTAACCGTTACGGCAAATAAACTTATTTTTGATACAAGGCCGCAACGGTACAGCAGAAATAAAGTTTGAGGGTTTTGCAAAGGTCTCAGTTTATTGGCTTATGCGCCCGGGGCAGAAACAGCGGGCATTTCTTCGCCACTGCCGTGAAGAGCTGTATAACAAGGCTCAAGCTGGCGGCCGATCAAGCTTAACTGCTGCCATAAAATGCTGCTCTGGCGGTCTTCGCCAATCAAACCGTGCAATTGCTGCAAACCCTGCCTCACTTCGTTTAAGGCCGTCTGAAACGCTTCGGGGCTTGAAAAGGAAATGCTTTCCAATATATCCGCTATGCGGTTGGCGGTACGGAAAAAACCTTCTGTAAATTCAGGTTCGCAGCCGTTGGCCATATGGCTGCGGTATGCCCCGAGTGCGGAAATATAACCGATCAAGGCATAACTGAGTTTGAGCAGATTAAAACCGTCTTGCAGTTTGCGACCGTATTTTTCAGGCTCTCCGCTCATATCGGAAAGCGTGCTGCTCAATGCCGCAGCAGCTTCGTGCGCTTGGCGGCGCACAACCCGATAAGCCACATCGTCGGAACCGCCCGTTCTCAACTGGCCGAGAATGTGGCGCAAATACAATCCGTTGCGGTTAACCGCCTTCCCTGCCGTGCGGCTGAGGGTGAGATAACGCCAATCCGGCCACAAATAGCTGACTGCCGCCCATGCGATTGCCGCCCCCGCCAAAGTATCGGTTACGCGCGTCCACGTTAGAGACAACACATCTTCCCCCGCCAACGACATAGCAGCAAGTGCTTGAACGGTAATAAAAAAGGTAGAAAAACTGTATTTATTGGTGCGGAAAAAGAAAAACAGCGTGGTTGCCGCCAACACAATCCACAATTTGGTTTCCATCGAGGGCGTGAAATAAGGCACGAGCGAGCCGACCACCACCCCCAGCAATGTTCCCGCAATACGCTGGTTAATGCGCTTTTTGGTAGCCGAATAGTTGGGCTGGCATACAAACAAAGCCGTCAGCAATATCCAATAGCCCATATTCACATGGAAAATTTCCACCACACTGCACGCAACAAACACCACAATCGACAAGCGCACGGCATGGCGGAACACCACCGATTCAAGATTGAGCTGGCTGCGCACCGACGGCCATATATTACGCAAACCGCCGTTTTCCGACGCAGCAATACGGGTTTTATCTGAAGCACCTTCATCGGCAGCCTGATCGCCGCTTTCGATATGGCTGAGTTGGTAATCGACGCTGAACAGGTTTTCCAGCAGCCGCTGCAAAGTATGTACTTCGCTGCCGTTGTGGCTTTCCGCATACAGCTTCAGCGACTGGCGGCACCCCTGAATCGCACGCTCCAAACGCTTACCGTATTGATAAGGCCGGCCGCTGCGCAAACTTTCCGCCACATCCCGACAAGCCTGCCCTTGAAGTTCAAGCAAACGGTTGATCCGAAAAATCAAATCGGTATTTTTTAAACGGTCTGCCAGCTCGCGGTAATCAACATGTGCCGAACTGATGCGCTCGTGAATATCCTGCGCGGTAAAGTAATAACGCAACATGCGCATGGTGCGCGGATGACGGTGCTGCCCGCGCATACGGTAAAACAAAGCATTACGGCATTGGTTGAACGCCCCGATGATTTCGGTGTTTTTCATCGCCAAATCAATCTGCCTGTTCTCCAACCAATCCGCTTCGTCCGGATCAAAAAAAGCAGCTTTGGCATCCAAATAACCGCCCAAAGCAGCATAAGCCGAAGCCATACTCTCCTGAACCGGACGGTGCGGAAAAATCATATGCAGCAACAACGTAAGCGTGCTATACAGCAGCGTGCCGCACAAAATCAGCACAGGATTCACAAACCACGGCATACTCGGCGTATAGGCAAGCGTTGTATAAGTTGCCACCGCCAAAGTGCCGAACGCCAGCGTTCGATAACGCAACCCCACCGCACCCAAAAGCGTAAAAACGAAGGTCATCAGCGTCATCACCAGAATAAACGGCAAGCCCGAACCGTGCGTAAACTGAGCCGCAAGCGAAGAAACCGAAAACAACACCAGCGTAATCACAATATTTTTCAGACGGCCTGTCAAACCGTTATCCAAATCCACCAAACCGCCGGCAATAATCCCTAACACCAAAGGCGTAGTCAGCTGGGGCACATTGAAATACCAAATCAGCGCCGTCACAATTAACACGCTGAAAAAAACCGGCAATGTGGCAATAACTTTAGGATTAACGGCAGGAGTGCGCATAAGACAGAGGCGGCAGAAAAATCAATAAAATAATGAATTGTACAGGATTCAAACTCTCTCTAGAGAAAGAAACAGAACAGGCCGTCTGAAAAACAAAATCCGGCTTACCAAAACACGAATTAAAAACAACATACTTGAATTATGCCCCTGTTATCACAAATAAACTTATTTTTGATACAAAGCCGCAAGCCGCAGCAGAAATTAAAGTTGATTTGCTATGAAAGCGGTAAGTCTCGGTTCGGTTTATAGTCAAAGATCTTTTCCGATTACCCATTCCGGCACCTGCTCAACAAAAATGCTGTCAAAGCAGATATCCCGCTTGACAGCATTTCCATCCTAAATCGAACTTTTACCGCATAAAATGCTTACACACTCAACGGCAAATCTCGATGAAGAAACAAATTATTTAGCAGCGTCTTTCGCTTTGGCATCAGCTTCTTGAGCAGCATTCTTCACATCGGCGGCAGCTTCTTTTGTAGCAGCCTTAGCCTTGGCAACCGCATCTTGAGCAGCATTCTTCGCATCAGCAGCAGCTTCTTTGGTTGCTTGAGCGGCATCACTCATCGCTTCCTTACCGGCAACAGCAGCATTAGAAGCCGCGTTTTCCACTTTAGCACCGGTTTCTTTTGCAGCTTCAACCGCACCGCTTACCGCAGAAGCCGCTTTTTCTTTGGCATCTTGCACATCGGTTTTCACTTCAGAAGCAATAGCTTGGGCAGCTTCTTTAGTTTCCTGTTTGGTTTCTTGAGAACAAGCTGCTAAAGCAGCAACAGCAGTAAGAGCCATCAGAATTTTTTTCATCTGTGTTTATCCTTTTCAATATGTATTCGATGACCAATGAATACTTTCATTGATACGCTTAAAATCATAACATAGTCGCCGTTCAGATAAAATAAATAAATTTTCTTCTTTTACATAAAGATGCAGAAAAAATAACATGCATCTATTGACAGAACCCCCTCCAATATTTAAAATTCACAGCTTATCGGGTCGTTAGCTCAGCTGGTAGAGCAGCGGACTTTTAATCCGTTGGTCGAAGGTTCGAATCCTTCACGACCCACCAGATAAATCAACAAGAAAGGCCGCAAGCAATTGCGGCCTTTCTTGTTTCTGGCAAAACGTCAGACGGCATTCAACCGTATCCATATTTCAAAATCAGCCTGAGACCTTTGCCCCATCGGCAGCGCATTTCTGCGTTATACGCTGCTCGCTCGCTTGCCCCGTCTATATGAATATGTCTGCACTCACTATGCTGCTACGCCTTGAACTGCATTCACATCTGAGCGTTTTGCAAAGGTTTCAGCCTAAGTCAATCAACGCATTTTTAATATAAGGCAGCAAGCTGCAAACAGTACTGATAGTCATACAGAACCGATTCTGTTGCCGCTTTAAAGTCAATCAACTTAATTTCTACTACGGGGTTGCCGTACCCTGCCGTATCACTCCACTGTCTGCTGCTTGCTGCCTTATATTAAAAAATGAAGTCGATTTACTACATATGATATTTCCTACCTCTCAGGCCGTCTGAAAAAACGCCGATTGCTGACACAATCGGCGTTTGGCTTAATATTTACGTCATTCCATTTTATTCGGCTTCATCAACCTGTTCGGCCACTTCGGCTTCATGATGTGCCTGCCATACCTGACGACGGGTACGGTGGTAAGTCAAACCCGTACCTGCCGGAATCAGACGGCCGACAATCACGTTTTCTTTCAGACCGCGCAACTCGTCTTGTTTGCCCATAATTGCGGCTTCGGTCAATACGCGTGTGGTCTCTTGGAACGATGCGGCTGAGATGAAGCTGTCGGTAGACAAAGAAGCTTTGGTAATACCCAGCAATACGTTTTCGTAACGTGCTGGTTCTTTATCCTCGGCCAATGCCTTCTCGTTAGCCAATGTAACATCGCCGCGCTCTACTTGTTCGCCGGTAATAAAGCCGGTTTCGCCTGCATCGGCAATATTCACACGGCGCAGCATTTGGCGGATGATGACCTCGATGTGTTTGTCGGAAATCTTCACACCTTGCAGGCGGTAAACTTCCTGCACCTCTTGTACGATGTAGCGGGCCAACGCTTCGATACCTTGCAAACGCAGAATATCGTGCGGGTCAACCGCGCCGTCGACAATGGTTTCACCGCGGTTCACCACTTGGCCGTCGTGGACAAGAATCTGTTTCTCTTTGGAAATCAGGGTTTCGTAAGCCACACCGTCCACATCAGTAATAATCAGGCGTTGTTTGCCTTTGGTTTCTTTACCGAAAGACACGGTACCGGTTACTTCGGCCAACATGCCGGCATCTTTGGGCACGCGTGCTTCAAACAGTTCGGCTACACGCGGCAGACCACCGGTAATATCGCGGGTTTTGGAAGACGCTTGCGGAATACGTGCCAATACGTCGCCCTTGCCGACTTCCTGACCTTCACGGATGGTAATCACCGCACCTACCGGGAACGCCATCGACACGGCAGTGGTCGTGCCGGGCATGCATACTTCTTCGCCGTTTTCATCCAACAGTTTCACGGTCGGACGCAACAGTTTGGAAGTAGATGCCGAACGGCGTTTGCCGTCGATTACCACCAATGTAGACAAGCCGGTTACATCGTCGGTTTGTTTGGCAACGGTCACGCCTTCTTCCACGTTTTCAAAACGCACCTGACCGGCATGCTCGGTAATCATCGGACGGGTATGCGGATCCCATGTTGCCAAGGTTTGGCCGGCTTTCACCGCCGCACCGTCTTGTACCAACAGAATGGCACCGTAAGGCACTTTATGGCGCTCACGCTCACGACCGATTTCATCGTGAATCACTACTTCGCAAGAACGGCCGATTACCACCAGTTCGCCTTTGTTGTTGGCAACATAACGCATTTGGCTGCTGAAACGTGCGGTACCGTTTGATTTGGCTTCCACTTGGCTGGCGGCGGCGGCACGCGATGCGGCACCACCGATGTGGAAGGTACGCATCGTCAGCTGAGTACCCGGCTCACCGATAGACTGAGCGGCAATCACGCCGACAGCTTCGCCGGTATTAACCAATTTGCCTCGCGCCAAGTCGCGGCCGTAACAGTGGGCACACAAACCGTAGCGGGTTTTACAGGTAATCGGGGTGCGGACTTTAACCTCATCGACACCAGATTGGTCAATCAGATCAACCAGTTGCTCATTCAGCAACGTACCTGCTTCAACAAGCGTTTCGCCGCTTGAAGGATCAACCACGTCACCGGCAGTTACGCGGCCTAAAATACGGTCACGCAACGGTTCGATCACATCACCGCCCTGCACCACGGCTTTCATGACAAAACCGTCAGTTGTGCCGCAATCGTCTTCTACCACAACCAAATCTTGGGTAACGTCTACCAAACGGCGGGTCAAGTAACCTGAGTTTGCCGTTTTCAATGCGGTATCCGCCAAACCCTTACGCGCACCGTGTGTCGCAATAAAGTATTGCAATACCGTCAAACCTTCGCGGAAATTTGAGGTAATCGGCGTTTCGATAATCGAGCCGTCCGGCTTGGCCATCAAACCACGCATACCGGAAAGCTGTTTAATCTGCGCTGCCGAACCACGGGCACCCGAATCGGCCATCATGTAAATGGAGTTGAACGATTCTTGGTCTACTTCGTTACCTTCGCGGTCAATGACTTTCTGTTTGGAAAGATTGTCCATCATCGCTTTAGCGATTTTATCGCCGGCACGCCCCCAAATATCGACCACTTTGTTGTAACGCTCGCCGTTCGTTACCAAACCTTGACGGTATTGGTCTTCGATTTCTTTAACTTCGCTTTGCGCCTCGGCCAATAATGCGGCTTTTTCTTTCGGAATTTCCATATCGTCGACACAAATCGAGATACCGCCTTTGGCTGCGAATGCAAAACCGGTATACATCAAGTGGTCGGCAAAAATAACGGTATCACGCAGGCCGCACAAACGGAACGATGCATTAATCAGCTTGGAAATTTCTTTCTTTTTCAGCGCTTTATTAATGTATTCGAACGGCAGGCCTTTAGGCAGAATCTCGCTGAGCAAAGCACGGCCTACTGTAGTTTCATAACGTTTTACCACCGGCTCCAACTCGCCTTGGGCATTTTTCTCCCATTCGCGCAGACGCACGGTAATTTTCGTACCCAACTCTACTTGTTTGGTGTGGTAGGCACGATGCACTTCTTTTACATCGGAGAATAAGCTGCCTTCGCCTTTGGCATTGATGCGGTCGCGGGTCATGTAGTACAAGCCCAATACGATATCTTGCGACGGCACGATAATCGGTTCGCCGTTGGCGGGAGACAATACGTTGTTGGAGGCCAGCATCAAAGTGCGTGCTTCCATTTGCGCTTCCAAGCTCAACGGAACGTGTACGGCCATTTGGTCACCGTCAAAGTCGGCATTGAACGCGGCACAAACCAGAGGATGCAGCTGAATGGCTTTACCTTCAATCAGAATCGGCTCGAACGCTTGAATACCTAAACGGTGCAGCGTCGGCGCACGGTTCAGCATGATCGGGTGTTCGCGGATCACTTCTTCCAAGATGTCCCATACTTCCGGCACTTCCTGCTCTACCAGCTTTTTAGCCGCTTTTACGGTTGAAGCCAAACCTTGTTTTTCCAATTTGTGGAAAATAAACGGTTTGAACAATTCCAAAGCCATTTTCTTCGGCAAACCGCACTGATGCAGACGCAGGTAAGGACCCACGGTAATCACGGAACGGCCTGAATAGTCCACACGTTTACCCAACAGGTTTTGACGGAAGCGGCCGCCTTTACCTTTAATCATGTCGGCCAACGATTTCAGCGGACGTTTGTTGGCGCCGGTCATGGCTTTACCGCGACGGCCGTTATCCAGCAGCGAATCTACCGCTTCTTGCAGCATACGTTTTTCGTTGCGTACGATAATATCCGGAGCATGCAATTCCAGCAGGCGTTTCAAACGGTTGTTACGGTTGATCACGCGGCGGTACAAATCATTCAGATCGGAAGTAGCGAAACGGCCGCCGTCCAGCGGTACCAACGGACGTAAATCAGGCGGTAATACCGGCAACACATCCATAATCATCCATTCGAGTTTCATACCCGAACGTTGGAAGGCTTCCAATACTTTCAAACGCTTGGCGATTTTTTTGATTTTGGTGTCCGAGCCCGTGGATTCGAGCTCTTGACGCAATACTTCTACTTCCGAAGCAATATCCAAGCTGCGCAATAATTCGCGAATACCCTCGGCACCCATCTTGGCATCGAAGTCGTCGCCGTATTCTTCCAGCTTGGCGTAATAATCGTCTTCAGTCAGCAATTGGCGGCGTTGCAGGGGTGTCATGCCCGGGTCGGTAACCACATAGGCTTCGAAATACAACACGCGTTCAATATCGCGCAAGGTCATGTCTAAAACCATACCCAAACGTGAAGGCAGTGATTTTAAGAACCAGATATGGGCGACGGGTGCGGCCAATTCGATATGGCCCATGCGCTCGCGGCGTACTTTAGACAAAGTAACTTCCACACCGCATTTTTCACAGGTTACGCCTTTGAATTTCAGACGTTTGTATTTACCGCACAAACATTCGTAGTCTTTTACCGGGCCGAAAATTTTGGCGCAGAATAAACCGTCGCGCTCGGGTTTGAAGGTACGGTAGTTGATGGTTTCGGGTTTTTTCACTTCGCCGTAAGACCATGAACGGATGGTTTCAGGTGAAGCAATGCCGATTTTGATCGCATCAAATTCTTCTTCTATGCCGGCAGACTGCAACGGATTAAATAAGTTTAACAAATTCATTTTTGCTCCTTGTGGAACGGTAGTTTTCAGACGGCCTCATTAAGAAAGCCTGTTCATTTGAAAATCTTTTTTCAGACGGCCCGAATGTTTTGGAGGCCGTCTGAAAACCGGTTCCGATATTAGTAACGTTCCAGATCGATATCCAAGCCCAATGAGCGAATCTCTTTAACCAATACGTTGAAGGATTCAGGCATACCGGCATCGATTTTGTGCTCGCCTTTAACAATGTTTTCATACATTTTGGTACGGCCGGCAACGTCATCCGATTTCACGGTCAGCATCTCTTGCAGCGTGTAGGCGGCACCGTAAGCTTCCAGTGCCCACACCTCCATCTCACCGAAACGCTGGCCACCGAATTGGGCTTTACCACCCAGCGGCTGCTGAGTAACCAGACTGTACGGGCCGGTAGAACGGGCGTGCATTTTCTCGTCAACCAAGTGGTGCAGCTTCAGGTAGTGCATCACACCGACGGTTACTTTGCGGTCGAACGGTTCACCTGAACGGCCGTCGTAAAGGGTGATTTGGGTTTTGCTGTTGTTGAAGCCGAGTTTTTCTACTTCGGGATCGTCGCTCGGATAAGCCAAGTCGAGCATCTCGTAGATTTCGTTTTCTTTAGCACCGTCGAATACCGGCGAGGCGAATGTGGCTCCGCGTTTCAGATTCTCAGCCAAGGCTAAAATTTCTTCATCGCTCAGCTCGTCCAGATTTTCCTGCTTACCGCTGTTGTTATAGAGTTTATTCAGGAACTCACGGATTTCGCCTACTTTACGCTGCTCGGCCAACATGCGGTCGATGCGCTCGCCGATACCTTTTGCCGCCCAACCCAAATGCACTTCGAGAATCTGGCCGATATTCATACGGGACGGTACGCCCAACGGGTTCAATACGATATCTACGGGGCGACCATCTGCCATATAAGGCATGTCTTCCACCGGCAGAATGCGCGATACCACACCTTTGTTACCGTGGCGGCCGGCCATTTTGTCACCGGCTTGCAGACGGCGTTTGATGGCGATGAATACTTTCACCATTTTTTGTACGCCGGGTTGCAATTCGTCGCCCTGTGTCAGCTTTTTCTTTTTCACTTCATACAAGGCATCGGCTTCTTCGCGTTTTTGTTGCAGGCTGACTTTGATCAACTCCAGCTGCTTAGCCAAAGATTCGTCGGCCAAACGGATATCGAACCAATCGTGCTTGCTCGGCAACGATGCCAGATATTCTGAAGTGATGTCGCTGCCTTTGGCCAGTTTCAGCGGGCCTCCGTTGGCTTTCTGGCCGACAATCATGCGCTCGATACGGCTGAAGGCATCGTTATCGAAAATACGCAGTTGGTCGCTCAAATCTTGGCGGTAGCGTTTCAGTTCCGAATCAATAATCGACTGGGCACGTTTGTCGCGTTGGATGCCTTCGCGGGTAAATACCTGCACATCGATAACCGTGCCGCTCATACCGGTAGGCATACGCAATGACGTATCTTTTACGTCTGATGCTTTTTCACCGAAAATGGCACGCAACAGTTTTTCTTCTGGTGTCAGCTGGGTTTCGCCTTTAGGCGTTACTTTACCTACCAACACGTCACCGGCTTCAACTTCCGCACCGATATAAACGATACCCGATTCGTCCAAACGGTTTTGCATGCGCTCGGATAAGTTCGGAATATCACGGGTAATGTCTTCTGCACCCAGCTTGGTATCACGTGCCACAACGTTCAATTCTTCGATATGGATAGAAGTATAACGGTCATCCGCAGCCACTTTTTCAGAAATCAGAATCGAGTCTTCATAGTTGTAACCGTTCCACGGCATAAAGGCGATAGTCATATTTTGACCCAAAGCCAATTCACCTAAATCGGTAGAAGCACCATCGGCCACGACGTCGCCGCGTTGCAGCACATCACCGGCTTTCACCACAGGACGTTGGTTAATGTTGGTTGATTGGTTTGAGCGGGTAAATTTCACCAAGTTGTAAATATCCACACCCACTTCGCCGGCAGTCGCTTCATCATCGTGTACGCGAACAACGATACGGTTAGCATCGACATACTCAACCACACCGCCACGACGGGCAACAATTGCAGTAGCGGAATCCACGGCTACCGAACGCTCAATGCCGGTACCCACCATCGGTTTTTCCGGGCGCAAGCATGGCACGGCCTGACGTTGCATATTGGCACCCATCAAGGCACGGTTCGCATCGTCATGCTCTAAGAAAGGAATCAAAGAAGCAGCCACAGAAACCACTTGGCCGGTCGCCACGTCCATATACTGAACGCGGTCGGCAGTAGCCATAATGGTTTCACCTTTTTCACGACAGGTAATTAAATCACCGGTCAAGCGGCCGTCTGAATCCAATTCGGCGTTTGCCTGTGCAATCACATAGCGACCTTCTTCGATAGCAGACAAATAATCGATTTCATCGGTTACCTTGCCATCCACCACACGACGGTATGGGGTTTCTAAGAAACCGTATTCGTTGGTGCGTGCGTAAACAGACAATGAGTTAATCAAACCAATGTTCGGACCCTCAGGTGTTTCAATCGGGCACACACGGCCATAGTGGGTCGGATGTACGTCGCGTACCTCAAAGCCCGCACGTTCGCGCGTCAAACCACCCGGACCCAGTGCAGACACACGGCGTTTGTGGGTAATTTCCGACAGCGGGTTGGTCTGATCCATAAATTGGCTCAACTGGCTGGAACCGAAAAACTCTTTAATTGCAGCAGAAACCGGCTTAGCATTAATCAAATCATGAGGCATCAGATTTTCAGATTCCGCCTGATTCAAACGCTCTTTCACTGCCCGCTCAACACGAGCCAAGCCGCTGCGGAACTGGTTCTCCACCAATTCACCTACCGAACGGACACGACGGTTACCCAAATGGTCAATATCGTCCACTTCGCCATGACCGTTACGCAACTCAACCAAAGTAGCAATAGAAGCAACGATGTCTTCCACGCTCAACACAAAACCACCTTTTTCAGCTGCACCGGCAAAAGTTTGGTTCAACAAACGGCCATACCATGAATCTGCCTGAGCATCGCTAAGCTTCTGCTCATAAGTGCGGGTATTGAATTTCATACGACCCACACGAGATAAATCATAGCTGTCTTCATTGAAAAACAGGCGGTTAAATAACAGCTCTACCGCTTCTTCGGTAGGTGGTTCGCCGGGGCGCATCATGCGATAAATCGCTACACGGGCAGCTTGCTGATCTGCAGTTTCGTCGGTACGCAGCGTATTGGAAATATAACCGCCTTGATCCAGTTCATTGATGTATAGCGTTTCCACTTTTTCAACGCCGTGGATATCCAGCTTAGCCAGCAATTCTTCTGTAATTTCCTCGTTTGCCGTAGCCAAAACTTCACCGGTATCGGGCACGATCAAATCTGTTGCCAACACTTTGGCCAACAAACTTTCGGGATCAACATCCAAACGTTTCAAGCCTGCATTACTGATATCGCGGATATTCTTGGCAGTAATACGTTTGCCCTTGGCAACCAATACATTGCCTTCTTTATCCACTATATCAAGCTTTGCAGTTTCACCTTTCAGACGGCTTGCGATCAAATCCGTTTGAACACCGTCTTTCGACAAGTAAAACGTTTCTTTGTCATAAAAGGTATCTAAAATTTGTTCGTTGTTGTAACCCAAAGCTTTCAACAAGATGGATACCGGCATTTTACGGCGGCGGTCGATACGGAAATACAACAAGTCTTTAGGGTCGAACTCAAAATCCAACCAAGAACCGCGATAAGGGATAATACGGGCAGAAAATAACAACTTACCTGATGAATGTGTTTTTCCGCGGTCATGCTCAAAAAACACACCCGGAGAACGATGCAGCTGAGACACAATCACACGTTCTGTGCCGTTAATGACAAAAGAACCGCTGGGCGTCATCAGAGGAATCTCACCCATATAAACTTCATTTTCACGCACTTCTTTTATAGTCGGCTTGGAAGATTCTTTATCCAAAATAACCAAACGAATACGCGCACGAAGGGGAGATGCATAAGTAATACCCCTTAATTGACACTCGGGAATATCAAACAAAGGCTCACCCAAAACATAATGCACAAACTCTAAACGCGCATAACCATTATGGCTAACGATTGGAAAAATAGAGTTAAAAGCAGCTTGCAAACCATCATCACTACGCTGATCAAAAGGCTTACCCAACTGTAAAAATTTCGAATAAGAATCCAGCTGTGTTGCCAGCAAAAAAGGCACATCTAATACATTTGCCCGCTTAGCAAAACTCTTACGGATACGCTTTTTCTCGGTAAAAGAATAACTCATAAAAAGAAACTCCAAAGTAGGGAGATTATGTGAAACAAAAATTTTGAAATTGATGCATTAAATAAATAAAGAATGCATTAAAAAATAAAATACGCTTAAGAACACTACGAAAATAAATTAGAATATTTACATTTATTAACAATAAGCTATAAATAAATTGAAAATATAGGTAAATATTCGAAATTTGCTGCCATTCAAGCAAAACAAGGCTGGCAGATATCTGCCAGCCTTCTTTTAAAGAGAGAATTATTTGATTTCGACTTTAGCGCCGGCTTCTTCCAATTGTTTTTGGATATCTTCGGCTTCAGCTTTAGAAACACCTTCTTTAACAGTTTTAGGCGCACCATCAACCATATCTTTAGCTTCTTTCAAGCCCAAACCAGTAATAGCGCGAACAACTTTAATCACGCCTACTTTTTGATCACCGGCAGAAGCCAAGATCACATCAAATTCAGTTTTCTCTTCAGCAGCTGCGGCACCACCTGCAGCAGGACCTGCAACTGCAACAGCAGCAGCAGAAACGCCGAATTTTTCTTCAAATGCTTTAACCAAGTCATTCAATTCCATAACGGTTAAAGAACCAACTGCTTCTAAGATATCTTCTTTAGTAATAGCCATGCTATTTAAACTCCAAATATTGTATTAAAAAATTAATAGAAACAAAATTATTACGCAGCTTCTTCAGTTGCATTTTTTTCAGCCAATGCTGCCAATGCTCGGGCAAAGCCAGAAACAGGCGCTTGCATGATAAAGAGCAATTTAGACAGCAATTCTTCACGGCTCGGAATAGAAGCAAGCTCGCCTACTTGAGCCACATCTAAAACATTACCATTGTAAGAACCTGCTTTAACAACAATTTTGTCATCTTTTTTCGCGAATTGATGCAGTACTTTTGCAGCAGCAACAGGATCTTCAGATGCAGCATATACCAACGGACCAACCATTTGATCGGCCAGTGCAGCAAATGAAGTTCCTTCTACAGCCCGACGAGCTAATGTGTTTTTCAGAACACGCAGATAAACGCCTTCTTTACGAGCATTGGCACGAAGTTCAGTCATACTGGCAACACTGATTCCGCGATATTCAGCAACTACCATAGTCTGAGCATTAGCAATAGCATTACTAATTTCTTCTACTGTTGCTTTCTTGGTTTCAATATTGAGACTCAAGGTCTACCTCCCACTGTTAAACAAAGAAATACATATGTATTTCACCAGTTCGGCAACCTAAAAAGATATTAATCAATAGACAAGTTGGTTATGATTATTCGATTCAGGACTACCGTCTGCGTAGGGCAGTTACGATTAAATCTTGCGATCCCTACGGTCTTGGACATCTACTTAAAATTAAGTAGCCCAAATTCAGATGGCCATACTTATCTATTCTATGAAAATAAAGTACGTATGGTCATCCAAAAATTTTGCTTAAATATTAATTCACGCTTGAAGTATCAACACGCACGCCTAAACCCATAGTGCTTGATACAGCTACTTTTTTAAGGTATTGACCCTTAGCTGCAGCAGGTTTAGCTTTAACAATTGCATCCAACAGCGCATTGAAGTTTTCACGTAAATCAGCCTCTGCAAATGAAGCTCTACCAATAGTGGCATGCACAATACCAGCTTTATCTGTACGGTATTGAACTTGGCCTGCCTTGGCATTCTTAACAGCTTCAGCAACATTTGGAGTAACTGTACCTACTTTTGGGTTAGGCATTAAACCGCGGGGACCCAAAATAGTACCCAACTGGCCAACGATTCGCATTGCATCAGGAGAAGCGATGACAACATCAAAATTCAAGTTGCCTTTTTTCACTTCATCTGCCAAATCTTCAAAGCCAACAACATCTGCACCTGCAGCTTTAGCGGCTTCAGCATTCGCACCTTGCGTAAATACAGCAACGCGGGTTGTTTTACCTGTACCTTTAGGCAATACAACTGAACCGCGAATCACCTGATCCGATTTACGGGGATCTACACCAAGGTTAAATGAAACATCTACTGACTCATCAAATTTAGCAGTAGCTGCTTTCTTTACTAACGCAATAGCATCATCAATAGAGTACAGCTTGTTCGCTTCTACAGAAGAACGCAGCTCTTTTAAACGCTTAGAAATTTTAGCCATTTTACGCACCCTCCACATCCAAGCCCATAGAACGGGCAGAACCAGCAATAGTGCGCACAGCCGCATCTAAATTAGCTGCAGTCAAATCAGGTTCTTTTGTTTTTGCGATCTCTTCCAATTGAGCTCGAGTAATTTTACCCACTTTATTGGTTAACGGATTCGAACTACCCTTCTGCAAACCAGCAGCTTTTTTCAAAAGGATAGAAGCAGGAGGAGTTTTCATCACAAAAGTGAATGATTTATCAGCAAACGCTGTAATCACAACAGGAATCGGCAGACCAGGCTCCATAGATTGCGTCGCAGCATTAAATGCTTTACAAAACTCCATAATATTCAAACCACGCTGACCCAACGCAGGACCAACAGGAGGAGAAGGGTTGGCTTTACCTGCAGGAATCTGCAGCTTAATGTAGCCTACAATTTTTTTTGCCACTTATAATTACTCCTAACAAAACGGGTATAACGCGAAAATAAATAATCGCTCCCCAAAAAAGAGAGCGATTATTATAATTTAACCGATACAAAACTTCAACTAAATCTTTATATCTAAGTTACTTAAGTTGGAATTAAATCAATTTATAAGATCTTCTCTACTTGGTTAAATTCAAGCTCAACCGGAGTTTCACGACCAAAAATCTGTACAGTTACTCTTAACTTATTTCTCTCATAATTAACTTCTTCAACAACTCCATTGAAGTCTGCAAATGGGCCTTCATTCACTCGCACCTGTTGACCAACTTCAAATTCAACTTTCGGCTTAGGTTTTTCCACCCCGGACTGAACTTGTTGCAAAATAGCATCAACTTCTTTTTGTGAAATAGGCATAGGTTTATTAGCGGTACCACCAATAAAACCTGAGACTCTCGGCGTGCTTTTTACCAAATGCCAAGAATCATCGGTCATTTCCATTTCAATCAACACATATCCAGGAAAAAATTTACGTTCACTGATTGTTTTACGCCCGTTTTTAATATCAACAACCTCTTCAACAGGCACCAGGATTTTTCCAAAATGACCATCCATCCCCTCTCGAGAAATCCGTTCTTTCAAGGTTTTTTGCACATTTTTTTCAAAGCCGGAATAAGCCTGCACCACATACCAACGTTTTGACATTTTTATCCCCTCTTCAATAATAAATCAAAAAACAACCATGAAATCAAACTATCTACCGCATAAATAAATAGAGACAACACAGCCACAAAGATAATAACAAAAATAGTCATTTTGGTAGCATCTTTTCTTGGCGGCCAAACAACTTTCTTAAACTCTGTTACAGACTCACGAATATAAATAACAAGTCGCTTACCAAAATCACACCAATAAAACACTATCAATAATGCCAAGACTACACCGGCAAATGGAAATAACAATCTTATATAAACAGAGAGTTGTGGCATATTATAAAAAAGCCACATTCCACAAACAACCAACGATATTGCAATGAGCAGCTTGAACCAATCTGCACTTTTTAAAGCAGGGTTATTTTTACGCTCAGGTAAACTATCTTCTGCTTGACCAGTGCGTTTTTTTGTATCTTCCGCCATCATTTATCCAATATTAAACATAAGCATGAACTGTTCTTGAAAGCTTTTTGACTTATAAACTCCGTATTCAATTTCCAAATATACGGCCGGAATATGGGAGCTGTAGCTGTAAATGATAAAAAATTAACCGGCACTTGGGCCGGTTAATTTTTATTTGGCAGGCCAGGAGGGTCTCGAACCCCCAACCCTCGGTTTTGGAGACCGATACTCTACCAATTGAGCTACTGGCCTCTAAAACTATTAAGCAATGATAGAAGACACTACGCCTGCACCAACTGTACGGCCGCCTTCACGAATCGCAAAACGCAAACCTTCTTCCATCGCAATCGGAGCAATCAGCTCTACAGTAATGGTCACATTCTCACCGGGCATTACCATTTCAACACCTTCCTCCAAAGTTACCGCTCCGGTAACGTCGGTAGTACGGAAGTAGAACTGAGGACGGTAGTTGGCGAAGAACGGAGTATGGCGACCACCCTCTTCTTTGCTCAATACGTATACTTCAGCTTTGAATTTGGTGTGCGGAGTGATAGAACCCGGTTTAGCCAATACTTGACCACGCTCAACTTCTTCACGCTTGGTACCGCGCAGCAGTACGCCAACGTTGTCACCTGCCTGACCTTGATCCAACAACTTGCGGAACATCTCAACACCGGTACAGGTGGTTTTTTGAGTCTCTTTCAAGCCTACGATTTCAATCTCGTCACCTACATTGATGATACCGCGCTCTACACGACCGGTTACTACTGTACCGCGGCCTGAAATAGAGAATACGTCTTCAATCGGCAACAAGAAAGGTTTGTCAACTGCACGCTCAGGTGTCGGAATGTAGCTGTCCAAAGCAGCGGCCAGTTCAAAGATTTTTTCTTTGTAAGCGGCATCACCTTCCAAGGCACGCAAAGCAGAACCTTGTACGATCGGGCAATCGTCACCCGGGAAGTCGTAGCTGCTCAACAGGTCGCGGATTTCCATCTCAACCAGTTCCAACAACTCGGCATCATCAACCATATCGCATTTGTTCATGAATACGATGATGTAAGGTACGCCTACTTGGCGTGCCAACAAGATGTGCTCACGGGTTTGGGGCATAGGACCGTCAGCAGCGGAACATACCAAGATGGCACCGTCCATTTGAGCGGCACCGGTAATCATGTTTTTAACGTAGTCGGCGTGACCCGGGCAGTCTACGTGTGCGTAGTGGCGGGTTTCGGTTTCGTATTCAACGTGGGAAGTATTAATGGTAATACCGCGGGCTTTTTCTTCCGGGGCATTGTCGATTTGATCGTAGCCTTTAGCCTGACCGCCGAATTTTTCGGCCAAAATGGTGGTCAATGCAGCAGTCAAAGTGGTTTTACCATGGTCAACGTGACCGATGGTGCCAACGTTTACGTGCGGTTTGCTCCGCTCGAATTTCTCTTTAGCCATGGCAATTTCCTATTCCTAAGCTTTAAGTTTGGGTAAATTTAGTGATGGTGCCCATGGGCAGAATTGAACTGCCGACCTCTCCCTTACCAAGGGAGTGCTCTACCCCTGAGCTACATGGGCTGAATTATTTTGGAGCGGGTGAAGGGAATCGAACCCTCACCGTAAGCTTGGAAGGCTTCTGCTCTACCATTGAGCTACACCCGCTTACTTACATATTTTTCTCTGCTCCAATTTTGATTGGATTTTTGGTGGAGGGAGAAGGATTCGAACCTTCGAAGCTTTCGCAACAGATTTACAGTCTGCCCCCTTTGACCGCTCGGGAATCCCTCCTAAAGAGAAACGCAATATTAGACAGTTATTTTTTTTCCGTCAAGAGTGTTTTTTGTTTTTTTTAAATAGCATGGTTAGCGTATTAATTTTAAATCGTTTTATTTTGTCGATTTTTGGCTGATTTTTGAGCGCCGACTATTTTTCTGCAATAATGCGTTCGTATTTTGCCTGCAATTCTTCTTGCGTTTCGGGATTTTCTTCATCAATCAATATACAGTCTACCGGACATACTTGCTGGCACTGCGGTTCGTCATAATGGCCTACGCATTGGGTGCACAGGCTGGGATTGATTTCGTAAATCTCGTCGCCTTGCGAAATGGCATCGTTGGGGCACTCCGGCTCGCAAACGTCACAATTAATGCACTCGTCTGTAATAAAGAGCGACATTTTCTTTTCCTTTATAAATAGTTATTTCAAAACCGAAGGCGGATTATAGCATAAACTTTTTTACAGCCATGCACTTACTGAGATGTAAAAACTGATGCAAGAAGGCCGTCTGAATTGTTTTCAGACGGCCTTAAAGCATTATAAAGGCATACTTTTTACGCTATCGGATATTAGCCAGATTAGAATTTGTAGGTGTATTGCAATCCTAAAATATTGCCGTGGCTTTTATAACGTGCAGACGAAGAAACATTACTGTCGACTGTGGTAATTTCTGCATTCGACTGTTTAGCCTGAGTAACGGCCCGGGCTTTTTGGATGTGCACATAGCTATAAGCGGCATTGATGGTATGCTGTTTGCCCAAATCGTATTTCATACCGACCGAATACCAAATCCGGTTGTTGTCGGGCATAGTTACCAAGCGTTCTTCGTCTTTGCGGACGGGAGATTGGTCGTAAGCCATACCGAAACGCAACTGTAAGGGGTCGCTGACTTTATAAGCCGCTCCGAGAGCCACTTTATAGGTGTTGCGCCAATTCGGCGTGATAACGGTTTCATTTGATTGTTTGCCGCTGGCTGTAACTTTTTTATTTTCAAATTTAAGCTCGGCGCGGTTAAAGCGGGAATGGCGCGTCCAAGTTACATCGCCGAATATATCCCAACGGGGTGAGGCTTGGTACATGCCGTGCACGGAAAGTGATTCGGGGGTGGTTACTTTCAAGCTGGCTTTTTCATGCGGCACGAAGCCGATGCCGCCGTTTTGAATGGTTTTTCCGATGTTGGTGGTGTATGCCGCTTTGGCCAACCCTCCGGAAGGCGTCCAATCTGCCACACCTTTCAGGTTGTGCTTGACATGCGAACGATAATTTACGCCGACACGGGCGCGGTCATTGATATCCCACAGCCACGCAAGATGGTAGCCCACTCCCCAATCTTTACCTTTCACTTCGGCATAGCCGTCTAGGATACCTGCACCTTCTGTATCAACTCTGGGGCGGCTGGAAGCGGCCCAGTCGGCATATTTACGCAATCCGGCGGTGCTGTATTGGGCAACAGCACCTACGGCGACCGAATGCTGATCGTTCACTTTCACGGCTAAAACCGGCTCGACGGCGATGCTGGTCAATTCGGTTTTATTCAAGTTGTAACGCAAAACGGAATTTTTGTCGTATTCGGTTTCAGAACCGAAAGGCACATAAACGCCCAAGCCTGCCGTAAGGTTGTCGTTAATTTTATAAGCACCGTATACATGCGGTGCGATAACGACATCGGGCGTGATTTTTCCGCCGGTGCTGCCTGCGGCTACTTTTGTGCCTTTGTTATAAACGGCTTGACCTTCGCTGTACTTAACGCTGGGTGCAACCACGTTCAACGATGCTGAAATTTCATGGCTGTCGAGTTTCGTCAAACCTGCGGGGTTGTAAAACAAAGTGGAAGCATCGGCGGCTTCGGCTGCCGAAGCGTTTGCGGTGCTTTGTGCAGATACCGACTGTGTACCGAAATGATAACCGGAAGCTTGTGCGCCATAAGCAGCCAGTGCTGCGCAGATTGCCAAAGAAAAGCGGTGAAGTGAGTATTTCATAATCTTAATAGGATATATTGTTGGTAGAAATCGGAAAAAAGGCCGTCTGAAACAGCCGTTCGAGTGGTATTTTTACTGCGGCCGCCAAACAGCGGGCCGCCAACCATCTAGTGTAGAGACTCAATTCTATAACAATCTTTTGCACTTTATGGGATATTTTTTCACTCTCAAATGCAACATTGTTGGAAGTGCCGATTTTTCAACCGCATTTTCAGACGGCCTGCTGCCCAACTTTGGCCATCCACACCAGCGGAAAACCGACTTGCCACAACATCAATAACAGGCATTGGATGGCTGTGCCGCTCTTTCGCTGCCGAAGGGCTAATATTACGGCGGCAATGGCAATCAACGCACCGGCAAACAGCAGCAACACTGCGGCAAAAGCGGCGATACTTTGTGCAGAAGCAGCATAACGCCACAACAATAAGGTGCCGACAAGTGCGGTAAGTGCCGACAGTGTTCGATAAGGGCGGGGTGTGAGTAGGTAGTGGGCAGCCATACCTTATCCTTTCTTCTCTCTATCTCAATTACGCGGAAAGCAATCATTTTACCTAAACTTTAAGCCGGCACTTATGGGCTTATGTGAAACGGCCGCACATAATATAGTTAATCCACTTAAACTTAAAAAAAGCAGCCAATCATAAACATCAGGCCGTCTGAAATGATTGTTTCAGACGGCCTGATATGCTTTTACCGGCAGTTACGGCTGATTTTCGCGCTTGAACAACGCCAACGCTTTTTCACGCTGTTCGGCGTGATTGACCATGGGTTCGGGGTAGCCGTGCGTATCTATGCTTTCGCGCGCCAACCACGGTGCGTGAACGACATCTTTGCCCAAATGTGCCAGCTCCGGCACATAGCGGCGGATAAACTGCCCGTCGGGGTCGAATTTCTGCGATTGCAAGATCGGGTTGAAAATTCGGAAATACGGCTGGGCATCGCAGCCTGTGCCGGCAGACCACTGCCAGCCGCCGTTATTCGCAGCCAAGTCGTAATCGATCAATTGCTCGGCAAACCATGCTTCGCCCCAGCGCCAGTCGATCAATAAATCTTTAACCAAAAAACCGGCAGTAATCATGCGCAGGCGGTTGTGCATCCAGCCGCTGCTTTTGAGCTGGCGCATGGCGGCATCGACAATGGGGTAGCCGGTTTGCCCTGTTTTCCACCGCTCGAACCATTCTTGGTTGTTCTCCCAAACGATGGAACGGTATTCCTGCCGGAAACTTTCTTCTGCCGCATGGGGATGATGGAACAGTACCTGTTTGAAAAATTCGCGCCATATCAGCTCGCTCAGCCAAACGCCTGCACCTTCGTTATCGGCCTGTTTGGCCAAGAAAACCAAATGGCGCGGCGACAGCATGCCGTGGCTCAGATACGGAGACAGCCGGCTCGTGCCTTTTTGTGCGGGAAAATCGCGGGCGAGATGATAAGTGTTGATATGTTCGAGAAAACGGCCGAGCTGTTTTTGAGCGGCCTCTTCTCCGCCGGCAAACATCGTCGGCTGATGGATAAAGCCGAGCGTTTCGGGAGACGGTAAAACGGGGGGGCGGCGCAGGGTGTCGGGTAGATCGGCCTGCAATGCCGCCAATTCGAGCCAGTCGTCTGCCGGCTGCCATTGCCCGAACAGACGGGAATAGGTTTGCAGCCAAGCGTTTTTATAGGGGGTGAAAACGGTGTACGGCCTGCCGTTGTGCGTCATCACACTGGCTTTGGGCAGCACGACTTGGTCGTCCACCCGCACCATTTCCCGCCCTGCCGAATCAAGTGCATGCCAAATGCGGTTGTCGCGAGCGGAAGCCTGCGGTTCGTCTTCATCGGCACAAACGACGGCAGCGGCATGAAGCTCTTGAGCCAGCTTGGGAATCTCGATTTCCGCCTGCCCGTGCAAAACATACAGCGGTATGTTTTTGGCTTGTAAGGCCGTCTGAAACGCAGCCACGCTGTCGTATAGAAAACTCAGGCGGCGGTGGTTGCGCTGCTCGGGGGTATCGGTGCGGTTGTCGAAAACATATACGCCGACAACAGGCAGACCGCGGCGGACGGCGGTTTGCAGGGCGGTATTGTCAAACAGACGCAGGTCGCGGCGGAACCAGATAAGCGTAATGGGTTGCACAGTCATAGGCCGTCTGAAACGCTGTGTAATGAGATGAAGGCATTGTAAAGGTTTTGGGCGGCAACGGCATAGTCAAATTCATCTTTAACACTAGGCAGCAAGCCGCAGTAAAAGTTAAGTTGGTTGGTTATAGTTGTCGCTGTGCCAAAAGGGCTGGCCGACCGTGGGCGTGCTGGCGCGGGTATGCTCCGAAGGCGGCATCGGCACGGCTTCATAGGCGTTGCGGCCTGCTTCGGTGGCCTGTGCGAATGCTTTGGCCATCTGAACGGGATTGCCGCTGCGCGAAACCGCGCTGTTCAGCAACACGCCGTCGAATCCCCACTCCATCACCTGCGCCGCATGCGAAGGCAAGCCCAAACCGGCGTCGATAATCAGCGGTATGTCGGGCAGCCGGTCGCGCAGCAGGCGCAAGGCATAGCCGTTAACCGCACCCAAGCCCGTGCCGATTGGCGCCGCCCACGGCATCAACGCTTGGCAGCCCGCGTCGAGCAAACGGCGGCAGGCAATCAAATCTTCGGTGCAGTACGGCAGCACTTTAAAACCGTCGCGGATAAGGATGTCTGCCGCTTCCACCAACTGAAATACATCGGGCTGCAAGGTGTCGTCGTGGCCGATCAATTCGAGTTTGATCCAATCGGTATCAAAGAGTTCGCGCGCCATTTGTGCGGTAGTTACGGCTTCCTGCACGCTCAAACAGCCGGCCGTGTTCGGCAGCAGCGGAATACCGGCTTCTTGCAGCAGCGTCCACAATTCGCCGCCGCTGTCGGAAGCGGGATTATGGCGGCGCAGGGCAACGGTAATCATGGCCGGCTCGGCAGCCGCCACGGCCTGACGCATGATATCTAAAGAAGGATAAGCCGCCGTACCCAACAGCAGGCGGGAGGGGAAAGAGTGTCCGTAAAGCGTGAGCATGGGTGTTCCTCAAATACTTAGGGATGGCCGCGCTGTTGTTTTCAGACGGCCTTGAATATAGATAGGCTAACAAGCGGGCAGCGCACAACGCAAAAATGCGCCGCAGATGAGGGCAACGGTCTCGGTGACGGTTCAGCCGCCCACCACGGGGCGCACGATGTCCAATTCATCGCCGTTGCACAGCTCGGTTTCGCCGTAACGCTGTTTCGGCACGAAAGTTTTGTTGACGGAAACGGCAAAAGGCGGCTGCGGCGGGTGCTGCGCGAGCCAATCGGCCACGGTGCGGCCTTCGAAACTGTGGTTTGTTCCGTTGATTTTAATGTTCGGCATGGGTAAAGACTTTCTGATCAGATGCTTTGTTTTGATGTTCCGAAGCGGCTGTTTGAGTGTGGACAAGCGGCACACGGCTGTTTTGCGGCAAATCTGAGCCGCCCAGCAAAGCCTTAACGTATTCAACCACCGATTCGGCTACGGCGGGGGAAATCATAAAACCGTGCCGGAACAAACCGTTCGCTTCCAGCAGGCGTTTGTCTGCATCGCAGCGGATTTCCGGCCTGCCGTGCGGAAGGGTCGGGCGCAAACCGACGGCGTTTTCGAGTATCCGCGCTTCGCCGAAAGCAGGATGAACCGCATACAGCGCGGAAAACAATTCCAAGCTGCTGCGAACCGACATCGGGCTGGCGTCTTCGCTGTCGATTTGGGTGGCGCCGACCACAAACAGGCCGTTTTCTTTCGGGCACACATACAGCGGATAACGCGGATGCAGCAGGCGCACAGGGCGGTTGAGGCTGACTTCGGGCGCATAAACCCGCACCACTTCGCCGCGCACGCCGCGCAAACGGCTGCCGTCTGCTCCGTTCCAAGCCTGCTTGGCACCGACGCCGCGGCAATCGATGACCCATTCCGCTTCATCATGCAGGGTGTGCGGTTCGGCGGGCGTGTTCCAACGGCACACCGCTCCGGCCTGTACCAACGCTTCAGCCAATGCCGCCAACACTTGGCGGTTATCAAGCTGCCCTTCGCCATCGAGAAACAAAGCCTGCCGGAAGCGCCCAGCCAACTGCGGTTCGGCGCGGGCAATATCCTCCGGCTGCCACCGCTGCGCAGGTTGTGTGCCGCCGTGTGCAAGTTGAAGGTGCTGCAAAAAACGCGTACTCAAGGCGGCATCTTGCGGATGCCACACAATCAAACTGCCGTTTTGCTGGAAAAACACTTTGCTCGACCATCTGCCGACATAATCGCGCCACAACGCTAAACTTTGCCGCCCCAAAGCCGTTACCGAAGGCTCGGCTTCTATTGATTCGGCCGCAGGTGCAAGCATGGCCGCCGCCACATACGCCGCACTGCCCTCCCCTTGCGGCGAGGCGGCATCATAAAGCACGGTGCGCACGCCCGATTCGGCCAACCGCCACGCAGTCAGCCGCCCCAGCAACCCGCCGCCCAGCACCGCCGCTTGGTAGGTTTTCATCATGGATTCCTTTCCGCCCGCCCACTCACGGCAGGCGGTTTTTATTATTTATTTCATTCACTTACATCGGCATGGTTTTTTCAGACGGCCTCTTAAGCCGAAATGATAAGATCTGTGAAACCATACATAAAAGGCCGTCTGAAACAACATCTGCGTTTTCAGACGGCCTCAAAGCGCATCAACTGTAAATCTCAGCACCTTTCTTCATAAACTCAACCGCTTTTTCTTCCATGCCTTTTTGCGCGGCGGCGTAGTCGCGCACTTCCTGCGTGATTTTCATCGAGCAGAATTTGGGGCCGCACATCGAGCAGAAGTGGGCGATTTTCGCGCCTTCCGCCGGCAGGGTTTGGTCGTGGTAGCTTTCGGCGCGTTCGGGGTCTAGGCCGAGGCGGAATTGGTCGCGCCAGCGGAATTCAAAGCGGGCTTTCGATAAGGCGTTATCGCGCAACTGTGCGCCCGGCCAGCCTTTGGCCAAGTCGGCGGCGTGGGCAGCCAGTTTGTAGGTAATGATGCCGGTGCGCACGTCTTCTTTGTCGGGCAGGCCCAAATGTTCTTTCGGGGTGACATAACACAACATGGCCGTGCCGTACCAGCCGATATTGGCCGCGCCGATGCCGGAAGTGATGTGGTCGTAGCCGGGGGCGATATCGGTAACCAACGGGCCGAGGGTGTAGAACGGCGCTTCAAAGCAGTGTTGCAGCTCTTCGGTCATGTTTTGTTTCACACGTTGCAGCGGCACATGGCCGGGGCCTTCAATCATCACTTGCACGTCGTGCTTCCACGCTTTGGCGGTCAGCTCGCCCAGCGTGTGCAATTCGCCGAACTGCGCGGCATCGTTGGAATCGGCCACGCAGCCGGGGCGCAGACCGTCGCCGAGACTGAACGATACGTCGTAAGCCTTCATGATTTCGCAGATTTCGTCGAAATGGGTGTAAAGGAAGTTTTCCTGATGATGCGCCAAACACCATTTCGCCATAATCGAACCGCCGCGCGACACGATGCCGGTGATGCGGTCGGCAGTCAGCGGCACATAACGCAGCAGCACACCCGCATGGATGGTGAAATAATCCACGCCTTGCTCGGCCTGCTCGATTAAGGTGTCGCGGAACAATGCCCACGTTAAATCTTCGGCAATGCCGCCGGTTTTTTCCAAAGCCTGATAAATCGGCACGGTGCCGATGGGCACGGGCGCGTTGCGGATAATCCATTCGCGCGTTTCATGAATGTGCGCGCCGGTGGACAAATCCATAATCGTGTCGGCACCCCAGCGCAGCGACCACACCATTTTTTCCACTTCTTCGGTGAGCGAAGAAGTAACGGCGGAGTTGCCCAAGTTGCCGTTGATTTTGACACGGAAATTGCGGCCGATAATCATCGGTTCCAACTCGGGGTGGTTGATGTTGGCGGGGATAATCGCGCGGCCGGCGGCAATTTCGCTGCGCACAAACTCGGGCGTGATTTGGTCGGGATGGGTGGGCAGGTTCGCGCCGAACGATTCGCCGGCATGCTGCTTGATGATTTTGGCGTAACGCGGGTCGCGCCAGATTTCTTCCATTTTCATGCGCTCGCGCAGAGCGACAAACTCCATCTCCGGCGTGATGATACCTTGCCGCGCATAGTGCATTTGGGTCACATTTTTGCCTGCTTTGGCACGGCGCGGTTGAGTGATTTGGTTGAAACGCAGATGGGCGGTTTTCGGATCGTGGGCACGTTCAAGGCCGTATTCGCTCGACAAACCGGCCAAGCGTTCGGTATCGCCGCGCTCTTCTATCCACGCGCTGCGGATATGCGGCAGCCCTTGTTTGAGGTCGATATGGGCGGAAGGGTCGCCATACACGCCGCTGGTGTCGTACACCGGAATCGGCGGGTTCGGTTCGCGGCCTTTGTCGGTAACGGTGTCGTCTTGGGCGATTTCGCGCAGCGGCACGCGGATGTCGCTGCGGCTGCCTTGCAGATAAACTTTGGTGGAATTAGGGTATTTGAAGCGGATGCCGATGTCTTGGCTCAACTCGTCAAGCTGGGCGGCCTCTCGGCCTGTGGTTTTCAATACCATAAAAAAACGCTCCTGTTTTCTCGTTCGCAAAAAGAGAAACAGGAGCGCGGTATCTGCTTTTCAGACGGCCTGCCGATAAAGTTTGAGGCCGTCTGAAAAAAATCGGTTACGCTGAAAACTCCCCACGCAAGTATTATCTTGTTCGGGTATAAAGGGTAACTCTCAGCCGCGCCCTGAATATCAAAGCACAGCACCCCTGTTTCGATGTGCGGATTAAAACATGAATATCCGAATCCGTAAATAACCGGAGCATGCGAAAAATAAAAACAGGCAGAATACTGTCGGTATCGTTCTGCCTGTTTCTTTCTTAAATCCAATCATTCAGATACTCAACCGCCATAAGCGGCTGCCGGTATCTTTTGGCTTACATATTGCTTTCGGCCTACAAGCGGGCGCACTGGTCTTCTTTGTTTCCCTTCACTTTGTTGGCACCGCCGGCAACATTGCCCATATTGTTTTTACATTGCAGGTTGCCTTCTACCATATTCGCCTGCACAGACACACCTGCTTTGTTGTCAAACAATTGGATGTCGCCGCCCACACGCGTATCGCTTACCGATACCGCGCCCGCAGCTTCTTTCAATTGAATGCTGCCGTTTACACGGCTTTTCGCAACAGCGACTTCGGCAGCTTTGTCGGCCTGAATATTGCCGTCGATATGAATGCCCGAAGCAGAAAACTTACCGCCTTCTTCGATTTTGACATCACCGCCGACTTTAGTGCCCTCGAGTTTGCACGCCTGCCCTTTTTTCACGATCACATTGTCACTTACCGAAACTTTGCCCAAGTTGCCGCTACATTCACGGTCTGCCGCATGGGCTACGGAGCTGAAAGCCAAAGCTGCCAAAGGGAAAGCAATCAATTTGAATACGTTTTTCATATACTGTCTCCTGTGTATATTTAAGAGCTTCCTGCACACTTTTATATATGCGCAGGTAAGCTGTCAGATGGCAGCATTTGCGTTTTGTTCCTTTATATTTCCTTGATTATCATTACCTTCCAAAATATTACCAACCCTTGCCACTTCCTTACCCGACTTTCCCGCGAATAACACGGTTCCGGCCAATATAATCAATTAACCTCATTTTTAACACGAGGCAGCAAGCATCTTAACGTTATAATGCCCGGCGAACATATCCCATACAACCAACAATGAACGCCGCCGAACTGCAATCATTCCTCCACCGCAACATCCCCGCATCCGCCGCTTTGTCACTCAACGTAAGCGAAAGCTCGCCGCAACGGGTGGTGTTGTCTGCGCCCATCTCCCTTAACCGCAACCACCATCAAACCGTATTCGGCGGCAGTATCTCGATGCTGGCCACGCTGTGCGGTTGGTCGCTGGTGCACCTGAACTATCCCGAATACCGCGGCAAAATCGTGATTCAAGAAAGCCATGTCCGTTACACCCAACCCGCCCGCGGAGATTTAAACGCAGTATGCGAAAAAACCGGAGCGGAAGCGTGGGAACATTGCAGCCGGATGCTGGCCGAGCGGGGCAAAGGCAAAATTACCGTAAGCTGCATTCTGTTTAGCGAAAACACCGAAGTCGCACGTTTTGAAGGCAGATATGTCGTATTGGCCTGACCATGAGGCCGTCTGAACACCAGCCATAACCCTTCCAACACAAACAGCATGCGGCTTCCGCGCACAATCTTCTGCTTACGAAGCAGAACCACTCTCTTCGCTTTCGGCTTCGTATGCCAGCAAAACAAACTTACTCATGCCCGCTTTACCTTCGCGGTAAATCGTCAGCCATGCCGGTATTTCGGGCAAGCTGCCGGCCTCTATGTAAACCATCGCCCCCTCATTCAGACGGCCTGCCAGCAAATCAAACAATTCCGGCCATTTTTGCCAGTTAAACGGCGGATCCAAAAACACCGTATCAAAACGCTCATGACCGTGTTTCAAATAAGAAAGGCCGTCTGAAAGCACGGTTTCCATTCGGCTGATTCCCAACTCGCGCATATTGTTTTGAATATTCAGCAACGTGTTGCGGTTGTTTTCCACCACAACCACCTTGCCCGCATGGCGTGATGCGGCCTCCATACCCAACGCCCCGCTGCCGCCAAACAAATCCAACACGGCTTGTCCGGTCATGTCCTGTCCCAGCCAGTTAAACAAACGCTCGCGCACACTGTCGGGCGTGGGGCGCAAGCCGTCGGCATCAGCAAAATGCAGTTTCCGCCCGCGGTGAACGCCGCCGATAATACGGATTTGATTATGGTGTTTGTTATGCTTCATAAATTCCGAATAAAAAATAAATCAATACACACAAGTTCAACATCCAAAAACCATTTTCAGATGCCGTCTGAACATTTCTTTCAACTTTAAGCTGCGGATCAAAATTTTTCAAAAGCCAGACCCGTTTCTAACGCTGCCCGCAGCATGTCAGCAAATCATTCGAATCCGAAATCACTTTCACTTCATCTAATATTATATTTATATTAAATAAATCAAATACAACTCAAAAGATGCACGGTTTACCACACGCCCACACCCGCATCAGCCCCGCAGCCATATTTTCATTGCAGTTTCGCAACAGATTATTTACATTATCCCATTCCGCCATTGTTGATAAATCAGCAGAATTTTTAAGGGGCATAACTGTTTTTTGCACACACCCGATTCAGGGTTGGATATGCTCTAAAGCACCATAATACGGGCATTACCACCGTATTGCATTTAAGTACCCGCCGCGAACCGTCTGCATTTTCGCGCATTGTTTCACAAATAAAACTGTAAACAATGGTACAATAATTAAAAGTTTTATTTATTTTTGTGAACTTTTGTCTTGGCGTTTGTTTGAATTCGATTTAGATTTTAATATAATCACAATATCTTGATTAATCATTTTAATTTCTTGTCATTTTAAAAACCATGCCAAAACCATAGCAAAGCTAAAATGAATGTTGATATATGCTATCGATGGGGATACGATACATATACATTACAGATTTTTCTCATCTCCCTAACAGTTTGATAATATTGCCACTCGTGGTAATTTCTTGGTCGTTCATTTTTGAACATTTACATGATAAAACCAATAAGACTGACAGAATATGCTGAGTGCGATTATTGTTGAAGATGAAGTGTTGGCTGCAGAGCGTTTACGGGTATTGCTGGAAGAGTGCAATGTAGTGTTGCTGAAAATTTTCCATCACGCACAACCCGCTTTGGATTGGCTGAGCATCCACGAGGCGGATATTGTATTTGCCGACATCGGCCTGCCTGAAATTACCGGCCTCGAACTGGTCGAGCGCATCAAACGCGTAGCGAAAAAACAACCCGAAGTGATTTTTACCACTGCCTACGAAGAACACGCGTTAAGGGCTTTCGAGCTGGCGGCGGCAGATTATCTGCTCAAACCCATCAAAGTGTCGCGCCTTCAGGCCGCTTTGGAGCGTTTGAATGAAAAACATCGCGAAAAAGCAGATGATTTTACCCATTTCAAAGTGTTCAACCGCAACAGAATGGTCGAAATTCCGTGGCAGCAAGTGCGCTATCTGATGGCCGAGCATAAAACCGTATTTCTGTTTACGGGCGACGGCCAAAGCTACGAGTTGCCCAAAACACTGGTTTATTGGGAAGAATTGCTGGGCGATAAAATCATCCGTATCCACCGCAATGCTTTGGTTTTCCGCCACACCCTAGATTGCCTGATCCGTTTGGATAACGGCGAGGAAGACGACACCAACGCCACTTGGGGTGCGCGGGTTTTGGATATTGAAAAACCTTTGGCTGTGAGCCGCCGCCAGCTTGCCGCCATCCGTAAAATTTTGCGTGAAGGTTAAACTTTTCCGTGTATTGATATAGTCAATCAACTTAACTTTAATAGAAGGCGGCAAGCCGCAAACAGTACAGTTAGTACGGCAAGGCGCAGCAACGCCGTAGTAAAACTAAGTTGATTGACTATAAAGGCTTACATACCGGGCTTTCATCTGGGCAGGCCGTCTGAAAAAATGGGACTGCACTTCTTAAGTCGGACATCTAATCCAACCCGACTTAAGAAGTGCAGTCCCATTTTTTCAGACGGCCTGCCCCATCATAACGGAAACACTTACATGCCCGGGAACATACCTTTCATCCCCTTCATACCTTTAGCCATACGCATCAGCTTGGCCATACCTTTGCCGCTGAACATCTTCATCATCTGTTGCGATTGCTCAAACTGCTTGAGCATTTTGTTCACTTCCTGAACAGATGTGCCGGAACCTTCGGCAATACGGCGTTTGCGGCTGGCTTTAATCAACGCAGGATTGGCACGTTCTTTCGGCGTCATCGAATTAATGATGGCTTCCACATGCCCCATCGCTTTTTCCGCCGTGCCTTCGGGAATTTGTTTGGAAAGCTGGCCGAGTTCGCCCGGCATTTTAGACATCAGGCTTTCCAAACCGCCCATGTTGCGCATTTGTTGGATTTGCTCTTTAAAGTCGTTGAGGTCGAAGCCCTTGCCTTTGTGGAGCTTTTTCGCCATTTTTGCGGCGGCTTCTTCGTCGATACCTTTTTGAACGTCTTCAATCAGGCTCAATACGTCGCCCATGCCCAAGATGCGGCTGGCGATACGGTCGGGATAGAAAGGCTCGAGACCGTTGATTTTTTCGCCGACACCGATAAATTTAATCGGTTTGCCGGTAACTTGACGCACCGATAAAGCCGCACCGCCGCGCGAATCGCCGTCCATTTTGGTCAGAATCACACCGGTGAGCGGCAAGGCTTCGTTGAAGGCTTGTGCGGTATTCACGGCATCTTGACCGAGCATGGCATCAATCACGAAGAGGGTTTCAACGGGATTAACCGCAGCATGAAGCGCTTTAATCTCGTTCATCATCTCTTCGTCAATCGCCAAGCGGCCGGCAGTATCGACCATCAGCACATCGTAGAAATGGCGTTTGGCATGGCTGACAGCGGCTTTGGCAATATCTACGGGCTGTTGTCCGGCATCGGAGGGGAAGAAATCCACGCCTACTTGCTCGGCCAGTAATTTCAGCTGTTCGATTGCCGCAGGGCGGTAAACGTCGGCAGAAACCACCAAGATTTTCTTTTTATGGTCGTTTTTAAGCAGGCGCGCCAACTTGCCCACGGTGGTGGTTTTACCCGCACCCTGCAAACCGGCCATCAGCACTACTGCGGGGGGCGCAGCGGCAAGATTTAAGGTGCTGTTTTCTTTGCCCATCAGTTCGATCAGAGCTTCGTTAACGACACCGATAAAGGCTTGGTCGGGCGTCAGGCTGCCGGTAATTTCCTGCCCGAGTGCTTTTTCTTTCACGCTGTTGATGAATTCTTTAACCACAGGCAGCGCCACATCGGCTTCCAACAAAGCCAAACGCACTTCGCGCAAGGCTTCTTTGATATTGTCTTCAGTCAGTTTGGCCTGGCCGCGGATGTTTTTCAACACGTTACTAAAGCGGCTGGTTAGGTTGTCTAACATACTTGTCCTTGAACATTCATTGATAATGAGAATAGCTGCCCGAATCGGGCGTTATTTGATAAAATTATTTTATTTTACACTAGGCGTGCGCCGCTGAATATGCACGCAAGAGAAAGTTTGTCATGCCGATTGTGTTGGTCTGTTTAATACTGGTATATGCGGCGTTGGCGGGCTTTGTATGGTTCCACCACAAAACCCGCAACGATAAGCCCTATCCGATTAAAACCGAATTAGCCATACTCGCCCCCGCGTTGTTGGTACACGGTATCGTGTTGTTTTTGCCCGTGGCGCAAGACCGCATAGTGGTAATGGGGTTTGGTTATGCGGTCAGTCTGATTGTGTGGCTGATGTTGACGATGTATTGGACGGGCAGCTTTTTTTACTGTTTGCGCGGCCTGCAACTGTTACTGTATCCGTGCGTGGTATTGTCGTTGCTGTTAGGCGTATTGTTTCCGGGCAATATGTCGGCTTATCAAATCAGTGATTGGCCGTTTATGCTTCATATCGGCACATCATTGTTGGCTTACGGCCTGTTCGGTATCGTAACCTTGCTGGCAGTGTTGATTTTGCTGCTCAACCACGATCTGCATAAAAAAAGATTTTCGCCTCTGGTATCGTTTCTGCCGCCGTTGCTCAGTTTGGAAAAGCTGATGTTTCAAGGAATGTGGGCGGGTTTTCTGCTGCTCACTTATTCGGTTGTCAGCGGCACGTTCTTTACTGAAGATGTGTTCGGGCAGCCGGTTCATTTCAGCCATAAAACCATATTCGGAATAGTATCTTGGCTGATTTACGGCGGCTTGCTGTTGAAACACAGCATGACTGCATGGCGGGGCAAGAAGGCGGCGGTATGGACCATCATCGGCTTCTTAAGCCTGATGCTGGCTTATGTAGGAAGCAAATTTGTGCTTCAAATCATACTGAACCGCTAAGCCTGCGCCCTTATGCAATATAGACAATCAACTTATTTTTACTACGGGGTTGCTCCGGCTTTCTGTCTTAACTAAGTTGATTGGCTATGAAATCGGAAAACGGGCATTTGTGTAGTAAAGTGTAGTAAGCAGCAGTTAATTTAAGATTGAATTTGCTGTTTTGAATATTATTATAGAAATTATCACGAATTTGAGTTAGGTGAAAATATCTAACCGCCCGAGCTAGACATAAAACAGGCTGCCTTTATCGGCAGCCTGTTTTGCTAATGTTGACAACTACTTAATTCTCTCTCTATTTATTTTGCCTTTGCTTACTTGGCTTGTGATTAACATCACTTGGTGTAACAGAATGTAATTGATATTGGTTGAAAGTGCAAGCTTCGTATAAGAAAAAATAGAAATAAAGCTCGGTTTTGATTGAAAAAAAGATTATGTTGGCGTTTAAAACCATGTAACTTTGATTTAATAGAATTAAATGTTAAGTGCTTGCATGGCCAATGAACAGCTGAAAACCAAAAACATTAGGCAGAAGAGTGTGTTATGTGTTTGACATGTTGCGTATGAAACCGGGAAGTTCGGATAAATCTTTTAAAACGGTCAAACAGGGAAATGCTGCCAACTGCTCTTGCGGATGTGCACCGGTGGCAACCGCTACTGCCCGCGCACCCGCATTCGCAGCCATCTCCAAATCATAAGTCGTATCGCCGACAACAAGAGCGTCGGCAGGGTTTAACCCCAATTCGTCGCACAGCGTGAAAACCATATCGGGCGCAGGTTTTGAGGGTTGTTCTCCAGCGCAGGCCGTAGCCAACCAAAAATCAGCGGTGTCGGTTTGGGCGATGGCTTTATCCAGCCCGCTGCGCCCCTTGCCGGTAGCCACGGCCAGCCAATAACCCTGCTCTTTTAAGTTGTTCAGGCACGGCAGTGCGGAATCGAAGAGGCGCATGTTGTGATTATTGGGATTCAGATAATGGTGCGCATAGGTTTCGGCGAGCTGTTCTTTCAGATGCAGGGCGGCATCGGGAACAAGTCTGTGAATGATGGTAACGAGGTTATAGCCGATTAAAGCCCGTATCGTATCGGCTTCGGGAGCGGGAAGACCGCAGTCTAAAAAGGTTTGTTGGAAAGTGTTGATGATCGGGCCGGTAGTGTCGGCCAAAGTGCCGTCCCAGTCGAAGATAATCAGTTTGGGTTTCATAGTGCTTTATCTAATATATTCAGTTAGTTGATTATACATTGTGATTGCCGGGGCTGCCTAATCGCTGATCCGTTTAATGAGGTGTTTTTGATGTGAGGCCGTCTGAAAGCTTATATCTGAAACAGATAAGCAAGTTTTAGCAAAACATGCCAAGCCTGCTTTCAGACGGCCTGAGTCCTTACCAAATCTCCGAATGCCGATGCGGTTCAGGCTAATCGAGCAAACGGTGTACAACGCAGAAATGCGCCGCAAATGGCGGTTTTGCAAAGGCCCCGGCCTGTTTTTGTAAGCATTGGTAAAGCTCGCTGAATCGGTGTAGAATATGCGCCGTTTCCAACTCAAGACCTGCACAAAGCAGGCGCATGCTATGGACCTTCCCAGTTCATTATTAACGTCGCACAACCCTATCATTTAATCACCCTGCCTGAATGCTGCTCCCGCAATACAGGCGGGCGGAGTATTTATGAGCATCGAGCAAGAAACACCGACTCAAACCGAATTAGAGCGTTTGCCGCTTGATATCGAGCGCATTCACGAGCTTTCCGAAGCCTTGCTGCCTTTTTCTTCGCAAATCGAAGAAGGCGGGGTTATCGAAGATGTTGAACTCAACACCAAACTGGCCGAATTAATCAACGTATTGCATGATCTGCATCCGGCAGACGTGGCCAATGTACTGGAATCGTTGCCGCCCAAAGAACGTACGCTGGTATGGCATTTGGCCGCGCCCGAGGAAGACGGCGAAGTTTTGCTGGAAGTATCCGATGCCGTTCGCGAAACGCTGATCGAGTCGATGGATAACGAGGAGCTGCTGGCGGCGGTAGACGATTTGGATGCAGACGAGTTGGCCGAGCTGGCCGGCGACCTGCCGCACCAAGTGGTGTATGAAGCCCTGCAAACCCGTGATGCCGAAGAGCGTGCGCAAGTTCAGGCGGCAATGTCGTATGAAGACGACCAAGTCGGCGCGATTATGGACTTCGAGCTGGTAAGCATCCGTGCCGATGTCGCTTGCGAAGTGGTGTTGCGTTATCTGCGCCGTTTTGAAAGCCTGCCCGACCACACCGATAAAATTTTCGTGGTTGACCACGACGACGTATTACAAGGCGTGCTGCCCATCCGCAAACTGCTGGTGGCCGACCCCGAAGAGTTGGTGGAAAATGTGATGGCCACCGATGTGGTGCGCTTCCGCCCGGAAGACAATGTGGAAGAAGCGGCGCAGGCGTTTGAGCGTTACGACTTGGTAACCGCCCCCGTTGTGGACGGCAACAAAAAGCTGATCGGCCGCATTACCATCGATGAAATGGTGGACGTAATCCGCGAAGAAACCGAAGCCGATATGTTGAACATGGCCGGTTTGCAAGAGGAAGAAGACCTGTTTGCACCGATTTGGGATTCGGTAAAAAACCGCTGGATGTGGCTTGCCATCAATTTATGTACCGCATTCGTTGCCAGCCGCGTAATCGGTGCCTTTGAAGGCAGCATCGAAAAAATTGTCGCCCTTGCCGCGTTGATGCCGATTGTGGCCGGTATCGGCGGCAACTCCGGCAACCAAACCATTACCATGATCGTTCGGGCAATGGCAATGGGGCAGCTTTCCGGCCTGCAAGCCGGGCGGCTGTTGAAAAAAGAAGTGGGTGTGGCTTTGGTAAACGGTTTGATTTGGGGTACGGTAATGGGCGTGGTGTCGTGGCTGCTGTACGATAATTTCGGCATCGGTTTAGTGATGATTGCCGCAATGACGCTTAACCTGCTGCTGGCGGCGACTGTCGGCGTGCTGATTCCCGTTGCGATGGAAAAAGCAGGACGCGACCCCGCGCTGGGCAGTTCGGTGTTGATTACTGCGGTTACCGATTCCGGCGGTTTTCTGATTTTCTTGGGATTGGCTACGTTATTTTTGATGTAGCGGATGCGGTCGGCAACACAATATTTCAGCCTTACGCAGAAAAAAGTGTTGATAACTGTTGACAACAATATATAGCATCCATATAATTACAAATCTGCCGCGGGGTGGAGCAGCATGGTAGCTCGTCGGGCTCATAACCCGAAGGTCGTAGGTTCGAATCCTGCCCCCGCAACCAAATTCTTAAAAAAGCACTTTCTTTCGAAAGTGCTTTTTTATTTTTCTTTTAACAAGCAGATATCAATAGTTGCTGCTTTATTCAAAAATTCATCAATAAATGCCATGATAAGAGCTTTGCCGCACCGCCTGCGGCACAATTCAAGGCACAGCAGCACAGCGGTAACAAATATGTCCGTTTTTTACAAAGGTCTTATGTTATGCGCTACACAGATTAGATTAAAGATACAACAGCTGCCGGCTATGTTTGTAAACTTGCTTAATGGCGAGTAAAATCATGTGTTTTGTTTTCATGGTTTTGGCCGTGTCGCGCACCAACTGGCGGCATAACTTAAGCGGGAGCAAACAGGCCGGTTTTTGTTTGAAGTTTAGTTTAATGGGTTTTACCCCGAATATAACCGAAGACAGGAAAAAGAAACCGGGAGTTTGCCTCTTTTCGAACCATGGGTTTTCCACACTCAAGAAAATGGTTGAGTATGCTGGTTGACGGTATATGAGGCCGTCTGAAAGATACAAAGGGAATGAAAATATGAATGCCGTTGTAATTGCCGTTGCCGTGATGCTGATCTTGTCGCTGGCGCGGGTGCATGTGGTGCTGAGCCTGCTGCTCGGGGCTTTGGCGGGCGGTTTGGCCGGCGGGTTGGGATTAACGAAAACCATGGAAGTGTTTCAAACCGGTTTGGCCAACGGTGCGCAGATTGCGCTTTCCTACGCCATGCTGGGTGCGTTTGCCGTGGCCATCGCCCATTCGGGTTTGCCGCAAACGCTGGCCAATGCCGTTATCCGCCGCTTAGACAACAGCCGCGTGCGCGACAATGTGCCGGGCAACGTGAATGTAGTTAAATGGGGGCTGCTGCTGGCCTTGCTGGCTATGAGCGTGATGAGCCAAAACCTGATTCCCATTCATATTGCGTTTATTCCGCTGATTATTCCGCCGCTGCTGCTGGTATTCAACCGCATTCAGCTCGACCGCCGCTTGCTGGCCTGTGTGATGACTTTCGGTTTGGTTACCACTTATATGTGGCTGCCGGTGGGTTTCGGCGAAATTTTCTTGAAACAGATTTTGGTCGGCAACATCAATAAAGCCGGTTTGAATGTTGACAATATCAATGTGGTTCAAGCGATGACCATTCCCGCATTGGGCATGATTGCGGGCTTGTTGGTTGCGGTGTTCGTCAGCTACCGCCGTCCGCGTGCTTACCAAAATACATCGGTAGATGTGGAAGCGAATCATCAGGCAGCCGTGCAGCCGAAAATTTCCACCTACCGCAGCATGGTGGCTTTGCTGGCAATTGTGATTTCTTTTGTGGTGCAGTTGTGGGCGGGGTCGCTGCTGCTGGGCGCGATGGTCGGTTTCGCCGTGTTTATGGCGGCGGGCGTGGTGCGCTGGGGCGAAGCGGATACGGTGTTTAACGACGGCGTGAAAATGATGGCGATGATCGGCTTTATCATGATTGCGGCACAAGGTTTTGCCGAAGTGATGAAAGCCACCGGCCAGATTGAGCCGTTGGTTAAGACTTCAGCCGAAATGTTTGCCGGCAACAAAGGCATGGCGGCTTTTGTGATGCTGTTGGTGGGTTTGCTGGTTACGATGGGCATCGGCAGCTCTTTTTCCACCTTGCCGATTATCGCCACCATTTATGTGCCTTTGTGTATCAGCATGGGGTTCTCGCCGATGGCTACTTTGGCTTTGATCGGCACGGCGGGCGCATTGGGCGATGCCGGTTCGCCCGCTTCCGATTCCACTTTAGGCCCCACCGCCGGTTTGAATGTGGACGGCCAGCACGACCATGTGCGCGATACGGTGATTCCCACCTTCCTGCACTATAACCTGCCGCTGATGGTTTCCGGCTGGATTGCCGCGATGGTGTTGTAATGAATGATTTGGAAGCACGCGTTACCGAGCTGGAAATTCAGACGGCCTTACAGGAAGACCTGATTGCCAGCCTGAACGACACCATTGCCAAGATGCAGCAAACGCTTGATTTACAGCAAGGGCAGTTGCGCTTGCTGTATCAGCGGATGCAGGAAAAAAGCAGCGGCAACGGCGAGCCGTACAGCCTGCTCGATGAGATACCGCCGCATTATTAACCTTAATGATGAGGCCGTCTGAAAACCGTTTCAGACGGCCTCATCATTATCACAGCGGATTTTCCGCAAGAGAAAGAGCCATGAATATTACCGTTTTAGCCGTCGGCACCAAAATGCCGCGCTGGGTGGACGAAGCCGTAAACGAATACGCCAAACGTTTCGGGCGCGACGTGAACTACACCCTCAAAGAAATCAAGCCCGAAAAACGTGGCGCAGGCGTGAATGCCGCGCAGGGCATGGCGGCGGAAGAAAAACGCATTCTCGAAGCGGTGCCGCAAGGCGCATTTTTGGTGGTATTGGACGAGCGCGGCAAAGCGCCCACTTCGATCGAATTGGCGGAGCACCTGAAAAACTGGCAGCAAAACGGCGAACACGTCTGCTTCGTGATCGGCGGGGCGGACGGCATGACCGACCGCCTCAAACAGCAGGCACGGCTGATGCTGCGCCTATCCAGCCTCACCTTGCCGCACGGCATGGTGCGCGTGCTGCTTACCGAACAGCTTTACCGCGCCGTGTCGATTTTGCACAACCATCCTTACCATCGCGAATGATTCAAAACCATAGCGCCGGATTTCAGCTCGGTATCCGATGCAAAGCATGATTTGGTCAATGATGGTTTACGAATAGCCCGAGGCCGTCTGAACGTTTTCAGACGGCCTCGGGTAAGCCGTATAGATTTTCCCATATCTTTGCTATATCATTTCTACCATTACCCGCAGGAGCACAGCCATGTATGAAGTAAACCGCAGCGTATTTTTACTGATCCCGTTGGAGCCGTTTTGGAATTGGCTGCAATCGCTGCCCGAAACCCCTATGGATATCACGCTGGAAGATTTGCAGTCGGATGCCAACTCCTATCTGGTTCGCCCTTGCGAAACCGCAGATGAGGTGTGGGACGAGATAGAAACCCGCTTCGAGCAGATTTTTGCAGCCGAACTGGCCGATTGGTGTGAAGACGAAAGCCTTTGGCCCGATTTGGATGCCGATATTTTCAACGAATGGTTCGATATCCAACTTTCTACCGTGGTAACCGATTTGGAACAAAAACCGTTGGGGCGTGAAATTTTCCAACCCATCACCCTGAATTGATACCATGACCGTTATACGGGTACGAAGCTACCACTTAGACGGTTACGGCCATGTCAACAACGCGCGCTATCTCGAATTTCTCGAAGAAGCGCGCTGGGCGTTTTTTGAGCAACATAACCTGTTGAACCGGCTCGACGGTTTGATGATGGTGGTGGTACGCATCAACATACAATACCGTCGCGCCGCACAAGAAGGACAGCAGTTGAACATCCATACCCGCGTTGATACCGTTGCGGCGCGTCAGGTTGTGCTCACCCAAACCATTGTGCGCGCCGATACCGGAAAAACCGTTGCCGAAGCGGAAATCACTTTAGTGCCCGTCGGCCCGAACGGCCGGGCAACCGATTTACCTTCAGAATTATCCACTTCTCTTTCCCAACACATACCATCATGAAAAAAATCTTTCCCATTTTTGCTGCCGTGGCCATAGCCGCTTTACTTGCTTTTGTTTTATGGCCGAAAAACCAACCCGTTACCGCCTTCTCTCTACCCGATTTACAAGGCCGGACCATCAGTAATGCAGATTTACAGGGCAAAGTTACCCTGATTAATTTCTGGTATCCTTCCTGCCCGGGTTGTGTGAGCGAAATGCCGAAACTGATTAAAACCGCGCAAGATTATCAAGGCAAAGATTTCCAAATTATCGCCATTTCCCTGCCTTACGACCCGATTGAGAGCGTGGTGAATTATGCCGAAGAACGCAAGCTGCCCTTTGCCGTGATGTATGATGCCGACGGAAAAACAGGCAAGGCGTTCGGCGTTCAAGTTGCGCCTACCTCGTTTTTTGTGAACAAAAAAGGCGAACTGTTGAAAACCTTTGTAGGAGAGCCGAATTTTTCCGATTTATATCAAGAAATTGATCAAGAATTGGCGAAATAAATCCGTCCACATAAATCCGTCCAAAAGAAAGGCCGTCTGAATTTTCAGACGGCCTTGATTACTGGAATAAAATCAACAATGCACCAATGTGCCTTCATCTTCTCCGGCAATAACGCGCTTTAATGCGCCGTCTTTGGCAATACCGAATACAACGATATTCAGCTTCTGCTCACGACACAGAGCGAAAGCGGTGGCGTCCATCACGCGCAGGTTTTTATTGATGGCTTCGTCGAAAGTAATGGTTTGATAGCGGGTGGCCGACGGATCTTTTTTAGGATCTGCGGTATAAACGCCGTCAACATTGGTGGCTTTGAGCATGATGTCGCAGTTCATTTCCGCACCGCGCAAAGAAGCCGCTGTGTCGGTGGTGAAGAAAGGGTTGCCTGTGCCGGCGGCGAAAATCACCACTTTGCCTTCTTCCAAATATTGGATGGCTTTGGGGCGGGCGTAGGTTTCGGCAATCTGCTGCATGCTCAAGGCGGATTGCACACGGGCTTTGATGCCCAGCGATTCGAAAGCATCTTTCAAGGCCAGCGCGTTCATCACGGTAGCCATCATACCCATGTAGTCGGCGGTGGCGCGATCCATACCTTGGGCTTGGGTGGCTACCCCGCGGAAGATATTGCCGCCGCCAATCACCACGGCAACCTGCACGCCCATGTCCACGACTTCTTTTACCTGCCCGACAATCTGCATAATGGTGTCGCGGTTGATACCGAAAGCGTCTTTACCCATCAGGGCTTCGCCGGAAAGTTTTAATAAAACGCGTTTGTATTTGGTTTGCTGTGTCATGGGATACCTTGCTTTCTTCGGGTTGCGGGGAGGCCGTCTGAAACCGTTTCAGACGGCCTATCATGTTTCGGGGAACGGATACTGCACTGATTGTAGTGCGTTTTTCAGGGCTTTTCAAAGCACTAAGTCAAATCTCGGATGGTTTGTTTTCCGCCCGTTGCCAACGTTGCGGCCTGCGGTTTTTTTTGCTATAAACGGCAGGCCGTCTGAAAAATGTCCTCAAAAAAAAGCACCCCGATTCGATAAGAATCTGAGTGCTTTGTTTTTCATAAGCCTTATACTTTCGCAGCAGCAGCTACTTCGGCAGCGTAGTCTACAACGGCTTTTTCGATACCGTCGCCTACTTTGTAACGTACGAAGCTGATAACTTCCGCGCCGTTTTCTTTCAGGAATTGGGCTACGGTTTGGTCAGGGTTCATCACGAATGCTTGGCCGTTCAGGGTAACTTCGGCCAAGAATTTTTTGATACGGCCTTCAACCATTTTTTCGGCGATTTCGGCAGGTTTGCCTGATTCGATGGCTTGTTGGGTGTAAATGCGGCGTTCTTTTTCAACGGTTTCCGCGTCTACTTCAGCCTCAGACACGCATTGGGGTTTGGCGGCAACGATGTGCATACCTACTTTGCGGGCAACGTCTTCGGCGCCTTTGAATTCAACCAATACGCCTTCGGTAGCCAAAGCACCGTGGATGTAGGCAGTCAGGCTGTTAGCGGTTTCGATCACTTGGAAACGGCGTACAGACATGTTTTCGCCCAGTTTGGCGATGATGGCTTTGCGCTCTTCTTCAACCAGCCCGCTCAACTCTTCCACAGTAGCCGGTTTTTTGGCAACGGCGGTTTTGGCAACAAAGTTGGCAAATTCTACAAAGCCGGCATCTTTTGCTACGAAGTCGGTTTCGCAGTTTACTTCAACCAAAGCGCCTACGTTGCCTTCGATAGCGTAAGCCAATACGCCTTCGGCAGCGGTACGGCCGGCCAATTTACCGGCTTTGGCACCTGATTTGATGCGCAGGATTTCTTCGGCTTTTTCGATGTTGCCTTCGGCTTCAACCAGTGCTTTTTTGCACTCCATCATGCCCAGACCGGTAGCGGCACGCAGGTCGGCAACCATTTTTGCAGTAATTTCTGCCATTTTGAATCTCCTAGAAATTGGGACAAGCACGGTTTGTGGTGCTTGTGAATCTTGGTGAGGCCGTCTGAAAAGGTAGTATTTGATGCGTTTTCAGACGGCCTGTTTCGAGAAAAGGGGCATAAAGCCCCCTTTTTGAAAAGCCTTATTCGGCAGCGGCTTGGGCAGCGGCTACGGTTTCTTGGATGGCTTGGTTTTTGCCTTCCAATACGGCATCTGCCATACCGCGGCAGTACAAACGGATTGCTTTTGCAGAGTCGTCGTTACCGGGGATAACGTATTTCACGCCGTCGGGGCTGTTGTTGGTATCCACTACGGCAATCACGGGGATGCCCAGTTTTTCAGCTTCAACCAAAGTACCTTTTTGGTAGCCGGTGTCGATCACGAAAATTGCGTCGGGCAAGCCTTTCATGTTTTTGATACCGCCCAGCGAACGCTCCAGTTTTTCAACTTCGCGTTGCATTTCCAAGATTTCTTTTTTGCTGTAACCGCTTTCGTTGGCATTTTCCAAAGCCGCGGTTTTTTCTTCGAGGCGTTTGATGGATTGCTTAACGGTTTTGTAGTTGGTCAGCATGCCGCCCAACCAACGGTAATCAACGAAAGGCATACCGGCACGAGTAGCTTCTTCGCGGATGATGTCGCGGGCTTGGCGTTTGGTACCTACAAACAATACGGTACCTTTGTTTGCAACCAGACGGCGTACGGCTTCTTGCGCTTCTTGGAACAGCGGCAGGGTTTTTTCCAGGTTTACGATATGGATTTTGTTGCGCGCGCCGAAAATGTATTGTTCCATTTTCGGGTTCCAGTAACGGGTTTGGTGGCCGAAGTGAACGCCTGCTTCGAGCATCTGGCGCATAGTAACTTGAGACATAATGATCCTTTAAAGGGTTAAAGCATACACCCTGTCGCATAGAACCTGCTTTAGGGCAGGCACCCTTTCGCGCGGGGTGCGGGCGTTGGTAAAAATAAAATAAAAAAGATTCCGCCGAAACGGAAACTGCGGAATTATATAAGATTAAAGGCCGTCTGAAAAGTGCTTATCCGTTTTTGCGGTTTTATGCTGTTTTTCCTGTATTTTCATCAATTTGTTCCGCCGCCGCGTTTTAACCACCCAAAAGGTAAACAGGCTGGGCAGCACCGCCCAAAACACGAGATAAATCAAGGCGCGGGCAATGGTGGGCTGGGCGGCAGAAAATAAAACGGCCACGAATAGATAACCGATGGCGATGATGTACCACATGATAATCCTTTAATCTCATCTGAATGCGGGGCTGATTATTTTATCCTGAATCGGGCCGTTTGCGGCCAAGTCGGATCATCCGAACGCACCCGCTTTGCTGCCGTTTGGCCGTGCAATGTTTTCAGACGGCCTGTTTGGGCTAAGATGCGCGATGTTCGGCTACAATACCCATCAACAAGCCTTCAGGCCGTCTGAAAACACTTACCCGTCGAGGAGAACGATATGAATATCCGCCCTTATCTGGAGCATGTTCCGCACATTGATGAAAGCTGCTATATCGACCCGGTTTCTGCCGTGATCGGGGAGGTTTCGCTGGCGCAAGACGTATCGGTGTGGCCGTTTGCGGTGCTGCGCGGCGATGTGAACAGCATTACCATCGGCGCGCGCAGCAATGTTCAGGATTTGAGCATGCTGCACGTTTCGCACAAAACGGCGGCCAAGCCCGACGGTTCGCCGCTGGTTATCGGCGAAGACGTAACCATCGGCCACAAAGTGATGCTGCACGGCTGCACTATCGGCAACCGTGTGCTGGTGGGCATGAATACGGTGATTCTCGATGATGTGGTAATTGAAGACGACGTGATGATCGGTGCCGGCAGTTTGGTGCCGCCGCGCAAGCGGTTGGAAAGCGGTTTTTTGTATGTAGGCTCTCCCGTTAAACAGGTGCGCCCGCTCACGGACGACGAAAAAGCGTTTTTGGTGTATTCGGCGCAGCACTATATGCGCGTGGCCGCCAACCATAAGAAAACTTTGGCAGAGATGCCGTCTGAAAACGCGCCCTCCGCTGCTCCCAATAAATAAACAATCAAAACGTACTTTATTTCACTGGTTTCATCACAAAGGTATCAACATGAACACTCGCCGCATTGCCTATATTTCATTGTTGGGTTCGCTGCTGCTGACCGCCTGCGGCGACAACGGCAGCCGTAACGCTTCCGAAGCAGAAGCTCCGGCTCCCGCAGCCGCCGTGGCGGAACAGTCTTCCGACAAACAAGCCGCCAAATTGACACCGAGCGCGGTGGTCGATCAAAAAATAGAAGGCAGGCAGCTTGCCGTAACCGCCAATATTGATTTCCAAACTACCGACACGCGCAAAACGGCGGCCGATATAGAAACGCTTACTGCCAAGCACGGCGGTTTTGTTGCAACCAATACAATTAATGCCGACATCCGCAGCACCGATTCTTTTCCGCAAACCGACGGCACGCTGCTTGAAATCAGCCGCTATACCTACCGCGCCGATTTAGTGGTGCGGATTCCCACCGACCATGCTTCCGAATTTCTTCGCGATTTGCAGGCACACATTACATTTTTGAACAACCAGCATTTTTCAGCCGAAGACGTAAGCTTGGATTTGCGCCGGCAAGCACTCGAAGCGCTGCGCCAACAGCAGCTTGCCGACCAATTGGCCGATGTGAAGCAGTCTGAAGAACCTTCCGACAAAAAAGATTCGGCGCAAGTAACCCGTTGGCAGTTTGACGCCAAAGCCCAACAAGAATACGCCGAGCTGGAAAAGGCTTATTGGCAGGACAAAGTTGACTTCGCCACCATACAGCTTCACTTCAACCAGCCCGAAACGGTTATCCGCCGCAGCAGACCGAACCCCGAAGCTTTGGCCAAGCAATCTGAACCGCCGTTTTTTGCACAAATCCTGCCGATGCTGGAAAAAGGCTGGTATCTGTTTCAATACATACTGCTGATTACGATGGCAGCATGGCCGCTTTGGCTGCTGATCGCACTTGTCTGGTTTGGAAGACGCTTTTGGCGTCAGCATATCGCCGGCAAAGAAAACAACGACAACAACAATCAAGATTGAAAACACGCGTTGGCGTATGCATTATGAAACACAGGCCGTCTGAAAAACTGTTTTTCAGACGGCCTGATATTTTTGCTAAATCCTCGGATGGGGCTGCGGTTCAAAATGCAATATGGTCAATGCGCTTCATTTTTGGGTTTGTACGAGATAAGCTCTAAAAATGAAGCGGATTAACTATATAGCACAGCGGATACAGACATATCATCTATCCCATATATCGTAACCCAACAATCTGCTCACAAACCAAAAAAGGCCGTCTGAAACCTGTGCTTTTCCGCAATCAGTTTTCAGACGGCCTAAGGGTTCAAACCGGCCTGTTTAGAACTTCACGTTCACACCGAAAATAAAGTTTCTTCCCGGTTGAGGCACATACGGCAAGTGCGAATTGTGGATATATACCTTTTGGTTGAGCAGGTTGTTCATATCCAAAGACACTTTATATTCCGTTTTGCCTACGCGGTTGCGGTAGGCGATGCCCGCATTCAACAGATGGTAGCCGCGGGTGGGGTCTTCCAATACAGGGATGGTATAGAGCCTTTGTTTTGCGCCGTTTTCTTCCAATTCATCGTCGTCAAATTTGCGCGGAAACTCCGAAACGGCGGTGCGGTTTTGATTGAAAACGCGGGTGTATTCAAGCGAGGTTGACCATTTTTCGTTGAATTCGCTGTTCAATCTGAAACCTAAGCGTGCGGGCGGTACGCGCGGTGCGTAACGGTCGGGCCGCTGTGCCGTTTCGCGTCCGACAACATCGAAACAGGTATCTTCCAAACCGTCTTCATCCACACAGGTGTATTCGCGGTAAATTTTGTCGCCGTAGAGAATCGGCAGGCCGAACAGTTTGCCCCGCACGATGTCGCCGAACACGGTGAATTTATGCCGCGGGGTAAATTGATAGCCGATTTCTCCTTCCAAGCCGTGGAAACGTGCCTGCGACTGGATATAACGGCGTACAAACAAATTGCCGCTGCGGTGCAGGTTTTCGGCATGGATGAAGTTTTTAAAGCGGTTGCGGTAGGCACTGATTTTATAGTCCCATTTCTCGCCGCTGTAACTCAAGCCGATTTCAACATTGTTGGAACGCTCTTTTCTCAAACCCTTGTTGCCGAACTCAAATGAGTTGGTCGCCAAGTGTTTGCCGTGATAATACAGCTCCATCGGCGTAGGCAGTCGTTCGTTGTGGGACGCGGTGAGCGATAAGCGGTAGTAAGGCGCGAAATCCCACAGCAGGCCGCCCGAATAAGAAAAGGCTTTTTCCGAATAAGCGCTCAAATCGGGCTGCTGCGTGCCGGGCTTAACGTAACGCGCAAGCAGTTCTTGATCGTAACGGATGGGAATGCGCTGTTTCTCCCAACGCACGCCGCCTTCCAACAGAACATTACCGATACGGTATTGTTCCAAAGCAAACAGGCTGAGCTGTTTGTTGGTGTTTTCTACCAACGGATTACGCTCGTTGATGTATCGCTCGCCGTGTTTCAAAGGCGGTGCGACGCGGCGGGCGCTGCTTTTCTGGGTTTGGTATTGGATGCCGGCCATACCGTTGAAACCGGCAATCGGGGTGTGGAAAAACTCCAAGCGGGTATTCAGGCCCCTGTTGGCAAATATGGCATCGGGCTTGCCTTGTTGCTCCATGCCGTCTCTCAGCTTGCGCTTTTTGTAGTCTTCGGGGTCGTCGGGGCTGATATAGACTTTACCGTCGTTTTTCTCGTCGTGATAATAATTGCTGTACACGCTTGAGAACTTGATTTTACTCAAACCGGCAAAAGGCTGTTTCCATTCGCCGGCCAATTCGTAGCGTTTCACATTCATATCCACCCACGGGCCGGGTCCGCTGTGGTCGTGTTTATGCCCGTACACGTTGTCGTGGCTGTGTTTTTTGTTTTGGTTATGTTCGCTGTCGCAATGGAAATGGTGCGAATCGTTAACATCTTCGTCAGCCATCAGATGCGGGTAAGGCAAAAGATAAGTGCGTGCAATCGGCGATGCGGTGGTTACGTCGAAAATGTGGCCGCTGCAACGGTCGAGCATATGGTTGTGCCCGGGCAGGCCGTAGCGGTCTTTGCGGTAAGTGTATGACGCACCCAAATGCCCTTTGCTGCCCACCCAAGACAACCCGAGCGTGCCGACATGTGATTTGTTATGGGTGTCCGGCACATATTTCAGCGTTTCGCCCAAATTGATTCCCCGAACGCGGTAATTGTCGGAATGGCGTGTCAGCCCTTCTGCATGAACGGCAATATTGTCGCCCAAGCCGAACGTAACGGCTGCGGTTGCCGCTTTTTCTTTGGCCGCCGTATCGAAGCGGACGGCAGTTTCGCCTTCGTAACCTTTTTCGGGCACCGAAGTCGGAATGCGTTTATCGGCAATATTCACCACACCGGCGGGGGATGCCGCGGCATAAGCCAGCGTAGACGTGCCGCGCAATACTTCCACCCTTTGCGCCAGCAGCGTATCGGCCGCTACCGCATGGTCGGGCGAGAGTGAAGACATATCGACGACATCCGAACCGTTTTGCAGAATCTTCACCCGCACGCCTTCCTGACCGCGGATAACCGGCGCACTCGCCCCGCCGCCGAAAGGATTGCTGTGAATGCCCAGCTCTCCGGCCAAAGCATTACCCAAAGTGGCCGAGCGGCTCTTGAGCTTTTCGCCGCTGATCAGCATATCGCTCGCTTTTCGGTTGCCGGTAAACGGCTGTGCCGTCGGCTGGCGTTTGCCGACAACCGTTACCTCTTCCAAGTTTTGTTTGTGTTCCGTCTCAACTTCCGCCCATACTTGCGTGCTTAATATCAGCAGCAGAGGGGAGATGGCAAAATTAGAATATTTCATGGTTTACTATTTGAAATGTTATATGGTAACAATTTATTTTAAGTTTTGTTTACTCAAATAGCAATATCTTTACTTTATGTTAATTATTAATTACTGATTTTAATCCGTAAATAACAAATCAAAACCTTCTTTCCCACTCGTTTGCCGCAATCGGCAATGTACCGTGCTATCCAATGATGTTCTTTGATGCTCTGTGCCTGTGCGCCTCATTGCCGCATCAAGGCTTTGGGCGGGCGGCATCGGCTTTCGCGCTTGTCGGAAACCGCCAAGCACGGTACTATGGCTTGTTATCCTGCTGCAAAGGCCGTCTGAAAAATACGTTGCAGCCATATTCAAGCTTTATCCTATTGATTTTAATAATTTTGAAAGAGTACAAATGATTAACGACATTCAAAAAACTGCCGAAAGCAAAATGCAGCGCTCTTTGGAAGTATTGCGTGAAAACCTGGCCAAAGTACGCACCGGCCGCGCCCACACCGGTTTGCTGGATCAAGTGGAAGTGGAATATTACGGCAGCCCCGTATCAGTGAGCCAAGTAGCCAACATCACCTTGCTCGATGCCCGTACCATCGGCGTGAAAGTATATGAAAGCAATATGGCTGCGGCGGTAGAAAAAGCCATCCGCGAATCGAATTTGGGCTTGAACCCCGCCGCGATGGGCGACGTGATCCGCGTGCCGATGCCGATGCTCACCGAAGAGCGCCGCAAAGACTTGATCAAAGTCGTGCGCGGCGAAGCCGAAGAAGGCCGCGTTGCCATCCGCAACGTACGCCGCGATGCCAACAACGATTTCAAACGCTTGTTGAAAGACAAAGAAATTTCTGAAGACGATGCCCGCCGCGGCGAAGACCAAATCCAAAAACTCACCGACAAATACATCGGCGAAGTCGATAAAATGCTTGCCACCAAAGAAGAAGATTTGATGGCGATTTAAGTTTTATAACCTATAATCATAATCAGAAAAGGCCGTCTGAAACCTTTTCAGACGGCTTCCAACGCTTCCCCGTCATCTTGGGACAACCGTTAATCATGTCCGCCACACACCCTTATTTATCGTTATTTCATAAGGCAAACAGATGAGCAGCAGCACGCAAACCATTTTGGAACACACTCAGATACCGCGCCATATCGCCGTGATTATGGACGGCAACGGCCGCTGGGCGAAAAAGCGTTTCCTGCCCCGCGTGATGGGGCACAAGCGCGGTTTGGATGCTTTGGAAAACATGGTGAAACGCTGTGCCGAACTGGGTGTGCAGTATTTAACGGTGTTCGCTTTTTCAACCGAAAACTGGCGCCGCCCCGAAGACGAAGTTTCTTTTCTGATGGGTTTGTTTTTACAGGCGCTGCAAAAGCAAGTACAACACCTGCACGAAAACAATATGCGGGTAAAGGTAATCGGCAACCGCAGCCGTTTCAGCGAAGACATCCGCACCGGTATTGAACAGGCAGAACGGCTTACCGCCGCCAATACGGGGCTTACGATTACCATCGCGGCCGACTACGGCGGCCGCTGGGATATTCTCCAAGCGGCCAACCGCCTGATTCGAGAAGGCGTTACCGAAATTACCGAAGACATGCTTGCCCGACACCTGATGCTGCCCGATGCTCCCGAGCCGGATTTGTTTATCCGCACCGGCGGAGAAACCCGCATCAGCAACTTTCTGCTGTGGCAGCTGGCTTATACCGAACTTTATTTCACCGATACCCTGTGGCCGGATTTCGACAGTGCCGCGCTGGATGCGGCCGTGCAGTCGTTTCAAAAACGTGAAAGGCGTTTCGGCCGCACATCCGAACAGCTTCCGCCTGAACAGCAACGGAGCGAATAACCCATGTTAAAACAACGCGTCATTACCGCTTTGATTCTGCTGCCCCTGATGTTGGGCATGCTGTTTTGGGCTTCAGACGGCCTATGGGCATTTTTTACCGGCCTGATCGCCCTGCTGGTTTTGTGGGAGTACGCCCGCTTAAGCGGCATGGAAAAAGCCCAAAACCATCATTTTTTGGCTGCCACGGCTTTTTTCGGCCTTACCGCTTATGCTGGCGGGTGGACGCTGCCCGTTTTTTCATGGCTGTTGGTGCTGGCATTTTGGTTGCTGGTCATGCCTTTGTGGCTGTATAAAAAATGGCAGTTGAAGGCAGACTGGAAAGCCTATGCCACCGGCCTGATCATCGTTCTGCCTTTTTGGTTTGCCCTGAACAGCCTGCGCCCGAATACCGATGCCGCACTTTCGCTGCTCGCCGTTATGGGTTTGGTGTGGATAGCAGACATTTTCGCCTATTTTTGCGGTAAAGCATTCGGAAAACGCAAACTCGCCCCGTCTATCAGCCCCGGCAAAAGCTGGGAAGGCGCAATCGGCGGTGCGCTGTTCGTTGCCGTGTATATGGTTTCGGTGTGGAATGCGGGATGGCTGGCTTTTGATGTTTCATGGTTCGGCGCGGTGTTGGTAGGCTGGATACTCACGGCAGTCAGCATCGGCGGCGACTTGCTCGAAAGCTGGTTCAAACGCTCCGCCGGCTTCAAAGACAGCAGCAACCTGCTGCCGGGGCACGGCGGCGTATTCGACCGCACCGACAGCCTGATTGCAGTGATCAGTGTTTACACGGCCATGATGGTTGTGTTCGGCTGACACACTTTGTATTTTTCAGACGGCCTTAACAACAGGAGCACGAAACCATGTCGGAAAAAAACTTATCCCTATCGAAAGGCTTGGGTGTTTTGGGCGGGCTGCTGGCCGCAGGCTTGATTGCGGCGGCCTTTATACTCGGCACGCAGTTTAAAAACTTCCGCCAGCCCGGCACCATCACCGTGAAAGGCTTGGCCGAAAAAAATTTCCAATCCGACCATGCACAATGGAATACCTCGGTGAGCCTTCATGCCGACACCTATCAAGAAGTGTTGGACGCGCTGAAAAAACAACGCCCCAAATTGAAAAAGTTTTTACTCGAACAAGGCTTTGCCGAAAACGAAATCCAAACCGGCACGCCCGAAATCACCCGTGCCTACATCACCGAATACGACGAACACCGCAACGAACGCCGCGTTCCCAACGGTTACGACGGCACGCAAACCATTACCGTGCGCACCGATAAACTGGGTAACATTCAAAAAGCCCATAAAGCCATTCTGAATCTGCGCGCCCAAAACGAACTGATCGACTTTTCCGATCCGCAATACCTGCTCGGCAATTTGGAAACCATCAAACGCGAACTGATTAACCAAGCCACCGACGATGCCCACAAACGCGCTCAGGAATTTGCCAAAACCGGCGGCGGCCAAGTAGGCAAAATGCGTTCCGCCTCGCAGGGTTCGTTTAATATTTATGCCGACAGCGGCAAAGGTGCTGAAGAAGAAGACTACGGCGGTACCTACGACAAATCCACCATCGGTAAACAGGTTCGATTGGTGGTCACGATTGAATACAACATAGATTAAGCGATTAAGCAAAACCGAGGCGTCTGCAAACCCGCTCAAACCGTTTTCAGACGGCCTCACATAAAGAACCATCATGACACAACACGTTTTAACCATACTCGGCAGCACCGGCAGCATAGGCGAAAGCACGCTCGATGTCGTATCGCGCCATCCTGAAAAATTCCGCATTTTCGCACTGGCCGGACACAAACAGGTTCAGAAGCTCGCCGCACAATGCGAGCGTTTCAAGCCCGAATTTGCCGTTGTGGCCGATGCCGAACACGCCGCCGCATTGGAGCAGCTTTTAGAACCGGCCGACTGCAACACCGAAGTGTTATACGGCGCACAAGCGCTTATCGACATTGCCGCCGCCGACGAAGTAACCGGCGTGATGGCGGCGATTGTCGGCGCGGCCGGTCTGCCCTCCGCGCTGGCTGCCGCCCGCAAAGGCAAAACCATTTATTTGGCCAACAAAGAAACGCTGGTGGTTTCCGGCGCCCTGTTTATGGAAACCGCGCGAGCCAACGGTGCCCAAATCCTGCCGGTGGACAGCGAACACAACGCCATTTACCAAGTATTGCCGCACGATTATTCAGGCCGTCTGAATGCGCACGGCATCGAATCCATCATACTAACCGCCTCCGGCGGGCCGTTTCTCGATACCGATTTGGCCGCCTTCGACCACATCACCCCCGCACAGGCGGTCAAACATCCGAATTGGTCGATGGGGCAGAAAATCTCCGTTGATTCCGCCACCATGATGAACAAAGGCTTGGAGCTGATTGAAGCGCATTGGCTGTTTAACTGCCCGCCCGACAAGCTCGAAGCCGTCATCCATCCGCAAAGCGTGATTCACAGCATGGTGCGCTACCGCGACGGCTCGGTGTTGGCACAAATGGGTACTCCCGACATGCGCACGCCGATTGCCTATTGCTTGGGGCTGCCCGAACGTATCGAATCGGGCGTGAGCGCATTAAACTTCGGCACGCTGTCCGCCCTCACCTTCCGCGAACCCGATTTCAAACGCTTTCCGTGTTTGAAGCTCGCTTACGAAGCCATGCGCGCGGGAGGCAGCGCACCGTGCGTGCTTAATGCCGCCAACGAAGAAGCCGTTGCCGCTTTTCTTGCCGGAAAAATCCGTTTTACCGACATCGCCCGCATCGTTGCGCACTGCTTGGAACAAGGCTTTTCAGACGGCATCGGCGATATCGACAGCCTGCTCGCACAAGATGCGCAAACCCGCATTCAAGCGCAAAAAGGCATCAGCACATTGGCTATAAAATAAACCCGCGGCGGCAACCGCACTTGAAAATGTGCCGATAATTTACAGGCCGTCTGAAACCAATAGGCATTTTACCGGCCTAACGGTTTTATAAAGTTCTGTAATCATTGTGCAAACCCGCTTGTTATATCCGCCGCTTCTTCTTATACAATGAAACATTTTTCAGACGGCCTCAAAGCACACAGGCCGTCTGAAAAAAACATACAGCAATATTTTGGGGAATCATGTTGAACACCATCTTGGCTTTTATCGTAGCCATTCTGATTTTGGTCAGCCTTCACGAATTCGGCCACTATATCGTCGCACGCTTGTGCGGCGTGAAAGTCGTGCGCTTTTCCGTAGGCTTCGGCAAACCGTTTCTAAAGAAAAAACGCGGCGACACCGAATGGTGTTTGGCTCCTATCCCGTTAGGTGGCTATGTGAAAATGGTCGATACCCGCGAAGGCAATGTGTCTGAAGCCGACCTGCCCTACGCTTTCGACAAACAGCACCCTGCCAAACGCATCGCCATCGTGGCAGCCGGCCCACTGACCAATCTGATTCTGGCCGTATTGCTGTACGGCCTCAGCTTTTCATTTGGCGTGACCGAACTGCGCCCGTTTGTCGGCACGGTCGAACCCGCCAGCATCGCCGCCCGCGCAGGCTTCGTGCCGGGCGACAAAATGCTTTCGGTCAACGGTGTGGCAGTTGATGATTGGGCAGACGCACGCAACGAAATCGTATTGAATCTCGAAGCAGGCAAAGTCGATGTTGCCGTAGAAACCCCCACCGGCAGCAATGCGGTGCGCTCGATCAATATTGCCGGCACGCCCGAAGCTGAAAAAGTAATCAAACAACAAGGCCACATCGGTTTGCTGCCGGTAAAAATCACCAATACACTCAGCCAAGTAGCTGCCGGCAGCCCTGCCGAAATGGCCGGACTGAAAGCAGGCGACACCCTCATCGCCGCAGAAGGCCTCGAAATCCACACTTGGGCGGAATGGGCGGAAATATTCCGCCAAAGCCCCGGTAAAAACCTGCTCATACAGTACCGCCGCGAAGGCCAAACAGCCGAAACCCATTTACGCCCCAACTCAGAAGAGCTTTCAGACGGCACACTCGTCGGTAAAGCCGGCGTGGCACCGCAAAGCGACAAAGCATGGATGGAAAAAATCACCCGTGAATACCAACCCGGCTTGGCAGAAGCTTTCCAAATGGGTTGGGAACGAACCGTCAAATACTCCACCATGACCGTGCAGTTTTTCGGCAAACTGATTACCGGCCAAGCATCGTTAAAGCATATTTCCGGCCCCGTAACGATTGCCGATGTGGCGGGCAAAACCGCCGAACACGGTTTGCAGAGTTATTTGGAATTTCTCGCACTCGTCAGTATCAGTTTAGGAATCATGAATTTATTACCGGTGCCTGTTTTGGACGGCGGGCATTTGGTGTATTATGCCGCCGAATGGATACGCGGAAAACCGCTGAGCGAGCGCATACAGGCCATCGGCTTGCGCTTCGGCCTTGCCGTCATGATGATGATGATGATGGTGGCTTTCTTTAACGATATAACCCGTTTGTTTGGATAAATGTTATGAAATTGAAACAGATTGCTGCAACCTTAACGTTAATCGGCCTCTCGCCCCTCGCCTTGGCCGACTTCACCATTCAGGATATCCGTGTAGAAGGCCTGCAACGTACCGAACCGAGCACGGTTTTCAACTATCTGCCCGTTAAAATCGGCGATACTTTTACCGACGCCAAGAGTGAAGAAATCATTAAAAATCTCTATGCCACCGGCTTTTTCGACGACGTGCGCGTAGAAACCCTGGGCAATCAGGTTCTGCTCACCGTTGTAGAGCGGCCTACCATCAGCAGCCTGAACGTTACCGGTGCCAAAATGCTGCCCAACGATGCCATCAAGAAAAATTTCGATGCTTTCGGCTTGGCGCAATCCCAACCTTTCAACCAAGCCACGCTTAACGAAGCCGTTGCCGGCCTCAAACAGGAATACATCAACCGCGGCAAACAATCGGTACAAATCACACCCACCGTTTCCAAACTCGCACGCAACCGCGTGGCCATCGACGTGAAAATCGAAGAAGGCAAAAGCACCAAAATCGTCGATATCGAGTTTGAAGGCAACGAAAAATATTCAGACCGCAAACTGCGCAAACAAATGTCGCTCAGCGAAAAAACCCTTTTCAGCTGGCTGACCAAAAGCAATCAGTTCAACGAAGAAAAATTTGCCCAAGATATGGAGCGCGTAACCGAGTTTTACCAAAACAACGGTTACTTCGAAGCCCGTATTTTAGATACGCAGATTGACACCAACGAAGACAAAACCAAACAAACCATCACCGTAAAAGTACACGAAGGCCCGCGCTACCGCTGGGGCAAAGTACAAATTGAAGGCGACACCCGTGAAGTGGCCAAAGAAGATTTGTACAAAATGCTGAAAATGAAAGAAGGCCGTCTGTACGAACGCCAAAAAATGGTCGACAGCCTGCAAGCGATGCAAACGGCCATGGGCAGTGCCGGTTACGCTTTCAGCGAGATCAATGTCCAACCCGTTCCCAATACCGAAACCGGCATTGTCGATTTTGTGCTGAATGTAGAACCCGGTCGTAAAGTTTATGTCAACGAAATCAATATTTCGGGCAACAACAAAACCCGCGACGAAGTGATCCGCCGCGAATTGCGCCAAATGGAAGCCGCGCCTTACGATGTTTCCAAGCTGCAACGCTCTAAAGAGCGCGTTGAGTTGTTAGGTTACTTCGACGATGTCAAATTTGATGCCAAACCCGTAGAAGGTACGCCCGACCAAGTTGATTTGGATATGTCGCTCAAAGAACGCTCCACCGGCTCGCTCGACTTGAGCGCAGGCTGGGTGCAGGATACCGGTTTGGTTATGTCGGCCGGCGTGGCGCAAGACAACCTGTTCGGCACCGGCAAATCGGTTTCTGCCCGTATATCGCGCAGCAAAACCACCCAGAATGCCTCTTTATCGTTTACCGAGCCGTATTTCACACCCGACGGCGTGAGCTTGGGCTACGATATCTACGGCAAAGTGTACGACCCGCGTAAATCTTCTTCCAGCACCCACCAATACAAAACCACCACACTCGGCACCGGGCTGCGTATGGGCGTGCCGGTTACCGAATACGACCGCGTGAACTTCGGCTTGGGTGCGGAACATTTAACCGTAAACACCTACGAGGGCGCGCCCAAACGCTATCGCGAGTTTATCGACGAGCACGGCAAAGGTACCGACGGCATCGGCAAGTTCAAAGGTTGGGTATATAAAGGCAATATCGGCTGGGGACGCAACAAAACCGATAACGCCCTGTGGCCGACCCGCGGCTACCTGACCAATGTAAACGGCGAAATCGGCCTGCCGGGCAGCAAATTGAAATACTATACGCTGACCCACAACCAAACGTGGTTCTTCCCGTTGAGCAAACAGCTGACTCTGATGTTGGGCGGCGAAGTAGGCTACGGCAACGGCTACGGCAAAACCAAAAATATGCCGTTCTTTGAAAACTTCTACGGCGGCGGCTTAGGTTCGGTACGCGGATTCGAGAGCGGTACTTTAGGGCCGAAAGTTTACGACCGTTACGGCGAAGTGATCAGCTACGGCGGTAACAAAAAAGCCAACGTAAGTGCCGAATTGCTGTTCCCGATGCCGGGTATTAAAGACTCGCGCACCGTGCGTTTGAGCATGTTTGCAGATGCCGGCAGCGTATGGGACGGCAAAACCTACAACAACAGCAGCAGCGATCCTTTCCACACCACAGGTGCGGCCCAAAACGTTTACGGTAAAGACGCCGTACACAAATCCACCTTTAAAGAAGAGCTGCGCTATTCTGCCGGTGCCGCCGTTACTTGGTTGTCGCCGCTCGGCCCTATGAAGTTCAGCTATGCTTATCCGCTTAAGAAAAAACAGGGCGATGAAATCCAGCGTTTCCAATTCCAATTGGGTACCACTTTCTAATTCGGAAACCGGGATAAGAGCCAATTGAGGAAAGTTATGAGCAAAACATCGCATTTGATGGGCAAACTCGCCGTTGCCGCATTGGGCTTGAGCCTGATGGGCAACGCAGTTGCCGAAGGCGTGCAGAAACTCGGATTCATCAACACCGAACGTGTTTATCAGGAATCCAAGCAGGCGCAACGTATTCAGAAAACGCTGGAAAAAGAATTCGACAGCCGGCAAAAAGCTTTGGATAAAATCCGCAAAGAAGGCGAAGCGGTCGAAAAAAAACTGGCTTCCGGCAAACTTTCCCAAAGTGCGCATGAAGATGCGGTGCGCGAACTGGGCGAACTGGTGCAGAAATTCCGTCTTCAGCAGGCACAGCTTGCCGAAGAATACAACCTGCGCCGCAACGAAGAGTTTGCCGCCCTTCAGCAAAATGCCAACCGCGTGATTGTCGATTTGGCGAAAAAAGAAGGTTACGACCTGATTCTGCAAGACGTGATTTACGTTAACAGCAAATACGATATTACCGACAGCGTGATCAAAGCCTTGAATGCGCGCTAAACGCAGATGCCTGTGTGCAGGCAAGCCGTGCCGCCCATGTGCAGTTAAGGTTTGCCACAACAGGCAGCTGTTTTTTCAGACGGCCTAACAACATGACACCAGCTTTCTACACTTTATCGCAAATTGTGGCCGAATTAGGCGGAGAATGGCGCGGCGAAGACATCAGCATTGCCGCGGTACAGCCTTTGGCAGATGCAACCGCCGACCACATCAGCTTTTTGGCCAATCCCAAATATAAAGCCGACGTTGCCGAAAGTGCCGCCGGTGCCGTGATTGTCGGCCCGAAAGCGGCAGACGAATTTCCCGGCCGCAATTTGATTGTGGCACAAGATCCTTACCTGTACTTTGCCAAAGTAGCCCGCCTGTTTTCACCCGTAGCCAAGGCTGTTGCAGGCATTCATCCGACAGCCGTTGTGGAGCCGACCGCAACCGTTCCCGCAAGCTGCGAAATCGGCGCACATGCCTATATCGGCGGCAACACCGTTTTGGGCGAAGGATGCCGCATCTTGGCCGGCGCGGTCGTTCAGCACGATTGCAGAATCGGTAAAGAAACGGTTATCCACCCCAATGCCGTGATTTATTACGGCTGCACATTGGGCGACCGCGTGGAAATCCACAGCGGCAGCGTGATCGGTGCCGACGGTTTCGGCTTGGCGTTTGCGGGCGATTCGTGGTTTAAAATACCGCAAACCGGCGGCGTAACGCTGGGCGACGATGTGGAAATCGGCTCCAACAGCAATATCGACCGCGGTGCGATGAGCGATACCGTGGTCGGCAACGGCACCAAAATCGACAATCAGGTTCAAATCGGCCACAACTGCAAAATCGGCTCGCACACCGTGATTGCCGCCAAAACCGGCATTTCCGGCAGCGTTACCATCGGCAATTATTGCGTGATCGGCGGCGGCGTCGGCACGGTCGGCCATATCGAAATCGCCGACAAAACCACCATCGGCGGCGGCAGCAGCATTACCCACAGCATAAAAGAGAGCGGGCAGCACATTGCCGGCCCTTATCCGATGCAAACCCACAAAGAATGGGCGCGCAATGCCGTGCATATCCGCCATCTGAGTGAAATGAACAAACGCATCAAGCAGCTCGAACAAGCGCTTGAAACTTTCCAATCCGCTGAAAATAATAAGGAATAATCATGGATATTACCCTCCCGATTGAAGCTAAAGACATCCAGAAGCTGATTCCCCACCGCTATCCGTTTTTGCTGCTCGACCGCATCACGGCCTTCGAATCCATGAAAAGCCTCACGGCCATTAAAAACGTGAGTATGAACGAACCGCATTTCCAAGGCCATTTCCCCGATTTTCCCGTGATGCCGGGTGTGCTGATTATCGAAGCGCTGGCACAGGCTTGCGGCACATTGGCCATTTTGAGCGAAGGCGGTCGCAATCCCGAAGAAATCTATTTCTTCGCCGGCATCGACAACGCCCGTTTCAAACGCCAAGTGATTCCGGGCGACCAACTCGTTTTCGAAGTGGAGCTGATGGCCAACAAACGCGGTATCGGCAAATTCAAAGCCGTAGCCAAAGTAGAAGGTCAGATTGCCGTAGAAGCAGAAATCATGTGCGCCAAACGCACGGTAGAACTATAAATATTTAAAAGGCCGTCTGAAAACACCGTGCAGGTATTTCAGACGGCCTTTCACAGAAGGGAAGCCTCCTATGAGCTTAATCCACCCGACCGCCGTTATCGACCCTAAAGCCGAACTCGACAGCAGCGTAAAAGTCGGCCCTTACACCGTTATCGGTGCGAACGTGCAAATCGGCGCCCACACCGAAATCGGCCCCCATGCGGTTATCGACGGCCACACCACCATCGGCGAACACAACAAAATTTTCCAATTTGCCAGTCTCGGTGCGCAACCCCAAGATAAAAAATACCGCGACGAGCCAACCCGCCTGATTATCGGCAACGGCAACACCATCCGCGAATTTACCACCTTCAACACCGGCACCGTAACCGGCATCGGCGAAACCCGCATCGGCGACGACAACTGGATTATGGCTTATGTACACCTCGCGCACGACTGCGTGGTCGGCAACCACACCATTTTTGCCAACAACGCTTCTTTAGCGGGGCATGTTACCATCGGCGACTATGTGGTTCTCGGCGGCTACACGCTGGTTTTCCAATTCTGCCAAATCGGCGATTACGCCATGACCGCGTTTGCCGCCGGCGTACATAAAGACGTGCCGCCGTATGTGATGGCCGCAGGCTACCGCGCCGAACCGGCCGGCCTCAACACCGAAGGCATGCGCCGCAACGGATTCGCCCCCGAACAAATCAGCCGCGTGAAAAATGTTTATAAAACGCTTTACCGCCAAGGTTTGGGTTTGGAAGAGGCGAAGGCCGAAGTGTTGAAACAAGCCGAAACCGCGCCCGAGCTGGCCGTGTTCAAGCGCTTCTTTGAAACATCAACGCGCGGGATTATCCGCTAAGCAGCCGTCTGAAAAACACGATACGGTTTTCAGACGGCCTCAGAGCTTGCCTAACCGCATCCAGTATTCAAGATACACAACACAGCACATATACACAGAAAAAACTCTGCATGCCGTCTGAAATTTTCAGACGGCATCATAAAAACCATAAACATTCCGCCACGCCATGCCCGTGAAATCCCGTTACCCATAGTCTTTCGTCATCATTCCGGAACGCTCGGGCAAAAATACCAAAACAACGACGGAAATTGAGTAAGATAACCAGCACACCGGCCATTATCCAATCATCTTTCATCTATCCAGCTTCATGAACCCACCTACCCAACACCACCGCCCCGTTACCATCGCCCTGTGCGTAGGCGAAGCATCGGGCGACCTGCTCGGCGCGCATTTGATGGATGCCATCAAACAGCGTTGCCCTCAGGCGCGTTTTATCGGCATCGGCGGCCCGCGTATGCTGGCCCGTGGGTTTGAAAGCCTGTACGAGCAAGAAAAACTGGCTGTGCGCGGCTTTGCCGAAGTGGTGAAACGGCTGCCCGAAATTTTGAGTATCCGCAAAGGGCTGGTGCGCGACATGAAAAACATCCGCCCCGATGTGTTTGTGGGCATAGACGCACCCGACTTCAACCTCGGCGTGGCCGAAAAACTCAAAAAAGCCGGCATTCCCACCGTGCATTACGTCAGCCCTTCCGTATGGGCTTGGCGGCGCGAACGGGTCAATACCATCATTCATCAGGTCAACCGCGTGTTGTGCCTGTTTCCGATGGAGCCGGAACTTTACCGCCAAGCCGGCGGACAAGCCGAGTTTGTGGGGCATCCTATGGCGCAAACCATGCCTTTGGAAGCCGACCAGCAGGCCGCACGCCGGAGAATGAAAATCGAAGGCTGGGAAACCGTGTTCTGCCTGATGCCCGGCAGCCGCGTCAGCGAAATCGACTACATGGCGCCGATTTTCTTCCGCACCGCCAAGCTGCTGCTGCAACGCTATCCCAGTGCCCGCTTTCTGCTCCCTGTAGCTACCGTTGCCACCCGTCAACGCTTATTGCAGATTCTCGACCGGCCCGAATTCAGGGCTTTGCCGATACAGCTGATGTCTGCACACGCCGACTTGGCCTGTACGGCCGCCGATGTCGTGTTGGTAACCAGCGGCACGGCCACGCTGGAAGTGGCATTGTGCAAGCGGCCGATGGTGATCAGCTATAAAATTTCTCCGCTTACTTATGCATATGTAAAACGCAAAATTACCGTGCCGCATGTCGGCCTGCCCAATATCCTGCTGGGCAAGGGTGCCGTGCCGGAGCTGCTGCAACATGATGCCGAACCGGAAAAACTGGCCGCAGCAGTAGCCGAATGGTATGAATCGCCTGAAGATGTAGCCGCGTTAAAACGGGATTTTCACGAACTGCACCTGCTGTTGAAAAAGGATACGGCCGCATTGGCGGCACAAGCCGTATTGGCGGAAGCAGGCATACAGATGCCGAAATAAACACGGGCAAACAAACTGTTATATTCATCGTTTATCGTTAATCAACTTAAATTTACTGCGGTGTTGCTGCCTTGTATTAAATTAAGTTGCCTGCATCGGAAAACGGCATGATCCACCCGCGGCACAATATTTTCCCGCCTAAAAATGTGCACGCCGGTAAAACTTGTTCGTTTCCGCCCAATCTATATTAGAATGCTTTGCTTTCAGACGGCCTTTATTGCCCGTATTCAATCAGGCTCGAACCAAGCATACGGTTCGATTCAAGCCATACAATCAAGTCGGAAACCTCATCATGGATATACAAACATTTCACGCACTGATCAATAAAATCAGCTCCCCGCTTTGGGAGGGCTTGATTTTCCTGTTACTCGGCACCGGTCTGTTTTTCACGCTTGCCACCGGTTTTGTTCAATTCAGGCTGTTCGGCCGCAGTATCAAAGAAATGCTGGGCGGCAGAAAAGCAGGTGAAGACCCTCACGGCATCACGCCGTTTCAGGCGTTTGTGACCGGCTTGGCCAGCCGCGTGGGGGTGGGCAATATTGCCGGCGTGGCGATTGCCATTACTTTGGGCGGCCCGGGCGCGGTGTTTTGGATGTGGGTTACGGCATTAATCGGCATGAGTTCGGCATTTGCCGAATCCTCGTTGGCGCAACTGTTTAAAGTGCGCGACCATAAAAACAGCCAATTCCGCGGCGGCCCCGCTTACTACATTACGCAAGGATTGGGGCAGAAATGGCTGGGCATACTGTTTGCCGTAAGCCTGATTTTCTGTTTCGGCTTGGTATTTAATGCGGTGCAGTCCAACTCGATTGTGGCTGCTACCGAAGTGGCATGGGGCTGGGACAAACACGCCGTGGGCGTGGCTTTGGTGATTTTAACCGCACCGATTATTTTCGGCGGCATCCGCAGGGTATCGCGCGTGGCCGAGGCCATTGTGCCGGTGATGGCTACGCTTTATCTGCTCTTGGCCATGTATGTGATGATAACCAATATTGCCGAAATCCCGCGTGTGTTCGGTTTGATTTTCGGTTCTGCATTTAATGTGGAAGCGGCCGGCGGCGGCCTGCTGGGTTCGATGATTTCGGCCGCCATGATGAACGGTATCAAACGCGGTTTATACTCCAACGAGGCCGGACAGGGTTCCGCACCGAATGCGGCGGCGGCGGCCGATGTGAAACATCCTGTTTCCCAAGGCATGATTCAAATGCTGGGCGTGTTTGTGGATACCTTGATTGTGTGTTCGTGCACCGCTTTCCTGCTTTTGCTGTCTGACGTTACGCCGGGCGAACTGACCGGCGTGCAGCTTACCCAAGCGGCAATTGTGAGCCATGTGGGCGCATGGGGTGCGGATTTTCTGGCCGTTGTGCTGTTTCTGTTTGCTTTTTCTACCGTTATCGGCAACTATGCCTACGCCGAATCCAACATTCAATTTATCAACAACCATTGGTTGGTGTTGGCGGTGTTCCGCATGTGCGTGCTGGGCATGGTGTATTTCGGCGCGGTAAACCATGTGCCTTTGGTTTGGGATATGGCCGATTTAACGATGGGCACGATGGCTTTAATCAACCTGTTGGCTATTTTGGCACTCAGCCCGCTGGTCTTCCTGCTGCTGAAAGATTACACCGCCAAACTGAAAATGGGCAAAGAGCCGATATTCAAACTGTCTGAACACCCGGTTTTGAAACGCCGCATTAAATCGGATATTTGGTAAGGATTGGCCTGATTGAAACCGCCTTAATGTATGCCGCAGCCTATTCGCTTGCAGGCACATTAAGGCGGTTTTTTATGGGATTGAGGCCGTCTGAAAACTATACTTTGGCTAAAAACTCATCTACTTTAAGCTGATAACTTTTCAGCAATGCGGCCGATTCGGCGAATAAAGCCGATTCGTTTTCATCCAAAGGCTTGTTAATCACCCGCACCGCGCCCTGACGGTTAATCACCGCCGGCACGCCGATATACACGCCGTCCTGACCGAACTCCCCTTCCAGCAGGGTAGATATGGTGAGCACAACATTCTGATTGTGCAGAATCGCATTCGAAATACGGCTCAACCCCATGCCGATGGCCAAGCTGGTCGAACCTTTGGCATCTATGATGTCGTAAGCGGCATTGCGCACGGAGTCATAAATTTTTTCCATATGCTCTTTGCCGTTTTCTTCGCTTTCCAAAATCTCTTTCAACGGCATACCGGCAATATTGGCGGTACTCCATGCCGCAATCACGCTGTCGCCGTGCTCCCCGATCATCATGGCATCAATGCTGACCGGAGCCACCTTGAATTCGTTGCCCAAACACACGCGCAGGCGGGCGGTATCGAGTATGGTTCCCGAACCGATTACCCGTTCTTTAGGCAGGCCGGAAAACTTCCATGTTGCATACGACAATACGTCCACAGGGTTGGTGGCCACCAGAAAAATACCTTCGAAGCCCGAAGCCATTACCGAAGTAACGATGCTGTGGAAAATTTTGAGGTTGTTATCAATCAAATCGAGCCGCGTTTCGCCGGGACGCTGCGGCAAACCGGCACAGATACACACGATATCGGCATCCGAACAATCGGCATAATCGCCTACAAAAATCCGCGTAGGCGTAACGGCGTAAGGCACACCGTGGCGCAAATCGCGTGCTTCGCCTTCCGCACGTTTGCGGTTGAGGTCAATCAACACCATATCGTCGCAATGCCCTTGATTGAGCATGGAATACGCATAACTGATGCCGACTGCACCCGTGCCGATAATGGCAACTTTGTTACCTACTTTTTTTGTCATTTTGCTCTTTCCTGTATTGTTTGTTGTGAATGACTCTCAATTATAAATAAAACCACCCACCCGTTGAATCGTTGGAAAGATTAAACATTGAAAAAATAACGTGTACGGATCAATTCCAACATCCCGCCCCTACCGTGAAAACCGCCTGCTCACCAACGGGCGGCAACGCTAAGGCGGTTCTGCTAAAATAACCGCCACACACCCACACAGAGAACATCATGAATCATTCAGCCATACACACCGCACTCGATGCGGTGCCCATTCCGCAAAGCAACCGCACATTGGGCGGCGAAAAAGCGGTTAAATCCATACAAGAGCGTTCAGACGGCCTCCATATCGGTTTGCAGTTCGGCTACCCCGCCAACCATATCAAACACGCTTTAACCGAAAATATTCAGACGGCCCTAACGGCAGCCGGCGGCAACCTGCCGATACATGTAAACATCGATGTAGCCGTAGGAACGCATAAAGTCCAACCCGGCGTAACCACCATCAAAGGCGTAAAGAACATCATCGCCATTGCATCGGGCAAAGGCGGCGTAGGCAAATCCACCACTGCGGCCAACCTTGCCGTTGCCATGGCCAATATGGGCGCCCGAGTAGGGGTGCTGGATGCCGACCTCTACGGCCCCAGCCAACCGACCATGCTCGGCGTGGCCGACCGCAAACCCGACCAGCAAAATAAAAAACTCGTTCCCGTTGTATCCGCAAGCGGCATACAAGTGATGTCTATCGGCTTTTTGGTGGACACCGACCAAGCCGTAGTGTGGCGCGGCCCGATGTTGAGCCAAGCCTTGCAGCAACTGCTGTTTCAAAGCGAATGGAACGATGTGGACTATCTTTTTATCGACTTGCCTCCCGGCACAGGCGATATCCAGTTAACCCTGTCGCAGAAAATCCCCGTTACCGGCTCGGTAGTCGTTACCACACCGCAGGATATTGCGTTGATTGACGCCCGCAAAGCGGTAGATATGTTCCAAAAAGTGAACATTCCGATTTTCGGCGTATTGGAAAACATGTCGGTACACATCTGCTCGAACTGCGGCCACGCCGAAGCCATTTTCGGCAGCGACGGCGGCAAACATCTGGCCGAAAAACTCGGTGTACCGCTGCTCGGCCAACTGCCCCTGAGCCTGCCCGTACGCGAAGCCATGGACGGCGGCACGGCGGAAAAAATGCAGGCTGCCAACCCCGCCGTAGCCGAAATTTACACCCAAGCGGCGTGGCAGATTGCTTTGGCGGTTGCCGACAAAGGAAAAGACTTCAGCAGCCGTTTTCCGAAAATCGTGGTGGAGTAATCTGCAACGCCCCGCGCATAAAAAAACAGGCGGCCAAATGTGCCGCCTGTTTTTTATATAAAATCCGGTATTTCATCACTTCATCATCTGCACAAATACATCTTCCAAATCTGTTTCCGGCAGCGACATGTGCTTCACTTCCACGCCCGCGTATTTCAAGGTTTGCAGTACAAACGCCAGCTGGTCGTAATCGTCGAGTTTGAACAAAACCTGCCCGTTGTCTTCCGACACCAGCCATTGGCGCAGATTATCGGGCAGCGTTCCCTCACCCAACAGCATTTCCGCCCGCACGCCCTGCTCGCTTTGCAACAGGTTTTCGGTTTTATCCAACGCAATCAGCTTGCCTTGCTTCATCATGGCGATGCGGTCGCACAGGCTTTGCGCCTCTTCCAAATAATGGGTGGTCAGAATCACCGTATGCCCTTCGCGGTTGAGACCGGAAATAAACATCCACAAACTTTGGCGCAGTTCCACATCGACACCCGCCGTAGGCTCGTCCAACACAATCACGGGCGGGCGGTGTACCAACGCCTGAGCCACCATCACCCGCCGTTTCATGCCGCCCGAAAGGTTGCGGGTATTGGTATATGCCTTGTCTGCCAAACCGAGATTGCGGATGATTTCGTCTATCCAGTCGCCATTGTTTTTAATGCCGAAATAGCCCGACTGGAATTTCAACGCTTCCAGCACGGTAAAAAACGGGTCGAACACCAATTCCTGCGGCACGACCCCCAAACTCATGCGGGCGGCGTAGCTGTCGGCAACCACATCATGCCCCATCACGCTGATGCTGCCCGAAGTTAAACGGCTCAAACCCGCCATGGCCGAAATCAAAGTGGTTTTACCTGCCCCGTTCGGCCCGAGCAGCCCGAAAAACTCTCCCTGCCCGACTTGGAAACTGACATCTTTGAGTGCGCAAAACCCGTTGGAATAGGTTTTGACGGCATTTTGAATATGAACGGCGGCTTGAGTTTGCATAATTTCTTTCTTTTCAGACGGCCTGATGTGTCAGGGGGTTCGTTGTCGGCTACACAGGCCAAGTTACCGGCAATACAGCCTATCGTTAAGTTGATTGGCTGTATCAAACAACAGAGCCCCGATTATATAGTCAATCAACGCATTTTTAATACAAAGCAGCAAGCCGCAGTAAAAATGAAGTGGAATGACCACAAACACACATGCGGTTTCACGGCAGCAGGCCGAAACCTTTTCAGACGGCCTGTTTTACACAATTTAAAGGTTCCCTAATTTTCACATAAACATTACCCTATACAATGTACATAATTCATCCCCTACCCCTATCAGAGGAATCCAATATGAAAAAAAATGTTTACACACTGGCCGCCATCGGCACCGCTGTTTTGGCACTGAGCGCCTGCGGTACTGCTTCTACCGCAACCGCCGCACCTGCACACCAGCACAGCCATACCGTTGAAGTGCCTACACACGCACACCACACCTCCGCACAAACTGCCAGCCTTTCTCCCGCACAAGCCATCTCCATCGCCCAAAAACAGGCCGGCGGACGCGCTACCGAAATTCACCTGAAAGGCAAATACGGCGCACCCGTGTATGAAGTAGAAGTACGCAGCGGCCAACGCGAACATACCGTTTATGTAGATGCCGCCAACGGCAAAGTATTGGGCAGCAAACTCGAAACCGAATGGAAACCGATGCGCCAAGCCGCCTTGCCTTTGGAGCGCGCCATTGAAATCGCCCAAAGCAAAATCAACGGCCGCGTATTGGAAGCCGAACGCGACAGCAACCGCGGGCAAATCGTTTACAAAGTAGAAATTCTCTCTGCCGACAACGTACCCTACAAAGTCATCGTAGATGCAAACAACGGCAACGTATTGGCATCATTTGTCGATTACGACGATTAAAACGATACGGCACACAGGCAAAGTTTCCGCAAAACAGCCCGGCCGGAATAACCGTTTAAACAAGCCAAACACTGTTTTGCGAAACATCCGGGCCGTCTGAAAAAACCTGAAACCTTTCAGACGGCCTCATACCTTTACATACAAACCTGCCGGGTGCGGATACAGTTCAAAACGCAGAGCAACAGGCAGAGCAACAAAGCAGAAATGCACCGCAGGCAGTAAAGCAAGTTTGCACAGGTATCAGCCTTAATCTTCACAGCGGAGACATCCATGCGCATACTCTTGGTAGAAGACGACAACATGATCGGGCGCGCCGTAGAAGGCAGCCTGAAAGACAACCGTTATACCGTAGATTGGGTGAAAGACGGCAAAACCGCCATCGACACCTTAACCGCCCAACCCTACGATGTCGTTTTACTCGATTTGGGTCTGCCGCAAAAAGACGGCCTGCAAGTGCTTGCCGGCATCCGCTCCCGCGGCCTTACCGTGCCTGTGTTAATCCTTACCGCCCGCGACGACATCCAATCCCGCTTATCCGGTTTGGATAACGGTGCCGACGACTACATCATCAAACCTTTCGATATGTCCGAAGTGCTTGCCCGCATCCGCGCCGTGCTGCGGCGCAGCGGCGGCAGCGCCGTCAATATGCTCGACAACGGCGTACTCAGCCTTGACCCCTCCACCTATTATGTCCGCCGCCACGACAACGGCGAAAACATCCTACTTTCCAACCGCGAATTTGCCATTCTTCATGCCCTGATGCAGCACCCCGGCACCATTCTTTCCCGCAACGATCTGGAAGACAAAGTTTACGCATGGGGTGAAGAGCCGGAAAGCAACGCCGTCGATTACCTGATTCACGCCCTGCGCAAAAAACTCGGGCACGACAGCATCAAAAACGTCCGCGGCGTCGGCTGGCTGGTTCCCAAAAAAACAGCATGAAACCTTTGCCCCATCTGCGGCATATTTCTATATTGCTTGTTGCCCGCACGCCTTAACTGTAAGAAATAACCGCGTTGTTTACACAACAGGTTGAGTAAAGTAGGTCTCCAAAACTTCAAAAGGCGTATTACCTTTCAGGCTGCTGTGAGGTTTAACCGTATTGTAGAAATTCACAAACCGACGCAAATCTCTACAACGTTGTTGTGCATCGGCAAAAGTTTGCTTGTCATGCCACATCTCCATCAGTGTACGGATAACGCGCTCCGCCTTACCATTGGTCTGTGGGCGGGCAATGCGGGTAAACTTTTGCACAATGTTGTTTTGGCAGCAGACCACACTGAACGGGTGGGATGCATTTCCCTTGTACCCGACACCGTTATCCGAATAGGCACACTCCACGGTGTACGGGCAACAGTCAATCACATCACGCAGCAGAAACTTAGCCGCACCGGCAGCGGTGCGGTCAGGCAGGATGGCCGCATACAGCTCGCGGGAATAGTCGTCAATGGCGACAAACAAGTATTCGAAGGGGTCGGCGACGGTTTGGTTTTTCAGCCCGGGTAGCCGCTTGGTATCAAAATGCACCATTTCTCCGGGATAGGATTTGTTGTAGCGGCGTGCTTGCTTTTTCAACATCTCTTCAATTTCCCGCTCCGCCTTGGCCGGGCGCTTCATACCGTATTTGGCTTGTTTGAAGCGGTTATTGGTGCTTTTTTGCGGGACGGGCAGCTTAAGACGAGCTTAGATTCGAATTTCAAATGCAACACTCAGGCAGTAGTGGTTGGAACAGATTCAAGAATAGAACACTTGGCGTTTCATAGCCAAGTGTTTTTCTTGGCCGGTGGTTCAGCTCATCCTGAACCCTGCGTATTTCCCGCTCACTAATGTTGCGGAAATCCGTTTGTTTGGGGAAGTATTGGCGGATGAGTCCGTTGGTGTTTTCATTCAGCGCCTTTTCCCAAGAACGGTAAGGACGGCAGAAATAGGTTTCAGCCGCCAATGCTTTGGCTATTCGGGTGTGGCGGTAGAATTCTTTGCCGTTATCCATGGTGATGGTGTGCACCCTGTCTTTATGCGCCCTCAGCGCCCGAATGACGGCATTGGCCGTATCTTGGGCTTTGAAGTTCTTCAATTTGCAGATAATGGTGTAGCGGGTAACCCGTTCGACCGGTGTCAATAATGCGCTTTTCTGATCTTTGCCGACGATGGTGTCGGCTTCCCAGTCGCCTATACGGGATTTTTCGTCGACGATGGCGGGTCGGTTTTCAATGCCTATGCGGTCGGGTACTTTGCCTCTGCTCCATGTGCTGCCGTAACGTTTACGGTAGGATTTGCTGCATATTCTGAGGTGCTGCCACAAAGTGCCGCCGTTGCTTTTGTCGTCGCGCAGATAGTTATAGACGGTGCTGTGGTGGAGTGTGATTTGGTGGTGTTTGTGCAAATAGGCACACACTTGCTCGGGGCTGAGTTTGCGGCGGATGAGGGTAGCGATGTGTTGGATCAGCTGCGAATGGAGCTTATAGGGCTTTCTTTTGCGCTGCTTGGTAAGCCGGCTTTGCTGTTGGGCTTTTTCGGCACTGTATTGCTGCCCTTGTGGGCAGTGCCGTTTGATTTCGCGGCTGATGGTGCTTTTATGGCGGTTAAGCCGTTTGGCGATTTCGCTGATGCTGTGGTGGCGGGACAGGTATTGGATGTGGTATCGTTCGTCTTGGGTCAGTTGTGTGTAGCTCATATGCAATCTTTCTTGCAGGAAAGGCCGTATGCTACCGCATACTGGCCTTTTTCTGTTGTGGAAAGTTGCACTTCAAATTTGAATCCGCTGCCGTCTGAAAAAAAGTGAACTGTCCCCCAATCCTTGGACAAGTTAAGAATGTTTCTCAAACAGCCTCTTCAAGCTGAGTTCTGTAGGCCACAGGGCTCAGCTTTTTTAAGTTTAAACTAATACGTTCATGATTGTAGTAATGGATGTAATCATTGATCACCGTTGTCAGCTCTGCCACCGATAGCCCACCTTCTTCATAGAAGCTTTCCGTTTTCAATGTGCCGAAGAAACTCTCCATCGGCGCATTGTCCCGGCAGTTGCCTTTGCGCGACATGCTTTGCACAATCCCGTTCTCAGCCAATTTCGCCCGATAAGCACCGGTGCGATACAGTACGCCTTGGTCGGAATGCGGCAGCGGTGTTGCCCCTTTCAGACGGCCGAATGCGTTATCCAGCATTTGCGTTACCATGTCACCGTTTGCTCTGCGGCTTAAAGAATGGGCCACAATCTCGCGATTGAACACATCCAATATCGGCGATAAGTACAGTTTGCCGTCTGTGCATTTAAACCCGGTCACATCGGTCAACCACTTATCTTGCGATTTGACGGCATTAAATTCGCGATTGAGAATGTTTGCCGAAACTTCCCCTATGGCCTGCGGGCGGTAGGTTCTTTTGTTGCGGACTTTGGCTTTCAACCCCAATAAACCCATAATGCGCCCGACTTTCTTTTTGTTCCACGACAATACGGCGGCAATCCGCCGTTGGCCGTAGCGGCCTTTGTGTTGACGGTATACTTCGCTCACTGCGGTTTTGGCCGCAGCATCGGGGTCGGGTTTGCCGATATGGTAATGGAACTGCTTTTGGGGATGCCGGCACTGTGCAGTAGATATTTCAGCGGGTGTTTCGCCCTCAATTTTTGAACGGTTTCGCAGCTTTGGCGGCGTTCTCTTCCTTTTCGTTGAAGGCTTTCATGTGCTTTAGGTAGTCGTTCTCCGCACGCATATAGCGCAGTTCTTCAATCAGCTCTGCCTGGGTTTTTTCATGGTCGGGCTTGTCGACGATAAACGGGTTTTTGCGTTTGGTTTTCATGGAGTGCGCCTGAGGGTGTTGCAGTGCGGCGATGCCGCCTTGCCGATAGGCGGCTATCCAACGGCGCAGGTGTGTGCGCGAGACGTTGAGGTGCTCTGCGGTGCGCTGTTGGCTGCGCACTTGGTGATAATGGAGTACGGCTCGGTATTTGAAGTCTGGTGTATATTTGGACATAAGAAAACTGCACCTTTTTAAGTTGGAGGGGTGTCCAACTTTTGGAGTGCAGTTCAATATCAGACGGCCTGAGACCTTTGCAAAACCCCACGCCAACAAACAGCCGGAACATTCTTCATCATGTTCCGGCTGTTTTTGCGTAAAAAGCAGGCAAACCACTCCTAAAGTCCCCTTAAAGTGCCTCATTATGAGGCACTGCCTGCCTGTTCAGGCAGCAACAGGCACACCTATCCTGTTGGCCGCCTTCAACAGGTTCACACACATCGCCTTCAGGTGGCTTTGCGCCCTCACTTTGCCCAACCCAAAATTAGGCTGCCCGGCCATAGCGGAATTTGCGGTGCAACGTACCAAAGCTTTGTTCCACCACATAGCGCACTTTCGCCAGCCGGCCGTTGCGGATTTTCTGCTCTTGACTTAACGGGCAGCCACGGTGTGCTTTTTGCATGATGCCGTCTTTCAAGCCGCACGCTGCCAAATGTTGTCGGTTCTCCCGGCTGTCGTAGCCTTTATCCGCATAGACGGTGCTGCCTTCTGCGATGTCCGCCGGTAATGGCAGCAGGTGTTTGCACTCATGAGCATTGGCCGGGGTGATGTGCAGTTTCTCGATATAGCCGTCCGCATCGGTGCGGGTGTGTTGTTTGTAGCCCGGATGGAAGCGGCCGTATTTTTTGATCCACCCAGCATCCGGGTCTTTGCCGGGAGTGGTTTCGCCACAGACAACGCCTTCGTCATCCACTTCTATGGCCTGACGCTGTTTGCCGCCGGCCGTCTGAATAATGGTGGCGTCAACGATGGCGGCGGATGCTTTCTCTACTTTTAAGCCCTTGTCAGTCAGTTGGCGGTTAATCAGATCCAGTAGTTCGGCCAAGGTGTTGTCTTGTGCCAGCCGGTTGCGGAAACGGCAAAGGGTGCCGTGGTCGGGAATGCGGAAGTCGTCGAAGCGGCAGAAGAGTTGGAAATCGATGCGGGTGATGAGGCTGTATTCGAGTTCGGGGTCGGAGAGGCTGTGCCATTGGCCGAGCAGGACGGCTTTGAACATAGATAACAGGGGATAAGCGGGACGGCCGCCGTTGTCGCGCACGTAGCGGGTTTTGCGGCCGGCGAGGTATTGTTCGATGGGTGTCCGGTCAAGAATACGGTCGAGTTTGATGAGTGGGAAGCGGTCAAGATGTTTTTCGATGTGGTGGAGGGCGTCGGTGTGTAAAAAGCTGCTCATGAACAAAATTCTCTAAATTCCCGGAGTTTGATGTAAGTGGGAATTTAGAGGATTTTTGAGGGTTTTGCAAAGGTCTCGGCCTTCACTCTAAAAGCCGCAGACGCAAGGTTTTGCAAAGGTCTCGGCCTGATTGCCGGTTGTAAAACGTTGGAAGTTGCGGCGTATTACACTTCGCTGCCGCCCACCGTTAATCCCGCATCAATCCGCAGAGTCGGCTGGCCGACGCCAACAGGTACGCTTTGGCCTTCTTTGCCGCACACGCCCACGCCGGTGTCGAGCGCGGTGTCGTTGCCGATCATCGAAACGTGTTTCAGCACTTCGGGGCCGTTGCCGATAATGGTTGCCCCTTTTACGGGGTATTGCAGCTTGCCGTTTTCCACCCACCACGCTTCGGATGCGCTGAATACAAATTTGCCGCTGGTAATATCTACCTGACCGCCGCCGAAGTTCACCGCATAAATGCCTTTGTCGACAGAAGCAATGATTTCTTCGGGATCATAGCTGCCGTTTTCCATAAAAGTGTTGGTCATGCGCGGCATGGGTGTGGACGAATAGCTTTCGCGGCGGCCGTTGCCGGTAACCGATACGCCCATCAGGCGTGCGTTGGTTTCGTCTTGAAGATAGCCGGTGAGAATGCCGTCTTCAATCAGCACGGTGCGGCGGGTTTCGTTGCCTTCGTCGTCGATGTTGAGCGAGCCGCGGCGGTCGGCAATATCGCCTTGATCGACAACCGTTACCCCTTTGGCCGCCACGCGTTCGCCGATTCTTCCGGCAAATGCGCTGGTTTCTTTGCGGTTGAAATCGCCTTCCAAGCCGTGCCCCACCGCTTCGTGTAGCAGCACGCCCGGCCAGCCGTTGCCCAGCACCACCGTCATGGCGCCTGCGGGGGCGGGGCGGGATTCGAGATTGGTCAGTGCCTGTTTTACGGCGGCTTGAACATATTGGCCGACGCGGTTTTCGTCGAAATAATCCAAGCTGTAACGCCCGCCGCCGCCTGCGCTGCCTTGTTCGCGGCGGTCGCCCTGCTTGGCGATCACGGTTACATTCAGGCGCACCATCGGGCGGATGTCGGCGGCGTGTCTGCCGTCTAAACGGGCAAGATAAATCATGTCGTATTCGCAAGTCAGACCTGCCATCACCTGCACGATGCGCGGGTCGGCGGCTTTGGCGAGTGCTTCCACTTTATTGAGCAAAGCCACTTTGGCCGCCGAATCCAAACCGATAATCGGGTTAACGGCTGCGTGTACGTTTTTGCCGTGGTGGGCGGCAGCCACCGGCACCGATGCGTGTTGGCCGGCCGCTCCGATGGCACGCACGGCTTGGGCGGAGCGGTTGATAGAGGCGGCATCGAGGCTGTCGGCATAGGCAAAAGCGGTTTTGTCGCCCGAAACGGCACGCACGCCTACGCCTTGATCAATTTGAAAGCTGCCCGATTTCACCATGCCTTCTTCGAGATGCCAGCTTTCAAACGCGGTGCGTTGGCAGTAAATATCGGCATAATCCACATGATGGTTGCCGATGATGCTCAAGCTTTGAGACAGGATTTCGGGCGACAATCGGTTGGCTTCGAGTAAGTCGCGTTGTACGGTTTGATAAGTGTGGAACATATAATTCGATCGGGTTGTGCGATGCTTTTCAGACGGCATCGGTCGATAAAAAAGAATACGGCTAAACTGGTGCCGAAGCCTGATATGGGGCTGCCTTAGTCATATTTAAATATAAAATAAAGGTTTCAGACGGCCTGCATAGGGCGGCAAGTATCGTTTTGTATCAAAATTATAAGGGATTTGGCGGCGGCTTGATACGGCTGTTGCTTTCGGCTATGGGGTGGATTGAGAAACATCCGGATATATATCGTGCTTGACGGCAACCTGCTTTAGGCTAAGTTTGAAATTAATTTCTTTTATTTTCATTATGTTATAAAAGTTAATTAATTTTCTTGGTTTTTATTATTGATAATTATTATTGTTTAGTGCAGAATAAAGACACTTGGCAGACATCCTAAATGCCGGGTCCATTAAACACCTGAAGAGATTGTTTCTTTTTATTCCCTCTTTCTTACCGGAGTGCGCATATACGAGATATACAGTTCCCTTTACATCAAATACTCAAAACCGAAACACCGAACCGCTGCCCTGATGCAGCGGTTCGGTGTTTTAGATTGGTGCTTCCAAATACTTCCTGCTCTTGAGGCCGTCTGAAAACCTGCTCCCCGCTTTCATCCCACCCACGCTTTCAGACGGCCTATATACGTTTTATACGCTATAATTCACCACTTTAGTTTTCCGTTTATCGAACACCAACCATGACCCAACGCAAAATCCTCGTTACCTCCGCCCTGCCGTATGCCAACGGCAGCATCCACTTAGGCCACATGGTCGAGCACATCCAAACCGACATCTGGGTGCGCTTTCAAAAACTGCGCGGCCACCAATGCCATTACTGCTGCGCCGACGACACCCACGGTACGCCCGTGATGCTGGCCGCCCAAAAACAAGGCATCAAGCCCGAAGACATGATTGCCAAAGTGCGCGAAGAGCATTTGGCCGACTTTACCGGCTTCCACATCGGCTACGACAACTATTACAGCACCCATTCGCCTGAAAACAAACAGCTTTCCGAACAAATCTACCTTGCCCTCAAAGCCAACGGCAAAATCGAAAGCCGCGTGATCGAGCAGCTGTTCGACCCCGAAAAAAACATGTTCCTGCCCGACCGCTTCGTGAAAGGCGAATGCCCCAAATGCCACGCCAAAGACCAATACGGCGACAACTGCGAATCGTGCGGCACCACCTACTCGCCCACCGAGCTGATCAACCCCTATTCCGCCGTATCCGGCGCCACCCCCGTGCTGAAAGAATCCGAACACTTCTTCTTCAAGCTCGGCGAGTGCGCCGACTACCTGAAAGAATGGACTTCAGGCAGCACTGAGCTTTCAGACGGCCGTACCCAGCCGCACCTGCAAGCCGAAGCCCTCAACAAAATGAACGAATGGCTGGGTGGCGGAGAAAACGGCGAAACCACCCTTTCCGATTGGGACATCAGCCGCGACGCACCTTATTTCGGCTTCGAAATCCCTGGCGCGCCCGGCAAATATTTCTACGTTTGGCTCGACGCGCCCGTCGGCTACATGGCCTCGTTCAAAAACCTGTGCGACCGCACCGGCCTGAATTACGACGAATATTTCCAAGCCGGCAGCCAAACCGAGATGTATCACTTCATCGGCAAAGACATTCTCTACTTCCACGCCCTGTTTTGGCCCGCCATGCTCAAATTCAGCGGCCACCGCGCCCCCACCGGCGTGTTCGCCCACGGCTTTTTAACCGTCGACGGCCAAAAAATGTCCAAATCGCGCGGCACCTTCATCACCGCCAAATCCTACCTCGACGGCGGCCTCAACCCCGAATGGATGCGCTACTACATCGCCGCCAAACTCAACAGCAAAATCGAAGACATCGACTTGAACCTGAACGACTTCATCGCCCGCGTCAACAGCGATTTGGTCGGCAAATACGTCAACATCGCCGCCCGCGCCGCAGGCTTTATCGCCAAACGCTTTGAAGGCCGTCTGAAAGACGTTTCAGGCAGCGAATTGGTACAAAAACTCGCCGCCGAGCGCGACAACATCGCCGCCGATTTCGAACACCGCGAATACGCCAAAGCCCTGCGGGAAATCATGGCGCTGGCCGACGCAGTAAACGAATACGTCGATGCCAACAAACCGTGGGAATTGGCCAAACAAGAAGGCCAAGACGCGAGCCTGCACGAAGTATGCAGCGAGCTGATCAACGCCTTCAAAATCCTCACCATCTACCTCGCGCCCGTGCTGCCGAAAGTAGCCGAGCGCGCCGCCGCCTTCCTCAATCTCGACGGCCTGCGCTGGGACGCCGCCGCAACCGTGCTGCCCGAAGGCCACACCATCAACCAATACTCACATTTAATGCAACGAGTGGAGCAAAAACAAGTGGACGATTTAATCGAAGCCAACAAACAAAGCATTCAGACGGCCTCAACCGAAGCCGCCCCCGCCGAAAAATCCCCATACGCGCCCGTCGCCGAACAAGCGAGCTTCGACGACTTCATGAAAATCGACATGCGCGTCGCCAAAGTGCTGAACTGCGAAGCCGTCGAAGGCAGCACCAAACTGCTCAAATTCGACCTCGACTTCGGCTTTGAACAACGCATCATCTTCTCAGGCATCGCCGCCAGCTATCCCAACCCCGCCGAACTCAACGGCCGCATGGTCATCGCCGTCGCCAACTTCGCCCCGCGCAAAATGGCCAAATTCGGCGTATCCGAAGGCATGATCCTTTCCGCCGCCACGGCAGACGGCAAATTGAAGCTGCTGGACGTGGATGCAGGCGCACAGCCGGGGGATAAGGTGGGTTAATTCCTTTGCTGTAAATCCGATTCCATAAAAAGGCCGTCTGAAACTTTCAGACGGCCTTTTGTCATACCCATATTGGGCAAAAATATTCATTCTGATATATTTCCAAAACATACATCTTCAATCCCGATACTTTGAATACAGTTTTGGAACGCCCGCGATGACCCAAACCCAATCCTACCATCTCACCCTCTCCCGCTTCACTCCCTCTCTCTCCGTCGTCTCCTTCACCGCTACCGAAGCACTCAACACAGCCTACCGTCTCGACATCGAACTCACTTCTGCCGATGCCGATTTGCCGCTGTCATCGTATATCAACCAAGCGGCCAAGTTTACGGTAACTCCGGTGAGTTCTGATGCGTTGGGATTGATCGAAGGGATGATCGCCCCCCAAGCGCTGAAGGAATGGAGCGGCATCATCACATCCTGCGAGAAGCTGTCGGTATCGGCTGACGAAACCCGTTACCGCATGGTATTGGAACCGCGCATCGCCGCATTGAAGCACCACCGCACTTCGCGGCTGTTTCAAAACCAAAACGTGCCCGACATCATTTCGTCGCTGTTGAAACATCACGGCTTCTCAGGCGTCGATTTCCGTTTCAACACTTCCCGCGAATACGGTGTGCGCGAGTATGTGACCCAGTATCAGGAATCCGACTTTGCCTTTATCAACCGGCTGTGTGAAGAAGAAGGCATTTGGTACGCCTTCGAGCAGAATGCCCAATATGGCGATGTGGCGGTATTCGGTGACGATGCCGCCCATTATTTTCGCGACAACCGTCATCCGTATGCCTACCGCCCCCACGGCGGGTTGGAGAGTGTCGGCGAGGAAGCGGTGTTCGCCTTACAGGTGAAACACAATCCCATTCTCGAATCCATCCGCGTCAGCGACTACAACTACCGCGATGCCGATACCGATTTGTCGTCCGAAGTAACGGCGAAGGACACGGAAAGCGACAGCAGCGTTCTACTCGGCAGCGACAGCCATTGGGGTTTGCATCAAAAGACCCCCGCAGAAGCCCAACTTCAGACGGCCTTACTGCAACAGCTCGACCACAGCCGCCGTATCGTCGCATCCGGCAGCGGCAACATCACCGCCCTCAGCCCCGGCCAAGTGTTTCAGACCGCCCCGGCCTTCAGCGAAGCGCCCAACGGCTGGTTGGTGGTATCACTCACCCACAGCGGCAGCCGCGACCAAGCATACAGCCATACTTTCACCGCCATTCCCGCCGACAGCATCTTCCGCCCCGAACGCATCACTCCGCTGCCGAAGATACAGGGCAGCCTACCCGCACGAGTCACCAGCCCCGGCAACTACACCTACGCCTATATCGACAATATGGGGCGCTACCGCGTCAAACTGCCGTTCGACCTCGACGAATGGAGCCCGGGCGGGGAAAGCCGCCCCATCCGCCTGACCAAACCCTATGCCGGCCCCGACTACGGCCAACACTTCCCCTTACACGAAGGTACCGAAGTGATGCTGTCGTTCGTACAGGGCAATCCCGATAGGCCGTATATCTCGGGTGTGATGCACGACAGTTCCCACCCCGACCACGTTCCCGCCGACTGGAACACCCGCAACGTTATCCGCACCTGGGCGAACAACAAACTGCGGATGGAAGACAAACAGGGTCAGGAACATATCAAACTGGCGACCGAATACGGCAAAACCCAACTCAACCTCGGCCATATCGTCGACAGCCAACGCCAAAAACGTGGCGACAACGGCGAAGGCTTCGAGTTGCGTACCGACAGCTGGGGCGCATTGCGGGCGGGCAAGGGTTTGTTCATCAGTGCCGATGCTCAGAGTCAGGCTTCGGGACAGGTGTTGGATATGGATGCCGCCATCGCCCAGCTCGAACAGGCAATCTCCCTAGCCAAAAGCCTTAACAAATCCGCGCAAACCGCCCAAAACGAAGCCACCGAAGCCGAAGAACAGGCAGGCCGTCTGAACGACAGCCTCAAACAGCTGCAACGTTCGGGCATCATCCAATCCGCCCCCAACGGCATCGCCACCGCCACCCCGCAAAGCCAACTGCACACCGCCGGCCAACACATCCACCATATCAGCGGCGGCGACACCGACATCAGCACCGGCCGCAACTTTACCGCCCATGCAGTCGGAAGCGTCAACCTGTTTGCCCAAAGCAGCGGCGCGAAGTTACAGGCCAATCAGGGCAAGGTAGAGATTCAGGCACAGAACGACGAGATGCAGATCAACGCCCTCAAAGACGCCACCATTACCAGCAGCGCCGGCAAAGTAACCGTGGCAGCGAAAGACGAAATCCTGCTCACCAGCGGCGGGGCATACATCAAGATTAAAGACGGCAACATCGAACTGGGCTGCCCGAAGATGGTGTGGGTGAAATGTGCGGGGTTTCAGGTGATGGAGCCGAGTAGTATCAATCCACCACTTCCGGAGTTTCCGTTAACTGTATGTGAAGACTGTTTGAAATTAGCAGCTGAAAGTGGCAGTCCTTTTGCATTAATTTAAGGAATAGATAGAAATGAACGAAGTAATTAATATCACATTTCAGTCTTTACAAAAAAATAACGGGGAATTGTATTTTTATGCTTTGCTCGACCAGAGCCAACTGTCTATGCGCCAACGTGCTTTACCATATGATTTTCCCTGCGTCTCTATATGGAAAAATGTTTTAAAAATGAATGATGAAAGCATTTCTCCGCAACTTATTAATCTGGACACAGCGAAGCCCATAACTGCTTTCTTACAGAAAATCAAACCGGCATGGCGCAACAAGCCCTTATACAGCCTGTTGGTCAGCCCCATGCCTATCGAAACATTAGCAGTACATTTGGGAAAATACAGTATCTGCAAAACTGTTTCAGACGGCCAGAATTTAATACTTCGTTTTGCAGACACCCGCATCTTGCCCCTGATGAAAACAGCATTGTCTGAAAAACAGAAAAAGCATTTTTTTGAGCCTATTACCCTTTGGGCTTATCCTGACATAACCGGAGAATGGCAGTATTTAGAAGGTGGCGGGCAAAAAGAAACACAACCGCTGCAAGATATGCTCGAATTGACAGATAAGCAGTACGAAACCTTTCTTGACGGAATGATACCTTATACGGTTTATCAGAAAATATGCGGGCATTTTGACGAAAAAACTGTTAACAAATATCAAAGTTTTATTTGGAGAGAAGTTCAAGAGCGTATAACTACAACGGATGTTTCATCTCCTACATTTTATTTGGATACTGTTATGAAAAATTGCCTAGACGCAATAGAAAACCATATACAGGTGCAAAACGATACCCTTAACATAACAGGTTAACTTTTTATATATGCCGTCTGAAAAATATTTCAGCCCAGTCTACATCAACGAAAGATTGCAAGATGAAGTTTGCCTTTTATTCCTTTTTCTTAACCCTGCCCCTGTTTGCCGGATGCTCACAGGCCGAAGATAAAAATCAGGTGGCAGTGGCTGTGCGCAGCATCAATTACAACGCCGACAGGGGTGTTACCTTCAGCCTATACGATGTATCCGGACAACCCGACCCCAAATACAAAGCCGATCCGCATATCGAACTGCGTTTGGACGGTTACTACCCCGTGGGCGGCGGCAATCTGATGGCGCTGGACGGAGGCGGCAGCGAATGCTGCGCCAACCTGCCGAAACAGTGGCGGCCGGGGTTGAAATATACCGTGTTGTGGCAGGCGGGTTCGGCTGATTTGCCGGATAAGACCGTGTACCGCCATACCGCAGAGCTTCCCCGTTATGAGCAGCCCGAGGATTTGACGGTCGTGTTTTATCCGCAGCAAAAAGCGGAGTTTGTGGTGGGCAGCAGCTACCCGGGGGAAGCGGGCTGGAAAGGGCGGGAGCAGAAAGAACCGCTGGAAGCCTGTATGGACAAGAATGATAAGAGGTTTTGTTATATGTATCTGCCGCATTATGACAATGTAAATGACCAGTTTGCAGAGTGGACTAGAATAAAATGCCGCAAAATATTTTCACTATCAGAACAAGATATAACAGAATTTAGTAGTTGGACAAAAGCTGATTGTCAAGATTGGAAAAATGATTGCATCAAAGAATGGGCTGTTACGAATAAAAAAATGTGTGATATTGACTGGCGTGATCCTGAGTGGGGAGAATAAATTGTGGCTACAATAAAATTTGCCGATAGATGCAGAACAAAGCCTTTTGAATTAGATCGGAAAGAATTAACCGAGATAGCAAAACTCCGCTCCACCCTCCAACCCGCAAACTGCGACAGCAAAGGCCGCCCCAATGTGCATTGCTCTTACGATCTGCACATCGGCGTATTCTTCGACGGTACTAACAATAACAAATATTTCGACACCCAAAGCAAATCGCACAGCAATGTGGCGCGATTATACGACGTGTTTCCCGGGCAGGGCGCAACCACCGGAACCCGTGCCACCCGGTATGTGAATGAATACAATGAGTATGAAACCCGTGTTACATCTCAGGATTATCCCAAACGCTATCATGAAAAAATGCCCGCCAATATCCATAAATATTTTCGGAAGATTTATGTTCCCGGGGTCGGTACGCCATTTCCTGATGTGGGGGATGCAAATACGCGCAAAATATTTCCGTTTATCGGCCAGAATACTGCCGGGGAAGCTTTCGGTGCCTACGGAGCCGAACGGATTTTCTGGGCGATGGCTCAGGTATTAAGCCTTGCTATGGAGACTTGTGGCGAAGGCAGTTTGCCTGCGAGCGTGATTCAAAAGATAGCTAAGGGTTGCGGAGGGCAGGTTTTTCGCGGTGAATCGAGTATACGTAATATATTTCAGCTGCATTTGGATCCCTACCTGCCCCGGATGCAGAATACCAGAAAGCCCAATATCCGAAATATCAAGCTCTATATTTTCGGTTTCTCACGCGGTGCAGCGGCAGCGCGCAGTTTTGCCAGCAGAATAAATTATATGTTGCAAGGCTTGAAAATCGGATTCCGACTTGAATTGAGCTTTTTAGGGATTTTCGATACGGTGGCTTCGGTTGGACTTGCCCGCTCGGGCGGTGGCGATGGGCATTACGACTGGGCCCTGCCTAAATTTATGTCCCCCTCTGTAAGGAAATGTGTTCATTTGGTGTCGGCACATGAAATACGTGGTTCATTTCCGCTTACTTCTGCAAAAGGCATAACGAATACGGAAGAAATCGCGTATCCGGGTGTGCATTCGGATGTGGGTGGAGGGTATTCGCCTTTCGAACAAGGTAAATCTACGGAAGCTAACGGGGATATAGGGAAATTATCACAAATTCCTTTAGCGGATATGTATCGTAAGGCATTGTTATCAGGTGTGCCTTTCCTGCTTCCTTCCGAATGGAAAAGTAATCAATCGGTTAATGAAGTAATGGCTGTAAGTAAGCAATTGATTATTTCTTTTAATCATTATTATACGGCCACATATAACAAGAATTGGAACACGCAAAACAATATAAAACATATTATCAATTATCACTATTCTTATTATGTTTTATGGCATAAAGCGCGTTATGGTGAATTGGCTGCTAAGCTAGGGGATAAAATCAACAACGAAAACAATAAAACGGCGATAAGAGACTATAACGATATTGTTGATGCTGAAAAAGGATTGAAGTATGAGTTAAAGTTTTTGCAGGAATACAAGGAAACCAGAATACGTTCTCCTTACAGTTTGAGTAATACCGTTATCCGTATACCGAAGCGACCTGCTTTAAAAAATGAAATGACTTCTACCCGAACAGAGTATGCAATGAGAGAAAAATACCAACAATGGGAAAAAGTACTAAAAAATCTATGGAATGGTGCACCTTTAAGTGACAGTAAAACCATTGCTTTCTTTGATGATTATGTACATGATTCCCGGGCATGGTTTCGAATTGAATCGCCGGAGGCATGGGGATATTTACGGCTTCGGCACGTATATTAGTTAGCGGCCTTAAGAATGATTGCAGGCACATTCTCAAAGCTGCCCGAAACGATACCGTTCAGGTAAAATATCTTCATCAGAAATCACTTACAAACGGCTTATTCTATGTATTCTTTTGTGCGTCCGCTGTTGTTTAAAACAGATCCTGAAACTTCACATCATTTTGTGTTAAATGCGTTGAATTCGGCTTACCGTTTGGGGGTATTGCCCACCATCGACCGCGATACCCGCCCGACCCGTTTGATGGGTTTGGATTTGCCCAATCCTGTGGGGCTGGCGGCGGGTTTGGATAAAAACGGGGCGTATATTGATGCGTTGGCGGCTTTGGGTTTCGGTTTTATCGAGGTGGGTACGGTGACGCCGCGTCCGCAGAGCGGCAACCCTCAGCCGCGTTTGTTCCGCCTGCCCGAACATCAGGCGATTATTAACCGTATGGGGTTTAATAATCACGGTATTGATGCGATGCTCAATAATATCCGCAACAGCCGTTACAACGGTGTTTTGGGCATCAATATCGGTAAGAATGCCGATACGCCTATCGAGCAGGCGGCATCTGATTATTTGATTTGTTTAGAAAAAGCATATGAATATGCCGGTTATATTACGGTAAACATTTCTTCGCCGAACACGAAAAACCTGCGTGATTTGCAAGGCGGGGATGAGTTGACGGCGTTGTTGGGCAAGCTGAAAGACAAGCAGTTGTCGTTGTCTGCCGCGCAAGGCCGTTATGTGCCGTTGGCGGTGAAAATCGCGCCTGATTTGGATGAGGCGCAAGTGGCTGAAATCGCCCGTGTGGCGTTGGCAACGGAGATGGACGGCATTATTGCGACCAATACGACGATCGATAAATCTTCGCTCGGCAACCATCCGCAAGCGGGGGAGCAGGGTGGCTTGAGCGGTTTGCCTGTGCGCGAGAAAAGCAACCGTGTGCTTGTGCAGTTGGTTAAAGAGTTGGAAGGCCGATTGCCGGTTATCGGTGTGGGCGGTATTGTGAACGGTAGTGATGCGGCTGAAAAGATGCGTTTGGGTGCTGCGGCCGTGCAGGTTTACAGCGGCTTGATTTACCGCGGCCCGGAGTTGGTGCGGGAGTGTTTGAAGGCTTGCCGTTGATTAACTATATATTATATAGGGGCTTAGGAAGCAAAATTCATTTTAAAGGATCTTTCCGCAACATTCCCAGCAGCACTTTATACAAATCGTCATGCCTGTGATTGAAGCGGAACTCGGTTTCTTTTAAATGCAGGTAAAACGTATGCTTAGGTACACCGTTAAACTGTACCAAGCGATGCTTCGCGTAGCTCCAAAAGGATTCAATACCGTTGATATGCTGAGCGCCGCGAGCAAATTCATTATCACTATGACGCACTCTGAAATGCTTCGCGAAGCCCATATCAACCAACCCCTGATAACCACGCCATCCATCAGTATGGATGACGCTCTCAACAGAGATATGTCCTCTGATAACCTTTTGTAACGTTGCTTTTGAAGCATCGGAAACGATTTCGGTATAAATCTTGTCACCTCGTTTGAGTATACCGAAAACAATCGTTTTACCGCCTGCACCTCGCCCGCGTTTGCCGCGGATACGTTTGGCACCGAAATAGGATTCGTTCAATTCCACTATGCCGCACAAAGGTGTCTGTCGCTCACATTCGTCAGCCAATCGTCGCCTTAGTTTCAGGTACAGGCTGAGACCTTTGCAAAACCCTCAAAAATCCTCTAAATTCCCACTCACATCAAACTCCGAGAATTTAGAGGATTTTGTTCATGAGCAGCTTTTTACACACCGACGCCCTCCACCACATCGAAAAACATCTTGACCGCTTCCCACTCATCAAACTCGACGTATTCTTGACTGGACACCCATCGAACAATACCTCGCCGGCCGCAAAACCCGCTACGTGCGCGACAACGGCGGCCGTCCCGCCTATCCTTTGCTCTCCATGTTCAAAGCCATCCTGCTCGGCCAATGGCACAGCCGGAGACCTTTGCAAAACCCTCAAAAATCCTCTAAATTCCCACTCACATCAAACTCCGAGAATTTAGAGGATTTTTGAGGGTTTTGCAAAGGTCTCAGGATAGGTGTGTCTGTTGCTGCCTGAATAGGCAGGCAGTGCCTCATAATGAGGCACTTTAAGGGGAATTTAGGGGTAATTTGTCTACTTTTTACGCAAAAACAGCCGGAACATGATGAAGAATGTTCCGGCTGTTTGTTGGCGTGGGGTTTTGCAAAGGTCTCAGCTTATTGGGTTGGTGTTGTAAATGATTAAAAAGAAGAAGATGAACTACATTTGTTTTTTGAAAAAAGTCAAAAATAAGGCCGTCTGAAAATTTTTCAGACGGCCTTTGGCTCTCTATTTCACAGACTTGGCTTTATTTGGCGGCTAACTCGCCACGCAGTTTTTTGGTTACTTCCATCATCACTTCCAGCTGCTCGATGGTTTCTTTCCAGCCGCGGGTTTTCAGGCCGCAGTCGGGGTTGACCCACAAGCGCTCGACCGGCACCACTTCCATGGCTTTGCGCAGCAGTTTTTCCACTTCGGCGGCAGTCGGTACGCGCGGGCTGTGGATGTCGTACACGCCGGGGCCGATGTCGTTCGGGTATTTGAAGTCGCCGAACGCGGTGAGCAATTCCATGTCGGAACGTGATGTTTCGATGGTGATCACGTCGGCATCCATAGAGGCGATGGCGGGCAGGATGTCGTTAAACTCGGAATAGCACATGTGGGTATGGATTTGGGTGCTGTCTTCCGCGCCGGTGCTGCTCAAGCGGAAGGCTTCGCACGCCCAAGCCAAAAATTCGTCCCATTGGGCTTTTTTCAGCGGCATGGCTTCGCGGATGGCCGGTTCGTCGATCTGAATCACTTTGATGCCGGCTTTTTCCAAGTCCAACACTTCGTCGTTCAAGGCCAAGGCGATTTGTTTGGCCACTTCGCTCAACGGAATGTCGTCGCGCACGAACGACCATTTGTACATGGTTACGGGGCCGGTGAGCATGCCTTTCATCGGGCGTTTGGTCAGGGTTTGCGCGTAGGCAGACCAGTAAACGGTCATCGGTTCGGGGCGCGATACGTCGCCGAAGATGATGGGCGGTTTCACGCAGCGCGAGCCGTAGCTTTGTACCCAGCCGAATTGGGTGAAGCAGTAGCCGGCCAGTTGTTCGCCGAAGTATTCCACCATGTCGTTACGCTCGGCTTCGCCGTGTACGGGCACGTCGAGTTCCAGTTTTTCCTGTACTTCCACGCAGTAGGCGATTTCTTTTTTCATCGCGGCATCGTAATCGGCAGCGGAGAGTTCGCCTTTTTTGAAGGCGGCGCGCGCTTGGCGGATTTCGGTGGTTTGCGGGAACGAGCCGATGGTGGTGGTGGGCAATACGGGCAGGTTCATCCAAGCCTGTTGCGCTTTGATGCGCTCGGCAAACGGTGATTTGCGTTGGTCGGCACCTTCGGGCAGATTGGCCACACGGGCTTTAACGGCATCGTTGTGGATTTTTTTGTTGGTGGCGCGGTCGGCAGCGGCTGCATCGGAAGCGGCAATGGCTTCTTTTACGCTGTCTTTGCCGTGTGCCAAGGCTTGTTTCACTACGCCCAGTTCAACCAGTTTTTGGGCGGCGAAAGCCATCCAGTTTTTGATTTCGGCATCGAGTTTTTCTTCTACGGCCAAGTCTTGCGGGCTGTGCAGCAGCGAGCAGCTCGGTGCGATCCACAGGTTGTTGCCCAGTTTGTCTTGAACGGGTTTCAGGGTGTCGATCACTTTGCTCAAGTTGGCGCGCCATACGTTGCGGCCGTCGATCAGGCCGACCGACAATACTTTGTTTTCCGGCCATGCGTCGGCAAACACGGAGAGTTGCTCGGGTGCGCGCACGCAGTCGATGTGTACGCCGTGAACGGGCAGGGCTTTGAGCAGGTTGAGGTGTTCGGCGGCAGAGGCGAAGTAGGTGCCGATGATGATGCGCACGCCGGTGTTGGCAAATTCTTTGTAAGCGGTTTCAACGGCTTTGATCCAGTTGGCATCGGCGTCGGCAGAGAGAATCGGCTCGTCGATCTGAATCCAATCTACGCCTTCGGCGGCCAGTTCGCGCAGCAGTTGTGCGTAAGCGGGCAGCAGCTTGGGCAGCAGGCTGATGCGTTTGAAATTGTCGTCTTTGGCTTTGCCCAACCACAGCAGGGTAACGGGGCCGACCAGCGTGGGCTTGATGTCGTGGCCTTGTGCTTTGGCTTCTTTGATTTGGGCAATCAGGTTTTTGGCGTTGACTTTAAATTCGGTGTCGGTGTGCCATTCGGGTACGATGTAGTGGTAGTTGGTGTCGAACCACTTGGTCATTTCCATCGCAAACTGGGTGGCGTTACCGCGCGCCAGTTGGAAGTATTCGGGCAGGCTCAGGTTGGCCGCGTCGAAACCGAAACGTTTGGGAATCGCGCCCAAAGTGCAGAGCAGGTCTAAAACGTGGTCGTAAAAAGAAAAATCGCCTACGGGCAGCAAATCGGCACCGGCGGCTTTTTGGGTGGCCCAGTTCAGACGGCGGATTTCGGCGGCAACTTCTTGCAGCTCGGCTTCGCTTTTCGCGCCTTTCCAAAAGGCTTCTACGGCAAATTTCAGCTCGCGCTTCGCGCCGATGCGCGGGTAGCCGGATAGATGAAATGTGTTCATGTTCAACTCCTGTTGTTAAATCAATTGCGGATGCTTATTCGGATGGTCGTATCTTGAAGGTTTTTCGGGCAAGGCGCAAACGAGTTATTTGCATGGATGTATGAATGGATTTAATGTGAAGAGGCCGTCTGAATATTTTTCAGACGGCCTCGAAGCATGTTGATGATGAAAGCGGGGTTACAGATAGAATTTATCCACAACTTTCAAATTTTCGTCCAATTTATAAACCAAAGGCTGGCCGGTGGGGATTTCCACGCCCATGATGTCGTCGTCGGAAATGCCTTCGATGTGTTTCACCAAGGCGCGCAGGCTGTTGCCGTGGGCGGCTACCAATACGCGTTTGCCGCTTAAAATGGCGGGGGCGATTTGGTCGTGCCAGAAAGGCAGCACGCGTTGGAGGGTAACTTTCAGGTTTTCGCCGTCGGGCACCACATCGTCGGGCAGGTGGGCGTAGCGGCGGTCGTTGTGGGCGGAAAACTCATCGGCGGGGTCGAGCAGCGGCGGCAGGGTGTCGTAGCTGCGGCGCCAAATGTGCACTTGGTCGTCGCCGTATTTTTCGGCGGTTTGTTTTTTATCCAAGCCTTGAAGTTGGCCGTAGTGGCGTTCGTTCAAACGCCATGTTTTGATTTGGGGAACCCACAGTTGGTCGGATTCTTCCAGCACGATGTTGCAGGTTTTGATGGCACGGGTTAATGCGGAAGTGAAGGCGATGTCGAACTGATAGCCTTTTTCTTTGAGTTTTTGCCCGGCGGCGGCGGCTTCTGCCAAACCCTGCTCGCTCAGTTTCACGTCGCGCCAGCCGGTGAACAGGTTTTTGGCGTTCCATTCGCTTTGCCCGTGGCGGATAAATACGAGTTCCATCGTGTTGCTCCAAGTTTGTAGGTTTGAAAATGCCTTTATAACATATTTTTGACCCCGCCGTTGCCGGTTGGCGCGGTGTATTTATCGGATAGGTGCGGTAAGGCCGTCTGAAAAACGGCTTTCAGGCTTGGGGCTTTGCCATGACACAGCTATGAAAATATGTTATGGTAAAAATGAAATTCGCTTCAATAAGGTAAAAATATTCACTTTTACGCACAATATACGGCAGTTAGCCGCTTTTCAATACTGTTTGCAGAGCCTAAACCCTGACTGCCGTGTCGTGCGATGCGTTCGGGCAGGCTGTCCGATTGGTCAAGACAAGAGAGGTTCTTCATGCAAATACTCACCGCATACATCAACGGCGCTTATGTAAACGCCGATTCCCAAGCCGAAACATTCAGCAATATCAACCCTGCCAACGGTGATGTTTTATCTACTGTTCAGCAAAGCAGTGCCGAAGAAATCGAAACCGCCGTTCAGACGGCCTTGGCGGGTCAAAAGGTTTGGGCGGCGATGACCGCCGTGGAACGCAGCCGCATTTTGCTCAAAGCCGTGGCCATTTTGCGCGAACGCAACGACGAATTGGCGCGCATCGAAACCTTGGATACCGGCAAGCCCCTGTCTGAAACCCTGTATGTCGATATCGTTACCGGCGCGGATGTGATTGAATATTATGCGGGTTTGGCGCAGGCGATCGAAGGTCGCCAAATTCCCCTGCGCGATTCCGCTTTCGCCTACACCCGCCAAGAGCCGTTGGGCGTGGTGGCCGGCATCGGCGCGTGGAATTATCCGATTCAGATTGCCATGTGGAAAGCCGCGCCCGCGTTGGCGGCGGGTAACGCCATGATTTTCAAGCCCAGCGAAGTGACGCCTACCGGCGCGCTGAAACTGGCGGAAATTTTCACCGAAGCCGGTCTGCCCGACGGCGTGTTTAATGTGGTTCAAGGCGATTGGCGCGTGGGCGAGGCCTTGAGCAACCATCCGCAGATTGCCAAAGTGTCGTTTACCGGCGGTGTGGCGACGGGTAAAAAAGTGATGTCGCAAGCCGCCGCGTCTTCCCTGAAAGAAGTGACGATGGAGCTGGGCGGCAAGTCGCCGCTGATTATTTGCGACGATGCCGATTTGAACCTTGCCGCCGACATCGCTCTGATGGCCAATTTTTACAGCTCCGGCCAAGTCTGCACCAACGGCACGCGCGTGTTTGTGCCGGTGAACAAAAAAGAAGCGTTTGAAGCCAAAGTGGTGGAGCGCGTAGCCCGCATCCGCGCCGGCAACCCGCTCGACCACAACGTGAATTTCGGCCCGCTGGCCAGTTTCGCGCACATGGAAAAAGTGCTGGGCTACATTGAACGAGGCAAAGCGGAAGGCGCACGGCTGCTGGCGGGCGGAGGCCGTCTGAAAGAAAACGGCATGGAACACGGTGCGTATGTTGCCCCTACCGTGTTCACCGACTGCACCGACGATATGGCGATTACCCGCGAAGAAATCTTCGGCCCCGTGATGAGCATTTTGGCCTACACCACCGAAGAAGAAGTGATCGTGCGCGCCAACCACACCGAATACGGCTTGGCCGCAGGCGTGGTTACGCCCGACATCAAACGTGCCCACCGCATCATCGGCAGACTTCAGGCGGGCATCTGCTGGATCAACGCCTGGGGCGAATCGCCCGCGCAAATGCCTGTGGGCGGCTACAAACAATCCGGCATCGGCCGCGAAAACGGCATCCAAACGCTGATGCACTACACGCAAACCAAATCGGTGCTGGTGGAGCTGGGGGATTATCAATCGGTGTTTTGAGGCCGTCTGAAAAAAAGCGTTAATTCAGTATGTCGGGTTGCCTTGCGGAAGGGAGTGAAATAATGGCAAACAGAATCGAACAAATTAAGCAGGCCAAAATTGCATTGGAAAAAGCCGTGCGTGACCGTGGTTTGGATTGGCCTATGCCCAACAAATATTCGCACCCCACCGACAAACAGCTTTACGGTTATCTCGAACACGCGGCCGAAATCATCAACACGCTTAAGCATGAACACCCGGACGCGCTGCATAGCTTTACCGATGCTATCGGCAACCATATCCGTGCCAGGCACGCCAAAATGTGGACTGAGGTAATGGCTGTTTTCCATGCCGTTCCGGATACGCAGGAAGAAACGCCGGGGAGCACGGAGCAAGCCCTTCATCAGGCAAAACTATGGGCGGCAAGCTGGCTGGGAAAGATGTGCGGTTCCGACCGGGATAAATTGGATGCCGTAATAGAACTGATGGCATCGGGTCATGCCCGTGTTTTTTGGCCGGCATACAAAAAGATTCTGCCCAAGATTAATCAGGCGCAATGGGATAGGATAGCGCCGCAGTTCGGTGATTTCGAGTTGCAAAAAACATTGCGTTATGCCGTGCAAGCCTGTTGCAACGAGCTGGCCGATCATGGTGTGGAAGTTTGGTATCCGCCGCCGTTGCCAAGTTCTCAGTTGCAGAAGAGATTGGCACATCTTGAACAGGAAGTCAGGTATTGCGAGGAGCCTGACCGCGAATCACATATCCCTTATTTAATCTGTTGGGCGGTTCTTCATTTGAGCCAAGACCAGTGGAACCGCTTGGCTGTCAAAATAAACCGCTACGACCGGGAAGAAGTAAAGGCCATCATTCAAATATGGCAGCCCGAAATTGAGCAGAGAGGTTTGAATCCGTGGCTGCCTGAGAGTAAAAGCAGGGCGAAGAAAAAACAGCCGAACCAAGCGGAAAAGCAGAACGGCAAAAGTTCAGACACCTGAAGACGGCAACCGCCTGATGCGGTTTTTCAGACGGCCTTTTAGCAAAAGATCATGACGATGAAACCCGAACATGATCCGTTTCAAAATCTGTTTCAGACGGCCTGCAAACATAAAGGCCGTCTGAAAACCACACACTAAAAAGGAAACCCATGACCCTAAAATCCACTTACGACTACATTATCATCGGCGCGGGCAGTGCGGGCAATGTGTTGGCGGCGCGGCTGACGGAAGACGAAAATGTATCGGTGCTGCTGCTCGAAGCCGGCCTGCCCGACTACCGTTTGGATTTCCGCACGCAGATGCCCGCTGCGCTGGCGATGCCGCTGCAAGGTTTGACTTATAACTGGGGCTACAAAACCGACCCCGAGCCGTTTATGAACAACCGCCGTATGGATTGCGGGCGCGGCAAGGGTTTGGGCGGTTCTTCGCTGATTAACGGTATGTGCTATATCCGCGGCAATGCGCTGGATTTCGATCATTGGGCGAAAATCCCCGGTTTGGAAGACTGGACGTATCTCGACTGCCTGCCTTATTTCAAAAAGGCCGAACACCGCGATGCGGGCGAAAACGATTACCACGGCGGCAGCGGCCCGATTCATGTAACTACTGCCAAACCGAATGTGAACCCGTTGTTTGAGGCCATGATTCAGGCAGGCGTGGATGCGGGCTATCCGCGCACCGACGATTTGAACGGCTATCAGCAGGAAGGCTTCGGCCCGATGGACAGGTTTGTGACGCCGCGCGGCCGCCGTGCTTCTACCGCACGCGGTTATCTGGATATGGCAAAACACCGCGAGCGGCTCACGATTCTCACCGGCGCGCTCACCGATACGATTCTGTTTGACGGCAAACGCGCGCGCGGCGTGCGCTTTAGCCATCAAAACCAAACGCACAGCATCGAAGTGCGCCGCGAAGTGCTGCTGTGTGCGGGGGCGATTGCGTCGCCGCAGATTCTGCAACGCAGCGGCGTCGGCCCGGGCGAATGGCTGCGTGAGGCGGGTGTGAGCGAGGTGTTGGATTTGCCGGGTGTGGGCAACAATCTGCAAGACCATCTCGAGCTTTACATGCAGTATGAGTGCAAAGAGCCGGTGTCGATTGCGCCGGCAACGAATTGGTGGAACAAGCCTGCCATCGGCGCGGAATGGCTGTTGTTGGGTACGGGCTTGGGCGCGACCAATCATTTTGAAGGCGGCGGCTTTATCCGTTCGCATGAAAAATTCGAGTGGCCGAATATCCAATATCACTTTCTGCCGATTGCCGTGCGCTACGACGGCCGCAACGCCAGCAAGTCGCACAGTTTTCAGGCGCACGTCGGCTCGATGCGCTCGCCCAGCCGCGGCCGCATCAAGCTGAAATCGCGCAATCCGGCGGAGCATCCGAGCATTTTGTTCAACTACATGAGCCACGAACAGGATTGGGAAGAGTTCCGCGCCGCCATCCGCATCACGCGCGAAATCATGAACCAGCCCGCGCTCGACCGCTATCGCGGCGCGGTGATCACGCCGTCTGAAAACATCCAAACCGACGAGCAGCTCGACGAATATGTGCGCCAACACGCCGAAACGGCCTACCACCCTTCGTGCACCTGCGCGATGGGCGAGAGCAACGATGCGGTGGTGGACGGCGAAGGCCGCGTGCACGGCATCGACGGCCTGCGCGTGGTGGATGCGTCGATTATGCCGAACATCATCACGGGCAATCTGAACGCCACGACGATTATGCTGGCAGAGAAAATCGCCGACAAAATCCGCGGCCGCCAGCCGTTGCCGAAATCGACGGCGGATTATTATGTGGCCGACGGCGCGCCGATACGCGGCGAACCGAAGCGCAGGGCGTAAGGGCTGGTTGAGGCCGTCTGAATCGTGTTTTCAGACGGCCTTATCGGACGGATAAGCAATCAGCCCGAATATTTTCGATTTCAGCGAGTCGAGGATTCAGACGGCCTTTAATAGCAAGCAGACCGGTGTGAGAGGCCGTCTGAAAACATAAAAACCATAAAAAGGAGGATACATGCACAGTGCACCCAATTCCACGGCGGCAGACGCGCCCAAGCTGGCGGTGAACAAAACCGTTTTCACCGCCGCTTCGGTGATTTCTATCGCTCTGATTCTGTTTACCATTCTGTTTCCGGAAATCGGCGAAAACGTGCTCGGCAGCTCGCTGCGCTGGGTATCCGATCATTTCGGCTGGTATTACATGCTGGTAGTGGCGGCATATTCGATTTTTTCGCTGTTTGTCGGCTTTTCCCGCTACGGCGACATCAAGCTGGGCAAAGATCAAGACAAACCCGATTTCCCTTTTTTAGCGTGGGCGGCGATGTTGTTTTCGGCGGGCATCGGCATTGATTTGCTGTTTTTCGGCGCGTCCGAACCGCTGGCACACTATCTCACGCCCAATACCGGCGAAGGCGGCACGCCCGAAGCGGCGCGTGAGGCCTTGTCGCAAACCTTTCTGCATTGGGGGCTGCACGGTTGGGGCATCTACGCCTTAATCGGTATGGCTTTGGCTTATTTCGCCTACCGTAAAGACATGCCGCTGGCTCTGCGCAGCGCATTGGTGCCGGTGTTCGGCCAAAAACGCACCGACGGCTGGCTGGGCAATACGGTGGATACGTTCGGTGTGGTGTGTACGCTGTTGGGTATCGCCACCAGCTTGGGTATCGGCGTATTGCAGGCGAATGCGGGTTTGAGCCATGTGTTCGGTATTCCCGCCAGCCAGTTTGTGCAGGCGGCCATTATCATTTCAGTGGTGGTGGTGGCGGGGCTGTCGGCCATGTCGGGCGTGGAACGCGGCGTGCGGCGGTTGTCTGAAATCAATATGCTGGGTGCAACCTTTTTGCTGATTGCGCTGCTGGTGATGGGTTCGTCGGTTTTTCTGCTGAACGCGCTCACCGAAAACATCGGCGATTATTTCCAAACCCTGCTTGGCAAAACCTTTCAAGTGTATGCCTACACGGGCGAGAAAGGCGCGGAATGGAAATCGGCTTGGACGATTTTCTTCTGGGCGTGGTGGGTGGCGTGGGCGCCGTTTGTCGGCCTGTTTATCGCCCGCATTTCGCGCGGCCGCACCCTGCGCGAATTTGTGTTCGGCGTGATGTTTATCCCGCTCGGCTTTATCTTTGCGTGGTTCTCGATTTTCGGCAACAGCGCGATCGAATTGGTGAGCAACGGCGCGGTCGAGTTGGGCAAAACCGCGTTGGAAAACCCGGCAATGGGCATGTTTGCACTGTTTGAACATTATCCGCTCGCTTCGCTGTGGTCGTTTCTGGCGGTGATTATCGGGCTGATTTTCTTTGTGACTTCGGCCGATTCGGGAGCGCTGGTGTTGGCAAATCTGAGTTCGCGCAATCTGGCTTCAGGTGCCGACGCGCCGATTTGGCTGCGTTTGTTCTGGGCGGCGGCCACCGGCCTGATTACGCTCGGCCTGCTGTTTGCCGGCGGTTTCAGCTCGCTGCAATCGGTGTCGGTGGTGGCAGGGTTGCCGTTCTCGCTGGTGTTGGTGGTGTATATGATTTCGATGTGGATCTGCCTGCGCCAAGAAGGCAATAAACGCAAAGCCACGCAAATCGACAAAGCGATGGTGCTCGACGACGGCCGCAACTGGCGCAACCGCTTGAGCCGTTTGGTTGATTTTCCCAGTGCGAAAACCGCTTTGCGCTTTATGATCAAAACGCTGCAACCGGCCATGCTCGAAGTGGCGCACGAGTTACAGGAAAAAGGCATTGAAACCAAGCTTACGGAAGATAAAGAAAAACATGTATTCAAGCTGGAAGTGCTGCACGGCGAAGAAGTGGATTTTCTTTATGAAGTGCGGCTGATAGAAGCCATCAAACCCGTGTTTGCACTCGGTCAGGCCGGTAATATCGCGCCCAGAAGCGAACAGGATAAATATTATCGCGCCGAGGTGTTTTTGAGCGAAGGCAGTCAGGATTACGATATCGTCGGCTACACCAAAGAGCAGATTATTATCGACATTCTGAACCAATACGAACGGCACATGCAGTTCCTGCACTTCGAGCGTTGATACGCACAATGCGGTAAGAAAACAAAGGCCGTCTGAAATATTTCAGACGGCCTTTTGATATGGTTGCCTTGTTCTCAAGCATTACAATACTTCGAGCACGAAATAGGCTTTGAGTTTTTCGTAAACATCATCGGTTACATTGATGCAGCCGTTGGTCATGATACGGTCTTTTACTCGCGAAGAAGCGATTCTTTCCAAACGCCGCTCTTCGGGTTTGAGCGTCCACACGCGGTGAACGGCGAACATAAAGTCGCCTTCTTCTTTGAATTTCATCACATCGCCGCCATAGCCGCGCCAGTTGGTTTTGACGATATTCAGGTCGAACGTACCCTTGGGTGTGGTTTTACCGATTAACACAGGGTAGCAGCGGTTGTTTTCCAAACACAATTCCGCCCTGTCGGTATGCACCACCGCTTTACGCTTCAAATGCGGCGTGCTGCCCGCCTGAGCATGAACGCTCAGGCCGAGCAGCACGGCGGCAATAACTGCAACAGTTTTCATCACAAATTATTGGCGGATGCGCTTCGGAGAAGTTTCCACTTCGCGGATGATCACTTCGCGCACAACTTCGGGTGCTTTGGCTTTCGGGCCGCAGCCTTCCGGCAGCCAGAAGAAGCTTTGTGCGTTCATTTTCTTGTCAAACAAGATTTTGTATTGGCAAGTTTTGTGTTGGCCGTCTTCGCGGTAGTTGAACAGGTAGTCCCACTCGCGCACGAAGTATTGGCCTTCGTTGAAGTGCGGGCGGCCGATCAGGTTGTAGATCTGGTCTTTGTTCATACCGGCTTCGATTTGGCGCACGTTATCCCAGTTGGGCCAAGAGCCGTGTTGCGAACCGCTGTGGCGGAAAGTGGTTTTTTCAGGGTTGGGCCATACCGGGTTGTCGGTCATGCCGTCTTTGCTTACTTTGCTCAGGTTGCCGCAAGCTGCCAGTGTCAGTGCAGCTGCCAGAGGTAAAATCAATGCAGACAGTTTCATTATGATTTCCTTTCGATCATTCTTTGATTCGATTCGTTCTTTAGCTCAAACAGGCCGCCCGTTTCAGACGGCCCCGCAGGTCATTACCACTGGTAACCCAAGCTGGCGCCCCAGTTCACGTCTTTACGGGTGTTTACGCCCACACCGAACTTGGTAGACCACTTGTTGTTGTCAGAGTTGTGCGCATAGCCCAAAGCCAAAGCCTGTTGGTTTTTGTAACCGCCCACAGCGGCAGATACCAAGCTCTTACCGGCTTCGTTCGGACGTTGCAGGAAGCCGATGGCAGTAGCACCGGCGATACCCGCACGCAGGTCTTTGTCCAAATCACCCACACGGTTGTTGATGTTGGTGATTTGATTGTTGATGTTGGTGATGTTGCCGCCGTTTTGGTTTACTTTTTCAGACAGGCTGTGCAGTTGGCTGCCGTTGATGGCATCGGTGCTGTTTGCCGTAATGCGGCCTGCCGCTACGTTGGTGACGGTACGCTCGGCACCTGAAGAACCCACGCTTACCGTACCCACAGGAGCAGTACCGGCAAAGCCGCCGTAAGTCAGCGAGCCTACTGTGGCGCTGTTTGTGCCTTGGGCAGGAGCAGTTCTAGAGGCAGAACCCAAAGCTACCGAACCGGCGTGAGACGATACCGCACCGTTACCGATGGCAACGGCATTCAAAGCAGTTGCTTGGGCGCTGGTGCCTTGGGCAATGCTGTTGGCAGAAGAAGCGTTGGAATTGCGACCGATGGCAACGGCATTGGCACCGCTTGCTTTGGCAGCGTTACCCAAAGCAGTTGAAGCCACTGCAGAGGCTTGGGCGTTTGCGCCTACGCTGGTTGCAGCGATTCCGCTGGCATTCGCGCTGCTGCCGACAGCGGTAGCGCTTACATCGGTTGCTTTAGATTGGCTGCCCAAAGCAGTTGCAAAGTTTCCGCTGGCTTGGGCGCCGCCGCCGAAACCGGCAGCGTAAGAAGCAGAGGCAGCGGCATTAGTACCTACGGCAGTGCTCGAACCGCCGGTAGATTTGGCTTGACGGCCGATAGCGGTAGAGGCGTAAGCACCGGCATTGGCCTGACCGCCCAAAGCGGTAGCGGCAACGCCGTTAGATTGTGCCAAAGAACCGATGGCAACGCCGGCGTTCAGATTGGCATTGGTGCCGGTGCCGATGGCGATGGTGCTTTGGTCTTTGGCCGCAGCATTCCAGCCGACGGCCACGCCGTAACGGCCGCTTGCGCCCAAGCTGTCTTTATTGCCGTTTGCAGAGGGGTTAGGGTTATTGGTTGCGCCGCCTACGCTCACATAATCGACACTGCTTTTGGTGCCGGTTACATAAGCCACATTGGCTTGTGCGCCAGAAGCTAAAACCATCAAACCGGCTGCAACAGAAACTGCCAGCAGACGGGGTTTAACATTGGTGTGAACATTTTTATGGTTCATGGTTATCTCCCAAACTTAAAAGAGTATCGTTTCAGCCTTCAACCAACATCATATTCGGCCGCACAAACAGCCTTTCCCGCATAAATATGCAGGTCAGACCCCCGATACAACAGTTAAAACAAAAATTAATGAAACCCAAACAGAACCGTCCAATTTCATTGCTTACTCTTATCCGTTTCTTTATCCCCATAATAAAGCTTAACCGCATTTGACTAAAGTAAATTCTTACAATCAAATCTTCCCCTTATCTTTGCTGTGTTAGACGAAATGCTTTAAATTAACTTGAGTAATATTTATCAAATACATTATATGTTTTATTATCTTTACAATTTTACTTATTTTTTATAAATAATCTTTACAATAATTCAATTAAATTAATTTAATATTGTGAAAATTAATTCATTTAATTAAACATCATAAATTTTCATGGGTTTGGGTTGAATTTAATATAGGAAATATTCAAGTTATTTATTTATGAATAATAAATATTTTGCCTGTTTTGGAGATTTTTGATTTGAAAAGCTGCTTGAAAAACTGTTGCATTTTTTACACTTTTTTTGTGCTTGCTTGTCAAATTTCCCATCGGGATAGGTTTTAAAACGGGGTTTTATGACGTGAAAATCAAATACCGTTTGCATAAAAATAAAATAACTTTATCTTTATTTTTATTTGAATAGCATATACGTTTAGGCTGGTTATTAATGACATTTAATTAATTAAACGGTTGTGAATATCTATTTGGAATAATTTTGAGTGGTTGTTTTACCGATGAGACTGCTTGAGACAGTGCATTCCGTTAAAAAAGAAGCAGCGTGACCGGCTTGCGTATTGCCTGATCACGCTGATTTTGTTTGTTGAACGGTGAGCGGATATTGGTGATGGACTATACTGGTGTCTGTTTCGGCAGGTTACAGGCAGCGATGCTGCAAGGCCGGTAATCGGGTGCGGACGCTGTTGAGCCGTGCCGCATCCAATTCGGCAATCACAAGGCCTTCGCCTTCCGGCAGCACATCCAGTATTTCGCCCCACGGGTCGATAATCATGCTGTGGCCGAATGTGCGCCTGCCGCTTTCGTGTGTGCCGCCTTGTGCCGAAGCAATCACATAACATTGGTTTTCTACGGCACGGGCGCGCAGAAGCAGTTCCCAATGTGCTTTGCCTGTGGTGTAGGTGAAAGCGGCGGGAAGTAAGAGTACGTCGAAGGGCAGTTGGGCGCGGAAAAATTCGGGAAAGCGCAAGTCGTAGCACACGCCTGCGGCCAAGTTGATGCCGTCGGCTGTAAAGCGGGGAACTTCCTGCCCGGCTGTAATCGTGTCGGCTTCGGAATAGCGTTCGCCCAAGCCCGAGTAGCCGAACAAATGTATTTTGTTGTAGGTGCCGACGCATTCTCCGCTGCGGTTGAACACCGTCATCGTGTTCAATACCTTATCAACGTCAGGGCTGTGCAGGGGTATGGTTCCGCCGAAAAGGACAACGCCGTTTTGTTTGGCTGCTTCGCTTAAGGCCGTCTGAAACATGCCTTGCCCCAAAGGTTCGGCAACGGTTAGTTTGTCGGTATCGTTTTTACCCATCAACGGCCAATATTCGGGCAACAATACCCACGCAGCACCTGCGGCGGCGGCTTTGGCAACCAAGCGTTGCATGGTTTGGATATTGGCCTCGGGGTCAATACCCGACACCATTTGAACGGCGGCAACTCTCACGGTATGCATGGATAGTTCTCCTTTTTCAGACGGCCTTATCGTGGCAATGCCCGATGTGCCGACATACTTTATATATGGAATAGACGGATGCCTGTTTTAGCTTAGGCAATCCCGTTGACGTTTTACTGTACAATATTTTGCGACAGAGTTTTCAAAGGCCGGACCATGTATATCAAAACCCTTATCACATTATTGGTGTTCGCTCCAATGGCGGCATCCGCCGACATCCAACTATACGGCAATATCCGCAGCGGCGTGAGTGTGTCGCAAACCAAAATAGCCACAGGCGGCAACAATACCCGCACTGCCGTTGAAGATTTGGGCAGCTATGTCGGTTTTCGCGGTTCGCATGCCATCGGCGGCGGCAGCAAAGTTATCTGGCAGTTCGAGCAGGATACGCCTGTGGGCAGCAGCGGCTCGATGCGCGAATACTTCAAACGCAAAAAAGAAAACAGCACGATACATGCGGGCGGCTGAGCCGTTTAATCGGTTTCCGTGCACACAGCCGTTTTCGGCACTTTGTTCATATCCCAATGCTGCACCGTCCAGGCCAATAATTCAGACGGCCTCTCCACTTCCGGCGCGGCAGGCAGGTTGAGATAAGACATAACCTGCCTGAGCAGTTTTTCTTTCCGGCTCACATCCAATGCCGGGGCAAGCGTTTGTTTCGACCATTTCTGCCCCTGCCTGTTCACCAACAAAGGCAAATGCGCATAGTGCGGCGTATCCGCGCCTAAGCAGCGTTGCAGCCAAATCTGCCGCGGTGTGGACACCAGCAGATCCTGCCCGCGCACAATATGCGTGATGCCTTGCTCGGCATCGTCTGCCACCACCGCCAACTGATACGCCCAAAAGCCATCGGCCCGCAACAACACGAAATCGCCGATATCACACGCCAGATTTTGGGTGTAATGCCCGACAATTTCATCGTTAAAGCCTATGTTTTCATCGGGCACACGCAACCGCCACGCGGGTGTTTTTGCCAAATCTTTTTCAGACGGCCTGTAATCCGCTTTGCCGCAGCGGCCGTTATACACAAAACCGTCCGCCCCCATCCGCGCCGCGGCCTGCCAGTCTTTACGGCTGCAATAGCAGGGATACACCAACCCTTGTTTTTTCAGACGGCCTAATGCCTCTTCATACAGCTCATAGCGGCGGCTCTGGTAAACCACTTCGCCGTCCCACTCGAAACCGAATGCCTCCAGCGTGCGCAGAATATTGTCGGCTGCTCCGGCCATTTCGCGCGGCGGATCAAGGTCTTCCATGCGAACCAACCACCGCCCGCCGTGTGCCTTGGCATCGGCATACGAGGCAAGGGCGGTCAGCAGCGAACCGATATGCAGCAAACCGGTAGGGCTGGGTGCAAAGCGGCCGGTGTAGGGGGGAAAGGAGCGAGAAAGTGGCATATTTTTTCTTAAAGGTTTAAATTGATCAATAAATGTGTAAATTTATATTTATAAAGTACAGTTTATTTTAATTCGTGTTAAAATTATTCGGGTTTTTAAAGTGCAATATTAAACAATATTAAAAAGGAAAGTCATGAAAAAAACTTCTCTCTTCATGTGTGCATTCTCTGCTTTACTATTGGCAGCTTGCGGCAGCAGTGGCAATAATGTTCCCTCGGCACAAAGTACACCTAACGCTGCTGGAATGCTAGATCCCATCAATAAACAAGAAGATACAAAACAGGAAGATACAAAACAGGAAGATACAAAACAGGAAGATAAAAAGCAGGAAGATAAAAAGCAGGAAGATAAAAAGCAGGAAGAAAATGCCCCTTCTTCACAACAGTCTTCAAACGGTTATCCGTTTTTGGTCGTTCCCAACCTTGAAAACGAAGAAATTGGTACGATTGTTGAAACGATTAACGGTAAACCGATTATTAATGGGAAAATCATTGCCAGCAATTATCAGATTCAGTTAAACGGCAAAACCTACCGTAGTCAAGACAAAATAGACATTTCGTCATTACAACTTGGCTTAAACACACTGCCTTTCAAAGAATCCATCACGCAAACGATTGAAGGTTTACCGAGCCAGCAAGCAGTAGTCGAAGGTAATTTGCGTTTATATAAACAGCATTATTCAGTATTGACCGGCACTTTTGTGAAGAAGAAATTCAATCAGGCTTCACCTGAAGATACTGAAAACGAAAATACATTCAGTTTTGATAATGGGTATGCAATTCAAGGTGATGTTACTCCGTTCAAAATGCTTCCGACAGAAGGTGTTTATACCTACAACGGTAAAGCGTTCGATGAAAAAGCCGAAGGTACGCTGCAATATACGATTGACTTCGAGAAAAGAGTGGGCAGTGGCAGTATTACCGGCATGGAGCAATTCGGTGATATCAAGCTGAATCAAGCATCTATCAAACAGATAACAGAAGAGCATCCGGTTCTCAAGAACGGTGGAGAAATCGAAGGCACAGCCGTGTCTGAGAAATTGGGTAAGGGCGAATATGCCTTAGGTATTTTCGGTCCTAAAGCCGAAGAGATTGTTGGTGTTGCAGATTTTGTTATACCGGGTGACAGTGAACAAGAGATTGAGCAGCAAGACGTTGAAATAGGCTTTGGCGGTCAACGTTAATTGTTTGCTTTGTCTTATTCATGTTGTACATTTAAATAAAATGCCAACCGATCGGTTGGCATTTTATTTTGCTTGGCAATTATATAGGAGCGACACGGCAATAGACTTGAGGCCGTCTGAACCGCTTTTCAGACGGCCTTTAACGGGATTGTTGGCTAAAGTTCCCGTCATATTCATGCTATTTATGAAATAAAGTGTAAGCATAAAGCAGCCGAATGACGTATGGGCGTAAAACAAAGTTTATCGGCTTGATGCAGGCGGGGTTGGTGGTTATATTGTGCGCAATTTCAATGGAATCAACATGTAATATGAATGAAGGTGTAATGATGAAACAGTCGAAAACGCTTTTGATAACGGGCATTATGGCACTTTTTTCCGCTGGTGCGGCAGCGGCCGGGCTGCCGGGTGAGATTTTTCAGCCGCGCGGTGCGAAAGTGGTAAAGGCAGATGCCCAAAGCGACGGCGGTTATGAAGCCGAATTCCGCATCGATGCGGGTAACACCAGTGTGGCGCACTTGGTGGAACGGGTGCGCGAGCATGCCCGCCGGCACGGGTTTGAAGTGGTGGAATCGGATATCAAAAATGATGATGCCGATTTGAAATTCAAACGCCGCGATCAGGCATTGGATGTGTCTATCGAGCGTAACCGCCAAGGCGTTATCGAATACAAAGCCGATTTAGACTGATAAGGCTGCACCGTTAAACAGGCCGTCTGAAACATTTTATTCAGACGGCCTGATACTTTTTAAATCTCTTCAAGCAGTGGCGAATCATCAGGCTTGTGTTTGTGTGCCTTGAGCTTGCGGATAGGAGGCAAGGTTTATTAAAGCATGCGTTTAGCGTATCATTCGGGGCGTAGGAAAACACTTTTGCAACCGGCTTTACGAGCAAGGCCGATTGCAAAAGTATTTTTATATTTAAAGAGCGACTTATGTTAAACGGTATTCCCTTGCCCAAAGACACGGTGCGCCCGCCCGAAACCGTGCTCGTCAACATCACGCCGCAGGAAACGCGCGTGGCCATTCTTGAAGAAAACAATATTTGCGAGCTGCATATCGAGCGCAACAGCGGCCACGGCTTGGTCGGTAACATTTATCTCGGCGTTGTACGCCGCGTGCTGCCCGGCATGCAGAGCGCGTTTATCGATATCGGCCTTGAGCGCGCCGCGTTTCTGCACATTGTCGATGTGTTGGAACAGCGCCGCAATCCCGACGAAACCCAGCGCATCGAGCACATGCTGTTTGAAGGGCAGTCGGTGCTGGTGCAGGTGATTAAAGACCCCATCAACACCAAAGGCGCGCGCCTTTCCACGCAGATTTCTCTGGCGGGGCGTTTTCTCGTGCATCTGCCGCAGGAAGACCACATCGGCATCTCGCAGCGTATCGAAGATGAAGACGAGCGCAACACTTTGCGCAGCCGTTTGGAAAACCTGTTGCCCGACAACGGGGAGGGGCAGGGCTATATCATCCGCACCAGCGCGGAAAACGCCACCGATGCCGAATTGCAGGCCGATATCGACTACCTGACCAAAGTGTGGGAAAACATTCAGCATCAGGCCAAAACCCGTCCACCGGAAACCCTGCTGTATCAAGATTTGCCCTTGAGCCTGCGTGTGCTGCGCGACATGTTCAGCGAAAACACGCGCGAGATTTTGGTTGATTCCACCGAAAACCACCAGCGTATGCGCGAATTTGCCGAACTTTATGTTCAAGGGGCAACCGATAAAATCACGCTGTTTAAAGGCGAGCGGCCTCTGTTTGAAACCCACAATATCGAGCAGGAAATCAACCGTGCCCTGCAACCGCGCGTCAACCTCAATTTCGGCAGCTATCTGATTATCGAAGCCACCGAAGCGATGACCACCATCGACGTGAACACCGGCGGCTTTGTCGGCGCGCGCAACTTCGACGAAACCATTTTCCGCACCAATCTCGAAGCCTGCCACACCATCGCCCGCGAGCTGCGTTTGCGTAATCTCGGCGGCATCATCATCATCGACTTTATCGACATGGCGCACGATGCCCATCGCGAAGCCGTGTTGCAAGAGCTGGCCAAAGCCTTGAGCTTCGACCGCACCCGCGTAACGCTCAACGGCTTTACCAGCCTCGGCTTGGTCGAGCTGACCCGCAAGCGCACCCGCGAAAACCTCAGCCATGTATTGTGCGAGCCATGCCCGTCGTGTCAGGGCAGAGGCCGTCTGAAAACACCGCAAACCGTGTGCTACGAAATCCAGCGCGAAATCGTGCGCGAAGCCCGCCGCTACGATGCCAAGAGCTTCCGCATTCTCGCTGCGCCCAATGTGATTGACTTATTCTTAGACGAAGAATCGCAATCGCTCGCCATGTTGATCGATTTTATCGGCAAGCCCATTTCGCTGGCCGTTGAAACCGCCTACACACAAGAGCAATACGATATCGTGTTGATGTAAAACATAAAGGCCGTCTGAAACCGTTTCAGACGGCCGCACATATTTGCAGGTTTACATACCCAAGAAAGCCACACCATGAACACTACCTGCCCGCTGTGCCACCCCGAAAACGAAGAGGTGTTATGGCAAAACGACACCTTGCGCGTGATTGCCGTTCACAACGAAACGCACGCCCCCGCCTTTTGCCGCGTGATTTGGAACGCGCATGTGGCCGAAATGACCGACCTCAAGCCCGAAGAACGGCATGAGCTGATGGAAGCCGTGTACCGCGTTGAAGCCGCCATGCGCCAAGTGTTGCAGCCCGCCAAAATCAATCTCGCCAGCTTGGGCAACGTCGTGCCGCACCTGCATTGGCATGTGATCGCCCGTTTCAACGACGACGCGCATTTTCCCGCGCCCATTTGGGCCGCACCGCAACGGGCTGGCAATCTGGATTTGCCGGAAGATTGGACGGCGCAGCTTAAACAACTGCTGCACGCTTCAATGGCTTAAAACTTATTTTTAGCGAAACCCGCTAGCGGGTTTTGGCGAAGCTCACAAAGCTCGCTTTCAGACAGCCTCAATACCAAACCCGCGCGGTTGTGTTGAAATCAGCACCGTTTTACAATCCGCACCAACACATATCGGCACCACGCCCGACCATTACAAGGAATTTTCATGACTTGGCAGCCTTCCCGCCGCAGTTTTTTCAAAGCATCCGCCGCCGCAGCCGGCGCAGGCATTCTCACCGCCTGCGGCACCGGCGGCTCCACCCAACCCAGCTCGCAATCCACTCAGGCCAAACCCGTGCAACCGAAACGTACCTATCCCGCCCGCAGCGGCGACAACGTATTGCGCGTTGTCGCCCCATCCGGTTTTGCCGAAAACGCAAGCCGCACCGAAACCGGCCTGACCCGCCTGTATAACGCCGGATTCACCGTAACCAACCAGCAGGCGGGCTTTCGCCGCTACCAACGCTTCGCCGGTACCGACGGCGAACGCATCGCCGATTTCCAAGATGTCGCACTCGGCAAAGCCGCCGCACCGAAAGTATTGATGGGCTTACGCGGCGGTTACGGTGCCGTGCGGATTCTGCCGCACATCGACTTTGCCCGTTTGGGCGCCAAAATGCGCGAACGCGGCACGTTGTTTTTCGGGTTCAGCGACGTGTGCGCCGTGCAACTTGCCCTGCTGGCCAAAGGCAATATGCCCAGTTTCGCCGGGCCGATGGTATATAGCGAATTCGGCAAACCCGAACCGAGCGTTTATACGATGGATTCGTTTATCCGCGGTGTGACCAACGCCCAAAACACCATCAGTGTGCACGCCATCCAACGCAGGCAGTTCAACGCCGAAGGCACATTGTGGGGCGGCAACCTCAGCGTACTCGCTTCGCTGGCGGGCAGCCCCTATATGCCCGATATTCAAGGCGGCATCCTCTTTTTGGAAGACGTCGGCGAACAACCCTACCGTATCGAGCGCATGCTGCAAACCTTGCATTTGGCAGGCGTATTGTCGAAACAGCAGGCCATCGTGTTCGGCGATTTCCGCATGGGCACCATCCGCGACGTGTACGACAGCAGCTACGACTTCACATCGGTGGTCAACAACGTCAGCCGCATCACCAAAGTACCCGTGTTAACCGGCTTCCCGTTCGGCCACATTACCAACAAAGCCACTTTCCCGCTGGGTGCGCACGCCCGAATCCGCGGCGAATCCAACGGCGGCTACTCGGTAACTTTCAGCGGCTACCCGACGCTCAACGCCTCCGGCCTGATGCTCGATACCTTGCTGCCGCAGATTACTTACGAACCGGTAAACGTGGTTGAAGACCCGATTCAGGAATAATCGCAGGTATTTCAATGCCAAGAGGCCGTCTGAAAAATTTCAGACGGCCTCTTGGCTTTTTAAAGATATAGTCAACCCACTTAAGTTTAATTACAAAACCGTCATACTCGGGCTTGACCCGAGTATGACGTATATTATCTTTGAGTTGGCCGACTAAGCAGTTTGACCTAACGCTTACCCAAATACATCACCAACATACCGCACACTGCTAAAATCCCGCCGGATACCAGCGAAAAATGCAGCGGTTCGCCCAAAAAGGCCACCGACGACAGCACGCCGAACACCGGCACCAGCGTGATATAAGCCCCGGCCGTGCCCGAACCCAATGCCTTCACGCCTTCAAAAAACCACACATAAGCCAGAGCCGTCGAGCCGATGGCCAGCGCAATCAAACTCAACCACACCGTATCCGCAGTCTGCCACACCCAATCAAACGACTGCCGCTCCGCCAACAATGCCGTAACCGCGAGCATCATCCCGCCTATCCACGCCGTTGCCAGCGTAACCGTTAAGGCATCAATGCCCTTAAGCACAAACCGCCCCACGATGGTATAGCACGCCCAACACAACACGCAGCCCAAAATCAGCATCTGCCCCAAACCCAGCTGCTGCTGGAACAGCATCAGCGGATTGCCGCGTGTGATGCAGATTAACGAACCAAAAAACGCCATCGCCATGCCCGTGCCGATGCGTAAGGTAATTTTTTCTTTAAAAATCAGCCGCGAAAGCAGCAAAATCAGCACGGGATTCAAAGAAATAATCACCGCCGCTTCACCGGCAGGCATATGTTTCAGGCCGGTTAAAAAACACACCGCATAGGCATACACGCCGAAAAAAGCAGAAACCGTCAGCCCCAACCATTGTTTGCGCGACAGATTTTTGAGCTTGGGAAACTTGCCCATGCAAAGCAGCCCCGCCGCCAAAGCCGTTCCCGCCAGTATAAAGCGGATGGCGCTGGCACTTACGGGCGGCAGATTTTGGGCGACAATCCTGCCCCATACCCACGATACGCCCCACAGTGCGGCCATGCCCGACAATTTCAAATGGACGTTGAGATTTTTATTCACAAAACACCAATCAGGATAAACGCATTAAGGGCGTTATCTTACTACAAGAGACCTGTGCAAACCTCCGTCTGCGCCCTAGTTGAAAGAGAACGATTGCGTAAGCCGCTGAAACAGCAATAGAATCGGCTCCGCCCCTACAACATTACAGAGAAAAATTTAACTTGATCTCTGCGTTGCGGGTCGGATTTCATGTTTCAGACGGCATGAAAGATGCCGCAGGATTATCGGTATGAAATACATCAGGCCAGCGGATTCAACTATATCCAAACTACTTACTTAAGCAACCTTAATCGGCAGGGGCGGATTACATATCCGCCCGTGTTTGCATTTACGGAATGTTCGGGCAATCCTTGCAAGATTTGCCGTTGCGGGCAGATATATCATCTGCCCCTACAATTAGGTTATTCCATTTAAGTGGATTAACTATATAAACCACACCCAAACTTAACTTGTTGCCAATATCCTGAAACGTAAGGGCGAATATACAATCCATCCGTGCCAGATTGCAGAAAATATTCAATACTTCATTTAAATCAATTGCTTAAAAACAATTCAATAAAAACGTATCGATAAATTCACCTGTTTCAACTTCACTCAATCCACCGCCTGCGCCGCACACACCGCCGATGCCCAAGCCCATTGGAAATTATAGCCGCCGAGCCAGCCGGTAATGTCCATCACCTCGCCGATAAAATACACACCCTCACACAGCTTGCTTTGCATGGTTTTCGGGTCGATTTCCTTCACGTTTACCCCGCCCCGCGTTGCTTCCGCCTTTTTATGGCCGTCTGAACCGCTGGGCAACAACGTCCATTCGTTCAAACTTCTGCCCAACTCTTGCAGCAAGGCATTGGGAATGTCGGCCCATTTTTGCGCGGCATAGGGTGCGAATGTGTCGCGGGCAAGCCAAAAATCCAACAAACGCTCGGGCAAGGCGGGGCAAAGCTGCTTCAATGCCGTATTCAGCTGGATTTTCTGACCGTGTTTGCCGTCGCACAAAGCCTGCGCCACATCCGTATCCGGCACCAGATTTACCCTGATAACCTGCCCCGGCTGCCAATAACTCGAAATCTGCAACACCGCCGGCCCGCTCAAACCTTTGTGGCGGAACAGTAAATCTTCATCGAAATCCACAGCCTGCCTGCCACTTCCCGTGCTGATGCGTACCGGCAGGGCAATGCCCGACAACGCATCAAAACCCTGCTGCGCCCAATGTTCGAAACGCAACGGCACCAAAGCGGCTTCGGGCTGCACGATACTGTGGCCGAACTGTTTGGCCAATTCGTATCCGAACGGCGTTGCCCCCACCGCAGGCACGGCCAAACCGCCGGTGGCAACAATCAGGTTGCGGCATCGGAATACGCCTTGCGACGTGCGCACTTCAAAACGCGCGCCTTTGTTATCAGAGGCCGTCTGAACACAATCCACGGCTTCGATACGGCAGCCGGTATGCCAACTCACGCCGCCGTTTGCACATTCCGCCTGCAACATCGAGATAATATCCTGCGCGCTGCGGTCGCAAAACATCTGCCCCTTATGCTTTTCGTGATACGCAATGCCGTAGCGGTCGAGCAGCGCAATAAAATCCTGAGCGGTAAAGCGCGATAAAGCGTGGCGGACAAAACGCGGCTGCTGCGAAACATAATATTGCGAGCCGTCGTGCCCGTTCAGATTACGGTTGGTAAAATTACAGCGCCCTCCGCCGGAAATGCGGATTTTCTCGCCGATTTTCAGGGCATGGTCAATCAAAGCCACGCCAAAGCCGCGCTGCCCCATACGGGCGGCACACATCATGCCCGCCGCACCCGCACCGATCACCACACAATCAAAATAAGCAACAGTCTTCATCGTTTTCCCGCTTATCCAAACGCACCATTATAGCCAATCGTCCGCACAGTATCACCGCACCATCCGCCGTAACCGAGGCCGTCTGAAAAAAACGGGGGCAAAAAACTGCTTTTCAGACGGCCTACCACACCAACCGCCGCTGCTGGACGCTCCCCGCAAGTTGGCGTATGCTTGCCCGACAAAGCCCGAAACCTATCAACCTATACACTACACAAAATTTCAAAACACAGCCAAAGGAACACACCGTGCGCAACCACATCTGGGCAGCCCTCTGCCTGTGCCTTGCCGCCGCCCCGGTTTACGCCGACGCAGGCGACATCAAAGCACGCCAACAATACATGAAAGACTGGCGCGGCCTAAACAAAAAGATGAGCGGCATACTCAAAAACAGCAACGCCCAAACCTTTCCCGCCCAACAGTTTGCCGCGCTCGCCGCCGAATTAAACAGTACCGCAAACGAACCGTGGGAATATTACGGCCCCGGCACCAACGGAGCAAATTCCGAAGCCAAAGCCGCCGTGTGGGAAAAACCGCAGCAATTCCAAGCCGCTATCAAACGCTTCAACCAAGCCGCCGCCGCACTGAACCAAGCCGCTGCCGGCGGCAACTACCAAGCCGTTAAAGCATCGTTCGACAAAATGGCCCAAAGCTGCAAAGCCTGCCACCAGACATTTAAAGAATAAGCCCAAACAATAAGCCCGCAGGCCGTCTGAAAACCAACTTCGCGAGTTTTACCGAAACATACAGAAAGGAAACAGCATGAACCTAATCCACACCGTAGCCCTGCTCGCCTTAATACAATACCTGTATTTCGGCTTTGCCGTCGGCCGCGCCAGAGCAAAATACGGCGTTAACGCCCCCGCCGTTTCCGGAAACGAACACTTCGAGCGCGCCTTCCGCATCCAAGCCAACACCCTCGAACAGCTCGTCGTTTTCCTACCCGCCCTGTTTATCGCATCTTATTATTGGAACGAAACACCCATCGCCGCCATCGGAGCCGTGTATTTGATCGGCCGCTTTCTCTACCGCCGAGCCTACACCGCCGACCCGCAAACCCGAGCAGTGGGCTTTCTGCTGACGGTCATACCCACATTTATCTTGATTCTAGCCGGTTTGGTCGGGGCAGTATTTAAAGCTTAAGCAGGGTTTTGCAATTGAGAAAGGCCGTCTGAATGTTCAGACGGCCTCTGTTCTACCCTTCCGCTTCTTTACTCCCTTTCGGGGCAGGCGGTTCTATTTGTTCTTTCCAGCCTCCTTAGATCGGATTCTCGAATCCGACTTATCCGCACAATTACAATGATTAAACATTTCTGCCACCCCTACCATTTTATCGAATACGAATATCCTATCTGCATCTACCAAATTTACCCAGATTGATTGTAAACTTTTGTTTAATGTTTTAAAATTTCACTTCTTATTTAAATGCCATTCAGGCAATCCTCATTACTTAATTTTATAAATGAGTTCGGATAAGTAAAAACATCAATGACATTTCATACTATAGATATCCATGCCTGATGGCATCGTTATATTAAAAATACTTTAGAGAGAAATAAAAACATGGATGAATTAAATCTCGCCAATTCGATTTTTCCCGGCTTCAACGATCAAAACGGTCTGATGATTTGCGGTTATGAATGGGGCTGGAGCAAAGCCGATGAAGCCGCTTATGAACAGGGAGAATACACACTGCCCGAGGAAAAAGTGGAGCATACTTTTGCTAATAAAGCGTTGTATTACGGAGAACGTGCCAAAACTTGGCGCTACGACAATGCGATTAAAACATGGTTCGATTTGTGGGGCCATCCTTTAAACGAACAAGGTTTAGGCGGGGCATTTGAAAAGTCGCTGTTACAGACTAACTGGGCTAACACTCAAGACCGAGCCGTAAACGATTATGAAAAATTTCTTTCTCCCGAACAAGTAAATAACTTTATGCACCATCTTAAAACTTTGCGTCCGAAGGTTATTTTCTTTATGGGCAGCAAATTATTAAATTATCTAAACCGACCCGAAGTCTTGCCTAAATTCAAGCAAATCATGGGGGAGGAAATCGAGCCTCTTCACTATGAGCAAAAACCGTTTGAAGGAACTAGATTCCGAGTAGGCTTTCAAGGTTTTGAACACTGCCAAGTCGTTTGCCTGCCCCATCCGAGTGCAAGCCGAGGCTTGTCATACGGATACATTGAATTGTTCCGTCCGGAAATGAATAAGATTTTGGCTGATTATAAAGCAGCTCGCGGGTTCTAAAAGCGGCTTTAAAGTGATGATGCCGTCTGAAAGTTTTCAGACGGCATCATTCTTGTATCAATGGCTTTATTTGCCCTAACAGCGAGGAGTTACAAGATGAGCGACCATATCCGATCTGTGTCATACCATCATCTGCCTTCTTCATTTGAAACTTTCGGCATTCAATGCGAAAGCGGCTGGCTGCCTTTGATCCGTCCGCTGATTGACTATATCGATTCCTACAATCAACACAAGCCTGAATCGGAACAGATTATTATTCTGCAAATCAAACAAAAATTCGGCGGCCTGAGTTTCCATACCAATTTCACCGATGAAACACTCGAACGAATGATAGAACAGGTTCAACAAAAATCATTGCATGTGTGTGAAAAATGCGGCAGCACGGAGCAAGTTGACGGTATCTTCATCAAGATTCAAGGCAAAACAGTGCTTCCGCGCGTCAAAACTCTATGTGTCCGTTGTGCTGAAACCGATGTGCAAACACCGCCAGTTTCAAAGCCTGATTAAATAATCAATCAACTTATTTTTAATACACGGCAACAAGCTGAAGACGGTACAGTAGTACGGAATCGATTCTGGTACCGCTTTAGCGGCTTGACACAATCTTTCTCTTTGAGCTAAGGCACAGCAACACAGTAGTAAAAATGAAGTTGATTGACTATACACACTTAGGATGAAAAGGCCGTCTGAATGTTCAGACGGCCTGAGACCTTTGCAAAACCCCACGCCAACAAACAGCCGGAACATTCTTCATCATGTTCCGGCTGTTTTTGCGTAAAAAGTAGACTTTGAGGGTTTTGCAAAGGTCTCAGCCTCTATTTTACCCTTCCGCTTCTTTACTGCCTTTCGGGGCAGGCGGTTCTATTTGTTCTTTCCAGCCGCATTCTTTTTGCGGGCAGACTTTTTCTACGCCCCAGCGTTTGGTGGTTTTGATGGTCAGCACCGGCCATTGGCATTTCGGGCAGGTTTCGGCGATCGGCGGGTTCCAAGTGGCGTAGTTGCAGTCGGGGTAGGTGCTGCAGCTGTAAAACAGTTTGCCGTAGCGTGATTTGCGTTCTACCAAATGGCCTTTTTTACATTGCGGGCATTCTACGCCGGTGTCTTTGGGTTTTTCCAAAGGTTCGATGTGCTTGCACTTCGGATAGTTGGCGCAGCCGATGAATTTGCTGCCGGTGCGGCTGTATTTGTAAACCAGTCCGCCGCCGCATTTGGGGCATTCGCGGCCTTCGAGTTCGGCTTGTTCGGCGGCTTCTTTGGCGATGCGCTCGGCGGCTTGTTCGGCGGTTTCGTTGACGTTGCGGGTGTAGCTGCATTCGGGATAGCCGGCGCAGGCGACGAAGCGGCCCATTCTGCCGAATTTGATTTGCAGCTTGTGGTTGCCGCATTTCGGGCAGATTTCGTCAAGCTCTTCGGTGGTGAATTTGGCGCGTTCGATGCCTTCTTTTTCTTCAACCTGTTTGTGGAATCCTTTCCAGAATTTGTCCATCACGGGAATCCACTCGCGTTTGCCGGTGGCGATTTCGTCGAGCTGGTCTTCGAGTTTGGCGGTGAAGTGGTAATCGACGTATTGGGCGAAATGTTCGGTCAAAAATTTGTTGACGATGTCGCCGGTGTCGGTGGGCATGAAGCGTTTTTGCTCCAGCGTTACGTATTCGCGCTCTTTCAGGGTGGAAATGATGCTGGCGTAGGTAGAGGGGCGGCCGATGCCGAATTCTTCGAGTGCTTTCACCAGCGTTGCTTCGTTGAAGCGCGGCGGCGGGGTGGTGAAGTGCTGCTCGCCGTAGATGTTGTCGACGGGCAGTTTTTCGCCTTCTTTCATTTCGGGTAGTTTTTTGTTGTCTTCGTCTTCGTCGTTGTCGTCCACGCCTTCTTCATACACGCTCAAAAAGCCTGCGAAGGTTTGCACTTGGCCGGTTACGCGGAATACGCCGTTGCCCACGGCAATATCGACGGTGGTTTGGTCGAACTTGGCGGGGTTCATTTGGCAGGCTACGGTGCGCTGCCAGATCATTTGGTAGAGTTTGAATTGGTCGGCAGTCAGGAAGGGCTTCACGCTTTCGGGGGTGCGGTACACGGAAGTCGGGCGGATGGCTTCGTGCGCTTCCTGTGCGTTTTTCGATTTGGTTTTATAGTGTTTGGCGGCGGAAGGCAGGTATTCCGTGCCGATTTTGTTTTCAATGTAGTGGCGGATTTCGGTTAAGGCTTCGTCCGACAGGGTTACGCTGTCGGTGCGCATATAGGTAATCAAACCGATGGCACCCTGCCCTACGTCGATACCTTCATACAGTTGCTGGGCAGTGCGCATGGTGCGGTCGGTGGTCATGCCGAGTTTGCGCACGGCATCTTGCTGCATGGTGGAAGTGGTAAACGGTGCGGCGGGGTTGCGGCTGCGTTTTTTCTTTTCGATGGCGGCCACTTGGGCTTCTTGCCCTTCCAACCCTTTTAAGACGGCCTGTTGCGCGGCTTCGTCAGGCAGGGAGAATTGTTCCAGCTTTTCGCCGTTCCATTGCACGAGTTTGGCGGTAAATTTGCTGCGGCCTTTGTGGCTGTCGAGATGTACCGACCAGTATTCCTGCGCTTCGAATGCGCGGATTTCGTTTTCGCGTTCGCAAATCAGGCGCAAGGCGGGGCTTTGTACGCGGCCTGCGCTCAAGCCGCGGCGGATTTTTTTCCACAATAAGGGGGAAAGGTTGAAGCCGACCAGATAATCCAACGCGCGGCGCGCCTGCTGGGCATCGACCAAATTTTCTTCGAGTTCGCGCGGGTGGGCGATGGCATCGAGCACGGCGTTTTTGGTGATTTCGTGAAACACGACGCGCTGCGGTTTGATGTTTTTCAAGCCGCGTTTGGATTTGAGGATTTCCTGCAAGTGCCAAGAGATGGCTTCGCCTTCCCTATCCGGGTCGGTTGCCAGATAAAGGTTTTCAGCTTCTTTGGCGGCGGCAACGATGGCATCGACGTGCTTGGCGTTGCGGCTGACCATTTGGTATTTCATGGCAAAGTTATTGTCGGGGTCGACCGCGCCGGTTTTAGGCACCAAATCGCGCACATGACCGTAGGAAGCGAGGATTTCAAAATCGCTTCCGAGATATTTTTTCAGCGTTTTGGCTTTGGAGGGCGACTCCACAATCAATAAATTCTTTGCCATCGTCGGCTCCCTTGGGTTATTCGTGCCATACCGTTGCCGTTGTGATTTCAGACGGCCTGCGCGCATTTGTTGTGCGATGCCGTCTGAACGGGAAGCTCGGTATATATAGTATCAATCTGTATCGGCTAACTGCTTATTATTATATTTATATGATGCCGTCTGAAACCTTGTCAAAACTATTTTCGGTTTCAGACGGCATCAAAAAGCGATGAGCGTATGTGTGTTTATGTAAAAGGCGCACAATATACCGCAAATCCTACTGTTTGTGCGCCAATTCGCACCCGCCCGATAAACGGTGTTGTAAAAAGAGAAAAGCGAGCGGCGGCATGGCGGTTTTGAGGAGGCCGTCTGAACGCCATCAAGGCCGTCTGAATTTTCAGACGGCCTTGATGTATGTGATTCCGAAACTTTATATGGGTTTTAAAGTTTCTTGCCGCAAGCGGTTTCAAACTGTTTTTCGGTGATGGTGCCGCCTTGCACGCTCATGGGGCGCAAACCGGCGGCCGTGTAGGTTTCATTGGCCACTACCGTGCCTTTTTCGTCAAGCAGTTGGAGGGCGGTAAGGCGGTAGGTTTTGTTGGTGCAGTGGATTTCCCAAGTGCCGATGGCGGTTTTGTATTTGGGGGTGTTGCCGTAATTGTGCGAGCCGGGTTTAACCACCACTTTTCTGTCGCGGAAGGTTACTAAATTGCCGTTTTTGCGGATGCTGTTTTTGTCGACAGCCACTTTGATATTGCCGTTGGCAACCGTGCCGATACTGCTCCAATTACCGCTTACCGAAGGGCCTGTGGGGCTGTTGACGGTGGTACACGCAGCCATCAACAAAACAAGGGAAGCCGCAGCAAAGCGCGGAAAAAGGCGGTAGGTATTCATACATTCCTTTCAGACGGCCTGCGGGCAGACCATAATCAAAACGCCGATATATTAAGCGGTTTTATGTGATTGAACACAAAAATAAATAAAATAGCGTAAACCGTCTGCATTAAGTTCGGCCATATCTGGAATTAAAAAACACCCCGCCACGGTTTGAATCCGTTGGCGGGGTGCGTTTTATCCAAGCACACATTAGCCGATCAGCTTGCCCTGATGCAGCAGGAACAATACCGTAAAGCTGCTCAAATAAATCAAGCCCGCCCAAGCCAGCCACATCAGCCACGGTTGCAGCTTATGGCTGCCTTTGCGCACTAAAGAAAGGTTCAGCCAAGCAAAAACCGGCGTGCTCACAAACGAAGCGATCATGGCAAACTTCAGCATCACCAGCACCGCACCTTTGAAAAACAGAATCACGCACAGGCCGGCAACCGCCGCAAACGTAATCCATGCCGCCAAAATACGGTTGGTGTTGCGCTCGCCGCCCACAATCAGGCGCAGCGATTCCATATTGGTGCGCGAATAGCCGTCGATCACCGTAATCGTTGTGCCGTACATACACGCAAAAGCAATAAAAGTAACCAACCAGCGCGACCATTCGCCGATGGTGGAAGCATACATATTAATCAGTTGGCTGATATACGCGCCGCCGGCCATTTTCACTTCCGTGCCCGAACCGTACTGCACCAGCGCACCCAAAGCCAAAAACACCAGCGCCAGCAATGCCGTGCCGATATAGCCTACGTTAAAATCGAACAAGCCGTCTTGATAGCTGACTTTTTCCAGATTGCGCTTGGCCGCCACCCACATCGAATTAATCGCCGAAATCTCGATCGGCGCAGGCATCCAGCCCATCAACGCCACAATAAACGCCAGCGCGCCCAAATTCCACGGGTTGGGTTCGATAAAATCGGCCTGCATCTGCGAACCGTTTAACGCCGCCACAATAACGGCGGCAACGGTAGTAACGGTAAGGCTGACCATAATGATTTTCGACATACCGTCAACCGTACGGTAAGGCCCCACCAACAGCAGCAACACCGCCGATGCCAGCACCGCAATCGAAAGCCCGTTTACCGACCATTCTCCCGGCAACACAAAATTCAAAATCGCCGCACACAACATGCTCACCGCCGCCGTATTGATAACGGTGGCAAACAAGTTGAGCACAAAAAACACCCACAAATAAATTCTGCCTTTTTCCGCATAGCCTTCAAGCAGGCTCTTGCCCGTTTCCAGCGTGTATTGCGGGCCGAAGCGGAAAAACGGATATTTAAACAGATTGGCCAGCACAATAATCAACGCCAACTGCCAGCCGTAAAGCGCACCGGCCTGAGTGGACGCAATAATATGCGAACCGCCCACCGCCGCCGATGCCATCATAATCCCCGGCCCCATCGCTTTAAAACGGCTGCGCCAGCGCGAACCGTTTACCGTTTGCTCATTCATGTTCAATTTTCCCATTCATAATTAACTGCGTAACGGCACCGCCGCAACACAGAGAAGCGGCCATTATAGAGAAATTCATCCTGATTGTTTATCTAAAAACCACGGTTTACGCCTGCCCTCCAACATGCAGCAACACAGCCGGCACCGATTGCCCGCAAACCGCCGATAACGGCCTGTCGCGAAAACGGTATAATACGCGGCAGAAACCCTGCACGGTGCCGCATATATTAAGTAAAGCCGCCGCAACACGGTTTCAGGCCGTCTGAAAAACTTTCAGACGGCCTGCGGGTTCTAACCCGTACGGCACGGGCTGTCCCGCCGCCCTTACAACAACAATGTTACCCCGTAACAACAAAGGAACCTACCATGAACAAATCTTTATATACACTCGGCACGCTTGCCGCCCTCACCCTGCTGGCTGCCTGCGGCGGCCAAAACAACAACGCCCAAGCACCTGCGGCTGCCGACACCGCATCCGCAGCGGCCGCAACAGGCGCGAAAGCATCAATTGAGCAGCGCGAGCAACTGATGGAAAACTACAAAAAACAAATGGGCACGATGGCCAAAATGGTTAAAGGCGAAGCACCTTTCGATGCCGCCGCCTTCCAACAGGCTGCCGACAATTTGGATGCCGATGCAGGCAAACCATGGGAACACTACACCCCCGAAAGTGCCAAAGAAGAATCTGAAGCCAAGCCCGAAATCTGGAGCAAGCCCGACGAATTTAAAAAAGAAATCGACAAATTCACCGCCGCAACAGCCGCTCTGAAAGTAGCCGCCGCTTCCGGCAAACTCGACGATGTGAAAAAACCGTTCGGCGAAGTCGGCCAAAGCTGCAAATCCTGCCACGATTCATTCCGCAAAGAATAAACCCCAACCCGCCTAACGATTTAGGCTCAGGCCATACAGGCCGTCTGAAAACCTCTTTTCAGACGGCCTGATGCTTTTATAATGCCTGCCGGAAACCACCACAGAAAGAACAACATGTCCCTACAAATCTACCTCGTCCGCCACGGCAAAACCGTCTTCAACACCGTAGGCCGCCTGCAAGGCTGGAGCGACTCGCCGCTCACGCAGGAAGGCCGCGACATCGCCGCCCGCTTGGGCTGCGGATTGGCCGAACGCAGCATCCGCTTCGATGCCGCCTTTTCCAGCACCGCACCGCGCGCCGCCGAAACCGCCCGTATCATTTTGACGCATCAGGGGCAATCCGATTTACCGCTGACACAACTGCCCGATTTGCGCGAATACTGCTTCGGCGGCTTTGAAGGCGAATTCAACCACACCCTGCACCAAACCATCGCCGCATCGCTGGGCTTACCCGACGTAACAACATGGAAACAGACATACCAAAACGCCGACCATCATTTGCTGGCGGAAACAGTTTCCGCATTAGACGAACTGGGTTTGGCCGAAAACGAACAGCAGTTTACAGGCCGTCTGAAAAACGGCATGGCAGAAGTGGTGCGGCAGAGCAACGGCGCCCAACGCATATTGGTTGTCGCGCACGGCATGGCCATCACGGCTATTTTGAAAAACATTGATTTCAACAGCATCCCCTACCGCAGCGTAGACAACGCTTCCGTATCCCGGCTGCGGTTCGAGCAAGGCAAATGGCGAATCGAAAGCGTGGGAGAAACCACTTTTCTATCGGCATAACATTCCAGCATGTCATGCGATTGGCACAAAAAAGACAATATCCGCAAGATTCTGAATAATAGTTGGAAAATAACTTGTGTTTATTTTTGTTAAGAATGATAATCTGGTTTTACAAATACCAACGGTCTGAAAATTAGACTACTGGTTATTTTGCAACTTAACGCACAATAAATAACTTTAATAAAAAGGATTAAACACATGAACGCGGTTAAAAAACTTTTTGTACTCACTTCGGCTATGGCTGCGATGTCGGCTTCTGGGTTGGCTATGGCAACTACAACAGTAGAAGGAGAGTTTTATGTCAGCATTCGCATAACACCTGCTTGTACAGTATCAACTCTCGCAACTACAGCACCTACAGAATTATCATCCAATGCAAGAGGTGCGGACATTGATTTTGAAGATCATGCTTCTAACAGTACAAACAATGTTGAACGCCTGAGCCAGGCTGGCACAAATGGGGGTATTGGTGTTACCTGTACTAAAGGCACTCCTTATGAAATTGCTCTGACAACAACCAATAAAAATGGTAACGATGGAACAGGCGAAATGCATGGTGTAAGCGGTTCAGCTGCGGCAACTGCCAACGATAAAATTGCATATACACTCTATCAAGATGCTGGTCGCGGAAAAGTTTGGGGAACCGGAGAACATGCTTTCAAAGATTTACGAGGTACGGGTACAGAACAGTTCTACCCTGTTTACGGTAGAGTGGCTGGTACAGAGCTGAATAAAACTGCGGGTCGTTATTTTGACCGTGTGAGAGTAACAGTAAGCTACTAACCATTAGAGTCATAAATAAGTCCATCAATACTACATTTCGTCATACTCGAGCTTGGCAGTAGTTTCAAGGCATTTAACGATGCCTGCCGATATCTGCGTCAAGCTCGGATATGGCGTATATTGTTTTTAAGCCCAAATAAATATTTTATTTGAATATTTTTTGAAATAGCTGCGTTATTTCCCTTCATTCCAACCTTCATCATGAAAGCGGATACAGATATGGCTAACCTGAAACCTTCCCCAGCTTGCATACTTACCGGTTTGGCACTGAGCACCGTATCCGGTGCCTTTGCCGCCGGCCTGCAAGTCAGCCCTACCGGTTTGTCCCTGCCCGCCAAACAGCGGGCAGGCGTTTTCACGTTAACCAATACCGGTGCCAAGCCGCTGACCGCGCAGGTGCGTGTGTACCGCTGGAGCCAAGACGGTGAAGGCAAAGACGTGCTCACACCCAGCGGCGATGTTGTGGCCAGCCCGCCGATGGTGAAACTGGCTGCCGGAAAGGCACAGCAATTCCGCGTGATCCGCACCAAGCCCGCCGCACCGCACGAAGAGGCGTTCCGCTTGGTGGTAGACGAATTGCCCTCCCCTGAAGACAAACCCCAATCCAGCCTGCAATTCGTGCTGCGCTATTCGATTCCGCTGTTTTTAAACCAAACCGATTCACCCGAGCCGCAACTGCAATGGCGCGTCGAGCGGGCAGCGGGCGGCAAAAGCGTGCTCACCGTTAAAAATATCGGCAAGGCTTATGCCCAGTTGAGCAATATTTCTGTGAAAAACGGCAGCAAAGACAAAAGCTTGGCCGGCGGCTTGGCAGGATATGTGCTGCCGGGCAACACTTGGAAAAGCGTAGTGGATACCGAGCCTGCTTCTTTGAAAAACGGCGGATTGTCGGCCACGGTAAACGGTCGGCAGATAAAGCCGGAGGTTCAAGGTGCAGTACGTTAATACTGCATTTCCTTTAAAACAGATTGTTTCCGGCATTTTCTTGTTTTTATACACGTTTCAGGCATCCGCCGAAACTTTTGCTCCGGAAACCGCCGCGTATGCCCAAGAATGGCTGCCGGTTTATCCGCAGGTGTCTGTAAACGGCAGCACGGCGGAAGGTCTGTTCAAATTTATGTCGCACCACGGGCGTTTATTCGTCAAAGCGGATACGCTCGCTTCTCTCGGCATCCATACGCCCGATTCGCATATACGGCAGGCCAAGCAGGCCGAAGGGCAGATTGGCACCGAAAGCTCTGCCGCTCCTGCAACCGATACAAACCCGATCACAACAGAATCCGAAACCGAACTTGCCGCTTCGGAAAGGCCGTCTGAAAAAGGCCTGTCTGAAAACCCGACCGAGCTTGACGGGCAATCCCCAACACACAACCAAGCACACCGAGCAGGCAATCCAACTGCCGCCGACACCGCTTCATCCGGCTGGATTGAGCTGGAAACCATTCCCGAACTGCACGTTCAATACGATGCCGCCGCCCAAACTTTGGCACTTACCGCCCCTTTGGATTGGCTCAACCTGCCTGTAACCCATATCGGCAAAGAAACCGAACAAGCCTACCGGATTGCCCGCCCCGGTTTCGCGGGCGTGTTGAACTATGATTACAACATCACACGCAACGGCAACGGCAGCACCGGCCACGGCCTGCTGGCCGAAGCGCGCCTGACCACTCCTGCCGGCTATCTGAGCCACAACCATCTGTGGAACCGCCATCAAGAAAACGAGCGCAGCACCAACAAAAACGTGCGTTTGGACACCTATTGGCGCAGCACTTGGCCGGAACAAGGCTTGGTGCTGACAGCCGGCGACATTTTTGCCGGCCAGTTGAGCGGCAGCAGCTCGCGCTTGGGCGGCATCAAACTCGAACGCACCTACCGCACCCAACCGTGGCGGAACACCGCGCCTTTACGTTCTTATTTGGGCGAAACCACTTTGCCCGGCACCGTCGATTTATATTTGAACGGCGTAAAACAATACAGCCAAGATGTCGCCGCCGGACGCTACGAAATCACCCTGCCGCCTTCCATCAGCGGCAGCGGCACGGCACAAGTGGTGGCAACCGACGTATTGGGCCGCCAAGTAACCGTTGATCTGCCTTTATACCGCGGCACCGGCATGCTGGCCAAAGGCTTGAACGAATGGTCGTTGGAAGCAGGCTATTTGCGGCGCGGCTACGGCATCAGCGATTTCGACTACCACAAAACATTAGTCGGAAGCGGCGCAATACGCTACGGCATCAGCCACTTCCTAACCGGCCAGCTTCATGCGCAGGGCGGCGGCGGATACCGCCAGTTCGGCGCGGCGGCCAACAGCGTTATCGGCTCGCTGGGGCAACTCAACTTCAGCCATGCGCAAAGCCGTTTCAAACAACACAAAGGCGCGCAAAGCAGCATATTTTTCAGCACGCAAAAAGGCGCATGGTCGTTTGGCGCGGGCTGGAGCCTTTACAGCAACCGTTTTTCCGAATTAAGCCGGATTCTCGATGAAAAAGCATTTCAACCCGAACCCGGCCACATCCGCACCGCCTCCGCCTCGCTCGGCTGGAGCAGCCGCAAGTTAGGCTCGTTTGCACTCTCTTATCTGCACAACAAACGCAGCGCAGAAAAGCAAACAGACAAAATCGGCACATTCAACTGGAATGTGAATATCGGCAAACGCCTCGGCGTGTATCTGAATGCCGCACACCATTTCAACAACAGCGAACAGCGCAGCCTCTACGGCGGCATATCGCTCAGCTTGGACAAAGGCTATTCCGCCAATGCCGGCAGCCAGCGCGACGGCAGCGGCAACCGAAGCCACCGCGTCTCTCTAAGCAAATCTTCCGCCGGATTGGGCAGCCCTTCTTGGAATATCGGCTGGCAGCAGCAAAGCAGCAGCCACACCAAACGCCAAGGCCATCTGAACGGCTATCTGAACCACGATACCCAATACGGCGACTTCAGAGGCAGCGTATACCACACCAGAGGCATGACCAACTGGAACACCGGCGTGCGCGGCGGCATCGTGCTGATGAGGGGCGACGTGTTCGCCACCCGCACCGTGAACGACAGCTTTGCCGTCGTCAACGCGGGCGGCATGGGCGGCGTGCCCGTGATGCTGTTTAACAACACCGTCGGCAAAACCAACCGCAAAGGCCTGCTGCTGGTGCCCAACTTATCGGCTTACCAGAAAAACTCGCTCGATATCGACATTACCGATTTGCCGCAAAACGTGCAGGTAGAACACTCGCGCGTACAGGCCGTGCCGACCGAACGCTCCGGTGTGGCGGTGGATTTCAAAATCAACATCATGCGCGCCGCCGCGCTGACCCTGAAACATTCAGACGGCCTCTTTGTAAAAGACGGCTCGGTGATTTACAACAAAGACGGCACGCCCGTTGCCGTGGTCGGTTTCGACGGCCGCGCATTTGTCGAACAGTTGGCGGAAGGGCGCAACCGCTTTACGGTGCAACAGCCCGAAAACGGCAGCGAATGCCGCTTTGAAGTGGATTATCAAACCGAACAACACAAAGACAGCCTGCCCGATTTAGGTGAAATGATATGCACAAAAAAACAGCAGTAAACCTACCCGCAACACCCGCCAAGCAAGCCGCCCTACCGCTGCCTGCGGGCGTACTTCTCGCCGCCCTGCTGGCCATACTGCCCGTGCAGGAAGCATTGGCAGATTGTACAGCTACGGCGCAAAGTATCCATTTCGGCAACGTAAATTTGCTCGCTCCAAGCCCCGCCACCGCACAAGGTGCAGTGTCTGTTACCTGCACAAAAACAGCCAGCCGATCAAGTCCGCAGAGTTTTAACGTTTGCTTGGCGGTTGACGGCGGTCAGACTTCCCAGCAAACATTAAACCCCAAGCGCTTATGCAAAAGTAGTCGTTGTAGTAACAACGATACACCCCCTTTCGTAACTTATGATCTCTACCACGACCCCGCACACACGAGAATTTGGTCTACACCGAGACAAAACGGCCGACCCATTGATGTAACAATAAACGTTCCCGCCGGGGCTGCATCGCACACCGTGGACGTGCCTTTCTATGCCAAACTTATCCCGCCCTTCACCAATGTAACGGAAGGAATTTACTCCATCGGTTTTGGAGGCGGTTCTACCTCGCTGTCTTTCGGCAACACATCGTGCGGCATCGGCGGTCGGCGTTTTGCCTTTACTGTAACCGCAAACGTCATAAAAAACTGCATCATCAGCGAGGCAAGAGACATCAACTTCGGCACGGTTCAAACAAATGCCACCAACCTGCAAGGCCAATCTTCTTTTAAAGTAACCTGTACCCAAGGCACACCCTACAAAATCGGTCTGCAACCTTCCAATAACAATCAAAACGGGCAAGGGGTCATGCGGGCTGTGCAGGCAGGAAACCCCGACGGCGTACCCTACCAACTGCGTTCGACCGCCGGATTAAACGGCACCGTTTGGGGAAACACGGCAACCGCCCAAAGCACCAACAACGGCGTAGCCGGAACCGGTAGCGGCACGACACAAAAACACGATGTGTATGCCACCATCGACTCAGTTAACAACTACCGCCCGGGCGAGTATCGGGACAGGGTGATCATTAACGTTTATTATTGAAACAGACGGATATTACATTAACCAACCCATATAAAATTTTTCAAAATTATTACATACATCAATGATACAATATGAATGCTCATTTCATCATAGGAAATGAGGTTGTCAGCAGACTGTCAAGGTCATTATAGGCTTCGAAAGTTGCCATAGACCATGACAGTATTATCAACAGGAAACGCATGGCATAGATTATTGTCATGTTTAACTCCTTGGTAATTATATCTGTTTGATTATAATTCATCTTTAGCATATTAGCGGTCTGCGTAAAATTGTTGTCATGCAATAGTATGCAAAATGGTGCTCCTTAACTGAGAGTGCTTGGCTATACTGAGGGCTGTTAACTACTTAAGTAGTTAGGGACTACCGCAATCCTAAGCCCTTAGTTTTGCTTTTCTATTTAATTCATCATGAAGATATATGGATTTACCTTGGTTTAAAATGCGAGGGTATCTACATTTTGATACTCCTATTAGCTTACAAAAAGCAAATGAACTTGTTTCATGCCCTGAACGCGTCGCAAAACACAGCTTTTATCCATTTATTTCATGTACGTTATCAGTTCCAAAATTAAAAAAGAATACCCAAGGAAAATTGACTCGAGAGCCTAAAAAACGCGTAATCTCTTATGCATCTCATAAAGATAGTCATATTTTTAGCTACTATGCTTATATTTTAAATGACAAGTATGAGCATCTTTTAAATAATAGCTATAGCAGTATTAATAATTCAGTATTGGCCTTTAGAAAATTAGGTCAAAATAATATTAATTTCGCACAACAGGCATTTAATAATATAAAACAAGCAAAAAATTGCTCTGTAATTGCATTAGATATATCTGATTTCTTTGGCAACCTAGATCATAAAATTTTGAAGCAACAGTGGTGCAAATTATTAGGAACGCATACTTTACCCGTTGATCACTTTGCCGTATTTAAAGCTATTACCCAATACACAACAATATCAAAAGATATTTTATTCAAGGAATTCAAAATATCTTCTCACACGCCAAGAAGTAATAATAGAAAAAGAATTTGTACCCCAGAAGAATTCAGATCATTTAGAAAAAAACATAAGCTTTCTTTAGCTTTACCAGATCAAAATTTATTTATTCCGAATAAAAATAAAGGAATACCTCAAGGCTCTCCGATTAGTGCATTATTATCCAATATTTACATGATTGATTTTGATGCTTTTTGTCACAATAAAATTAGCGAATTAGGTGGATTATACTTAAGATATTGTGATGATATTTTATGTATAGTTCCAACACCAAGAGTAGATGAAATTCAGCATTTAGTTAATCAAGAAATTATGAAGCTAAAGCTAAAAATTCATCCAACAAAGACAGAAATTATTACTTTTAAGTATGATGATAAAAAACGGAAAGTTCTTAATGATAAAAAACTCCAGTATTTAGGATTTATTCTAAAAGACGAATCTATTACCATTCGCCCTGCTGCATTTACAAAATATTCAAAAAAAATGAAGCGCGGAGTTAGTTTAGCTAAACAAACTCAAAGGAAATATAATATTATTCGGTCTAAAAATGCTCTTTCTGGAAAACGATTATTCAAGAAAAAATTATATTCAACCTATTCCCACTTCGGCAGAAGAAATTTTATCTCTTACGGACGAAGAGCTGCCGAGATTATGGAATCTCCACAAATTAGAAAACAATTAAAACCTTTATGGAAAAGACTGCAATATAGAATTGAAACTGATTAAATTCATAGCTAACAAGCTAATTCATAATATCTTTATAAAATAAACTTGCACTGATAATTCAAAGAGGCCGTCTGAAAATAAATTTTCAGACGGCCATATAGATTCACAGGATTAAGACATTCGCTTACCTTGTCTATCCAACTGATTTAAAAGATTTCAGCTAAACAGCACCGAAGCGTTGCCGATGCCGCCGATGGATACCGACATGAAATCGCCTGCGCTCACGTTTTCCAGCGGCACGAGTGCGCCGGAGAGGATGATTTCGCCGGCTTTGAGCGGGATGCCGAAGCTGCCCAGGGTGTTGGCGAGCCAGGCGACGCAGTTGACGGGGCTGCCGAGGGCGGCGGCACCTGCGCCGGTGCTGATGATTTTGCCGTTTTTCTCGACGACCATGCCGCAGGTGCGCAAATCGACTTGGCGCGGGCTGACGGCGGTGTCGCCCAGAATCAGCAGGCCGCAGGAGGCGTTGTCGGCGACGGTGTCTTGGATTTTGATTTGCCAGTTTTCGATGCGGGAATCGACGATTTCAAAACACGGCATCACGCATTCGGTGGCGGCGATGACGTCGGCGGCGGTTACGCCGGGGCCGTTGAGGTCTTTTTTCAGCACGAAGGCGATCTCGCCTTCGGCGCGCGGCTGCATCAGCATTTGGCTGATGGGCATGTCTTGCCCTTGGCTGAATACCATTTTGTCGGTGAGAAAGCCGAAATCGGGCTGGTCGACTTTGAGCATGGATTGTACGGCGTACGAGGTGAGGCCGATTTTTTTGCCGATCACTTTTTCGCCTGCATCCAAGCGGTGTTGCAAGAAGGCTTGGGAGATGTGGTAGGCGTCTTCGATGGTGATGTCGGGTGCTTGTTCGGTAAGCGGGCGGATGGCTTGGCGGTTGGTCATGGCTTGGTAGAGCATGGTGCCGAAGCGTTTAATGTCGTCTTGGGTCATGTGGTTTCTCCGCTTGAGGCCGTCTGAATGTTCAGACGGCCTTTTGTTATGGGTTGTCGGGTGGCGGGGATGCCCGCCCTACGTTTTTCAGACTGGCATTGTTGGTTGCTTTGTCTGATTGCCGTTGCGCTTGGGCTGCTGGACGGCGGGCAGAGATGCCCGCCCTACGGTTTTTAGAACCGCACAGTCTGCTTTCAGACGGCCTGCTTAGAGTTTGATACAGATGTTTTTCAGCTCGGTGTAAAACTCGAGGCCGTGTACGCCGCCTTCGCGGCCGATGCCGGATTGTTTGGCGCCGCCGAATGCGGTGCGCAGGTCGCGCAGGAACCAGCTGTTCACCCACACCAAACCGGCTTCCATCTGCTCGGCCACGCGCACGGCGCGGCTGCTGTTTTCCGTCCAGATGGCGGCGGCAAGGCCGTAGCGGGTGTCGTTGGCCAGTGCAATCACTTCTTCTTCGCTGTCGAAGGGGCGGATGTGGCAGCAGGGGCCGAAGATTTCTTCGCGGATCACGCGGGCCTCGTCCGGCAACCCTGTCCAAATGGTCGGTTCTATCCATGCGCCGTCTTGCAGGGCTTCGCCCATGTCGGGTATGCCGCCGCCGATTTCTACGGTTGCGCCTTCTTTTTCGGCCAGTTTGTAGTACGACAGCACTTTATCGCGGTGTTCCAAACTGATTAGGGGGCCGAAATTGGCTTCGGGGTCGTCGGGGCGGCCGGGCTTGAGTTTGGCCACTTCTTCTTTCATGCGTTTTAAAAAGGCATCGAAGAGCGGGCGTTCTACATATACGCGCTCGGTGCCGAGACACACTTGACCGCAGTTGACGAAAGCGGAACGCATGGTGCCTTCGACGGCTTTTTCCAAATCGCAGTCGGCAAACACGATGGCGGGGTTTTTGCCGCCGCATTCCATCGAGATGTTGCGCAGGCCGACGGCAGCGGCTTTCATGATGATTTCGCCGGTGCGGGTTTCGCCGGTAAAGGTGATGGCGTCGATGTCTTTGTGTTCGGTAAGGAATGCGCCGGCGGAATTGGGGCCGAAGCCGTGCACGACGTTGAACACGCCGGGCGGTACGCCGCATTCGTTCATTACCTCGCCCAGCAGGGTGGTGGTGGCGGGGGTTTCTTCAGACGGCTTCACGACCACAGTGTTGCCGCAGGCCAAGGCGGGGCCGACTTTCCATGTCATCAACAGCAGGGGCAGGTTCCACGGGGCAACCACGGCAACCACGCCTTTGGGGGTGCGGTGGCCGACGTTTAACGCGCCTTTGCCGTCGGGCGTGTCGAGACGGAAGCCTTCGGTGGGGTGATTGGCCAAGGTTTCGGAGAAGGCTTTGAAGTTGGCCGCGCCTCGCGGGATGTCGATATGGGCGGCCATTTTGCGCGGCTTGCCGGTATCGAGACATTCGGCTTCGAGAAATTCGTCGAAGCGTTCGTTGATGCGGTCGGCCACTTTATTGAGCAATTCGATGCGCTCGGCCTGCGTGAGTTTGCTCCACGGGCCTTTGAGTGCGGCGCGGGCGGCGGCAACGGCGGCATCGACTTCTTCTCTGCCGCCTTCGTGTACGATGCCGATCACGCTGTTGTCTACGGGGTTGCGGTTTTCAAAGGTTTTGCCGCCGGCGGAGCCGACGTATTTACCGTTGATAAAGTGTTTGAATTCTTTCATGTTTCTGCCTCTGTTTTCGATAGGGTTCGTGCACGCTTTTCAGACGGCCTTGATGCCTGTCTGAAAAGAACGGTTAGACCGCTCAATACTTCATCAATAACCGCCGTCATACTCGGGCTTGACCCGAGTATCTTGGCTTTCAGTCGGTTCGGGGATATTCGGGTCAAGCCCGGGTATGGCGGTTATTCATGTTCAGAGGGCCTCTTGTTTCGAGCAGGCCGTCTGAACATGCCGCTTAAGTCAATACGGTTAAGAAACGCTCGTTGAGCACGCGGTCGTGGTAGAAAATGGCTTTACCCAGCTTATCCACATCCCAAGTAACGGGCGGGTGGTCGGGATAATAGTAATCGCCGCCCGCAAACACTTCGTTGCGGTTGCCGGAGGGGTCGAAGAAATAAATCGTCTGCCCGTGGGTTAAGCCGTGGCGGGTCGGGCCGATGTCGATGGAGGTATCGGTCATGGAGATTAAATCGCCTGCCAACAGCACGTCGTTCCATGTTTCCAAGTAAAACGAAGCATGGTGGAATTTGCCTTTTTCGGGGTGGCGGATAAAAGCCACGTCGTGCGCTTTCATCGAGCAGGTTAAAAACTGTGCGGCCCGCGCGCCCTCGGGCGTAACCACCTGCTCGGCCAAACCGAAACCCAACACTTGTGTGAACAGATCAAACGTGCGGTCGAGATCGTCGCCGTAAAGCAGGCAGTGGTCGAAACGGGTGGCCTTCATGCCTTTCAAATCGCGCGGCCACGCTTCGGGGTTGTGGTTGCTCACACCGTATTTGCCCGGTTGGTCTTTGGTGGCAAACAGCTCGAACACATGCCCTGTGGGCGCGGTAAAACGCACGCGGCGGCCGCAGCCTTTCAGTTCGCCGGCGGGGATGTCGTGCACGTCCAAACCGCCGAAATCAACCAGCTCTTGGCGCAGTTGGTCTAAGGTGGCTTCGTCAACCACTTTAAACGCCATGAAATCCATACCGGCTTCGTCTGCCTCGCGCAGCACCACCGAAAAACTGTCTATTTCCGTCCAGCCTTTAAAATAGCGGCGACCCTGCCCGTCGGTGCCGACGGGAATCAAGCCCAACAAGTCGCCGTAATGTTTCACGGCTTCATCCATATCCAATACCCGGATTTGCACATGGCCGGGGCGCATCACACCTTTTCTCATCTTCTTTCTCCTTATTTGTATCCAGCAAACAATCTAAAAACGCCATAACGGGCGAACCGATACGCAACCCAAGCGGCTTGAAGCGGCGGTTACGCAAACGGGTTGTAGGGAGTGCAAGGCTTTTCGCTCACCACTTCCATATCGCTTTCGGGAAACACCCGGCAGGCCAAAACCACGCCTTGCGCCAAGTCTTGCTCGTTGATATGGGTTTTGCTCATGGCCTTTTTGCGGTAGCTGCCCGACACGATGCGGATTCTGCACACGCCGCACCCGCCGCCGCGGCAACCGACGGCAATCGGCGGCTGCCCGTTGCGCTCCGAGGCAACCAGCAGGCTTTGCCCTTCTTCAACCGTGATATTGCGTAAACAGCAATCCGAATCGATTTGCTCTTTGATACATACCGTGTAGCACATCACCCCACCTCCTTGCTGCTTGGGTGGTTTCAGACGGCCTCCATGCCGTCTGAACACACTAAGCACCGTCAGCGGCCTTTGGCTTTGGCCGACTCTCCTGCAATACCGAAATGCTGCTTGGGCATTTCGTTAATCAGCACCCGCACCGATTCTTTGGGCGCACCCACGGCGCGGATCATGGCTTCGGTTACTTCGCGGATAACGGCTTCTTTCTGCTCGTCGGTGCGGCCTTCCATCATGTGGACTTGAATAATCGGCATGGTTGTTTCCTTTCTTTAGGTTTATTCAAAACGGCCGCTGATGCTGCCCAAATCTTGGAAATGCACGCAGAACGAGTCGCCTTTTTCCACCTGTACGGCGGCGGTAATCGCGCCGATCATCACAAACGAACCGGCCGGCAGATATTCGCCGCGCTCGGCCAGCATGTTCGCCAGCATGGCCACCGATGCGGCCGGATGCCCCAACACCGCCGCGCCCGCACCAGTCTGCACCACTTTGCCGTTGATTTCCATCACCACACCTAGCGTTTTCAAATCCAATTCGCTTGCGGGTTTGGCGCAGCCGCCGGTAATGAAACGGCTGGAAGAAGAGTTGTCGGCAATCACCGATTTCAAATCGAATTTGAAATCTTTATAGCGCGAGTCAATCACTTCGATGGCGGGCATCACGAAATCGGTGGCGGCCAATACGTCGCCGATGTGGCAGCCGGGGCCGCGCAGGTCGGCTTTGGTTACAAACGCCAGCTCGGCTTCGATTTTGGGGTGGATCAGCTCGTCGTGCTTCACCGCCGCGCCTTCGGGCACGCTGAAATAGTCGGCCAGAAAACCGTAGCAGGGGTGTTCCACGCCCATTTGGCTCATCTTCGCCCATGAGGTCAGCCCCATTTTCATGCCGACGATTTTGTTGCCCCGCGCTTCTTTGCGGCGGCGGATTTCCCATTGGATGTCGAAGGCGTCTTCGTAATCCATATCGGGAAAATCGTCGGTGATTTTGGTCACTTCATAAGCCTGCAATTCGGCGTTTTCCAAATGTTCGGCCAGTTGCTCGATGTGTTCTCTGCTTAATGTGCTCATGCTGTTTTGCCTTTCTGCTTGGCCATGGTGAGTGCCAAATCTTCGATCATGTCTTCCTGCCCGCCGACGGTGCCGCGCTTGCCCAGCTCCACCAAAATTTCGCGGGCAGACACGCCGTATTTGGCTTCGGCGCGTTTGGCAAACAGCAAAAACGACGAATACACGCCCGCATAACCCAGCGTGAGCGCGTTGCGGTCAACGCGGATGGGGTGGTCCATAATCGGCACCACGCGGTCTTCGGCCACGTCCATCAGTTTGAAGAGATCGGTGCCGTGTTCGACGCCCATGCGCTCCAACACCGCCACAAACACTTCCAGCGGCGTATTGCCCGCGCCTGCGCCCAAACCTGCAACCGAACCGTCGATGCGGTTGGCGCCGGCGTGCACGGCGGCCAGCGAGTTGGCAATGCCCATACCGAGGTTGTGATGGCCGTGGAAACCCAACTCGGTTTCAGGCTTCAGGGCTTGGCGCAGTGCACCGATTTTTTCTTCCACTTCTTCGGGCAGCATGTAGCCCGCCGAATCGGTGCAATAGATGCAGTTGGCGCCGTAGCCTTCCATCAGCTTGGCCTGCTCGATCAGTTTGGCGGCGGGCACCATGTGCGCCATCATCAGAAAGCCGACGGTATCCAAGCCCAGCTCGGCGGATTTGGCAATGTGTTGTTGGGAAACATCGGCCTCGGTGCAATGCGTGGCCACGCGGATGCACGACACGCCCAAGTCTTTGGCCATTAAGAGATGGTCAACGGTGCCGATGCCGGGCAACAGCAAGGCCGACACTTTGGCCTGCTTCATTTTGGGAATCACAGCGCCGAGGTATTCTTCGTCGCTGTGGGCGGGAAAGCCGTAGTTGAGCGACGCGCCGCCCAAGCCGTCGCCGTGGGTTACTTCAATCAGCGGCATACCGGCTTCGTCGAGGCCGGTGGCGATGTTCACCATTTCGTCTAACGAAATCTGATGGCGTTTGGCGTGCATGCCGTCGCGCAGGCTCATATCGTGCAGGGTAACTTTTTTACCTTTTAAATCCATGTCGTTCTCCTTAGCGTGCGGGCAAAGTCAACACGCCGTTGGCCGCTTCTTCGGCAAACATTTCGGCGGTGCGCAAACCGGCGGCAGTCATGATGTCGAGATTGCCGGCATAAGGCGGTAGAAAATCGCCCAAGCCCTTCACTTCTACGAAAATCGACACTTTGTTGCCGTCGAACACGGGGCCGTTGACCAGCGTGTAGCCCGGCACATAACGCTGCACTTCGGCCACCATGCGCTGCACCGATTCGGTAATCGCGGCTTGGTCGGGTTCGCTTTCGGTGAGGCAATGGATGGTGTCGCGCATCATCAAAGGCGGTTCGGCCGGATTGATGATGATGATGGCTTTGCCTTTTTTGGCGCCACCCACACTTTCCACGGCCTGCGCGGTGGTGCGGGTGAATTCGTCGATATTGGCGCGGGTGCCGGGGCCGACCGATTTGGACGACACGGTGGCGATGATTTCGCCGTAGCTGACGGGCTGAACGCGGGAAATGGCCGCCACCATCGGAATCGTGGCCTGCCCGCCGCAGGTAACCATGTTGACGTTCATTTCCAGCTTTTCGGCATGGGCTTTGAGATTAACGGGGGGAATGCAGAAAGGGCCGACAGCGGCGGGTGTCAAATCAATCATGATCACGCCCTGCTCGTTGAGCTTGCGGCTGTTTTCGGCGTGGGCATAGGCCGAAGTGGCATCGAAGGCGATGCGGATATCGTCTTCTTTAACAAACGGCAGCAAGCCGTCCACGCCGGTGTCGCTGGTTTTGATGCCCATGTCGCGGGCGCGCTTCAAGCCTTCTGATTGCGGGTCGATGCCGACCATCCACACCGGCTCTATCCACTCGGAACGCTTCATTTTCATCAGTAGGTCGGTGCCGATGTTGCCCGGCCCGATAATGGCCGCTTTTAGTTTTTTACTCACGGCTTTCTCCTCTTATTATCTGGTTGTTCGGCAAGGTTTTCAGACGGCCTGTCTGAACATCTGAACCGTGGTTCAGATTTTTTTGAACAAGGCCGAACGGGTTTGTGTTTCGCTGCCGTCGGCAGCAGTTAAGAAACGCTCCATGTGGATGTCGCGCTCAAACAGGCGGCTCTGCATCAGGGTGGATACGGCCGCTTCGATCATCGGCGGCGGGCCGCACAGATAAGCTTTGTGGCCGCTGCAACGGTTGCTGAAGTAATCGGCCACGGCTTCGTGTACGAAACCGTTGAAGCCTTGCCAGTTTTCTTCGGGCAGGGCGGCGTTCAATGCCGGAATGTAGTGGAAGTTTTCATGCGCTTCGGCCAGCTTTTCAAACCGCTCGCGGTGGTAGAGTTCGGCTACGTTGCGCGCGCCCTGAAACAGGTAAATCCGGCGGCTGTCGCCCGCTTCCAGTAAGTCGAGAATCATGGATTCGGGGCTGGACAAACCCGAACCGCCGGCAATGAAAATCACGTCTTGGTCGTCGGATTTGCGCACGAAGAATTGGCCGTAAGGGCCGGAAAGCGGCAATTCGTCGCCTTCTTTCAGGTTTTCGTGCAGCCAAGTGGTGGCCGCGCCGCCTTCGACTTTGCGCACATGCAGCTCAACCGTGTCGGCCATCGACGGCGGATTGGCAATCGAAAACGCGCGCGTGCCTTCCACGCCCGGCACTTGCAGGTTGATATATTGGCCTGCCTGAAACTGCATGGGCCGGTCGAGCTTCAGCGTAATGCCCAGAATGGTGGGGGAAAGCGGCTCGGCTGCTACTACGGTGGCGGTGTAGTCTTCCACGGGGTAGCCTAAGAAATCGGGATCGACATCAATGTCGGCTTCGATGGTTACGTCCGATTCCGGCATGAAGCAGCAGGCCAAAACCTTGCCCTCGTCGCGCTCGACATCCATCAAGGCAAACGGTGAGGCGTTGCCCAAATCGCCGTAACCGTCGGTTACCTGCACTTTGCAGGTGCCGCAGGTGCCGTGGCCGCAGGCAAAGGGCAGCCACACGCCCTGACGCAGCGCGGCATTCAGAATGGTTTGGCCTTCTTCCACTTCGATCACATCGCCGGTCGGCTCTACTGTTACTTGATAGCTCATTGCACCCTCCTTATCTGCTTATACGCCGCTGCCGTTCCAGCCGTTGAGGCCGGGCGTGTTGAAGCGCAGCAGGGATTTATGGTCGAAACCGAGCTGTTCGAGGGTTTTGCCGTCATCGGGGGCAAGCGCACGGCCGTTCAACTGCCACTCTACATCGTCCCATTTGATGGAATCGAAGTCGGGGTGCTGCGAAAATCCCTGCTTGAGCACGTTTTGGCGGAAATCTTGGAAGGGCATATCGGGCGGCAGGGCGAAAGCCAACGCCGAACAAAACAGCAGGTGTTTGTCCCAGCCGACAAATACTAAAATGTTGCCGCCGAAGTTTTCGCGACGGTCGCGCACTTCGCCGCGGTAATTGCTCACAATGGCTTTGGTAGGCATGGTGTTCTCTCCTTTTATTTATCGGGTTGTGTATGCAGCCTGTTCAGACGGCCTCTGCGTCTGCGGCTGGCCGGTGCGAACAAATCGGGCGGATCAGGCCACGCCTTTCCATTCTTTCCATCTTTGTTCGTCGGGAGAACCTTTCATATCCAAGTTGTCGGCTCCCACATTGAGGCGGTAGTAGTCGCGCAAAATGCTTTCCAAATCGGGGCCGCCGCAGTTGCCTTGGAGAATTTGATGAACCGGCAGCCAGGCCTGTACGAATTTTTCGGGTTCGTCTACAAAAATATCGTGGCAGCCGTCTGAACACATGTGGTAACGCTCGCCTTCAAATTCGGCACTGCGGTAGCTGATTTCGCCGGGGTCGCCGTTCATTTCGGTAAAGCCCATCGGCACTTGGCACACTTGGCAAAGCTGCGGCAGGCCGTTTGAATAGAAGCGTTTGCCTTCGGCTTCCATTTTTTTCGCCAGCTCCCAGCGCGGGCGGTAGTATTTGTCGAAGGTGTTGGGGTATTTCTCGCTCAGCCAATCCAGCTCTTCGTCGGTCGGAATCCAAGTGTGGAAGCCCGCCGCGTGGCCGAAGTTGTAGAAAATCCACCACGCCTGATGCGAGATGTGCTCTTTTTCTTTCTCGATCACATCGCTGTATTTGGGCAGGCGGATGCCGTAGCGCGACAAATCTTTAAACAGTGCGCCGCCGGCTTCTTCAAAATACACTTCCCATGCTTCTTTCCACGACATCACTTTGTTGGGCAGCATGTAATCCATCATCATGGCCACGATAGACAGCAGGCGGGTGCCGCGCCAAAACCATTTGTCGATCCACTTCTGCACGATGGGCAGGTTGTCTTCGTGCTGTTCCAACAGGAATTTGATGATTTCGAGGCCGAGCGTCATGTGGCGGGCTTCGTCGGATTGCGCGCTGAAACCGAAGGTAACGGTAGCCATGTCGCCGTTGTGCGCCGCGCCCGACATAAACGGCACAAACAACAGATTGGTCAGCACATATTCAAACGAGAAGCTGATGGCCAGCAAAAACTCAAACGGCCCTGCCGAACGGGCGTCTTCGAAGAACGATTTGGGCACGGAGAGATACCACACGCGGTCGTGCATGTGGCTCCAGTCTTGGAAACCGTCGAAATATTTGTTGTAGTGGCTCATGGCGTGGATTTGGGTTTGCACATGGCGCAATTCGTCGATCGACTGCATTTGCGAGGCAATGCGCGCCCCGATGCCGCCGAACTGGCGGCCTACATGGGCATAACCTTGATAAGCCTGATATTCGAGCGGGGTAACGCCGGTCAGGAAGATTTTGATGGCGTTCACATAGCGCGGATCCGAGATATTCAACTGGCCGTTGTTTTGGGCAAACGCATCAAAAATGGCATACAGTTTTTTCTCTTTTTCGGCCTGATATTTCCAATAGGCATCCATAGTGAGGCGGAACGGGTCTTCCCATTTCGACCAATCGGTGATTTTGATGCCTTCGAAGTCTTCATACGGAAACGCTTCTTTGCGGTCTTGATAGGAAAAATCCCAATCCAAATCGCGGGTAAGCAAGCGGTATTTGTCTTTTAAATTCAGTTTAGCCATGGGGTGTCTCCTCGTTATTTTTTCTAGCGGCTTGTTGTATACCGGCGGTTTCAGCGGTTCCAGCTTAACGTGAGGCTTTCGTCGTCTTCGTCCACATTGCCGCCGATGGTAACCAGATTCAGATGCAGCTCTTGCACCTCCCAACTTTGCCCCAGCTTTTCTTCTACCGTGGCTTTGTTCACCACCAACTTGCCTTCGCATTCCATACGGATCATGGCAGGCTGGTAGATCACCACCACATCGGGATTGTCCTGTTCGACGGCTTCAACGATATAGCGGGAAGTGTCGTTGTCTTGCAGAGCGAGATAAACTTTTGACATGCTTTATTCTCCTTTCGCCGTCAGGCCGATTTTGGCCGCACGTTTGGCCATTTCGCCGTTAACCGTTTCCACCACCGCACCGCCGTCTTCAAACAAAGCGTCGATTAACGGGCGGTAGGCTTGTGTGGTTTTTTCCTGCCATTTTTCCACCCAGCCGCTCATCAGGGCGCGGTTGGATTCGTTTTCGGCAGCTATGGTTTTCAAAACGTTGTCTGCCCAACCCGCTTGGTCTTTCAGGCAGAGCTGCATAAATTCGGTGAGCATGGAAATATCGCGAGCATTGTTCTCCAGCAGCCATTGGTCGAGCTTTTGGTAAAACACCACGTTAACCAAGGTATCGGCCACCAGATTTTGGGCAACAAACAATTCGCCCCAATCTTTATGCACCAGCATTTCTTCGCACAACGCCCGCACGCCTTGCCAAGCAGGGTCTTCCATCCAGATTTTTTTGGCACGGGCCAGCGATTCGCCGCTGTTTTCGTCGAGCATCAAACCTATGCGCGACAAATATTGCGCCATACCCAAACGGTCCATAGCGGCATACAGGCAAGCCTGAGTCAACGCCGTTCCGTAGCCGTAAGCCGAGCCGGACATCATGTTCAGATTGGCGGTCTGCTCCACATGCCGCAAAGGCAGCAGGCTGAAAATAATTTGAGATTGGATATCGGGGTCGATGAGTTTGCCCAATCCGCGCTTTTCAAAAAACGCATAATTGTTCTCGGCCGCATCCTGCATCTTGGCGCGGTTCTGCACATAGGCACTGTAAAAAAACTGGCGCGGGTCTTTTAAAACATACCAATCCTGCATGGTCAGCGCGGTATGGCCGGGGTCGTTGAGTTCTTTTTCGGGCATCCATAACGGACGGTAATGGAAATTGGCTGTCGCCTGCGCATCATAAGTGGCCTCTTGATAACGGGAGGCCGGCTTGTTGCCGAACCGCCGCTCCACATTGGCAAATGTTTGGCGAACCGGTTCGATGGTGGCGGTTTTGATTTCTAAAGTCATCTGTGTTTCTCCTTAAATTTGCGCCTTGTTATTGGCCGGTTTCTGTTCCGTAACGCCATTTGGCTGCTTCTTGATCGTTTTTTTGGGATTGCTCTTCGCTCATGTGAACCACTTGGTTGCGCTTGCAAAACTCTTCAAAACAAGACTGGGGCATGATGAGTTCGACAAACAGCGAGGGGTCGTTAATGGCAAAATCAAACTCGACAAAACGCGCATCCGGCTCGCTGCGAACGCGGATGTATTTCACAAAATTCGATGGTGCGGCAGAAGGAGTGTGCATATCGTGCCTTTCTTTTCCGACAGCTTTTTAGAAAACGCATATCTTTTCATATAGCACACACCGTGCCAAAACATGATTAAAAATATAATTTATTGATTTTTATCAAATAAAAAAATTAAACCTAATAAGAAACAGAAACGGCACCCTTTAATTTTTTATCATTTGATAAAATCGCACCAAACAGATGTGATCAAATGATGAAATTTTTAAACAACTTGATTTTTAAGAAAATATTAAAGAGAATGAGATTATCTTGAGAAACTGCCCGTTCGGGCGTCCGGCAGATTTTTTTAATGATAAAAGCGATAAATGGCAAACAGGCTTAAAAACTTAAGTAACGTTTACTTTTTTCACAATAAACATTAATGTTTTTATATGTAAATTAAATGTAAATGGCAAAAACCATGTTGCACAAACTGACGGCAACTTGTTAAGTTACCTAAACATTTATCAATAAATGACACACAAGGAATATGAATTATTCGCAAAACATTAGCAAAAAACCGAGCATTTAAACGCCTAGAAAAAAATCATAACAAAATCGGGAAATATATTAATAAAAACATAATCCGCAAGGCACCGCTACTAATGAGGAACGCTATGAGGAATAAGGAACAGAACCTACCCGGCCAAGATCTTATCGATGCCATCAAATTCGATGTGGACAACGGAAAAATCTGGTTTTACGAGCAGAGGATGCTGTTAAGCCATGCCTACGCTTTGTGGCTGTTCCGTGAGGATTTGGTCGAATCTCTCGGTTTGGAAAGTGCCAAACGCTTTTTTATGCGTTACGGTTATTATGCGGGTGTGCAAGATGCGGAAATTGCCAAAAAAATCCGCCCCGGCAGCAGCCTGCGCGAAGCGTTTTTGGCAGGCCCGCAACTGCACAGCATACGCGGCATGGTAAAAGTTACGCCGGTGGAATTGGAACTTTGCGCCGAAAAAGGGCGGTTTTACGGAGTATTCCAATGGGAAGGTTCGTTTGAAGTGGCTTACCACAAAAAGAAATACGGCATCAGCAAAGAGCCGGTTTGCTGGGCTTTGCTGGGCTATGCCAGCGGTTATTCGAGCTACTTTATGGGGATTCCGATTGCGTTCAAAGAAACCCAATGCGAATCGATGGGGCACGCATGCTGCCTGATTACCGGCAAGCCGATGAGCGAATGGGAAGACACAACCGATTTGGAGCGTTCCATGCTGCCCGACCCTGTGTCTGAAGAGCTTTTCGGCCTGCGTCACGAACTCGATATGCTCAAAAACCGCAAACTCAACGATTTGCTCAAAGAAGGCAATTATTTCGATGTGATCGGCGAATCACCTGCATTCCGCCAAGTCTGCCATATGCTGCGTAAAGCGGCGCAGAGCAAGGTAACGGTTTTGCTCGAAGGTGAAACCGGCGTCGGCAAAGAAGCTTTCGCCAAAGGGCTGCATGTGGCCAGCAACCGCAGCGGACAACCGTTTGTTGCCGTCAACTGCGCGTGCATTCCTCCCGATTTGATCGAATCGGAGCTGTTCGGCGTCGAACGCGGCGCATTTACCGGCGCAGGCCAGAGCAAGCCCGGAAAATTCGAACGGGCCGACAAAGGCACGATTTTTCTCGACGAAGTGGTGGAGCTTTCACCCAGAGCGCAGGCGGCCTTGCTGCGTGTTTTGCAGGAAGGCGAGCTGGAGCGCGTAGGCGGCACGCAAGTGCGTAAAATCGATGTCAGGGTGGTTGCCGCTACCAACGAAACGCTGGCCGACGCAGTCGCCGCAGGCAAGTTCCGTGCCGACCTCTACTACCGCCTGAACACTTTCCCCGTGTATATCCCGCCCTTGCGCGAAAGGCATCAAGATATTCCGCTGCTGATCAAATACTTTCTCGAAAAATACAGTGCCGAGCATCAAAAACGCATTTTGGGCATCAGCGACCAAGGGCGCGAACTGCTGCTGCAACACCAATGGCCGGGCAACATCCGCGAGCTGGAAAACGTCATCGAACGCGGCGTTATCCTTACCGAACACAATCACGTTATCGAAGCACAAAACCTGTTTCCCAATTTCAAACCCGTATCCGGCAACTTTGGTATTTCAGACGGCACCTTGTCCGCTCCTGCGGCTGCGGCACCGCAAGGCGGCCGCCATGCCTATATACAGCAATTGCTCGAGCAGGGGTTCGATTTGGAAGAATGGATTGCCGACATTCTTCGGGAAGCCGTCGTACAAAGCAAAGGCAACATCTCCGAAGCCTCCCGAAAACTGAATATCAGCCGGGCAACGCTGGCTTACCAGCTGAAAAAATACAATCTGCCTGTCAAATAAACTGAAACCTTTGTAAAAACCCTGCCTGTATCTTTTTCTTTGCCGCGGCCGTCTGAAAAATGTTTTCAGACGGCCTCATAATCAATCAGCATCAATCAGCTTAAAAATAGTACACCCGTCATAGTCGGGCCAAACCCGAGCAGGACACTTTAGGTTATTAAAGTCAGGTTGGCCGGCTGTATATTATGCAGGGCGGGCATCCCTGCCTGCCGGCACGCCGAGCAAGCGGTTTCACCATAGCGTATAATCCCCGCTTCCACCCCATTCAAGAGCATTCGACCATGCCCGATCTGTCGGCTTTTCAAAACGACCCTGTTATGCAGCGCATCCGTGCCGCACAGCCAGTATGTTGGCACAATCCGCACACCGCCCCGTTTGCCGAAGCTTTAAGCGACGTAGGGCTTACCCGCAGCGACGTTGATGATGCCGCCGCACGCTTACAGCGGTTCGCACCTTATATCAGCCAAGCCTTTCCCGAAACCGCCGCTTCAGACGGCATCATCGAAAGCCCCCTGTACCGCGTAGCCTCTTTACAGCAGGCGGCAGGTTATTCAGACGGCCTGCTGTATATCAAAGCCGACAACGAACTGCCCGTATCCGGCTCAATCAAAGCACGCGGCGGCATTTACGAAGTGCTGCAACACGCCGAACAACTGGCACTCACGCACGGCCTGATCGACACCGCCGGCCATTACACCCAGCTCGGCTCACCGGCGGCACGCAAACTGTTTGCACGCCATACCGTTGCCGTCGGCTCTACCGGCAATCTCGGCCTTTCCATCGGCATCATGGCCGCCAAACTCGGCTTTTGCGCCGCCGTACACATGTCGGCAGATGCCCGGCAATGGAAAAAAGACAAACTGCGCGCCGCAGGCGTTGAAGTGTTCGAATACACCGGCGATTACGGCCAAGCCGTAGCCGCAGGGCGCAAACAGGCCGAAGCCGACCCCTTGTGCTATTTTGTTGACGATGAAAACTCACGCCATCTCTTTCTCGGTTACGCCGTAGCCGCAGGCCGTCTGAAAAAACAGTTTGAACAGGCCGGCATCACCATCAACCGCGAACGCCCCCTATATGTTTATCTACCGTGCGGCGTAGGCGGCGGCCCCGGCGGCGTAGCATTCGGCCTGAAGCTCGCATTCGGCGACAACGTACACTGCATATTCGCCGAGCCCGTGCAGTCTCCCTGCATGTTACTGGGCGTGTACACCGGCCTGCACGAGCGCATCAGCGTACAAGACATCGGCTTAAACAACCGCACCGCCGCCGACGGCCTGGCCGTAGGCCGTCCTTCCGGCTTCGTCGGCCGCGCCATGCAACGCTCGCTAAACGCCTTTTATACGGTAGAAGACAGCGAACTCTTCCGCTGGCTGCGTCTCGCCCATGAAACCGAAGGGCTGAAACTCGAACCTTCCGCATGCGCCGGTTTCGCCGGATTGCGCCATTTCCGCCACCCCGACGCCATACATCTCGTATGGGCAACCGGCGGCAACATGGTTCCCGAAGAAATATTTGCCGAATATCTCGCACAAGATTAAAGAGATAACATACAATCCGAAACTTTCGCACCGCCCGCAACAAGCCCGTCGAAGCTCAAAGTATGCCGCCGTTCAATCGGCAAAGCGGTTTGATAATCCATCCGCAGATGCAAAACAAAAGCACAACACGCTTGAACGCCTGCGAAAACAACGTAAAACAATTTAACTAACCATTCCCCCAAACATCAGGCCGTCTGAACACACCTTTCAGACGGCCTGCACACCGAAACCACCCAAACAACATGACCGGATTCTTTACCCTGTTTAAAAAAGAAGTCTTACGCTTCTGGAAAGTAGGCCTGCAAACCGTTGCCGCCCCCATGCTCACCGCCCTGCTCTACCAAATGATATTCTCCCATGCCGTCGGCAGGCATATCGAAGCCCTGCCCGACGTTGCCTACAACGCCTTCCTGATTCCCGGGCTGGCCATGATGAGCATGACCCAAAACGCCTTTGCCAACGCCTCCAGCAGCCTGATCCAATCACGGCTCACCGGCAATCTCGTCTTCATTCTGCTGCCGCCGCTGCCCGTTTCCGCCTTTTTTTCCGCCTACGTCGGCGCCGCCGTCTTGCGCGGCCTGCTCGTCGGCATCGGCGTCATCGCCGTTACCGCCCCCTTCGGCCTGCCCATGCCGCACAACATCTTATGGATCGCCGCCTTCGCCCTGCTCGGCTGCGCCATCATGGGCATGCTCGGGCTGCTGGCAGGCATCGTCGCCGAAAAATTCGACCAACTCGCCATGTTTCAAAACTTTCTCATCATGCCGCTCACCTTCCTTTCCGGCGTGTTCTACTCCATCAACAGCCTGCCCGAATTTTGGCGCAACGTAAGCCACCTCAACCCCGTGTTCTACATGATAGACGGCTTCCGCTACGGCTTTTTCGGCGTCAGCGACACCTCGCCCTGGCTGTCGGCCGCCGTAGTCGGCAGCGTCTCATTAGGCTTGGCAATATTCGTACTCGCCGTTTTAAAATCCGGCTGGAAGCTGCGCAGTTGAAAGCATGAAACCTTTGCAAAACCCTCGGATGGGGGGGGGGTGCAAAGGTTTCAGCATATTTGGCTTAAGGCACCTCAACCTCATCACTATCCAAAATAAACCAAAAAACAGGCGTTATTCCTGTTTGCAAAAGAATAACGCCTGTTGATTGTTGTCAAAAGCAGCAAGCTCTTATCAGACCACCAAATTCAATACCTCATTACCGGTTAATTTTTTATCGGCAAAAGTAAAGTCGGCATGGCGGTATTGGTCGGAATAAAAATAGCCCTGCACCGTTACCTGATCGCCCTCTCCAAAAGCTTTAACCAACAAATCATTGCCGGAACGGCTGAACACGGCATGGGTAGATTCCGCACCCTCAAACAGCAGATTATCTATATTCAAAATATCACTGCTGTAATTCGACACCGAATCCTTACCATGACCTTCGGCAAAGATGTAAATGTCGCTGCCTTCACCGCCTACTAAGTAATCGTTGCCGATACCGCCGTCGAGGGTGTCGTCGCCGCTGTTGCCGTTCAGCGTATCGTTGCCGTTACCGCCGTTTAAGGTGTCGTTGCCTTCGTCGCCGTAAAGGGTGTCGTTACCACCCAATCCGTTCAAGATGCTGCCTTCGGCATAAGCATAGAGGTAATCGTTTTGTTCGCTACCTTGTTGTGCGAGTTTGTTAACGGCTGCCTTATCCAGCTTAAGGCCGTCTGAAAACTCTACGGCATCCGTGGTGTAGTTTTCGTCATAGAAATAGTTTTGTACCGTTACGCGGTCTTCTCCTTCTTTGGCTTCGATAACCAAATCGCTGCCGGAGCGGCGGAAGTTGAGTTCACTCTGGGTGTGGGCGGTAAAGCGGATGGTATCGGTACCCTCCGAACCGTCGTAGTTGTAAACGGTATCCCTGCCGAAGTTTTTGCCGAACAGGTAGGTGTCGCTGCCTTCACCGCCTACTAAGTAATCGTTGCCGATACCGCCGTCGAGGGTGTCGTCGCCGCTGTTGCCGTTCAGACTGTCGTTACCCTCATCACCGTTGAGAACGTCATTGCCGTTGTTGCCGTTCAGCGTATCGTTGCCGTTACCGCCGTTTAAGGTGTCGTTGCCTTCGTCGCCGTAAAGGGTGTCGTTACCACCCAATCCGTTCAAGATGCTGCCTTCGGCATAAGCATAGAGGTAATCGTTTTGTTCGCTACCTTGTTGTGCGAGTTTGTTAACGGCTGCCTTATCCAGCTTAAGGCCGTCTGAAAACTCTACGGCATCCGTGGTGTAGTTTTCGTCATAGAAATAGTTTTGTACCGTTACGCGGTCTTCTCCTTCTTTGGCTTCGATAACCAAATCGCTGCCGGAGCGGCGGAAGTTGAGTTCACTCTGGGTGTGGGCGGTAAAGCGGATGGTATCGGTACCCTCCGAACCGTCGTAGTTGTAAACGGTATCCCTGCCGAAGTTTTTGCCGAACAGGTAGGTGTCGCTGCCTTCACCGCCTACTAAGTAATCGTTGCCGATACCGCCGTCGAGGGTGTCGTCGCCGCTGTTGCCGTTCAGACTGTCGTTACCCTCATCACCGTTGAGAACGTCATTGCCGTTGTTGCCGTTCAGCGTATCGTTGCCGTTACCGCCGTTTAAGGTGTCGTTGCCTTCGTCGCCGTAAAGGGTGTCGTTACCACCCAATCCGTTCAAGATGCTGCCTTCGGCATAAGCATAGAGGTAATCGTTTTGTTCGCTACCTTGTTGTGCGAGTTTGTTAACGGCTGCCTTATCCAGCTTGAGGCCGTCTGAAAACTCTACGGCATCCGTGGTGTAGTTTTCGTCATAGAAATAGTTTTGTACCGTTACGCGGTCTTCTCCTTCTTTGGCTTCGATAACCAAATCGCTGCCGGAGCGGCGGAAGTTGAGTTCACTCTGGGTGTGGGCGGTAAAGCGGATGGTATCGGTACCCTCCGAACCGTCGTAGTTGTAAACGGTATCCCTGCCGAAGTTTTTGCCGAACAGGTAGGTGTCGCTGCCTTCACCGCCTACTAAGTAATCGTTGCCGATACCGCCGTCGAGGGTGTCGTCGCCGCTGTTGCCGTTCAGACTGTCGTTACCCTCATCACCGTTGAGAACGTCATTGCCGTTGTTGCCGTTCAGCGTATCGTTGCCGTTACCGCCGTTTAAGGTGTCGTTGCCTTCGTCGCCGTAAAGGGTGTCGTTACCACCCAATCCGTTCAAGATGCTGCCTTCGGCATAAGCATAGAGGTAATCGTTTTGTTCGCTACCTTGTTGTGCGAGTTTGTTAACGGCTGCCTTATCCAGCTTAAGGCCGTCTGAAAACTCTACGGCATCCGTGGTGTAGTTTTCGTCATAGAAATAGTTTTGTACCGTTACGCGGTCTTCTCCTTCTTTGGCTTCGATAACCAAATCGCTGCCGGAGCGGCGGAAGTTGAGTTCACTCTGGGTGTGGGCGGTAAAGCGGATGGTATCGGTACCCTCCGAACCGTCGTAGTTGTAAACGGTATCCCTGCCGAAGTTTTTGCCGAACAGGTAGGTGTCGCTGCCTTCACCGCCTACTAAGTAATCGTTGCCGATACCGCCGTCGAGGGTGTCGTCGCCGCTGTTGCCGTTCAGACTGTCGTTACCCTCATCACCGTTGAGAACGTCATTGCCGTTGTTGCCGTTCAGCGTATCGTTGCCGTTACCGCCGTTTAAGGTGTCGTTGCCTTCGTCGCCGTAAAGGGTGTCGTTACCACCCAATCCGTTCAAGATGCTGCCTTCGGCATAAGCATAGAGGTAATCGTTTTGTTCGCTACCTTGTTGTGCGAGTTTGTTAACGGCTGCCTTATCCAGCTTGAGGCCGTCTGAAAACTCTACGGCATCCGTGGTGTAGTTTTCGTCATAGAAATAGTTTTGTACCGTTACGCGGTCTTCTCCTTCTTTGGCTTCGATAACCAAATCGCTGCCGGAGCGGCGGAAGTTGAGTTCACTCTGGGTGTGGGCGGTAAAGCGGATGGTATCGGTACCCTCCGAACCGTCGTAGTTGTAAACGGTATCCCTGCCGAAGTTTTTGCCGAACAGGTAGGTGTCGCTGCCTTCACCGCCTACTAAGTAATCGTTGCCGATACCGCCGTCGAGGGTGTCGTCGCCGCTGTTGCCGTTCAGACTGTCGTTACCCTCATCACCGTTGAGAACGTCATTGCCGTTGTTGCCGTTCAGCGTATCGTTGCCGTTACCGCCGTTTAAGGTGTCGTTGCCTTCGTCGCCGTAAAGGGTGTCGTTACCACCCAATCCGTTCAAGATGCTGCCTTCGGCATAAGCATAGAGGTAATCGTTTTGTTCGCTACCTTGTTGTGCGAGTTTGTTAACGGCTGCCTTATCCAGCTTAAGGCCGTCTGAAAACTCTACGGCATCCGTGGTGTAGTTTTCGTCATAGAAATAGTTTTGTACCGTTACGCGGTCTTCTCCTTCTTTGGCTTCGATAACCAAATCGCTGCCGGAGCGGCGGAAGTTGAGTTCACTCTGGGTGTGGGCGGTAAAGCGGATGGTATCGGTACCCTCCGAACCGTCGTAGTTGTAAACGGTATCCCTGCCGAAGTTTTTGCCGAACAGGTAGGTGTCGCTGCCTTCACCGCCTACTAAGTAATCGTTGCCTTTACCGCTGATTAGCACATCGTTACCTGCACCACCGTGAAAGTGGTTGTTGCCGTTGTCTTTTAATCCCAATGCCTGCAATACATTGTCTCTATTATCACCATTGGTACGGGTAAGCAGATCTACGGTCTCTTTGCCCAAGGTTTCGATTCTTTGATCTAAAACACCTTGTTCTTTTGCCTCTTTAATCCAATTTTCAAACAGGCTTCTGCCCTCCAACCATTGGTGGAGCTTGCCCCGTGCCAGTAAGCTGCCCAAATCCACAAACGCTTTTTCCGGATTCTCCGCATACACCGCTGCAAATTTCTTCTCAACGCCCGAATAATCCAAAGCCAGTTCAGCGCCTTGGACTTTAAGGCCGATTTCATCCAAATAAGGTTTCAGACGGGTTTGGAACTCTAAGGCGTGATAGATATTGTCGGCCAGTTTGTCGTAGGCCTCGCGGGCGGTTTTCAGGAAAGAGGCAATCTCTTCTACCGAAGATACATAAATCACCGCCGAACGCTCCCCTGAAAACGCATCCAAAACGGCTATTTTATTCAAAGCTTCGTTGGCCGCCTTACGCAGCTCTTCGGGAATAACCAGGAACTTGCCGGCTATTTCCCGCTCTTGTGTCGGTGTCAGCCCCACTCCTTCGCTAACCGTTCGGATCATCGGCCGCAAAAATTCAATTCCCGTGCCGAATTGCGGGTCGGTTTTTGCCCATTCGTTAATCAACTCCGGCAGCAACGCTTTCTGCGCCGCTTTGGTTTCTGCCTTGCTGTATGCCGCCAGCACTTCAGCCAGCTTGGGCGACAACGCCGCTGCTTCGCGCAAGTCGCGCAAACGGCCTATGCCTTGCAGGTTGGGCGACTGCATTTGTTCTTCAGTCAGTTTGACCGCATCAATATAACGGCTGTGGAATGTATCGTTGGCTAACAGCACATCGCCCATTTCGCGAGTTTGGCCGTCTGAAAGCGTGTAGCTGCCTTTTTGCGCCAGGCTGTTGCCGTTGCCCAAACGGGTGTTGACATCTTGATAGGCCGTGTTAAGCGATTGGATATTCAGGGATTCGAGTGTGAACAACTCGTTTTCTTGGCTGATGCCGTCTTGGTTGAGATCGCGCCATACGCGCAGTTGTTTGAAGGCTTCGTCTTGTGCGTCGATAAGGCCGTCTGAATTGGTGTCTAATTCTTTTAATGCGGCATAGCCGTGTTCGGCGTTGTTGCCGTCTTTCAATGCGGTGCTGTCGCCAAACAGTTCGTTGCCGTTGTTAATCAGGCCGTCTGAATTGCGGTCGATAACCAGCAGGCCGTCGTCGGCAGACACCCAGCCCGTGGCCGTGCGGATGCCGTCTTTGTTGTGGTCGAACAGCGCACCGTGATAGCCCTGCGTGCCGACGGTTTCGATGCCGTCGCCGTCGAGATCGAGTACCAAGGGATCGACGATGTGGTATTTGCCGTCGCGGTTGGCGTTTTTATAATCTTCGTATTCTTTGGGGCAAGTCCAGTGGTAATCACTGGTTAACTGTCTGTATTGCCACAACACATATTCGCCGACTTCCCTACCAAGCATGGCACCAGCAAATGCACCCCCAGCCGCACCTAAAGCCGTACCGGCAACCGGCGATAGCAATGTCCCCAAACTTCCGCCAATGCCTGCTCCAAAATATGCACCAGTAGTAGCAACTGCTTCTACAAAGGCCTGACCGTAATTGCCTTTATAAGTTTCGCCTATAACTTGTGCCCCAGAAATCATAAATCCAGCAGCATTAAATACTCTTGCAGCAGGCATTTTTGCTAAATCTTTTAAATCGAACTTATTTAAAGCCTGTACCGCACCTGCATCTGCAGAACTCAACCCAGCTCCGATTAAATCATTGTAATCCATTTGCTTGGTACGACTTGGATTATTATATGTACAATCTTTCATTTTTCACCTCAAAATTAGGATTAATCAGAAAATAAAGAATAAATAATTAAAAAAACACCTGAACAAATAGTCAGGAAAAAGAACCCCAAACTAATAAAAACTACAATATTTAACAGATACAAAAAAAATTTAAAGCTAGAAACCAAATAAACTAAAGTATAGTGTTGCGGAATATTTATAAAATCCCAGCCAAATATCCAATAAAGCAGCATAAACACCATGTAGCAATAAAAAAATATGGCAAACATTCTAAATTTTATGGTTCTGCTATTAAACCCCTTCCAAATCCTGTACGGGTTTAAAACCCCATAGCCCAAATAATAAAAAACAATATATTTTTTTCTTAATGATTCCAAATTATCTGTCGATTTGTCTTTCAGAAAAATTTGAACCAATTGAAAAACCACAGGGATATTAATAAGTAAAGAAACCAAGCCAACAAGCAGAGTTGCCGTTAGGGAATTAGCAGTCCGAACAGGAAACAATGATTTGTTTTCCAAAGCAGCCACTCCGGGAATGTCAAATGAAAAAATCTTTTCATCTAAAATGAATACAAAAAAAATCTGAGCAACCAGATAAACAGCAGTAATTAATGAATTTATTTTAAAAACATTATCAATATTTTTTAATATCATTATTTCAATCTTTATAAAATACATCGACATGTAATGAGTTTATCCCAAACGGCTCAACATTTGTTCAGAATAAAACAAGCGGGTATTTTCCATACCCGATACACAATTAATTAACTGTAAAACTATATCTTAAATACCAAATCAATCACCAACCTCAAGCCGCCAGTTTGGGCGACTGCATTTGCTCTTCAGTCAGTTTGACCGCATCAATATAACGGCTGTGCAGTGTATCGTTGGTCAACAGCACATCGCCCATTTCGCGAGTTTGGCCGTCTGAAAGCGTGTAGCTGCCTTTTTGCGCCAGGCTGTTGCCGTTGCCCAAACGGGTGTTGACATCTTGATAGGCCGTGTTAAGCGATTGGATATTCAGGGATTCGAGTGTGAACAACTCGTTTTCTTGGCTGATGCCGTCTTGGTTGAGATCGCGCCATACGCGCAGTTGTTTGAAGGCTTCGTCTTGTGCGTCGATAAGGCCGTCTGAATTGGTGTCTAATTCTTTTAATGCGGCATAGCCGTGTTCGGCGTTGTTGCCGTCTTTCAATGCGGTGCTGTCGCCAAACAGTTCGTTGCCGTTGTTAATCAGGCCGTCTGAATTGCGGTCGATAACCAGCAGGCCGTCGTCGGCAGACACCCAGCCCGTGGCCGTGCGGATGCCGTCTTTATTATGGTCGAACAGCGCACCGTGATAGCCCTGCGTGCCGACGGTTTCGATGCCGTCGCCGTCGAGGTCGAGTACCAAGGGATCGACGATGTGGTATTTGCCATCGCGGTTAAAATCTTTCCACGGGTTAAGTTCATCGGGGAATAGTTCGTAGAATTGACGAGACCACCGCTCAGCCAAATCCCATCCAAAGCCTTTCCAATTATCAGCATTGAATAAATCATCGGGGGATATTGTTTGATTTCCTAAAGTAGCTTCTCGATATGCTTTAATACCAAGCCCAATAGCATTTAATTCAACGCCAAGAGCTTCACCTGTTTTTCCTCCTACTAAGGATGCAGTATCACCTGCAATACTAAAAACATCACCAATTATATTTTGAATATCTGTAAGTTTTATTTGCTCATTACTTTCTACTTGTTTTGAAAGCTTATTGATATTCACTGCTAAACTACTAGCAGCAGCGCCAAGTGCAATGGCATCAGAACCTTTTGAATTACTTCCAGCAATAGTTGCCATTGAATTCACTGTAGAAATAACGCCTGATGCCGTAGATAAAATACTTCCTGCATCTCCTTTGCTAACTGCCTCTCCGAAGCCGGTCAAAGCCCCATACATATTAGTCGCTCCCCCGCCAATTTGTGTTATTGCTTGAGCTGCTTGTTTTGCGTATTGGAAATTTTCATTTAGGACTCCTTCCGAGCTGAGAAGATTTTTTTTGTTACTAAAATAAAGAAAATAGATGGAATGGAAAGAATAAAAATGGGCAATATAAATATTTTGTAATTTTCAAGATCTATAATTAATGTCAAAAATAAAGATATATTCAAAGCAATTAATACCGTTTCAAATTTCCTAATATTCATATTTTGCTCATAAGTATTAATATTTATTCTTCTAAAAAAGAATAAAGATAGCAGAATGAGATACGAACAGACTATAGAAATTCCCATATTATTTCTAAAATTCAAAATATTGAACAGTATAGATAATATTACATATAAATAATAAAGATAGCAAAAATATTTTTTTTTGATTTACCATAAATTTTATCTTTCTGTTTTCCCTAAATTAACTCCTATGGTTAAAGCTGTTTTCACTTGCCCAACGGAACCGAAAACATTGAAGCTCCAATTCCTACGGCTGTAATTGTCCCCACAATCGCCCCTGTGGCATTAGTGCTTGTGCTTGCCCCAATCATTCCATCAACAGCTCCTACTTTTCTGCTTACATTTGATAACAAATAAGTTACACCTTGTGATCTTGACATAATTTAATCCTAAATTTAAGAAAAACATTCCTAACATAAAAAAGAAAACTGATGAAAATAAAAAATCAAAATAGACTTAATATCTTGTTGAAAATCATAATAAATTTTATGATTTGCATCTTGAAAATTTAAATTATAACTAACAATTCCGTCTAAAAAATGAATTCCCTTTATAACAATATTCGAATTAGTCTGCTTAACAGCCACTATTTTTTATATCCGTTTTTTTATAAAAATTATCACTTTCACATAATTTGAACTTCCGTAAACAGTCAGAATAAAACTTTTTTCTATTATTCTTATATATTGTTTTGTTAATCGAGGCACAGAGTAGTTTGTAGCCTTCACAGCCAAAACTTGCACATTTGAAATCTCCAACTCATCATTACCGCTCTTCAAATAAAGATAGATCAAATTTGCCTGAAATATAAAAAAACAATAAAAATAAAAAATAAAGTGGCACTCAAACTAAAAGATAATAATTGTAAAGACTTAAATCGTTCAATCTTTTTTTTTCCCATAAAATTTATTCAATATAAAATAAATTCAACATGAAGATTTTTTCAAAAAATCTAAATTATTAATTTCAAAGTGTTCTTGAGCATCATAGCAATCCACCAAAAAAACAGACAAAAAAATTTTACAAACGGCATCAAACAATAACAAACGCATAATTAATACATTGAATAACCATACCAAAAAATACAAAATCAAGCCGCCAACGCAGGCGACAACGCCGCTGCTTCGCGCAAGTCGCGCAAACGGCCTATGCCTTGCAGGTTGGGCGACTGCATTTGCTCTTCAGTCAGTTTGACCGCATCAATATAACGGCTGTGCAGTGTATCGTTGGCCAACAGCACATCGCCCATTTCACGCACTTGGCCGTCTGAAAGCGTGTAGCTGCCTTTTTGAGCCAGGCTGTTGCCGTTGCCCAAACGGGTGTTGACATCTTGATAGGCCGTGTTAAGCGATTGGATATTCAGGGATTCGAGTGTGAACAACTCGTTTTCTTGGCTGATGCCGTCTTGATTGAGATCGCGCCATACGCGCAGTTGTTTGAAGGCTTCGTCTTGTGCGTCGATAAGGCCGTCTGAATTGCGGTCGATAACCAGCAGGCCGTCGTCGGCAGACACCCAGCCCGTGGCCGTGCGGATGCCGTCTTTGTTGTGGTCGAACAGCGCACCGTGATAGCCCTGCGTGCCGACGGTTTCGATGCCGTCGCCGTCGAGATCGAGTACCAAGGGATCGACGATGTGGTATTTGCCGTCGCGGTTAAAGCCGAGCCAATCGCCTAATTTATCACTCCAATCTAATAGATTGGGCAACAACCATTCGCCCAAATCTTTTTGAAATTCATCCCATGCTTTACCTGCTTCATCAAATTTTTCTTTAACAAAATCACGCCATGTATCGGGATTAACTGCATCATTAAATTTATCACCAAAATCAAAAACTTTAGGCAAGAACCAATTTGCAAAATCTTTAACACCTTGATCGTATTGCTCCCCTATATCATTCATGGTTTTTTCAAAAAGTGCTTTGTTGGAAACAGCCAAATTAACCGCCGTTGCAACAGCCCCAACCGCAGCTGCTTGGCCTTCAGTTTTATTTACACCTGGCGCAACCGATGCTCCAGTTTGAATCATACCTGCAATGCCGGTAATCACACCCAAACTGGTTTATGCTGCTTTATCAAACTGCCCCTGCTTTACATATGCAGCAGTTGCAGCCAATGATGCAGAGGCTACCGCTCCGTTTAATTGAAATGCCATTCCTGTTGAAATAGCTCCAAAAGAATTTGCCGCACCTGACGAACTTGCATTTGCCATACTTGCAGAAGTAGTTGCAAGTGTAGCTGCCACAGAAATAGATGCAATAGCAGTATCAAGTCCCTCAAGTGACGCTCTTGATGAAGCCGGTTTACCTAGGTATTCTTTAATGTTATTAGCATTATTCAATGCATCGACATATGAAATAGAATTTTGAAACTTTGACATACAATTTTCCTTTAAAAATTATCTCATCGACGAAAAGTAAAAACCAACATCCAAAATAAAGAGTTTAAATTTAAAAACAAACATGAATAAACAATAAAAAAAGTTATTTCTTGGAACAAATTAACCCATAAGTTTTTATGTTCAACATTATTTAAATATCTAATATTCAAAAATTTTGACAATTTAGCTAAAAAAAAACCTATAAAAAATGAAGCATAAAATATATTTTTATTCCAAAAAATAAAATCATTCAGATAAAAACCATAATTAACACCTTTGTTCATATAAAATAGCAAGCCAATTAAAAAATACCCAAAGGAACATAGCAAAAGCAATAAAGCCCCAATTAGCTTCATACTACACCCATACCAAATATTTCACTTTTATCCGCACTTGTGAATCCCGCCCCAAGGGCATCACCAACTTTGTTTCTTTCATCGTAAGTATTGCAATTAGCTGACATGTTAAAGCTCCTGTTTTTTAAGAATAGATATTAAGGTCAATACCGCACCAAATAAACAAGTAAACCATCCAAAAGAAATGGTATAAAACAACATCACATTAAATATAAATAAATATATTTTATGATTTATAACCAGTTTCAACGTTCTCAGCACTTCTGGTGTTTTAACGACTTCAAACTCAAAAAGAAAAAGAAAAATAATCCAAGCCAAGAATATATAAAATATAAATATAAATATTTTAGAAGCCTTACCACGACCATCAATTACCTTATGCTTAAAAAAATAAGGATTAATCGCAAACATTCCAAATTCAAAAAGAATTCTATTTTTCTTTCTCAATAGATTGAAAATTCTTTTATCAACCCCTTTAAAATACCAGTAAATCAGTACCAAGCTGACACCCGTACTTAAAACAAATAAAAAGATTGAAAACAATATCGTCAAATTCAAAGAGCGGGCTGCGGCATCGGCATGGTTTCCCACTTGCAGATATTCGATAAAGCCCAAATTGAAATCAAGATTGCCATAAACATCTCCGATGAATATGGTATAAAAACTTAAAACAATATTTGTAAGAAACAATATTAAAATTAACTTTAATACGCAGAAAATTTTTCTCATTGATAGCCCGATGCCTTTTGCAATAAATATATTTTTTAATTTAACAAATGATATAAAATGTTTTAATCAGGCTAAATTGAAATTGCAGCCAAACATCTACATAAACTCCCTTAACCATTTTGACAAACATTCATTTTTGAATATTTAAAACAATCTGAACATTCATACGATCTAAAAAATCTAAAAATAAAAACAGCCTCTAATGCTTCAAGCATTTCATTATCTTAATCTGTAGAGCCAAACCATCCCATCAAAACACAACAAACGGCATATTAAAATGCCAATCAGCTACTTTTATGTGCATCGACCTCAAGCCGCCAGTTTGAGCGACAACGCCGCTGCTTCGCGCAAGTCGCGCAAACGGCCTATGCCTTGCAGGTTGGGCGACTGCATTTGTTCTTCAGTCAGTTTGACCGCATCAATATAACGGCTGTGGAATGTATCGTTGGCTAACAGCACATCGCCCATTTCACGCACTTGGCCGTCTGAAAGCGTGTAGCTGCCTTTTTGAGCCAAACTGTTGCCGTTGCCCAAACGGGTGTTGACATCTTGATAGGCCGTGTTAAGCGATTGGATATTCAGAGATTCGAGTGTGAACAACTCGTTTTCTTGGCTGATGCCGCCTTGGTTTATATCGTGTGATACGCACAAATCGGTAATTTTTATTTTTGCTGTCGATAAAGCCGTCTGAAAAATTATTTCAGACGGCTTTTTAAAGATTAAAAGCGTATTCAACTACTATATAGTCAGCCCACTTAAATTTTAATAGTGATAATTTCATATCCAGGGGTAGCGTTTTTTAAATTAATCAACTGTATAACCAAAGTTATTTTGTATATCTTAATATGCTTGTAACCTTGCCGTTAAGGGCGGATGTTTAATCCACCCCTACAAAATCACATCAAACATTTCACTTGTATGGTTAATCAACTTAAAAAAGCGCACACCGTTATAAAAATTAAACAGCCTAACTATCTAAACAACTTCCCCTGAGCCAAAAGCATTTTTACGGGTGCGAAGTCTTGCCTGTGTTCGGGTAGTGCGCCGAATTTTTCCAAGGCTGCGAGATGTGCGGCGGTGCCGTAGCCTTTGTGTTTGTCGAAACCGTATTGCGGGTAACGCTCGGCCAGGGCATACATTTCGGCATCGCGGGCGGTTTTGGCCAATACGGATGCGGCGGATATTTCGATGATTTTGCTGTCGCCCTTGACCACTGCTTCGGCGGCGACACTGAGATTTTCGGGAATGCGGTTGCCGTCTATCCAAACTTTTTGCGGTTTGACAGCCAAGCCTTGCACTGCGCGGGTCATGGCGAGCATGGTGGCGTGCAGGATGTTCAGCTCGGCGATTTCGGCTACGTTTGCCGATGCCACGCACCATGCTATGGCTTGTTCTTTAATCTGTACGGCTAGGGCGTCGCGCTTTTTTTCGGTGAGTTTTTTGGAATCGGTCAAACCGGGGAGGTTGTGGTCGGGCGGGAGGATAACGGCGGCGGCAAACACGCTGCCGACCAGCGGCCCGCGCCCGGCTTCGTCTACGCCGGCAGTCAGAAAAACATCATTCATTTGTTCAGACTCCTTTTTCAGGTTTTCAGACGGCCTCATTTCAACCTCTTTTTACGGGTTATCGAAACGCCGGCACACTTCCAACACGGCCTCTCCGTATTTTTCGATTTTGTCTGTGTCCACGCCGTGTATGCCGCTCAATTCTGCCAGCGTTTGCGGCTGTTTGGCGGCGATAGCGCGCAGGGTGATTTTGCTGAAGACGGTGTGCTCGGGTTCGCCTTCGGTTTCGGCGGTGGCGGCGCACCACTGCATCAGGGCGCGCATCAGGCGGCGTTTGTGTTTGGCTTCGTTGCTGAGGCCGTCTGAAAAGGGTTTGCAGACGGCCAATATGCTGCTGCCGAATTTGCCGATGCGTACTGCGCCCAAGCCGTAGATGCCGTTTAGGTCGGCTTCTTCTTCGGGGGTGTTGCGGACTAAGTCGAGCAGGCTGTCGTCGGGGCAGACGGTGTGCGGGGTAACGCCTTCTGCCTGTGCGGTACGGCTGCGCCATGTGTTCAAGGCTTGCCAAAGCCGGCGGTCGCGTTCGGTTTCGAGGCCGTCTGAAACGGTATCGGGCAAGGCGGATGGGTGTTCAGACGGCCTGCCGTGTTCTGTAAAGGCTTGGCACACTTCGATGATTTCGTTGCCGAAGCTGTTGATTTTGGCTTCGCCCAAGCCGTAGATGTCGTGCAGTTCGGCAGGGGTGGCGGGCAGTTTTTCGACGATGTCGCGCAGGGTTTTGTCGCCGAAAATCACATAAGCGGGTACTTCTTCGGCCTGTGCGCGTTTGAGCCGCCAAGCGCGCAATGCTTGCCAGATGCGTTCTTCGCGTTCGGTGCGTAGCCATTCTTCTTTGGGTTTTTGGGTGGCAGCTTTGTCGCGTTTGAGCGGGCGCAGCCATACGGGTGTGCCGCCTTTGAGTACGGTTTTGGCGGCGGGGGTGAGTTGCAGGGCTTGGTGCATCAGGGGGTTGACGGTGAGGTAGCCGGCGCTGATGCATTGGCGGATAACGGCACGCCATTCTTTGTCGGAAAGGTTGTCGCCGATGCCGAAGGTGGATAATTCGTGGTGGCGGTTGCGGGCAATCCAATCGTCGCTTTTGCCGCGCAATACGTTAATCACATAACCTGCGGCGAACTGTTGGCCGACGCGGTACACGCAGCTGAGCAGTTTCTGCACCAGCACGGTGCCGTCGAAGCGCACGGGCGGGTGCAGGCAGTTGTCGCAATGGCCGCAGGGTTGGGAATCTTCGCCGAAGTGTTTGAGCAGCAAAACGCGGCGGCAGTCGGCGGTTTCGCATACCGACAACATGGCATCGAGTTTTTGCAGTTCGATTTGTTTTTGCATGTCGTCGCTGTTGCCGGTTTGGATGCGTTCGCGCAGCAGCACCCAGTCGTTAAGGCCGTAGCACAGCCAGCTTGCGGCAGGCAGGCCGTCGCGCCCCGCCCTGCCTGATTCTTGGTAGAAATGTTCGACGCTTTGCGGCATGTCGAGATGGGCGACAAAACGCACGTCGGGTTTGTCGATGCCCATGCCGAAAGCGACGGTGGCGACGACGATAACGTTGTCTTCACGGGTAAAACGCCGCTGGTTGGCCTCGCGCACGTCCATGCTCAAACCAGCGTGGTAGGGAATGGCATCCAAGCCGTGCTCGCATAAAAAGGCGGCGGTGTCTTCCACTTTTTTGCGGCTCAGGCAATACACGATACCGCTTTGCCCTGCCATCTGTTTCACAATGAAATCAAGCAGTTGTTTTTTACCGTTGTTTTTTTCAATCACTTGGTAGTAGATATTCGGGCGGTCGAAGCTGGCCACGAACTCGGCCGCGTCTTCCAAACGCAGGTAATGCTTGATGTCGGCACGGGTGGCGGCATCGGCGGTGGCGGTGAGGGCGATGCGGGGAACGTGCGGATAGCGGTCGGCCAGCAGGCCGAGCTGTTGGTATTCGGGGCGGAAGTCGTGCCCCCATTGGCTCACGCAATGGGCTTCGTCGATGGCGAACAGGCTGATGGTGTGTTGGTCGAGAAAGCGCAGGAAACGCTCGCCAACCAAGCGTTCGGGTGCGACGTAAAGCAGTTTCAGACGGCCTGATTGGATATCGTCGGCAATCTGCCGCGCTTCGTCGGGAGTGGTGCCGCTGTGTACGCAGGCCGCCGCCACACCTGCCGTGTGCAGCGCGGCCACTTGGTCGTTCATCAGGGCGATCAGCGGCGACACCACCACGGCCACGCCTTCGCGCATCAAGGCGGGAATTTGGTAACACAACGATTTGCCGCCGCCGGTGGGCATCAACACCAGCAGGCTGTTGCCGCCCGCCAATGTATCCACAATCTCGGCCTGACTGCCGCGGAATTCGGGATAGCCGAAAACGTCGTGCAGAATTTGGGCGGCGGTGGCATGTTGCATTTGGCGGGTTCCGTAAGGGGCGTGTGGATAAAAGAGACTGCCCCCCGCGCGGCGATGATGGCGGGGATCGGGTTTAGGGCGGTATTTTAGCCTTTTTCACTTAAGGCCGTCTGAAAAAACAAGATTATAGTCAATCAACTTAATTTTAATACAAGCCTAGACCTGCGCTGAAAAAGTATTCATGAAAAATCCCCTAAATAGCTTGGTTGGAAATTTAGGGGATTTTGAGAAAGTTTTGCAAAGGCCTCCGCTTTATTTATGTGGTTCGGCTTGCACAACTCATTGTAATAAATTACTTACTAAGTTCGGCATCACCGCTGTCTATCGACCAAGGGATACCGAAGCGGTCGGTAACGATACCGAAACCCTTGGAAAAGAAGGTTGCTTCAAACGGCATTTCGATAGTCCCGCCTTCTGCCAAAGCATTGAAAATACGTTGCCCTTCGGCAGGAGTATCTAGGCTGATGCTGATTTGTAAGCCTTGCGGTTTTTGATAGCCGCTTCCTGTGGCGCATAACTCAGGAACAACGTCTGACAACATTAAAACTTGCGAACCGATTGTCAATTGGGCGTGCATGATTTTTTGTTTGTCAGCTTCGGAAAGAGGCGGCATATCGGCTTCAGACGGCATGTCGCCGAACGTATGGCGTTCTGTAATTTGTGCCTTGAAAAGCCGTGCATAAAATTCGATGGCTTCTGCGCAATTACCGTTGAAATAGAGATAGGGAATGAATTTCATGGTGTTCTCCTTTTTATGGCCGATGAACTTTATTTCTACATAACAAAAATAAGTTTCGAGAGCTTGTTTGTTTTCAAACAAGCCTGATGGATACTAAACCATTTGAAAGCAGGTTGTTTATTACGGATTGCCCTGAGCTTTGATAACGTCAAAAAGTAGTTTCGGCAGGTTAACGGTAATTGGCGGGTCGCTTGGTTGGAAAGGACGCAGATTGAGCGTTATTGCGAGTGGCGCAGACAGCGGAAAACAGATGGGGTCGGGATGAATACCCCGCAGGCAATGGTCAAGGCGGAAATGGTGTAAAGGATTAAGGCTGGGTTTGATTTCACAACCGAGCAGATAGTAAACACCGTCAGGCACATTACAGATTGAGAAATGCCTAGTGTGGAACAAAGCCTTGCCGACTATGGGTACGCCACGTGGAATGGGTTCGGGAAACAGGCCGGCAAAGACCACGCTGTATTGGCTTGCGCCTGACACAGATATATTGAGCGAATGGGTTTGCGGGTGTTTCTCAGGGTCAAAACTGTAATGGGGAATAGCACGGGGAACGGCATCTGTAATCTGTTTGTTGAGTGTGCTGCTTGCGGCCTCTGCTTGATTGCGGTAATCGCGCGGAGTTTGGCCGGTATGATAATGGAAGCGTTGGCTATATGTACCTGCACTGGCATGACCGGCTTCAAGTTGTGATTCAATAATACTTTTACCTTCAATCAAAGGCTCAATGCCTTGTTCTATTTTAAGGGCGGCAATGTAGTCACGCATAGAAATACCTGTTTGACGCTGAAACCAACGGCTGAGATAAAAGCGGCTGTAGCCGAAATGTGCGGCAATATCGGCAGGAGTGGGATTGTGTTTCAGGCAGGCTCTGATATGGGTGGTTACTTCGTTTAATGAAAGCATAGTCGGGCTACCCTGTTCATTGTGCTCTTTTAAAACTGATGGAAATATTTAGAGCAAACAATACGATCGGTGCAGTTGTCTAGGCATTGGCAGTAAGACAATCAACACTTTTATAGTATCTGAAAAATAGATTATTGGTAATTGGGCATTATCGGCCAATATAGATTCACAGCTTACGGGCAATACAGATATAGTCAATCCACTTAAGTTTAATAACAAAACCGTCATACTCGAGCTTGGCCCGCATATCCCCTAAATTTGCTGAAACTCAAGATACTCGGGTCAAGCCCGAGTATGACGAATGTACTATTTTTAAGTTGGTTGGCTATAGTGTATGCGTGATATCTCGAACGCTTAAGAAAAATGCCGTCTGAAATTTCAGACGGCATCTGCCGAAGCATACGGTTTACACGACTTGGAAACTGGTGTGATCTATTACCAAATCCTTGTCCAACGTGGCAAAGTGAATGGCATCGGCATTGCCCTTGCCGTCTTTATCGTAAGTGATATAGCCGGTATCTTTATGATATTTCACATATTGATCCCATTCATCCATGGTATTGGTGCTCAAGCTGTCGAAGATGGTGGCTTTCAGCTCGATAATGTCTTGGCCTGCCGTGAAATCGGTGATGGTATCGACGCTGCCGTCTAAAGCGGTGTCGAACACGAACGTATCCCTGCCGTCGCCGCCGGTAAGCGTGTCGCTGCCTGCTCCGCCGATAATGCGGTCGTTACCGGTCATGCCGTTCAGGGTGTTGTTAAGGCCGTTGCCGGTAAGGGTGTTGTCGGCATCATTACCCTGCCCTGTAACGGCGGTGGTGCCGATCAAGGTCAGGTGCTCCAAATGGTTGCCCAATGTGTAGCTTTCCAAGCTGCTCAATACATGGTCTGCATCACCTTCATTTGCATGTTCGGTAACCACATCGCCCGTATCGTCGACCACATAGGTATCGTTGCCGGTGCCGCCGTTCAGTTGATCCGCACCTGCGCCGCCGTCGAGATAATCGTTGCCTTCGCCGCCGTTTATGATATCGGCACCTGCACCGCCATAGATATTGTTGTCGGCTTTGTTGCCGGTAAGGGTATCGTTGTGGGCGGAACCGATCAGGTTTTCAATCTGCGTGCCGAAGCCTATGAATGCCTGACCTTCGGTATAAGTGTCGAGCGAACCTTTGATGCCGCTGAAACCGTATAAGGCTTGTTTTTTGTCAAAGCCGAAATATTCGTGCATATCGTATGTTTGGCTGCTTTTTACGGCAAAGGTTTTTTCACGGGTATCGCCCACATATATCCACGAACCGGGGGTGAGGTTCACATTGACGCCCTGCTTTTCTTCGGAAGCGTCGAAGGTATCGACACCGCCTGCATCCCAGATATAGCGGTCGGCATCGCGGCTGTACATATTGTAGTTTTTAAAGGTGTAGATATCGTTGCCGGTGCGTGTATGGCGGTTGACTCCGTAAGCATATTGCATGTATGCCAAATCGTAAGGGCGCAGATGGCCTCTGTCTAAAAACAAATTGTCGTTTTTATAGGCTTTATACGACATGTTGGAAAACTCGATGTTTTCCTCTCCGGCGTAATCACCGGTAAAGCCTACCGAAGTATGACCCATGCCGAAAGTATGGGTAATTTCGTGCAAAGCCGTGTAGTTTAAAAACTCATTGCCCCATCCTTTGTAATTGTGCCGGCTGTTCCATGCTATCAGGCCGCCGCTGTATGCAATGGCCGAAGCACTTTCAAAGCCGTTTTTCAGGTTGCCCATAAAAAAGTTGGTATTGGCTTCGGCTCTGCTGCCCACTTCTACGAATTCGATATTGGCAACCGTGCTGATTTCTTTATAGGCGTTGCGTATGATGCCCTGCAATTCAGACGAATAAGTGGTCATGGTCGAACGGTCGATGTAGTGGTTAAACCCAACCGGTAAAGCGGCGATTTCGTCGAGCGTCATAAAATGGTATTTGATTACGGCAGGCTTGTCGCTTGATCCGCCAAATGGAATATTGTAGCTGCGTCCGTATAACGACCCGATTTTTTCGATGAAATAAGGGAAGTTATAGCCGTCTGAAGTGTGGTCGCTGTTTACTTTGGCTTTCTGCATCGGCTGGTGCGCGTTTACAAAGGTATCGCTCACCTGCTTCAGCGATGCGTAGTTTTCCACATCGCTTACGGTTACGGCTTTGCCGGATAAATCGGCAGTATGCAGCGAAGCCTTCACTTTGTGGGCGCCGTTTGCCGCCAAATCGTCGGCGGCAACCTGTGCTTTGAACGTCAGGTTGTCGGCAACGGCGGTTTTGTAGATTTTGCCGCCCACGTCGATGCTGATTTCATCGCCTGCTTTGGCCGTGCCGCCAACGGTGCCGCTGATGTTGACGGTGCGCTCGCCTACGCCTGTTACCGTATGGTGGCCGTCTGAATCTTTTTGGATATAGGGGCTGTCGAACGTAATGTCTTTAATCTGCACCGGCGCATTTTTGTTGATATATTGAACCCTGTATGATCCGTCAGCCCATTTGGCCACTTTATACAACCGGGGGTCGGCTTCAACGGTAAAGCTGAGTTTTTCGCCGTTGAGCGATTTCAATTCGTCGGTGGGAATGTCTAAAAAGAAGCTGAGATCGCGCTTAACGCCGGCTTTATACGACTTGCCGCCGATATCTACGGTAATCTGGCGCATACGCTCTTTGTTCATGCCCTGTGCGAAATCTCCCGCCAATTCGATCACGCCGCGCAGGCGGGTATTGGCTTCAGTTTGATGAACCTGCAGATTGAAATCGTTATCCACCTGAGTAATATCGATTTTCGCTGCGGCAGCACCGTCTACGGCATAGCTGCGGGCAGCGGAAGCCGAGCCGGAACCGTTGCCGGAAATAGCGGCGAACACGGTATAGCCTTGGTTATCCAACAGTTTGCTGCCTTGCACGGTGGTACGGAATGTCAAATCTTCTCCGACTTGTGCCTGCAGCGTTTCTTTGCCCACCGTCAGCGTAACGGTTTGGCCTTGTGCCGCTTGCGCTCCCGAAACTTTGCCCGAAATGGTGATGTCTTTTCCGGCTTCGGTTACATTAATCAGATCGTCGCCGGTAATGGTATCGAGCTGGATCTGGATATCACCCTTTTTCACGCTGTATCCGCGTGCGGTATGCGCAGAGCCGGTGTTGCCCGCATTGTCGGACGTGGTAACGGCGGCGCGGATCACCGGCACGGGCGCAGCGGTCAGCTCAGCGGCGGCAACTGCAACGCTAAAAGCACCTTGAGAATTAACCGATACCTGTTGCTGTTTGTTGTTAACGGTTAGTGTAACGGTATCGCCCGCTTTAAACTCACCGCCCACTTGGCCGGAAAGCGTAATATCGCCTTGTGTAGCAATATCCAGCGCATCATTTTCTGCGATGGCGTTCAACATGATCGTCGGCTCGGGAAGATGCGTATCGACATCAAATGTTTTTGTCGCACTGCTTGACGCGGTGTTGCCGTAACGGTCTGCCACATCAACCTGCACATTTACGTTCAGACGGCCTTCGGAATGTGCCAACACAGTGGCAGGCACCTCCAAATTCCAATCATTACCGGAAACGCGGGCCTGATAAACCTTACCGTCAATCTCAACCGTCACTTTAACGGTTTCCGGAGCCACCGTATCGCCCAGCACCAACCTTCCCGTCAGGCTCACTTGCTCAGGTAATTGGGCAGCGTTAACAGGTTGGTTGCCGTTGATGCTTTCTACAGTAACCGATACGGTAGGCAGAGTGGTTTTCAATTCATACGTTTGCGTACTTTCGGCTACGGAGGTAGAGCGGCCTGCCGCATCTCGGATCATGCCTTGCGCGCTAACCGATGTGTTGGCCGCCAATATTTCGGCAGGAACCTGCACGCTGAATCCCGCACCCGTAATAGATGCCGGATATTGCTTGCCGCCCACGTTTACCGTTATCGATCTGATTTCGTCTCCTTCGCCCAATCTGTTCACCTTGCCGCTCAGCGTGATGGTAGCTTGGCCGATTTCGCTTTGGTTAAGCACATTGTCGCCTCCGATTTTGTCAAACACGATTTCACCTTGCGGCGGCGTTTTATCCACTATAAAGATGCGCGATGCGGTTGCTTTTCCGTCTCCCCTGTTACCGGCTTGGTCAACACGGTCGACGCTGACCTTTAAGGCATATTTGCCGTCATCTTTCTGGGGAAAGATGCGGTCGATTTCCGCTTCTATGCTGTATTCCCCTCCTTCCTGAACGGTGGCCGTGTAAGTTACCTTCGCCACATCAACAGTAACGATTGAACCGACTTTCCCGTCGGTTACGCGCCCGCGGATGGTTACGGTCGGTTGGGACATTTCTTCGGCATCCAGCACATTGTCGCCGGTTATGCCATCGATCGTGATGCCTGTGTTGTTGAGCAAATCAATCGTATACGGCTGGTTGGCAACAAGAAAAGGATTTTTTTCAGACTCATCGACATACGCACTCAATATATACCCAGCTTCTGTGGCATTATTTCTCAACCCTAAAAAGGAAACCGGCACGGTGGCACTGAAGCGGCCGTCTGAAACGGTAGCCTGAACGTTATTACCGCGCGCCGCCAGAGTAACCGACACGCCGTCGGGAAGGTTTTCCACCCAACCCGATAAGGTGATGGTGCCTGTATCGAATTCGGCCTTGTTAACGTAGTTATCTTCCGCAATGGGATCAAGATAGATTGCCGGCTGCAACGCGTCTACCGTGTATTCGCGATTTGCCTTTGCAACCGCTTCGTTGCCCGCTGCATCCGTTACCCGCGCCGATACGCGCACTTCTTGACCCGCAACCAACACGGAAGTCGGCACTTCTGCCGTATAACGCTCTCCGCTCACCTGCGCGGCATACGTTTCGCCGTTTACCTGAACCGTCAGTTCTTCAATGCGCTCACCTTCTTTCAAGCCGGTAAACGAACCCGAAACGGTTTGGCGGGCATGCGCGCGCTCGGCCTTGCCCAATACATCGTCTCCGGCAATCGGCTCGATCGACAATTTAACATCAGGCGCATCCAAGTCGGTAAGGTATTGGCGGGTAGTCTGTACGGTAGCGGTGTTGCCGGCATCATCCTGCGAACTCACGCTGGCCTTAATCAGGTTATAGCCTTCTTTTTTCAGCGTTTCGCCCGAAAAATCAACCGAAAAAGCACCGTTGCGCACTTTGGCCAATATGTCGACCCATTTCACGTTGCCGCAGCTCTCGCAGCCGCACGAAACAACCACGCTCTCTCCGTCGGCTACGTCGCTGACTTGGCCGCTCACCGTTACCTTACCTTTCGATTCCTCGATATTGAGTATGTTATCGCCGGCGATATTGTTTAAGCTGATGGTGGGCGCATATTCCGTATCCACACGATAACTGCGTTCGGCCGTGCCGGTAGCGCTGTTTAAGGCCGCATCGCGTGTTGTCAGTTCGGCAGAAATTTTGCCGTGGTTGACCAAAGTTCTGGTATGTACCGGCACGGAGAACGTTCCGTCGGTTACTATGCCGCGATACAGCGCTTCGCCGACTTTCAAAATAATTTCATCACCGTTTTGCGCATTTTCCACCGTGCCGGTAACCGTGATGGATGCTGCTTGAGACTCTACCAAATTGATGATGTCGTCTTGCGCTACCTTGTGAATATCGATCACAGGTGTGGCAATTTGCGTATCGATGGTATAGGTTTGCTCAACCGTAGCGGTATGGGGATTGCCGTCGGCATCTTGGGCGGTAACGGAAATACTGATTTTCTGCTCGCCCTGTATATCGGCAAGCACACCGTTATCCAGCTTAACCTTCCAAGTGTCACCGCTGATTTCCGCCGCATAAACCCTGCCGCCAACCGCAACCGATACGGAAGGCGACACCAGCGCGGGGTCTACATTCAGACGGCCTGATAACACCAAACCTTGTTCGGCTTTGACCGATTCCGAGTTGATGACATTATTTTCACTCACCGGATTCAAAATGATTTCGGGTTTGGGCGGAGGATTCTGTTCGGTTTTATCTTGAGTGTCGGGATCGGCAACCTGATCTTTGTCTTTTTCGGGCTGTTGTTCTTCCTGCTGCTTTGGCGGAGTAGGTTCGGTTTTATCCTGCGAATCGGAATCGGCTGCCTGATCTTTGTCTTTTTCAGACGGCCGCTCTTCCTGCTGCTTCGGCGGAGTAGATTCGGTTTTATCTTGAGCGTCGGAATCGGCTGCCTGATTTTTATCTTTTTCAGACGGCCGCTCTTCCTGCTGTTTCGGCGGCGTAGGTTCGGTTTTATCTTGAGACTCAGAATCGGCTGCCTGATCTTTGTCTTTTTCAGACGGCCGCTCTTCCTGCTGCTTCGGCGGAGTAGATTCGGTTTTATCTTGAGCGTCGGAATCGGCTGCCTGATTTTTATCTTTTTCAGACGGCTGCTCTTCCTGCTGTTTCGGCGGCGTAGGTTCGGTTTTATCCTGCGACTCGGAATCGGCTGCCTGATCTTTATCTTTTTCAGACGGCCGCTCTTCCTGCTGTTTCGGTGGCTTAGGTTCGGTTTTATCTTGAGACTCAGAATCGGCTGCCTGATCTTTGTCTTTTTCAGACGGCCGCTCTTCCTGCTGTTTCGGTGGCTTAGGTTCGGTTTTATCTTTTGGTTGCTGATCGTTATGATTATCCGAATTTCCGCCTGCCGCTGCGATACCGACTACTGCTGCACCGGCCGCCAACGCAGCAGCGGCCCATAGCTGTGAACCGGTCGTCCAGCCGGCAATTCCTACTTCTTCGGCAACCGCTACGGCAATTTGTGCATGAGATGCTTCATCGGCGGCTGTTGCAAAGGTCGCTCCCGCATCTTGTAAATATCGGCTGTTTTCAATCGGATAGTTGATGCGGTAGTCTTTCAATACCAAATCGGGCGTGTCGTCTTGCACGCCGTCCAAATATACCCATAAGTCGTTTTCCATCCATTGCAACACAGACCCGTCAACAGCCTTACCTTCGGAATCGACCACAAGGTAAAGGGTATCCGGCTCAGTTTGAACGAGGGCTGCTGCGCCCTCCTGTATCAACAATGCGTCTGTCTGCCCGTTACGGGTAACATTAAGTGTATAAGTTTTCATAAGTTTTCCAGTAAGCGAATGCAATGAATGGTTATTAGTAAAAAGTATCGGCACTTGGCATGCAAAGAAAATCGGAATCTGTTGCCATAAAAAGCAATCTGCATAGCAAATAAACTTTATTTCTGCTACGGCGTTGCCGCCTTGTCTCAAAAATAAGTTGATCTACTATCTTTCATTGCGGAAACGGCAAAAAGTTGAACAGCCGTTTCGATTGCACGATGAACAGAGGCAATTATTATATAGAGTAAAACATTCAATATAACGACATTCGGCATATTTTTTAAACAAGCGGCATAAAAATGACACAAGATAACAACAGTTATCATCATTTTGTACACTTTAATCCGGCAGCTGATTGCTTTTGAATATACATAAAGCCGTTCTGCTCTTGCCATTTACCGTTATCCCGGGTATTCAACACCTTGAATATGCACCCATACGGATATAGTGCTGATGGCGTTATTTGACTATAATCACTCGGTTTTTCTACTGAATGAATCATTGTGATTTCAGTATTTGATTGAGGTTCGCTGCGTATTGGAATAATATTGACCAACTGAAAACACGCCAAACACAATATACAACAACGGCAGACCACGGAGAACCAAATATGGCTCACTCATCCAAACATGCATCAATGAATATCAGCCTCATACAGGCGCGCGAAGCACTGATGACCCAGTTCCGCCCCATTCTGCACAATGTCGGTTTAACCGACCAACAATGGCGCATTATCCGCCTGCTGGCCGAAAACGGTACGCTCGACTTTCAGGACTTGGCCAATCAAGCCTGCATTCTGCGCCCCAGCCTAACCGGCATTCTCACGCGCCTTGAAAAAGCCGGGCTGTTGGTTCGCCTGAAACCTTCTAACGACCACCGCCGCGTTTATTTGAAGTTAACCGCAGAAGGCGAGGCGTTGTACGATTCGCTCGGCGAAGAAGTCGATAAATGCTACGACCGCATTGAAACCGTTTTTTCAAGGGAAAAAATGCTGCAACTGCAAACCTTGCTCGGCGAACTTTCCAATATAGGCAAACTTCTTAAATAAGCTCCGCATACGCCATGACAGAAAACAAACCGGACCACGCACTCCAACCCTGCTTCCGAGATGCCATGGCTTCGTGCGCAGCCGGTGTGCATGTCATCACCACCGACGGCAGCGCAGGCCGTTACGGCATTACCATGACCGCCGTTACGCCCGTTACCGACGCGCCGCCCACCGTGATGATCTGCATCAACCGCCGTTCCGCCATTATCCCCATACTTCAAACCAACGAAGATTTGTGTATCAACGTGCTATCGGCTGCCCAGCAGGATGTTGCCGAGCATTTTGCCGGCATCACCAAGCTCTCGCCCGAAGAACGCTTCGAATACCACATTTGGCATCGCGGGCAAACCGGGCAATTGCAGGTGGAAGGCGCGCTTGCCCACCTTCACGGAAAAATTACCGCCCAACACGACATCGGCACACATCATGTTTTTTATGTATTGATTAACGAAATCAACGTGCACGACACCACTCAACCCGCATTGGTTTATTTCCGCAGAAATTTCAATCAATTGCCATAGCTGCGTAAAGAAAACAGACATCGGCCGCCGCGATACTCTCAAACGGGCTTTTACCGAAGCCTCCTCCCTTCTGCTCCCGTCAGAACTCCTCATGCAAACTTTAACGTTTTTTAGCTTTCGGCCTTCAGGTTTAGAATAAATACTCACAAGAGTCCCCGTCGGCTTTTTCCATTCGGCCTATTTCGGATGTTTTTACCCAAAACTGCCTTTTTTTGATATTTTACTGGACATTTAGCAGCAAGTTAGTAACAATATCCGTATATCTTTTTTTGTAACCGCCTAAGAAAAAGGCGCAGCATACCATCTGTTTTGCGGCAAAACGGCAGCCAATCCGTGCCGCAAAGCAATCACGGCTTTACATTAAGCAAAAGGAACCTTTATGGACTTACGCAAACTGAAGAAATTGATTGATCTGGTTGAAGAATCGGGTATCGCCGAAATCGAAGTGACCGAAGGTGAAGAAAAAGTACGCATTACCCGCTCCACCGCTCCCCAGCAAGCCATTTATGCTGCGCCTACCGCCGTTCACCATGCCGCGCCTGCACCTGCCGCCCCCGCGGCACCTGCCGCCGCACCTTCCGCTTCTCCTGCCGCTCCCGCTGCGCGTGATCTGACCAATGCACAAAAATCACCTATGGTCGGCACATTCTACCGCGCACCCAGCCCCACTTCCCCTCCGTTTGTAGAAGTAGGCCAAACCGTTAAGGCCGGCGACACCTTGTGCATTATCGAAGCCATGAAACTGATGAACGAAATCGAAGCCGAAAAATCCGGCGTGGTCAAAGAAATCTTGGTTGAAAACGGCCAGCCTGTCGAATACGGCGAGCCATTGTTTATCATCGAGTAACAGAATTATTTTCAGACGGCCCCTGTGCATGAGGCCGTCTGAATTACTTACATTCAGAACAAAGCCCTGCTTTGAAACTTCTTCTGAAAGAATCTTATGCTGAAAAAAGTATTGATAGCCAACCGTGGCGAAATCGCGCTCCGTGTATTACGCGCCTGCCGCGAAATGGGCATCGCCACCGTTGCCGTGCATTCCGAAGCCGATAAAGACAGCCTGCATGTCAAACTGGCCGACGAATCGGTGTGCATCGGCCCGGCTCCCTCCCCCCAAAGTTACCTTAACATTCCCGCCATCATCGCCGCTGCCGAAGTAACCGGCGCCGACGCCATCCACCCCGGCTACGGCTTTTTGGCTGAAAACGCCAGCTTTGCCGAGCAGGTAGAACAATCGGGCTTCGTGTTTATCGGCCCCCGCGCCGATACCATCCGCTTGATGGGCGACAAAGTATCTGCAAAGCACGCCATGATCGAAGCGGGCGTGCCCTGCGTGCCCGGTTCCGACGGCGCGCTGCCCGACGATGATGCCGAAATCCTCAAAATCGCCGATAAAGTCGGCTTTCCCGTGATTATCAAAGCATCAGGCGGCGGCGGCGGACGCGGTATGCGTGTGGTCGAGAAAAAAGAAGACCTGCTCAAATCGGTGGAAATGACCAAAACCGAAGCCGGCATGGCATTCGGCAACCCCATGGTTTATATGGAGCGTTATCTGCAAAAACCGCGCCACGTCGAAATTCAGGTCTTAGCCGACGAACAAGGCAACGCCATTTATTTGGGCGAACGCGACTGCTCTATGCAACGCCGCCACCAAAAAGTGATTGAAGAAGCACCTGCTCCCGGCATTACCGAAAAAGAACGCAAGAAAATCGGCGAAGCCTGCGTAGCCGCCTGCAAACGCATCGGCTACCGCGGTGCGGGTACGTTTGAATTTCTGTATGAAGACGGCGAATTCTTCTTTATCGAAATGAATACCCGTGTGCAGGTAGAACATCCGGTTACCGAGCTGATCAGCGGTGTTGACATCGTTCAAGAGCAAATCCGCGTAGCCAGCGGCCTGCCTTTGCAATACAAACAGAAAGACATCGTGCTGGAAGGCCATGCTTTCGAATGCCGTATCAATGCGGAAGACCCGTACAACTTCATTCCCAGCCCCGGCCCGATTGAAAGCTGCCACCTGCCCGGAGGATTGGGCGTGCGGGTGGACAGCCACATTTACCAAGGCTACCGCATTCCGCCCAACTACGACAGCCTGATCGGTAAAATCTGCGTGCACGGCAAAGACCGTGAACAGGCCATGGCAAAAATGCGTGTGGCACTGGCCGAGCTGGCCGTTACCGGCATCAAAACCAATACCCCCCTGCACCGTGATCTGTTTGCCGACCCCGGTTTTCAAGCGGGCGGCGTGAGTATCCACTACTTAGAGCACTGGCTGGAAGAACGTAAAGCCAAACAGCAAGCCTGATTAAAAAACCGAACCGCCTGAATCCATCGGGCGGTTCGTTCGTTTTTGTTCAATGCGAAGCTGAAATATACACATTCGATACGGTGAGGCCGTCTGAAAACAGATTTTCAGACGGCCTCAAGCGTTCATCCATCAATCATCATCGTCATCACGCTCGTAGCGTTTGTATTTTCCGTGCTTTTTGCCGTATTTTTTGTGGCTGACGTGGTGATGACGGTATTTTTTACGCTTTTTGTCATCATCGTCGTCATCATAATAGTAATGATGATGGTGTCTGTCGCGGTAAACCACCTCACGGCGGCGGTTTTCACGTTCGGCCGCTTCACGCTTTTGATTGCGCTTGGCATACAGATTGCCTGCCGTACCGCCGATGGCAGCACCGATTAACGTGCTTTCCATATTGTTGCCTGCGGCACTTCCGATTACACCGCCGACGGCAGCACCCACGATCGTAGCTTTAGTGCGGTCGGTCATCCGCGCTTGGGCGGCCGGTGCCAGCACCAAAGCCGAAGTAACCAGTGCGGCTATCATGGATTTGCGGACAGTATTCATAAACATCTCCGTACAGTTGCGGGGAAAAGGTTGCTTTTACCACAACAAGCCGTATCTGCCGACAACGCATGGCAGAACGGTCGGTTAAAGCAACCTGCGGTATCATACTGCCCACCGGTTTTAAGAAATGCACAGCCAATGTAATATTATGCAGTTGACCGTCATGTTTCAGACGGCCTTTACGGGAAAACAAACCATGTCCTATCAATACCGCCAACCCCTCCCCGACACCCCGCTCGACATCATCGGCGACGTTCACGGCGAAATCGACGCCCTGCAAACTTTGCTGCATCATCTCGGCTACCGCAGCGACGGCAGCCACCCGCAAGGCAGAAAAATCGTTTTTGTCGGCGACCTGTGCGACCGCGGCCCCGACAGCCCCGCTGTACTCGACTGGTTTTTTCAGGCACACGATGCCGGCAACGCCTTTACCGTGCTGGGCAACCACGAGCTGAATGCGCTTGTGCACGACCCCAAAGACGGCTCAGGCTGGTTTTTTCCCCAGCGTTACAACAAAGACGCCGAACGTTATGCCCCTTGGCGCATTTTACCCGACGAGCGCAAACCCGATTTGGAAAGCCGCTTGGCCGCCCAACCGTTGATACTCGAGCGCGCCGACCTGCGTATCGTTCATGCCGCTTGGCAACCGCACACTTTCCCTGCCCTCGAAGCAGCCGCCGGTGAACCGCTTACCGAACAATACCGCCGTTTCGATGCCGAACTGCGCCACACACTTCAGACGGCCTCTTGGTATCCCGACTACTTGCAAGAACAACAACGCTACGCCGACGCGCTGGAACATCCCCAGCCTCCTCCGCCGATGCCTGCCACCGCCCAATACGAACTCAACCGCAGCCGCCTGCACCCGATACGCGCACTAACCAGCGGTGTTGAAAATATCGCATCCCAACCGTTCTATGCCGGAGGCCGCTGGCGGTTTACGGCACGTTGCAGCTGGTGGGACGATTACCGCGACGACATTCCCGTGCTTATCGGCCACTACTGGCGAAACCGCTTGCCCCAACCGCTCTCGCCCGACAGGGAAAACATCCTGCCTGCCGCCGGCAACGCATGGCACGGCGCACGGCGCAATGTGTTCTGTCTCGATTTTTCCGTCGGCGCACGCTGGCGCGACCGCAAAGCCGGCACGCCGGTCGAACGCTCCACCTTCCATCTCGCAGCCATGCGCTGGCCGGAGCGGGTATTGGTATTTGACAACGGCGATGTAGTCAAAACAGTGTAATGTTTCCGTGGTCTGCACTTGCTGAGACCTTTGCAAAACCCCCATCTGCGGCGCATTTCTTCGTTGTGCGCTGCTCGCTCGTTTGCCTATCTATATGATATGTCTGCACTCGCTGTGCTGCTACGCCTTGAACTGCATCCACATCTGAGGGTTTTGCAAAGGTCTCTTGCTGTGCTGCTGCGCCTTGAACTGCATCCGCATCTGAGGGTTTTGCAAAGGTCTCTTGCTGTGCTGCTGCGCCTTGAACTGCATCCGCATCTGAGGGTTTTGCAAAGGTTTCAAGTTGTATAAAGGGTTGAGGCCGTCTGAATAAGTTTTTTCAGACGGCCTCAACCCTTTATTCTGCCCTGCTCTATCCAAGCCGGGCTAATCTCTCTATCTGATTATTGTTGGGATTCAAAGCGTTTGGCCGCTTCGTCCCAGTTCACCACATTCCAATACTCTTTCACATAATCGGGGCGGCGGTTTTGGAATTTCAGATAGTAAGCGTGTTCCCACACATCCAAGCCGATAATCGGATAGCCTTTGCAACCGGCAATCTCTTCACCCATCAGCGGCGTATCTTGGTTGGCGGTAGAAACCACTTTCAGACGGCCTCCGTCCAACACCAGCCATGCCCAACCCGAACCGAAACGGGTAGCCGCCGCTTTTTCAAATTCTGCCTGAAACGCTTCAAACGAACCGAAATCACGCTCGATGGCTTCTTTGAGTTTACCTTTCAATTCAGTACCTTTTTTAAGGTTTTTCCAGAAGAAAGAATGGTTTGCATGTCCGCCTGCATTGTTACGCAACACGGTTTGCTTGTCGGCAGGCAGTTCTTTCAAACGCGACACCAATTCTTCGGCGCTCAACGAGGCAAATTCGGGCAGGCTCTCCAAAGCGGCATTGGCATTGTTTACATAAGCCTGATGGTGCTTGGTGTGGTGGATATTCATGGTCATCTCATCGAAATGAGGCTCTAACGCATCGTAAGCGTAGCCGAGTTCGGGCAGAACGTAAGCCATCTTAATCTCCTTAAAAATTTTTGGTTGCGGTTGGAAATCCAAAACGCCGTTTCCGGCATGAAACCTTTGGAAAACCTTCAAAACCGGATAGTGCTTATCATGCAGCCATACCGGATACAGAAGCAGGCCGCATTATCTGTCGGTTTTGCAAAAGTGTCAGCATGAATAATATTAACAATTATCTTTGACTGCAAGCACCAAAAACCTTCCCGCAGCAAAGGCTTTTCAGACGGCCTTAACCTTATTTATCAACAACTTAAGTTATTAAAATTTTATTGTTTAAAATCATACATCTACATAAAATCGTCAGAGCACACAAGCCGCTTTTGTTTACAAACCTTTCAATACATTATAAAAATTATAAAAAGCGTGCATATGGCAAATAAACTTATTTTTGATACGAAGCAGCAAGCCGCAAACAGTACAAGCAGTACGACAAGGCGCAGCAAGTTCAGTTTATTTGCGATAAACCGACATGACACTCAAAACAATAACCACTACATAAGGAGCCAACATTGTCTGTTCACAACAAACCCGACTCTACCGATGTCCGCTTCCGTTACAAACCGGCACAGCCCCGCCCTTCCTACCGGCATTTGGGCATGTTTGATGCCGATAAAAACTTTCAACCCCACGGCGCATCTTCTACACCCGACACACGGATCGACCGGTTTACTTTTTTCGGCGTCTTGATCATTCTGCTTTGCGTAACCCTGCCTTTAATTGCCTTTCCTCAAGAGGGTGCCGATTGGGTCGCTTTGGTTAAAGATTTTGTTACCGCCAAATTAGGCATCGGTTATTTGGCATTCGGCCTGCTGGCTTTTATCTTTGTTATTTATATTTCTTTTTCCGATATCGGCAACATTAAACTGGGCAAACCCGAAGACGAAATCGAGTTCAAAACCGGCTCTTGGGCAGCCATGATGTTTTGCGGCGGAATCGGTTCGGGCATTCTTTATTGGGGTATCATCGAGTGGGCTTATTACTACCAAGGGCCTCCGTTCGGAATTGCTCCCGGTTCACCCGACGCAGTACGCTGGGCCAGCACCTATGGGCTGTTCCATTGGGGGCCGATAGCTTGGGCGATTTATTTGGTACCCGCCGTAGCCATTGCCTATTTTGCCCATGTGCGCAACTCTCCGGTGTTGAAGGTCAGCCAAAGCTTAATGCCTTTGTTGGGCGAAAAGTTTACGAAAAGCAACTGGGGCCGTTTGATTGATATTTTCTTTGTTTTCGGCATGATAGGCGGCGGAGCAACCTCTCTTGGCCTGGCTTCTCCGATGATTACCGAAGGCTTGCACAAACTGTTCGGCCTGCCGTCTGATTGGATAACCAGCTTGGGCGTACTGCTGGTTACTACCTGTATTTTTGCCTACAGTGCCTATCAGGGCTTGCGCGGCGGTATCCAAAGACTATCTAACTTTAACTTCTACTTGGCCATTGCCTTTCTGATTTTTGTGTTGTTAGTCGGCCCTACGGTGTTTATTTTGAACGTGGGTTTGGAAAGCTTGGGCCGCTCGCTTACCCAGATGTTTACCATGATGACATGGGCGGAATCGTTCGGCCACTTTGAACAGCACGGTTTCAAAAATACCGGTTTTCCGAAAGATTGGACGATTTTCTACTGGGCATGGTGGTTGGTTTTTGCGCCGACTATCGGCCTGTTTATCGCTAAAATTTCCAAAGGACGCACTATCCGCCAAATGACCATCGGCTCAATGTTCTACGGCTCGCTCGGCTGCGCCGTATTCTTTATCGTATTGGGCAACTACGGTCTCTACCTGCAATTGAGCAGTGCGATGGATGTGGTCGCTCTACTTAACGATAAAGGCGCAACCGCCACGATTTTTGCGATTCTATCCACCTTGCCGATGCCGCAAATTTCGATTGGCGTGTTCACTCTGCTGGCGGTAATCTTTACCGCAACCACTTTCGACAGTATTTCTTATATTCTCGCATCTGTTGTGCAACACGAGGTTCACGGCGAACCCCACCGTTGGAACCGGTTGTTTTGGGCATTCACACTGTGCATTTTGCCTGCAACATTGATGTTCATCGGCGGACTGAACACGCTTCAGACGGCCTCCATCTTTGCAGGCGCTCCTTTATTGGTAATCATGAGTATGATGATGTTGTCGGTTATCAAAGCAGCCAAATACGATTTGTATTACCAGCCTGATTATTCGTTGAAAACCATCCACATCGAAGAAATCCCCAGCAATGCACCGTGGGAATACGGAGAAACTTCTCAAGCACCCGAAGGTTCTGTTTTGGCGCAACAAGCCGTTTATGAAGAAAAGCGGCACAGCAACGACGATGCGACATCTTAAACCTTACGCAGATACGCTACACATGCCAAGCGGTGCGGTATATTCCCCACCGCTTATTTATTTTCTCCGCTCCCATCTTCCATTAAAAAGCGCCGGCGATTTGTTATACATCATATCGCAAATAAACTTACATTTAGCTACGGCGTTGCTGCGCCTTGCCGTACAACCTGAGACCTTTGCAAAACCCTCAGATGTGGATGCAGTTCAAGGTGTAGCAGCATAGCGAGTGCAGACATATCATATAGATAGGCAAACGAGCGAGCAGCGCACAACGCAGAAATGCGCCTCAGATGGGGGGGGCAAAGGTCTCAACCTGTTGTACTGTATTCGGCTTAGTGCTTTGTATTAAAAACTAAGAGGATTAACTATATAAGTGCGAAACCGATTCTGTTGCCGCTTCAGCGGCATACACAATCGTTCTCTTTAACTAGGGAGTAGCAACATCGTAGTAAAATTAAGCAGATTGAGACCTTTGCAAAACCCTCAGATGTGGGTGCAGTTCAAGGCGTAGCAGCACAGCGAGTGCAGACATATCATATAGATAGGCGCAAACGAGCGAGCAGCGCACAACGCAGAAATGCGCCGCAGATGGAGGTTTTGCAAAGGTCTCAGATTGACTATACAATAAAAAAGCACAGCAAATGCTGTGCTTTTGGTTTAACAAACAGATTTTTATTTGTTTTTTTGCGAACGAATATAATCCAAGGTTTTCAGCTGCGCAATCGCTGCAGCCAAAGCTGCATGAGCTTTAGCCAGTGAATCATCATCAGCAGCTTGAGAAATGCAGGCTTCTGCGGCTTTCTTAGCCTCTTCAGCACGAGCTTGATCCATTTCTTCGCTACGCACTGCAACATCGGCCAATACAGTCAGCTTATCCGGCTGAACCTCCAAAAGGCCGCCTGAAACCGCTACTAACATTTCTTCGGCAGAACCCGGTACTGTCAAACGTAAGGTACCCGGGCGGACTAAACTCATAATCGGCTCATGTTTGGGGTAAATACCAAGCTCACCAGCCAAGGTCGGCACAACCACAAAACTAGCCTCCCCTGAATAAATATTCTGCTCATTACTTACCACTTCAACTTGCATGACACTCATGCCGGCCTCCTTAGTTTACGGTTTTCGCTTTCTCTACGGCTTCTTCGATACCGCCAACCATATAGAAAGCTTGTTCCGGCAAGTGGTCATATTCACCGCTCAAAATTGCCTTGAAGCCTGCGATAGTGTCGCGCAAAGAAACATATTTACCCGGAGAACCTGTAAATACTTCTGCAACATGGAACGGTTGTGACAGGAAACGTTGGATTTTACGCGCACGCATAACTGTCAGTTTGTCTTCATCAGACAATTCATCCATACCCAAAATGGCAATAATATCACGCAATTCTTTATATTTTTGCAGGGTAGATTGTACGCCGCGGGCTACATCATAATGCTCTTGACCCAAAACCATCGGATCCAATTGACGAGAAGTAGAATCAAGCGGATCTACTGCCGGATAAATACCCAATGAAGCAATATCACGGCTCAATACCACAGTTGCATCCAAGTGAGCAAAAGTTGTAGCGGGAGACGGGTCTGTCAAGTCATCCGCAGGCACATATACTGCTTGAATAGATGTAATCGAACCTGTTTGAGTAGAAGTAATACGCTCCTGCAAACGGCCCATTTCTTCTGCCAATGTAGGCTGGTAACCTACTGCCGAAGGCATACGGCCCAACAATGCAGATACTTCCGTACCGGCCAAAGTGTAGCGATAGATATTATCCACAAAGAACAAGACGTCACGACCTTTGCCGTTTTCATCTTTCTCGTCACGGAAATATTCGGCCATAGTCAAACCAGTCAAAGCAACGCGCAAACGGTTACCCGGAGGTTCGTTCATTTGACCGTAAACCATGGCTACTTTATCCAATACATTGGAATCCTTCATCTCATGGTAAAAGTCGTTACCTTCACGGGTACGCTCACCCACGCCGGCAAATACTGATAAGCCGCTGTGTGCTTTGGCGATGTTGTTAATTAACTCCATCATGTTTACGGTTTTTCCAACACCCGCACCACCAAACAAGCCTACCTTACCACCTTTGGCGAAAGGACAAAGCAAATCAATTACTTTAATTCCTGTTTCCAATAATTCAGTAGTGCTTGAAAGCTCGTCAAATTTGGGAGCTTCTTGGTGAATAGCACGTTTTACATCTGCACCAACAGGGCCGGCTTCATCTACCGGATTACCGAGTACGTCCATAATACGGCCCAGCGTAGCTTTACCTACCGGAACAGTAATCGGCGAACCTGTATTCATCACAGACATTCCGCGCTTGAGGCCGTCTGAACTGCCCATCGCAATGGTACGCACTACTCCATCGCCTAAAAGCTGTTGAACTTCTAAAGTCAAGTCTTGATCAACTAACTTCAGGGCATCATACACATGCGGAATAGCATCGCGGGAAAACTCTACGTCAACTACCGCACCGATAATTTGTACGATTTTGCCTTGGCTCATTATCGCATCCTATTTTAAATGCACGATACCGCCACCTTAAACAGCAGCAGCACCGGCAACAATTTCTGACAACTCCGTGGTAATCGCGGCTTGGCGCGACTTGTTATATACCAAGCGCAGCTCTTTAATGGCATTACCCGCATTATCGGTAGCGGCTTTCATCGCTACCATTCGTGCGGCTTGCTCTGAAGCCATATTATCGCTTAACGCCTGATAAACCACAGACTCTAAATAGCGGCGGACCAAATATTCCAAAACAGCAACAGGACTGGGCTCATAGCGATAATCCCAATTATAATCACTGCTTTCACTCACACTTTCCATTGTGTTTTGGCCTATCGGCAATAAAATTTCATTGCGGGGCTCTTGGCGCATGGTATTCACAAAACCTGAATACACCAAATGAATCGCATCTAACTGTTTTTTCTCATAGCGCTGGAAAATTTCGGTCAAGGCTCCTAATAATTTTTCCATTCGCGGAGTATCACCTAAATTAACAACGCTGGCGATTACATTCAATCCGATTCGTTGGCAAGCTGCTAATCCTTTGCTGCCCAAACACACCACATCAACTTCAATACCTTGGTCTTGATACTCTTGAACTTGTGCTAAAAATTTTTTCAACACATTTGCATTCAAACCACCACACAAACCCTTGTCGGTGGTAATTAGGATGAATCCTACACGCTGTACGCTGCGATGCGGCTCAAGCAGTTTGACACCATGATCAGAATGGGTTTGAGCCAAATGGCTCATTACCAAACGTACTTTTTCAGCATACGGACGTGCAAGACGCATCCGTTCTTGAGTCTTCCGCATTTTAGAGGTTGACACCATTTGCATCGCTTTAGTGATCTTTTGAGTATTTTGAACACTGCGGATTTTGGTGAGAATCTCTTTTCCTACTGCCATCTCAGACTCCTTTCATCCTGTACTCTTAGGCTTGATAAGCGTAAGAAGATTTGAATGATTTCATAGCCTGGGTCAGCACTTGTTCATTTTCATCCGACATAGCACCCGAAGCATTAATTTCTTCAAGTACCTCAGGATGTTGCGTACGGACATAGCTCAGGAACTCAGCCTCAAAAGCCAAAGCTTTCGAAACAGGCACATCTTCATAGGAACCATTGTTGATACCCCACAAAGTTAATGCCATTTCAGCCGTACTAAGGGTGCTGAATTGCTTTTGCTTCATCAGTTCAGTCACAACTTCACCGTGTAAAAGTTGTTTTCTAGTAGCTTCATCAAGATCCGAAGCAAACTGAGAGAATGCCGCCAGTTCGCGATACTGAGCTAAAGCCAAACGGATACCGCCACCGAGTTTCTTAATAACTTTAGTTTGTGCGGCACCACCCACTCGTGATACAGAAATACCCGCATTGATTGCCGGACGGATACCAGAGTTGAACAAATCTGTTTCCAAGAAGATTTGGCCGTCTGTAATAGAAATTACGTTAGTTGGTACAAAAGCTGAAACGTCACCTGCTTGGGTCTCAATAATGGGGAGAGCAGTCAAAGAACCTGTTTTGCCTTTTACTTCGCCATTAGTCAGTTTTTCTACTTCATCGGCATTAATACGTGCGGCTCTTTCAAGCAAACGGCTGTGTAAATAGAATACGTCGCCAGGATAAGCTTCGCGACCGGGTGGTCGACGCAACAGCAATGATATTTGACGGTAAGCCACAGCTTGTTTAGACAAATCGTCGTAAACAATTAATGCATCTTCGCCGCGGTCTCGGAAAAATTCACCCATGGTACAGCCTGAATAGGGTGCAATAAATTGCAATGCCGCTGCCTCTGAAGCTGTGGCTGCAACTACAATGGTATGTTCCATTGCACCATATTCTTCCAACTTGCGCACCACGTTAGCAATAGAAGAAGCTTTTTGGCCTACTGCAACGTAAATACAAATAACACCGGTACCTTTTTGGTTAACAATCGCATCAAGTGCAACTGCTGTTTTGCCCGTTTGACGGTCACCGATAATCAACTCACGCTGACCACGACCAATAGGTACCATAGAATCGATTGATTTTATACCGGTTTGCATCGGTTGATCTACTGATTGGCGCGCAATAACACCCGGTGCAATCTTTTCGATTGGAGCTGTGAGTGTGGTGTTAATCGGACCTTTACCATCAATCGGATGGCCTAAGGCATTTACAACTCGACCCACTAATTCACGACCAATAGGCACTTCTAAAATACGACCGGTACACTTAACTTCGTCACCTTCTTTAATATGCTCATATTCACCCAGCACGACAGCACCTACGGAGTCGCGCTCCAAGTTCATAGCCAAACCGAACGTGTTGCCGGGGAATTCAAGCATTTCACCTTGCATAACGTCTGACAAGCCATGAATGCGCACAATACCGTCTGTAACAGAAATTACCGTACCTCGAGTGCGGATCTCTGCATTGACAGACAAATTTTCTATTTTGGCTTTAATCAAATCGCTAATTTCAGCAGGATTAAGCTGCATGAAAACTCTCCTAATTTGTCATAGCCGTATACAAAGCATTCAATTTACCTTGTAACGACAAATCCAGTACTTGGTCACCAATTTCAACTTTGACCCCACCAATCAATGACGTATCTACTTGAGTAGTAGCCACCAAGTTGGTACCAAAACGTTGTTGCAACTCATTGGTCAGATCATTTAACTGCGATTCATTTAGTGGATAAGCACTATAAATAACCGCTTGTTTTGTTTGATTTAGTGCCAAAGTTAAGTCTTGAAATTGCGCATAAACTTCAGGGAGAATCTGTAAGCGTTTTTGTTCGGCAAGCACCAATACAAAATTTTTCAGATTTGAGTCGCTTAGATCAACCAGCTTAGCCAAAGCATCTGCTTTTTCGGCGACACTTTGCTCCGGCTGCTCGACAAATGCAGCAACTTTTTCCTGTTGCACAACAGACGCTAATTCTTTTAGTCCGCCCAACCAAGACTGTATTTGGTTTTTCTCTTGTGCCAATCCGAACAATGCTTTCGCATAGGGTCTGGCAATTGTTGCGAACTCAGCCATAAGGTTACAGCTCCTGTTTTAGGGCACTTAACATTTGCGCATGCTTCTCAGCATTGACTTCGCTACGCAAAATGGATTCGGCACCTTTTACAGCCAATGCAGCAACTTGCTCACGCAAAGCTTCGCGAGCACGGTTAGTTTCCTGCTCTACGTCTGCTTTAGCTTGTGCTGTAATACGCGCAGCTTCGGTCGAAGCTTGAGTTTTTGCTTCTTCTACAATTTTCGCTGCACGTTTTTCGGCGTTTGCCACCATTTCGGCAACTTGGTTACGCCCATCAGCTAAGAGTTCTGCAACTTTCTTTTCTGCCTGTTCAAAATCGCTCTTACCGCGTTCGGCAGCAGCCAAACCTTCGGCGATTTTATCGGCGCGCTCGTCTAAGGCTTTTGCGATAGGTGGCCACACAAATTTCATGGTAAACCATACCAAACCGAAAAATACGATTAACTGCGCAAATAAGGTTGCATTAATATTCACTTTACTTAACCTTCGTATTTAGGGTTAATCAAACAGTGTTTCGTACAAATTCGAAACGCTTCCCTGTTCGGATTAGCCTGCAAACGGGTTAACGAAAGCAAACAGCAGAGCAATGGCCACACCGATCAAGAACGCAGCATCAATCAAACCGGCAATCAAGAACAGTTTGGTTTGCAGCGGGCCAATCAATTCAGGTTGGCGGGCAGAAGATTCCAAATATTTAGAACCTACCATGGCAATGCCGATGGACGCACCCAATGCACCCAATGCAACAATCAAACCACATGCGATAGCAATCAAACCCATTTTAAAACTCCTTAATTAAAAACAAAGGTTAAAAACTACGTTGAAAAAACCATTTTTTATGATGGGAAGCAAACCAATACAGATGATCAGTGTGCATCATGTGCTTGGCCGATATATACAAAAGCCAAAGCCATAAAGATAAATGCTTGCAGGGTAATAACCAAAATATGGAAAATAGCCCATACCAAACCGGCAAGAATATGGAATACAAACATGATCGGATCCATGATTCCTACGCTGCCGGATACCGCCCATGCGCCACCTAAAAGGGCGATCAGCAGGAATACCAATTCACCGGCATACATATTACCGAACAACCGCATACCGTGTGATACCGTTTTGGATAAGAACTCTACAATATTCAGAATAAAGTTTGCAGGAGCCAACATGGGGCCGAACGGGGCGGTGAACATCTCGTGCATCCAACCACCAAAGCCTTTAATCTTAATGTTATAGAAAATACAGATTAGCAAAACACCGATTGCCATGGCCAAAGTAGTGTTTAAGTCGGCAGTGGGAACCACGCGGAGTAGTGCATGGTGCTCACCGGTAGCCATCTGCCACCCCAAGGGCAGCAAATCCACGGGAAGCAAATCCATGGCATTCATCAAGAAAATCCACACAAACAAGGTTAAACCAAGCGGCGCAACAAATTTGCGTGATTGCTCGTTATGAACAATACTTTTACACATATCGTCCACAAACTCGAACAATATTTCTACTGCGGCCTGAAAACGGCCGGGTACTCCGGCAGTAGCTTTTTTTGCTCCGCGCCACAAGAAAAAGCTGCCTATGATACCCAACACAACCGCGAAAAATACGGCATCTAAGTTGATGAAGGAAAAATCAGCGATATTCTTAAGGCCTTGCCCTTGGGTTACATCCTGCAAACTGGTCAAGCTTTGTAAATGGTGCTTGATATAGTCTGCAGCAGTCATCGATTCACCTGCCATAGTCTCTAACTCTCAACAATGCTAAAAAAACCAGATGGCTGACTACAAATAACCCTGCTATATAGGGTAAAAATTTTAGCGTTTCGTGCCAAATTGCAAAGGTCACGATCATTAACACTAATGCCAGCATTACTTTTAAACCTTCTCCAAACAGAAAGATTTTTCCGGCCAAATGGGGGTAGGGCTTGAAAAGTTTTAAAAGTAATACCGCTGCTGCGGAAGGCAGCAAATAATTCAGGCCGCCTGCCAAGGCCGACCAAAATCCGCTTTCTCCACTGACTACCGCACACACAAAAGCAACTATTGCCAACGCAGCCAACTGCACATATAAAATCTTATTCATACAAGTGACTCAAAGGCATGATTAAGCGGGGCTACTATAATCAAGATGTGTTTAAGCGTCAAGACAATTGTTAACCTTTGTCAACTAAACATCTGCCTTAGTTTTGTTTGATATTACTGAAACTTGCTTACCTCTCACAAGCAGACTACATGATACTACACATCGTTAAAAATTAAACAGCGGATTATCTGTATATTTGTGAATATTCTGCTTTTTTTACTGTAAGTTCGGCACAATTTATTTTAAATCGAAGGCCGTCTGAAATGTTCAGACGGCCTTTGCTGAAGTTTGCCTAAATATAAACTTGTTTTTAGTAATCGTAATCGATGCCCAGCTGCTGTAAGAGATTTTCTAATGTTTCAGGGGTATCAAAATATAAAACGATTTTGCCTTTTTTCTGGTTTCTGCTCTGAACTTCCGCATTCACACCCAGTTTGTTGGTAATCGCTTCATTCAGACGGCGTATATCGGGGTTTATTTTTTTTGATGCGGCGGGTTTGTGCCCTTGTTGCAGCATTTGGCTGCGACGTTCGACTTCCCGTACCGACCATCCGTTCTTCACTGCTTTTTGAGCCAGCAATAATTGATCGACAACCGGCAAGGTTAATAATGCACGGGCATGGCCCATTTCCAAACGGCGTTGATAAAGCATATCTTGAACCGGCTCGGGCAAACCGAGCAATCGCAGGCTGTTTGATATGGCGCTGCGGCTTTTTCCTACGGCTTTGGCGATGGTTTCATGCGTGAGACTGAATTCGTCGGCCAAGCGTTTTAAACCGCGCGCTTCTTCAATGGGGTTAAGATTTTCGCGCTGGAGATTTTCAATCAAACCCATGGCTAGAGCTGTTTCATCGCTAATGCTTTTAATAACGACCGGAATTTCAGTCAAACCGGCAAGCTGGCTGGCACGCCAACGCCGCTCGCCTGCAATCAGTTCATATTGCGATAAGCCTCTTTCACGCACAATCACGGGCTGTATCACGCCCTGCGCTTTGATAGATTCTGCTAATTCATGCAGAGCCTCGTCATCCATTTGTACTCGGGGCTGATAGCGGCCCGGCTGGATATCAGACACGGCTACGGTTGTTAAGCGGTCGTTTCCGCCGTCGTCAATGTTGTTGGAGATAAGAGAATCTAAACCGCGGCCCAAGCCGCCTTTGGGTTTTGCCATACGAAGTATCCTTTTTTCAGACGGCCTAATTGTATCGGATATTGACTGTTGCCGCATACCTTGCTTTTAGGGCCGTCTGAAAAATGCGGGAAGGTTTCGCGTTATAATAGCGGCTCATTTAGCAAGAGAAATGATGACGATGAAAAAACCTATTATTATCGGCGTAGCCGGTGGCTCGGGCTCGGGTAAAACAACGGTATCTCAGGCAATTTACCGTGAATTCAGCGGCAGTCCGATTACCATTATCGAACAAGACTATTATTATAAAAATCAGCCCGAACTGCCTATTGAGGAGCGTAAGAAGCAGAATTACGACCATCCTTCTGCCTACGACAATGATTTATTGCTTAACCATATAAATCTGCTGCTGGCACGCAAAGCGGTGGACATTCCGCAATATGACTACACAAACTACATGCGCCATTCGGAAACCAAATACCAAGAACCGGTAGATGTGATTATTATCGAAGGTATTTTGGCTTTATATGATGAAAGAATCCGAAACTTAATGGATATCAAGCTGTTTGTGGATACTGATGCCGATTTGCGCTTTATCCGCCGAATGCTGCGCGATATTCAGGAACGCGGACGCTCGGTGGAATCGGTAGTTAAGCAATACACGGAACAAGTCCGCCCTATGCACAACCAATTTGTCGAACCGACCAAACGTCACGCCCATATTATCATTCCGTGCGACGAACAAAATAATGTGGCCATCGATGTATTGATAGCCAAAATCAGCACGGTATTACGGGAACGCATCGATCTTTCTTAGGCCGTGTCGTCAGAAAGCATTGCGGAGTTAAAAAAACCACCTCTTCACATCTTTCTGACGGCAGTTCTAATCTCTCATTTACAGGCGTTTTAATGAACTTGAAACGGTAAAAACGATAAATCCATCGTATACGCTTTGGGGTTGGACCAATCTACTTTAACGGTTATCCGGTCTTTCAGATAAGGTTTGGGATCCTGACCCATCGGCGGACTGACGAATGTGTACATTTCGCCGTTATCCGGATTCGGTGCTACGGCAATAATTTCATACCGGTCTACATAATCGCCGTCTCCCGTTTTCCTGCTCCACTCCCGTACTTCTTGTACGGCGGCTTGAATCTCAACTCCATGACTAATCGCCTGCTGCTGTCCTTGATACTTCGGCAACAAAATAAAAAATAAGATTCCGCCTAAAATCAATGCACTTATCCAAGTAATCGGATGCGGCAGGAAGATGCCCGCCAACAACGCAATAACGAATAAAATGCCCGCTATAACCAGTGTAGTAAAAGAAATCATTTTATGGCTACTTTCGCTCTATTACTAATCAGATAAGGTAAATATAGGAGCTTATTCTGTATTTTCAAATTATTAAGAGGCCGTCTGAAAAATTCAGACGGCCTGAGACCTTTGCCTATCGTCAATCAACTTATTTTTAATACAAGGCAGCAAGCCGAAGACAATACAGGTAGTACGCGCGCAACAACGCAGCAGTAAAAGTTAAGTTGATTGACTATATTTTTCAAAACTACCAATGAAGAGCCATATTATCTCTGTGTATCAACTCTTCTTCATTTATATAACCGAGTTTGGCAATAATCCGTTCAGACGGCGTGCGTAAAATTTTAGCAATCTCACCGCTGCTGTAATTGACCAAACCTCTGGCTATTTCTTTACCTTCGGTATTCAATACCGCAACCAACTCCCCGCGATGGAAATGACCATCTACCCGTAGGCAACCCACCGGCAATAAGCTGCGGCGCCCTTCGGTTAGTGCTTTGGCTGCTCCGTCGTCCACTGTAATTTTTCCTGCCTGCTGAACATGCCCCAGCAACCATTGTTTACGGGCCGCCACTCGGCTGTGGCTGCTGAAAAACAATGTACCGATGCTTTCTCCTTCGAGCAAACGAATCAAAACTTCCGGTTCCCGCCCTGAAGCCACTACCGTTGCCGCTCCGCTCAAAGCTGCACGTTTTGCTGCCAGCACTTTGGTGTACATACCGCCGGTGCCGACCCCGCTTCCTGCACCGCCTGCCATTTTTTCTAATTCGGGGTGCTCGGCCGAAATGCTGCGGATAAACTGCGCCTGAGGATTTTTGCGGGGATCGCTGTCATATAAGCCTTGTTGGTCGGTGAGAATAATTAAGGCATCGGCATCAACAAGATTGGCCACCAATGCTCCTAAAGTATCGTTGTCCCCCAGCTTGATTTCGTCGGTGGTAACCGTATCGTTTTCGTTAATAATCGGCACAATGCCTTTTTCAAGCAGAGTACGCAATGTGCTGCGGGCATTGAGATAACGGGTGCGGTTGCTTAAATCTTCATGTGTCAGCAAAATTTGCGCGGTGTGCACCTTATGTGGCCGAAACGCGGTTTCGTAAGCTTGCGCGATGCCCATTTGACCTACTGCGGCGGCGGCCTGCAATTCGTTTAATGCGGTAGGACGTTTCGGCCAACCCAAACGCTTAATGCCTTCTGCAATCGCTCCGCTGGATACAAACACTACATCGACACCTTTTTTCATTAAGGCAGTGATCTGATCGGCCCATTGATTAAGTGCGTTTTGATCTATGCCTTTTCCTTCGGCCGTAACCAAACTCGAGCCTACTTTTACAACAATCAAACGGGCATGGGATATATTTTCTACACGCATAGCAAGTTTTCATCCAAATATAAAATATCAAACAGCCGGTTTTTCAGACGGCCTATTCCCTATTCCGTCCGTGCCAAAAGTAACGCCAAACAAAAGCAGGAAAGGCAAAAATCAGATACAGGCAAATCACCACGGCGTAAAATTCCCAATCTTGATTATGAACAACGCCTGCCCGTGATTCGAGCACATACGCCAAGGCGGATGTAATACCGAACCCGATAAACAATTCAAATAAATGATGTCCGATATGCTTGCGTTTTAGCTTGAATACGCCCAGCAAACGCTGGGTCAGAAACGGTGCATTGGCAAAAATAAAAGCCAACAGCAGCAATATATACATTGATGAGGTCATGATACACCTTAATGTTTTCAGACGGCCGTCTGAACATTTATCCGAATCCGGCATATTAACAAAAACGGCAGCTTTCGGGGCTGCCGTTGATGTCTCTGCGCTTAATATATTGATCAAAGAGTATTTTGCAATGCTTTTAAGCACCAATCCATAACGCTTTGCGGCATAACACCCCATACCAGCAACAGCGCTGCATTAATAGACAAAAACACTTTCGTTGCCACATTGCTGCCGATAGGGTGGTCGCTGCCGGCAGGATCAAAATACATAACTTTTACCACCCGCAGGTAATAGAAAGCACCAATCAAACTCATGATAACCGCAAATACCGACAGCCATACATAGCCCTCGGAAAGCAGAGCCTTAATCACAGCAAATTTTGCATAAAAGCCCATCAGCGGAGGGATGCCTGCCATAGAGAACATAGCCAACAGCATCAGGAAAGCATACCAAGCGTTACGCTGGTTCAAACCCGCCAAATCGCTTACTTCTTCACACTCAAACGATTCGTTAGACAACAACATCAATACACCGAAACCTACCATACCCATCACCACATAAGTAATGGCGTAATACAAACCGGCGGTGAAGCCCAAGGCTCCTGCTAAAAAAGCGAGCAGAATAAAGCCCATATGCGAAATGGTCGAATAGGCAAACATACGTTTGATATTGGTTTGCATAATAGCAGCCAGATTACCCAGCACCAACGAAGCTACGGCCAAAATAGCCAGCATTTTCGACCAATCGGCACTTTCGGTATTCAACCCTGAAACCAAAATGCGGAACGCAAAAATGACTGCGGCAATTTTAGGTACGGTACCGATAAAAGCGGCAACCGAAGTAGGTGCACCTTGGTACACATCGGGCACCCACATGTGAAAAGGTACTGCACCCAACTTAAATGCAACCGCTACTACGATGAAAATCACACCTAATTTCAGTAACCAGCCGTGTGCGTTACCTTGACGTGCATATTCCTGAATGGCGGCAAATTCCAAAGAACCGGTTGCTCCGTATACCATAGAAATACCGTAAAGCAACAAACCCGAAGCCAACGCACCCAAAACAAAATATTTCAAGGCAGCTTCGGCTGCTTTAGCCGAATCGCGGCGCAAAGCAATCATGGCATAAAGAGAAAGTGACAACAGTTCCAAGCCGATATAAGCGGTCAGAAAATGTCCTGCACTTACCATCACGCTCATACCAATCAAACCGAAAAGCGACAAGGTATAGAATTCACCTTTGAAAATGTTTCTCGATTCGTTATACGGCTTACTGTATACAAACAATCCGAATAACGCCGCATACATTACCATTTTAGATAACTGCGACATACCGTCGGCAATATACATACCGCTGAAAGTAGCGACGCTGCCCGGCGCCCAAACCAACCATTGTGTTACTGCCACGGCCACCAGAGAAACCAAACTCAGCAAATGAGTAATATAGCGGTTTTCATCTTTCAACCATAAATCAACCAATAACACAATACCTAATGCCGAAAGCAAAACGATTTCAGGCATGGCGGGAATTAAATTCAAATCTGTCCAGTTCATTCACACACCTCAAATTTTGCTTTGCGCTACTTGTACAATCAAATCATTGGCAGCCTGATGGATCACCGCAATAAACGGCTCCGGCCACAAACCCATACCCAAAACAGCAAACGCGAGTATGGCTAAAATAGCAAATTCGCGGCAATTTACATCTTTCATCTCTTTTACTTCGGGATTTTTAATCTCTCCGAAAATAACGCGTTTATACATCCACAAAGTATAAGAAGCACCGTAAATCAGGGTAATAGCAGCGAGTGCACCAACCCACAAGTTCACTTCTACCGCCCCCATGATAACCATAAACTCGCCTACAAAACCCGAGGTGGCGGGCAAACCGGCATTAGCCATACCAAACAACATCATAAAGGCGGCAAACTTAGGCATAACATTCACCACACCGCCATAATCGGCAATATTGCGGCTGTGCAGCCTGTCGTACATGACGCCGATGCACATAAACATCGCGGCAGAAACAAAACCGTGTGAAATCATTTGGATGATGGCACCTTTAAGCGCCCAATCATTCAATTGGCCGTAATCACCGCCACTAAATAAACCTGCAAAAGCAAACAAACCCAGTGTGACGAAACCCATATGACTGATAGAAGAATAAGCAACCAGTTTTTTCATATCAGTCTGCACCAATGCCACCATGCCGATATAAATCACGGCAATCAGGCTCAACACCACTACGGCAGGAGCAAAGTAACGTGATGCATCGGGCAAAATCGGCAAAATAAAACGCAGGAAACCGTATGCCCCAACTTTCAAAGTAATGGCAGCCAATACCATCGAACCGCCCGTAGGTGCTTCAACGTGGGCATCAGGCAACCATGTATGCACAGGCCACATCGGTACTTTAACGGCAAACGACAGAAAGAATGCGATAAACAAAAGCTGTTGGACGCCCAAAGGAATCTGCTTCAGATTTTGGAAATCGACAATCGAGAAACTGCCGCCTGTTTGATAAGAAAGATAAACCAGAGCCACCAACATCAACAGGGAGCCCATCAGTGTATAGAGAAACAGCTTAACAGAAGCGTATACACGGCGAGGCCCACCCCACATACCGATGATCAGGTAAAGCGGAATCAGCATGCCTTCGAAGAATACATAAAACAGAATGGCATCTTGAGCGGCAAAAGCACCATTGATCAAACCCGACATAATCAGGAAAGCAGCCATATATTGTGCGGCACGCTTTTGAATAACCTCCCAACCGGCCAGCACTACCATCAGGGTAATAAAGGCATTCAAGATGATAAACAACACTGAAATGCCGTCCACGCCTAACGCATAATGAATGTTTAGCGCAGGAATCCATTGGTAGAACTCTTGGAACTGATAACCGCCGCTTAAGCGATCGAATTGCGTGAACAATGGCAGCGTTACCAAAAATCCGGCCAGTGCTCCGATAAAGGCAAGTACGCGTGCAAGCGGGGCACGATTATCCGAGCCCGTAGCCAACACCAGCACACCGGCGATAATCGGCACCCATATTGCCAAGCTGAGTAGGTTGTTGAAAAACATAGTCATAGCCTGTGGTTTATCAAAATAAAGTTTTTGTTATTCGGGTAAATCTAAATCTTTTCCGTATTGCTGTTTTTCATGAAGAAAGCTTTTTCAGACGGCCTTATTTAAACCATAAGCCCCAGAAAAACGCCACTACCAGCACCAGCACACCCGTTACCATAAAGGCAGCATAAGTGTAAATAAAGCCGGTTTGCATCTTACGGACTTGAGAGGCAATGGCACCAACCAACTTGGCCGAGCCGTTTACCAACCCATTATCGATAATGGCTGTGTCACCAACCTTCCAAAAGAAGTTGCCCAATGCGCGGCTGCCTTTGGCAAATACGTTGTAGTAAATCGTATCTAAATAGTATTTATTATCCAAAAGTTTATAGATCGGGCTAAATGCAGAAGCGATTTTCGCCGGCAGATGCGGTGCTTTCACATACAACACCCATGCGGTAACCACGCCTGCAATGGCAAGATATAACACAGGGGTATGCAAACTGTGTGAAACCATAGCCAAGGGGCCGTGGAATGCTTCTTTCATTTGCGCCATAACCGGATGCGCTTCATGGTTGACATAAATCACATCTTTGAAGAAATCGCCGTATAGCATGGGTTCGATGGCAATATAGCCGATGATTACCGACGGAATCGCCAACAAAATCAGCGGCAAAGTAACCACCCAAGGGCTTTCGTGCGGATTGTCGTTTTTACCCAAGCCGTGATGGTGACCGTCATCGTGGCCGTCTGAATGGTGTTCATGATGGATTTCACGCCACTTTTCTTTACCGTGGAAAACCATAAAGTATTGGCGGAATGCATAAAAAGCTGTAACGAATACGCTGGCGAGCACGGCAAAGTAAGCAAAGCCGCTACCGGGCAGATCGCTAAAATGCACGGCTTCAATAATCGAATCTTTCGAATAGAAACCTGAAAACAGAGGCGTGCCGATAAGAGACAAGTTACCAATCAACATAGTGATCCAGGTAATCGGCATGTATTTTTTCAGATTGCCCATATGGCGCATATCTTGGTCGTGATGCATACCGATAATGGCACTACCCGCTGCTAAGAACAGCAATGCTTTGAAGAAAGCATGGGTCATCACATGGAACATGGCGATTGAGTAGGCAGACACGCCCAAGGCCACAGTCATATAACCTAATTGAGACAAGGTAGAATAAGCCACCACGCGTTTAATATCGTTTTGGATCGTACCGAGAAAGCCCATAAAGAGCGCAGTAATCGCACCGATTACCATAATCACCGAAAGTGCCGTAGTAGACAATTCATAAATCGGCGACATGCGCGATACCATAAACAAACCGGCCGTTACCATGGTTGCCGCATGAATCAATGCAGAAATAGGTGTCGGACCTTCCATCGAATCGGGAAGCCAAACATGCAGCGGGAACTGGGCAGATTTACCCATCGCACCCACAAATAACAGCAGGCAGGTTACGGTAATTAAATCCCAACCGAAAATCTGCATGCCTACTACATTTGGCAAATAAGCAAACACATCGGCATAACGCAAGCTGCCGCCGAAATAGGCCAATACCAAACCGATACCTAAGATGAAACCGAAGTCACCGACGCGGTTAACCAAAAAAGCCTTCAAGTTTGCAAAAATCGCGCTTTCACGTTTGAAATAAAAACCGATGAGCAGATAAGAAACCAAACCTACGGCTTCCCAACCGAAAAACAACTGAATGAAGTTATTGCTCATCACCAGCATCAACATGCTGAACGTAAACAACGAGATATAACTGAAGAAGCGTTGGTAGCCTACTTTCTCGTCGTGCATATAACCAATGGTATAGATATGCACCATTAAAGAAACGCTGGTTACCACCACCATCATCATGGCTGTTAAAGTGTCTACTAAAAATCCGACAGAAAAATCTATCCCGCCCATGGTTAACCATGTGTATACATTTTCATCGAATTTGGGGCGCGAGCCGTTAATAAAGCCCCACAACACATAAGCCGATAATACGGCGGAAACGGCTACGCCTAAAATGGTTACCGTGTGCGCACCGGCACGGCCGATTTTATTGCCGAACAAACCGGCCAGCAGAGAACCTGCCAGCGGAATCAGAGCAATCGCCAGATATAAGCTCATATCGTTCATTTTTCTTATTTCTCCCGATTAACCCTTCAAACTGTTCAAATCCGCTACATTAATCGTGTTGCGGTTACGGAATACCAATACCATAATCGCCAAACCGATGGCAGACTCGGCTGCCGCAACAGTTAGCACGAAGAACACGAAAATCTGCCCCGCAGTATCGCCAAGGTATTGTGAAAACGCGATAAAGTTAAAATTCACTGCCAACAGCATCAACTCGATCGACATCAACAATACCAACACGTTTTTGCGGTTCATAAAGATACCCATCGCACTGATGCCGAACAGCAAGGCGGCGAGCACCAAATAATGCGTAATCGTAATCATGCTTTGCCCTCCTCTGCCGGGCCGTCTGAATCTGTTTCAGGCTGTGCGGGCTTATGCACCACAGCTTCCATTTTCACCATACGCATACGGCCTTCTTTGGCATTCACTTTCACTTGATCGGCAGGATTAATATATTTGGGGTTAACCGTTTTGCGGTGTACCAACGCAATCGCTGCCACCATGCCCAGCACCAACAGCACCGCAGCCAATTCGAACGGCAGCAAATAAGTGGTGTAAATTTGACTGCCCAAATCGCGCACGTTGCTGTAATCGGCGGGAATATCTTTCATGGGGCCGAATGCGGCCAAATTGGTATCAGGTGCAACCAAAATCAAAATAAGCGCCACCGCCATCAACACGCCTACGGTAAATGCAACGGGGGCATTGCGCCAAAAGCCCGCACGCATTTCTTCGATGTCGATGTTCAACATCATCACCACAAACAGGAACAGCACCATTACTGCGCCAACATACACCACAACCAAGGTAATGCCCAAAAATTCGGCCTGCATCAGCATCCACATCATTGCCGACATACAGAAAGTAAGCACCAAATACAAAGAAGCGTGCACCGGGTTTTTGGCGGTAACGGTTTTTACCGCACCGAATAGGATAATGGCCGCCAATATATAGAACATAATCAGAGAAAAAGTCATGGTTCTGTTCCTTTAGCGGTAGGGTGCATCGGCAGCTTTGCGTTTGGCGATTTCGGCTTCGTATTTGTCACCAATCGCCAGCAGCATGGGTTTGGTGTAGTGCAAATCGCCGCGCTTCTCACCGTGGTATTCGAGAATATGGGTTTCCACAATGGCATCAGTCGGGCAGGCTTCTTCGCAAAAGCCGCAAAAAATGCACTTGGTCAAATCGATATCGTAACGGGTGGTACGGCGGCTGCCGTCTTCGCGCTGTTCACTTTCAATATTAATCGCCATTGCCGGGCAAACCGCTTCACACAGTTTGCAGGCAATGCAGCGCTCTTCCCCGTTCGGATAGCGACGCTGGGCATGCAGGCCGCGAAAACGCACGGACTGCGGCGTTTTTTCTTCGGGGAACATAATCGTTTCTTTGCGGGCGAAAAAGTTTTTGAGCGTAACGCCCATGCCTTTTACCAATTCGCCGAGCAGGAAGGTTTTTACTAAATTAGCCATAATTCACTCTCTCCCTTATTTCCACAAACTCAAGGGCGAAATCATCCACAAGCCGAGCAATACGATGCACACAAAAGTTACCGGAATCAGCACTTTCCAGCCCAAACGCATAATTTGGTCGTAACGGTAGCGCGGGAAAGTGGCACGAATCCACAAATAGCCGTAAAGGATAAAGGCCATTTTCAAGAACATCCAAAATGCGCTCGGCGTACCGATAATGCCCCAGCTTTGCGGGAACGGAGACAGCCAACCGCCTAAGAACATGATGGCGGTAAGCGCACCGATCAGAATCATGAAAATATATTCGGCAAGGAAGAACAGGGCAAATGCAAAGCCCGAATACTCCACATGGAAACCGGCCACGATTTCCGACTCGCCTTCGGCAACGTCGAACGGTGCACGGTTGGTTTCGGCTACGGCGGAAATCAGATACACGATGAATACAGGGAACAAAGCAAACCAGTTCCAAGAGAAAATCGAACCGCCGGCAATGCCTTGGGCTTGGCTGGCAACAATTTCTTTGAAATTCATGCTGCCCGAAACCATTACCACACATACCAATGCCGCACCCATGGCAATTTCATAAGAAATGGTTTGGGCTGAAGAACGCATGGCACCTAAGAACGAATATTTGGAGTTGGAAGCCCAACCCGCAATAATCACTCCATATACGGACAGAGAGGTAATCATCAGAATATACAACAAACCCGCATCCACATTGGTCAGCAGCCATTCATCAGAAAACGGAATCACCGCCCAAGCTGCAAACGCAGGCATCAGCGACATCATCGGGCCGATATAAAACAACGCTTTATTCGACAGTTTGGGGCGGGTAACTTCTTTAAACAGCAACTTCAACACGTCGGCAAAGGGCTGAATCAAACCAAACGGGCCGGTTACGTTCGGGCCGACGCGCAGCTGCATATAGCCGATTACCTTACGCTCGAAGTAGGTAAGATACGCCACCGTCAAAATCAACGGGATCAAGATAATCACGATTTTCAGCACAATCGAAACGATTAAGCCGATCTCATTACCCAACAAGGCTTGGAACCATTCCTGCATGATTAACCCCGCGTCAGTTCGATAGTGTTCATCAACGCACCCGACGCAGCATTTTCAGTATGCAGCGGCAGATACACAACATTTTCAGGCAGGCCCGCATCGGCGCTTACACGCACACCAACGGTTGCGCTGCCCTGCCCTGCCTGCACGGCCTCGCCGTCTTGCAAGCCCAAAGCAGCCAAGGTGTTCGGATGAATACGGGCGGCAGGCACTTGTGCATGTGAAGTCGCTTGCAACGGAGCGGAGCGGCGCACAATCGCATCGGTATGGTAGATGCCCACACCGCCTACGCGCACCAAACCGGAGGCCGTCTGAACGGCTTCGCCTTGCCAAGTGCTGCGGTTGTTGAGTTTTTCAGGCAGGCTTTCTTTGTTTACCGCTTCTCTCAACACCTGCTCGCTGCTGTCGTATTCGAAGCCTTCCAGCTCGAATACATTGCCCAGCACACGCAAAACTTTCCACAACGGACGCGAATCGGCAAAGCCTTTTACCACACCGTGGAACGATTGCAGACGGCCTTCCATGCTGATGAAGCTGCCCGATGTTTCAGTAAACGGCGCGATCGGCAACATCACATCGCACACTTCGCGCAAGGTTTCGCTTTCAAACGGCGTAAACGCCATCACGCTTTGGGCTTGCTTCAATGCAGCGACCGCTTTACCGCCGTTTGCCACATCAATTTCAGGCTCTACATTCAACAGCAACACGGCTTTTTTCGGTTGCGCCAACATTTCTTGAATGCTGTTGCCGCGGTTCACGCCCAACACATCCGCACCCACGCTGTTGGCGGCTTGCGGCAGAACGCCTAAAACCGCACCGGTGGCATCGGCCAATTCCTGAGCGGCAGCATAAACCGCCGCATAATCAGGGTGGTTTTGCACTTCGGCACCCAACACAATTGCCGCTTTCTCAGCATTTTTCAGGCTACCTGAAACGGCGTTTTCAAGGTCTTGCGCCATATTTTTCAGACGGCCTGCCCATTCGTTCGGATGTACGGCTTCTTGTGCCAACAAAGGCATGTGCAATTCTTCTTTGCTGCTCGCCATGATGCTCAGAGCCATATAAGACTTGGCGGCACGGCGCAAACGGGCAGTCAGCAGCGGTTGTTCTTTGCGCAGATTCGCGCCTACAACCAGCACGGCATCGGCATTGCCCAAACTTTCAATGCTTTGACCCAGCCATTGCGCACCTTTCAAGCTGCCCGCAAGGCGGCTGTCTTGCTGCATCAAGCGTGTGTCGAAATGCTTGATATTGAGGCCGTCTGAAAGTTTTTTGGCCAGATACAGCTCTTCAACGGTATTCATCGGGTTCGCCCAAATACCTACCGCATCTTGGCCGTCTTCTTTTTGAATGCAATCTAAGGTTTTACGCACATATTCGAGTGCAGTTTGCCAATCCACTTCATGCCATTGGCCGCCGTGTTTGATTTTCGGGGTTTTCAGACGGCTTTCGTGATACAGGCCTTCGTAGGCGAAGCGGTCGCGATCGGAAATCCAGCATTCGTTCACGGCTTCGTTTTCCAACGGCAACACACGGCGCACGGTGTGGTCTTTGGTTTGCACGATTAAATTGCTGCCCAAAGCATCATGCGCAGAAATGGTTTTACGGCGGCTCAATTCCCAAGAACGGGCATCGTAGCGGAACGGTTTGCTGGTTAAGGCACCCACCGGACACAAATCAATCACGTTGCCGGACAATTCGGTTTCCACCGCTTTGCCGATAAACGGCATGATTTCGGAAAACTCGCCGCGATTGGCCATAGCGATTTCCTGCAAACCGGCAATCTCTTCGGTAAAGCGCACACAGCGGGTACAGTGGATACAGCGGCTCATTTCTTCCGCCGACACCAACGGCCCCATATCTTTGGGTACAACCGAGCGTTTTTCTTCTTGATAACGGCTCGACGATTTACCGTAGCCCACGGCCAAATCCTGCAGCTGACACTCACCGCCCTGGTCGCAAATCGGGCAATCCAGCGGATGGTTGATGAGCAGAAATTCCATCACGCCTTCCTGCGCCTGCTTGGCCTTGGCGGAATGGGTATGCACCACCATGCCGTCTGTTACCGGCGTGGCACAGGCAGGCAGGGGTTTGGGGGCTTTTTCCACCTCCACCAAGCACATGCGGCAGTTGGCGGCAATGGATAATTTTTTGTGGTAGCAGAAATGCGGGATATAAGTGCCCAGCTCGTGCGCCGCTTCCATTACGGTCGCACCCTGCTTGACTGCAATCTGTTTACCGTCGATTTCAATTTGTAACATGGTGTGTTTCCTAGTTACGGTTTTATTCAAAAATTTTTTAAGTTCAGGCATTCAAACAACCGGCCTGCATCTTCATACTTCAGTTTTTCAGGAAAACCAATATCGGTTCATTTCTGCCAACCATTCAGCGGTAATGGGATAGCCGCTTTTTTCACCGATGACACTGTCGATACCGCAATAAGGGCACCATACTGTGTCATGACCATCCTCTTCAGGTATAAAGTCTTCCGCTTTTAATTCGCTCGACAAGAAGATTCTTTGGCAGTGGAAACAGCCACAAATTTGTTCTTCTTTCAGCATCTTACCGTTACGAAGGCAATATTGATGAGCATCCTCAAGCTGATGTGGCTCTATAATCGTTTTCATCTCTGAGATTAGCACCACTTATGCTCTTTAGCCGGTTTGCCATGCTCGATATAGTGTTCAAACTCATGGCGGAAATGCTTGGTAAAGCTGCGCACGGGGAATACGGCGGCATCGGCCAAGGCGCAGATAGTGCGGCCGGCCATGTTGTTGCCGACCGAATCGAGCAAGTCCAAATCTTCGGGGCGGCCTTTGCCTTCGGCAATACGGTGCACCACGCGGTACAGCCAGCCTGTACCCTCGCGGCAGGGTGTGCATTGGCCGCAGGATTCTTCGTGGTAGAAGTAGCTCAAGCGTTCGAGGGCTTTTACCATGCACACGTCTTCGTCCATCACGATAATCGCGCCCGAACCGAGCATGGAACCTGCTTTGGCGATGGAATCGTAATCCATGTTCAAGGTCATCATTACTTCGCCGGGCAGTACGGGCGCAGACGAACCGCCGGGAATCACGGCTTTGAGTTTTTTGCCGTCTTTCATGCCGCCGGCCATTTCCAGCAGTTTGGCAAACGGCGTACCCAACGGCACTTCGTAGTTGCCGGGGCGTTCAACGTGGCCGGAAATGGAAAACAGCTTGGTGCCACCTGCATTTTCGATGCCTTTGTCGGCAAAGGTTTGTCCGCCGTCACGGATAATGAACGGCACCGAAGCAAAGGTTTCGGTGTTGTTGATGGTGGTGGGTTTTCCGTACAGGCCGTATGAAGCGGGGAACGGCGGTTTGAAGCGCGGTTGGCCTTTCTTGCCTTCGAGCGACTCCAGCAAAGCGGTTTCTTCGCCGCAGATATATGCGCCGTAACCGTGGGCGGCAAATAGCTCGAAGCTGAAATCCGTTCCCATGATGTTTTTACCCAAGAAACCGGCTTGGCGGGCTTCGGCTAAAGCTTCTTCAAAACGCTGGTAACCTTCGAAGATTTCGCCGTGGATATAGTTATAGCCTGCTTCCGCACCCATTGCGTATCCGGCAATGATCATGCCTTCAATCAACGCATGGGGGTTGAAGTTGATGATGTCACGGTCTTTGAATGTGCCGGGTTCGCCTTCGTCGGTGTTGCAGACGACGTATTTCGCACCGGGGAAGGAACGGGGCATAAAGCTCCATTTCAAACCGGTGGGGAAGCCCGCACCGCCGCGCCCGCGCAAGCCCGAAGTCTTGACTTCGGCAATCACGTCGTCTTGCGACATGTTTTCAGTCAGGATTTTACGCAGCGCTTGGTAGCCGCCGCGCGCTTGGTATGCTTCCAAGTGCCAACAGTCGGGATTGCGGGTATCGACGTTTTCAAAAATCACGCCTGATTGGAAAATAGCCATTTGCTTAGCCCTAATCGGTTAATCTTCTTCAATCTTTTGTTTTGCCGCCCAACCGCCTGATGCGGTTATGCGCTGATATTTTGTTTACATGCCTGTCTGAAAGGTTTTCAGACGGCCTTTCAGGTAGCCTTGTTGAGGCCGTCTGAAACAGGGATTTTTTAAAGTGTTTAATTTCAAATGCTTGGCCGTATCGGATTCAAATGCCTTCAATGTTTTGTAGGTCGGATTCTTGAATCCGACATTTTCCGAATTGCAACTTTGTTTAAGATGTCGGATTCAAGAATCCGACCTACGGCTTGCTGCCCGTTATTTCTCCGCGCCAATCATGGCTAAAAACTCATGCTCGGTCAGTTTCGGCGTATCGTTGGCCAAATCGTAATACGGTGCTTTGCAGTCGATAAAAATTTGGCTTTCCAGCTCAAAATCGGCGTTATCGGCAAATAATCCCGCATTGATGTAATAATCGTCGCCCACCTGAACAAACAGGTGCGTGCCGCATTGTTTGCAGAAACAGCGTTCCGCCCATTCGGACGAGCGGTAGCGACCGATATGTTCGCTGCCACTAATTTCAGGTTTTTTGGCCGTCAAGGTAAAACTTGCACCACTACCCCAAGTACGGCATTTGCCGCAATGGCAGGCGTGCAGCTTGCGGTCAGCTTCAACTTTTATGGATACAGCACCACACAAGCATTTGGCTTCCATTTCTGCTTCCTTTCTTTTCTGACGGCCTTTCAGGTAGCCCTTACTGCAATTCCGCCAATTTTTGCTCAATCGCTTCTTCAGTCATAAAACTGCACATTTTGTGATTGTTCACCAGCATCACGGGGGCATCGCCGCATGCGCCCATGCACTCGCCTTCCATTAAGGTATAGAGGCCGTCTGAAGTGGTTTCGCCAAAGCCGATGCCGAGTTTCTGTTTCAGGTATTCGGCTGCATTCACACCGCCGCGCAGGGCGCAGGGCAGGTTGGTGCAGACGGTGAGTTTGTATTTGCCTACGGGGGCAAGGTCGTACATATTGTAGAAAGTGGCAACTTCGTAAGCGGCTGCCGGTGCGATGCCGACATAATCGGCCACAAACTCTATGGTTTCGGGCGTGAGCCAGCGTTTTTCTTCTTGGGCAATGCGTAATGCACCCATGATGGCGGAACGGCGTTGGTCGGCGGGGTATTTCGCCAATTCAACATCTATCAGTTTTAAAGATTCTGCGGATAACATTATCGGTCTACCTCTCCGAATACGATGTCTTGCGTACCGATGATGGCTACCACGTCGGCCAACATGTGGCCGCGTGCCATTTCGTCCATGCCTTGCAGGTGGGCAAAGCCGGGCGCACGGATTTTCAGGCGGTAAGGTTTGTTGGCGCCGTCTGAAATCATATAAATGCCAAACTCGCCTTTGGGGTGCTCGACTGCGGCATAGGTTTCGCCTTCGGGCACATGCATGCCTTCGGTAAACAGTTTGAAGTGGTGAATCAAGTCTTCCATACCCATTTTCATTTCGGTGCGTTTGGGCGGCGCGACTTTGTGGTTATCGACAATCACGGGGCCGGGGTTGGCTTTGAGCCATTGCACGCACTGTTTGATAATGCGGTTGGATTCGCGCATTTCGTTGATACGGCACAGATAGCGGTCGTAGCAGTCGCCGTTTACGCCGACGGGAATATCGAAATCGACGTTGGCATAGGCATCATAAGGGGCTTTTTTGCGGATATCCCATTCGATGCCCGAACCGCGCAGCATCACGCCGGTAAAGCCTTTTTGCAGGGCGCGTTCGGGCGAAACCACGCCGATACCGACGGTACGCTGTTTCCAAATACGGTTGTCGGTGAGCAGGCTTTCGTATTCATCTACACAACCGGGGAAGCGTTCGGTAAAGGCTTCGATAAAGTCGAGCATGGTGCCTTCACGGGCTTCGTTGAGCTTTTTCAGCACTTTGGCATTGCGGAATTTGCTCGACTCGTATTTAGGCATGAAGTCGGGCAAATCGCGATATACGCCGCCGGGGCGGAAGTAGGCCGCGTGCATACGGGCGCCGGATACAGCTTCGTATAAGTCCATCAACTCTTCGCGCTCGCGGAAAGCATAGAGAAACACAGTCATCGCGCCGATATCGAGAGCGTGCGAACCAATGCCCATCAGGTGGTTCAGAATACGGGTTACTTCGGCAAACATCACACGGATGTATTGGGCGCGGATAGGCACTTCGACACCGGTCAGCTTTTCTACTGCCAAACAATACGCCTGCTCGTTGACCATCATGGAAACGTAGTCCAAGCGGTCCATATAAGGCAGGGCTTGCAGGTAGGTGCGGGTTTCGGCCAGTTTTTCGGTACCGCGGTGCAAAAGGCCGATATGCGGGTCGGCACGGACGATGGTTTCGCCTTCCAGCTCCAAAATCATACGCAATACGCCGTGTGCGGCAGGGTGCTGCGGACCGAAGTTGATGGTGTAGTTTCTTAATTTATTAGCCACCGTAGTTCTCCTCGCGGACGATGCGCGGGGTAATTTCGCGCGGCTCGATGGTTACGGGTTGGTAAATCACGCGTTTTTCGGCTTCGTCGTAGCGCATTTCTACATAGCCGGAAATCGGGAAATCTTTGCGGAAAGGATGGCCGACAAAACCGTAGTCGGTGAGAATGCGGCGCAAATCGGGGTGGTTGTTGAACAGAATACCGAACAGGTCGAAGGCTTCTCGTTCATACCAATCGGCGCTGTTGTAAATATCGGTAACGGAATCGACAACAGGAAAATCGTCATCTGCCGCCCACACGCGTACGCGGATGCGTTGGTTGTTTTTTATTGACACCAACTGGCTGACTACGGCAAAGCGTTTGCCTTCCCACGGTTCGTTTTTATAGGTGCTGTAATCGACACCGCATAAATCTACCAACGATTCGAAGTGCAGGTCGGCATGATCACGCAGCGTGGTCATGATATTCAGGTAATGCTCGGGTTGGCATTCAACGGTAATTTCATCTAAAGCCAAGATCACTTTGCTTGCTTTATCGCCCAACACGTTTTGGACAACCGGATACAAATCGTTTACGTGCATCTTGTTCTCCTAGTTACGGGCAATGGTGTAAGTGCGTTTGATTTTGCCTTGCAGCTGAATCAGGCCGTAAATCAAGGCTTCGGCAGTTGGCGGACAGCCTGGCACATATACGTCTACCGGCACGATGCGGTCGCAACCGCGCACTACTGAATAAGAATAGTGGTAGTAGCCGCCGCCGTTGGCACAAGACCCCATCGACAACACCCAGCGCGGCTCGGCCATTTGATCGTATACGCGGCGTAAAGCGGGCGCCATTTTGTTGCACAAGGTTCCGGCCACAATCATCAGGTCGGACTGGCGCGGAGACGGGCGGAAAATAATACCGAAACGGTCGAGGTCGTAACGCGACGCACCTGCCTGCATCATTTCTACCGCACAGCATGCCAAGCCGAAAGTTACCGGCCACAACGAGCCTGTGCGCACATAATTCAACACCGTATCCGCGCTGGCGGTTACGAAGCCTTTATTCAAAACGCCTTCTATTCCCATTCCAGCGCACCTTTTTTCCATTCGTAGATAAAGCCCACCGTGAGCACCACAATGAACACAAACATCGACCAGAAGGCAAACTGCCCGTGGGAAACCATCAGGTCTTTAAACACCACGGCCCACGGAATCATGAATGCCACTTCCAAATCAAACAAGATAAACAGAATCGCCACCAAGTAGTAGCGCACGTCGAATTTCATACGCGCGTTTTCAAAAGCCTCGAAACCGCACTCGAAAGGCGCGTCTTTTTCGGCATAATGGCGTTTCGGGCCGAGCACATTGCCCAAAGTCAGAAACACGACACCGGCTATTAAGCCGATGATGATGAATATCAATACAGGTAAATAGTTTGCCAACATGGGTTTACACCTAAATTTGTTTACATAAAATGCTGGTAAATACTTTCCGATTGTATCTAATTTCAAAAACCTTTAAAAGTTGAAGCGTTAAAAAAATGACGAAAAAAGCTAATAATTTCAATGAATTTTCGATAACGATTATCATTAATTAATATTTAATCAATAACCGTGTGCTTTATTTTGTATAAATTTGATTTTTTGTATGAAAAAGTTATTTTCAATAAATTTGATATATTAAAAAATGATGTTATTTGATTAAAAGCTTGAAAGCCTGAGTTTCTAATCAACGTATTTCGTCCATCAACTTAACTTTTACTACGGCATTGCAGCGCCATGTCGTAATACTCACATTGTTTTCGGCTTGCGGCCCTGTATGAAAAATGGTTGATTGACTATAAATACTAAAATCCAACAACGGCTTCCGGTGTCATGAGACAAATAACATGTCAGCCTTTCCAAGCGTGGGAAAGGATTCACTTGTCCGTAAAATAAGGCAGAGGCCGTCTGAATGTTTTCAGACGGCCTCTGCCTTTATAATTAAGACAAGAAAGCTTATACGTTGAAACCTTGGCAAGACCGGTTTTGCTTCCGGTTCTGCCGGTTATCGGCTTTGCCTGTGAGAACAACCCTGCCATGCGGCAAAAGCATTGGGTTAATCAACCATACACCTGATCTTGATTGAGAAACCCGCCGCTTTGGTGCGCCCACAATTTGGCATACAAACCGTTTTTCTCCAGCAATTCGGCATGGCTGCCCTCTTCGACGATACGGCCTTTATCAAGCACAATCAATCTGTCCATAGCGGCAATGGTGGATAAACGGTGGGCGATGGCGATCACGGTTTTGTTTTCCATCATTTTATCCAAGCTTTCCTGAATAGCGGCTTCCACTTCGGAATCCAACGCGCTGGTGGCTTCGTCGAGCAACAGAATCGGCGCATCTTTCAGCATCACGCGGGCGATGGCGATGCGCTGCCGCTGGCCGCCTGAAAGTTTCACGCCTCTTTCGCCCACATGGGCATCGTATCCCCTGCGGCCTTTGGCATCGGAAAGGTTGGGGATGAAATCGGCGGCTTCGGCTTTTTCTGCGGCCTGATACATTTCTGCTTCGGTGGCATCGGGGCGGCCGTAAATGATGTTGTCGCGCACGGAGCGGTGCAGCAGGCTGGTGTCTTGTGTCACCAAGCCGATTTGGGCGCGCAGGCTTTCTTGGGTGATGTCGTTGATGTTTTGGCCGTCGATAGTGATGATACCGCTTTGCGGCTCGTAAAAGCGCAGCAACAGATTAACGATGGTGGATTTGCCTGCGCCCGAACGCCCTATCAGGCCGACTTTTTCGCCCGGTTTGATGGCAAGGTTAAAGCCGTTGAGCAACGGTTTGCCGGCATCATAGGAAAAATCGACATGCTCGAAACGGATTTCTCCGTGCTCCACTTTCAACGGCAGTGCGGCCGGTTTGTCTAAAATGGTTTGCGGTTTAGACAAAGTAACCATGCCGTCATTTACGGTGCCGATGTTTTCAAACAAACGGGCTGACTCCCACATGATGTATTGCGACAACCCGTTCACGCGCAAAGCCATGGCGGTGGCGGTGGCAATCGCGCCTACGCCGACCTGCCCGTTCTGCCACAGCCAAATGCCTAAGGCGGCGGTGGACAAGGTAAGCGACGTATTCACAATAAAATTACAAGTCGACAGCAAAGTCGCCAAACGCATTTGTGCATGCACCGTTACCATAAATTCCTGCATCGACTGCTTGGCATACCGAGCCTCGCGCGCGCCGTGCGAAAACAGTTTGACTGTGGTGATATTGGAATAGGCATCGGTGATGCGGCCGGTCATCAAAGAGCGGGCATCAGCCTGACGCTGTGCGGTTTTCGATAACTTGGGAATCAGCACGCGCATCACGGTGCCGAACGCGATAATCCAACACACGAACGGCAGCAGCAGCCAGCCGTCGAACGCCGCCAGAATCACGCCCGAGCTGATGAAATACACCAGCACATACACCACCATATCGGCCAGCGTCATCACCGTATCGCGCACCGCCAGCGCGGTTTGCATCACTTTGGCAGAAACCCGCCCGGCAAATTCGTCCTGATAAAACCCGAGGCTCTGCCCCAGCATCAGGCGGTGGAAATTCCAGCGCAGGCGCATCGGAAACACGCCTTGCAGGGTTTGCAGGCGCACGTTCGACGCAACGAAATGCCAAAACACGGCAAACACCATCAGCGCGGCCATGCCCGTTAATGCCCGGCCTTTTTCCGCCCACAAAGTTTGCGGCGTGTATGCGCCCAGCCAATCGACCACTTTGCCCATAAATTGGAACAGCAGGGCTTCCATGATGCCGATGCCGACAGTCATCAGAGCCAGCACCAAAATCCAGCCGCGCATGCCTTCCATGCTACCCCACAAAAAACGCCACAAGCCTTTTTCAGGCGTTTTCGGCGGCGTATCGGGATAAGGGTCGATACGGGATTCGAACCAGTCAAATATTTTCTTCATCATACTTTCACTGCTTAATCATAACGGCTTGCGGTTTTTTCAGACGGCCTCAGCGGTTTAAACACCCGATAGGCCGTCTGAAAACTATTTCAACAAATTCTTCAAAGCCAAACGCACGCCTTCGCTCACATCCGTGCCTGCCGCAATGCCTTTTACCGCGGCTTTGGCCTCGCGCTCGTTGTAGCCCAAGGCCAAAAGCGTGCTGACGATATCGTCGGTTTCGTCCGGCGCGGCAGCGGGAGCGAACAGGCCGGCGGCGGTTTGTTCCGACACCAGCTTGCCGCGCAGTTCGAGCACCATGCGTTCGGCGGTTTTTTTGCCGATGCCGGGCGCGGAAGAAAGCCGTTTCACATCTTCCTGAGCCACAGCCTGCGCTAATTCGTCCGAAGTCATGGCCGACAAAATACCCAATGCGGTTTTGGCTCCGATACCGCTTACCTTCACCAACTGGCGGAACGTAGCGCGTTCGGCGGAGGTGGCAAAGCCGAACAGCAAATGGGCATCTTCGCGCACCACAAGCTGGGTATAAAGCTGCACGCTCTCGCCAAGCGGCGGCAGCAGATAAAAAGTCTGCATGGATACATCGACTTCGTAACCCACCCCGCCGACATCAATCACGATTTGCGGAGGTGTTTTTTCGATGAGTTTGCCGGTGAGTCTGCTGATCATGGTTACTTCCGTTGGGTGTGGGATGTTGAGTATGAGATTGAAGTTATGGACAATTCTTACCGAGGTCTTTGCAAAACCGCCGGGTGTGGATGCAGCTCAAGGCGTAGCAGCACAGCGAGTGCAGACACATATATAAGGTATAAGGCTAAGCAAGCGGGCAGCGCACAACGCAGAAATGCGCCGCAAACGGTGGTTTTGCCAAGGTCTTTGGCCGTCTGAAAACCTGTTCAGACGGCCACACATTATACACTTGCCCAAACAAAACGGCCTGCATGATGCAGGCCGTCTGAAAAAGCACAGATTAAAGCGAGGTAAGCAATCTGCCTTTGGCGGTATCCGCATGTTCCTGACGTTGGAACGGGCCGATGCGCACCACATAGTTGCCGCCTTGTTTAACCATAGACACTTTTTCGTTTATGTCGGCTGATTTCAAATGACCGCCGCTGCGCTTCAGATAATCTTGGGCTGCGGCTTTGCTGTTGAAACTTTTCAGATTGACATAGATATTTCGGGCTTCCTGTTGGGCAAACCTTTCCGAAGCATCGCGCCCCGGCACGATCTGCTCCACACGCACTTTGGCCGTACCATGTTGGATAAAGCCTAACTTTTGTGCGGCTGCCTTTGACACATCAACCACGCGGCTGCCATGAAACGGCCCCCTGTCGTTGATGCGCACCACTACGCTTTTGCCGTTGCTCAGATTGGTTACGCGGGCATAGCTGGGAATGGGCAGGGTTTTGTGCGCGGCGGTCATCGCGTGCATATTGTAACGCTCGCCGCTGGAAGTTTTACGGCCGTGAAACTGGCCGCCATACCATGATGCGCTGCCTGTTTGGCTGAACGAAGAGACTTTCTTTAACGGATTGTAGCGTTTGCCGGCTACTTTGTAGCTCATGTTGGCGGATTTGCTGAGTTTCTCCGCTTTGACAACGGCATCGGCTTGTGCAACGGAAGACGTGCCGAACCCGAATACAAGGGCGGCAACGGTTCCCATAAAGAAGTTTCGTTTGGCTTGGGTCAAAACAAATTCCAATTCTCGAGTTGATAGGGTTTTCAGACGGCCGGCCAAGCAGGTTGTGGGGCTGTTATGCGCCGCCTGTATAACCGTTTTGCCGCCATGCTTCAAACAGCATCACGGCCACGGTATTGGAAAGATTCATGCTTCTGCTGCCCGGCAACATCGGCAGGCGGAGTTTCTGCCCTTCCGGCAAAGTGTCGAGTATCTCTGCCGGCAGGCCGCGGGTTTCGGGCCCGAACAGAAACACATCGCCTGCTTTAAAAGCTGCCGCATCGGGGCGGGTACTGCCTTTGGTGGTCAGCGCGAAAATGCGCCGTCCCGATAATGCTTTCACGCAATCGTCGAAATTTTCGTGTACGGTAATTTTGGCGAATTCGTGATAATCCAGCCCTGCCCTTTTCATTTTGCTTGAGTCCAACGGAAAACCGAGCGGCTTCACCAGATGAAGATCGGCGCCGGTATTGGCGCACAAGCGGATGATGTTGCCCGTGTTGGGCGGGATTTCAGGCTGGTATAAAACAACAGTAAACATATAAATCAATCATTTAAGGTTCGGCACTATGCCCTAATCCGGCAGGTGCGTCAAAAAATTTTCACTATTTTTTCATTTGAACAGAAGCCAATGCCCAGCAAAAAACGGCTGAAGCCCCCGCCTTTCTTAAGGTTGCGGCCAATGCCTCAAAAGTGGCGCCTGTTGTGGTTACATCATCGACCAGCAGAATCTTACGGTTTTTAACATGTTGATTATGCTCATGATTTATTACAAAGGCATGGCGGACGTTTTTTCTGCGCTCTTCGCGCTTCAATGTGCTTTGCGGCACATGATGCCGTCTGAAAACGGTGTAACGGGGCAAAACGGGCAGCCTGTAATGCCTGCCGACCGCTTCTGCCAGCCCTTCCGCTTGGTTAAAACCGCGAAACAGCCGCCTTTCTTTGCTTAAAGGCATGGCCATAACGGCATCTATATCTTCATGCGCCAACCATAGGGGAGCATGATCCAGCATCAAGGCCGACAAGGGGCGTTGCATACTCAAATCGGCTTGATGTTTGAACGCATGAATCATGTTGCTGACGGGCGGTTCGTAATAAACCGACGTCCACAATTTTTCAAACGGCGGCGGTTTCTGCTGGCATTGCCCGCATAACGCCGCGCCCACGCTGGTTTGCGTGCAGGAAGGGCAGATATTGGCGGAATCGGTGCGGCATTGCGCCAAATCAGACGCACAACCTGCGCACAGGCCGTCTGAAACGGCGCAAGCATGGCATAATACGCAACGTCCGGCACGCTGCCGCCGATTACGCCACCATGAAAGAATATCCATGCAACATACACCCAAGAAAGTTTATCTGATACACGGCTGGGCGGCAAACCGTCATGTTTTCGACGACCTGATTCCGCGCCTGCCCGACGAATGGGATATCCAAGCCCTCAATCTGCCCGGCCACGGCGACGCACCTTTTCACGGCGGGTTCGACGTGGCCGCCGCTGCCGATGCTTTCGCCGCACACATCACCGAACCGGCCTACCTGCTCGGCTGGTCGCTGGGCGGACTGGTGTCGCTGTATATGGCCGCCCGCCATCCCGAAAAAGTGCGCGGCCTGTGCCTGACGGCAAGCTTTGCCCGCTTTCAGGCCGCGCCGGATTATCCCGAAGGTTTGAAAAATCCCGCGCTGGCAAAAATGATCGAACTGTTTGAGCAAGATTATCATAAATATATGAAACAGTTTCTTCAGTTGCAATTTTTATATGCAAAAGACCAGCACTCGGTATTGGAAAAAGTGTTGCCCGATATTGTGAAACACGGCGCACCTTCGGCTCTGCAAGCGGCGCTGGACGCGGTGGCCGAAGCGGATGCGCGCGCTTTTCTTCCGCACATCAACGTGCCTTCGCTGCTGATTTTCGGTGCCAAAGATTCCATTACCCCGCCGCGTATGGGCGAGTATCTGCACCGCCTTCTGCCGCAAAGCCGGCTGCACATCATAGAAAAAGCCGCCCACGCTCCTTTTTTAACGCAGGCGGCTGAATTTGCCCAAATACTGACAGACTTTGTGGAGCGGCCTGAATCCGCTTCAACATAAACAGTGCTGCAATACGGTTTCAAATATACGCTTCGCAATATTTTCAGACGGCCTCAAGCACTTTCATTCCGCGCATCAGGCCGTCTGAAAACGTTTATTTCAACACCACTTTAATCCAGCGGCTGACCCATTGTTTCTGTTTTTGCTCCATCAAAACAACGGAAGGGGCAAAGTGTTCTTTCGGCATTTGGGCGAATTCAAACACTTTGGGCAGCGGCGTGCCTTTTACGGCGGGATACACCCACATTTCAGACGGCACGGCTTTTTGCACCTCGGCACTTTGCAGATAAGCCACCAGTTTGGTAGCCAGCGCAGGCTGCTTGGTTCCGCGCAATACGGCCGCACCTTCCACCTGACGGAACACGCCGCCTTTCAAAAACAGATTGCCGGTAGGCGGCACGGTATATTTGCCTTTGCTGAAATGCACCTCGGCTGCGGGGCTGGTGGCATAACTCACAATCAACGGGCGCGAACCGCCGTTTTGGGTGAAATCGGTGTAATAAGCGTCGCTCCAGCTTTTGGTTACTTTCACGCCGTTTTTACGCATATCGGCCCACCATTTGAATGCCTGATCTTCACCCAAGCCGCCGATATTGGCCATCAGGAAAGAGAGGCCGGGGCTGGATGTGCCGGGATTGGGCGTAACCAGCAAATCTTTATAAGCGGGCTTGGCCAAATCTTCGAGAGATTTCGGCAACGGCAGCTTTTTCTCGTCGAACCATTTTTTATCGTAATTCAACACAACATAGGCGTAATCCACCGCCACCGCACCGGGCAGGGAAGCGTTTGCCGGCACCGATGTAGGCTGCTTGTCGGCCAAGATTTTGCTGTGCAACGCTTTGGTAATGTTGGCATTGTCCAAACCGTACACCGCATCGGCAATCGGACGGGCGCGGCTCAAGATCAGTTTGTTGAGCATCTCATTGGCGCTGCCGGCTTCAATCACGGTAACCTTGGCGTTGTGGTCGCGCTCGAATTTGGCGATGGTTTCTTTGGGTAGGCTGAACGAGCTGTGTACTGCCAGCCTCACTTCTGTTTGGGCGGCTGCTGTTGCAGCAAACAGTAACGCGCCGATTCCCAACAAAAAAGTATGTTTTATTTTCATTTCATATTGTCCGTATCATAATGGTGTGTATTGTGGAATCATGACTTTGAACATGGCCGCGGCCTGCGGCTTTCAAAATCTCCGAACCCGCCGGTTTTTATCATTTATTCAACTTTTTAAACTGAAAAAACGTTTGCAAAATATTTTAAATACTATGATTTGTCAAACTATTTGGTTGTTCGACCTCGACAACACCCTGCATCACGCCGATGCCGGAATCTTCACGCTGATCAACCGCAGCATGACCGCCTATCTCGCCGAAAAACTCGGTTTGGACGAACAAACCGCCTCGAATGTGCGGCAAGACTACTGGCACCGCTACGGCGCCACGCTTGCCGGCCTGCAAAAACACCACCCCGAAATCTGTATCGACGACTTTCTGCGCCGCTGCCATCCGCTCGATGCCATTTTGCCCGCCCTCGTGCCCGTAGAAGGCGCGGTAGAAACTTTAGGCCGTCTGAAAGGTCGAAAAGCCATCTTTTCCAATGCCCCGTCGTTTTATGTGCAGGCACTGGCAGAGGCGATGAATATCACGTCTTGTTTCGATGCTTTATACGGCACCGACGATTTCGGCCTCTTGTACAAACCCCATGCCGATGCCTATCTCAACGTATGCGCCATGCTCGGTACAACGGCAGAATGCTGCATTATGGTTGACGACAGCGCCGACAACCTCCACGCAGCCAAACAACTCGGTATGCGCACCGTTTGGTTCGGCAAACAGGCACACCCGCTGCCTTTTGTAGATTGCGCCGCCGCCGACATGCCCGCGCTGGCCGAATGGGCATCGCAGTGTGCATGATGCCCGGCTATCTATCGGATTACATTTTGATTAAAATAGCATCATAACTATCTCTCCCATTATTCTTTCATTAAGGAAACATCATGCGTCATCTTGCCCTTCTTGCCGCACTTGCCACATTGGCGGGCTGTTCTTGGGAAACTTACCAAACCGCCGACGGTCATACCGCTTTAAGACAAAAATATGAAACCGGCACACCCGTGGTGTATCAAGACGGCACTTATTCGCGCAATATGCGCCACAACCAATTCCGCCCCGAACAGCGTGCCGTTACCTCTCAACACAACGAGCACGACATCCGCGGCACGCATTGGCAAAAACCGCATATGTCTTCAGGCAGCAGCGTGCCGGTTAACGGCGCAACGCCCGACACCGCACAATAAACAACATCTACCAATCAGGCCGTCTGAAACACAGTGTTCAGACGGCCTGCAATCCCATCATTACGATTCTTTATTTTTTAGAGAAACATCATGAACCCATCCTCCCTGCACATCGTCATTCTCGCAGCCGGCAAAGGCACGCGCATGTATTCCAAACTTCCCAAAGTGTTGCACGAAATCGGCGGCGAACCGATGGTTCAGCGCGTTATCGACACTGCCAGCAGCCTTCATCCGCAAAGCATCAGCGTCGTTATCGGCCACGGCAAAGAGCAGGTTTTGGCGCGGGTCAACCGCGATGTGAACTGGGTGGAACAAACCGAACAGCTCGGCACCGGCCACGCCGTCAAAATGGCCTTGCCGCACCTGCCTAAAGAAGGCCGCACGCTGGTGCTTTACGGCGACGTGCCGCTCACCGATGCAGACACCCTGCAAAAACTGTTGGATACCGCCGGCAACGAAGTCGGCCTGCTGACCGACGTGCTCGACGACCCCACCGGCTACGGCCGCATCATCCGCGACGGCGGCAAAGTGGTGGCGATTGTCGAAGAAAAAGATGCCGACGACTCCCAAAAAGCCGTAAAAGAAACCAACACCGGCATTCTCGTGTTGCCCAACGCCAAACTCGAAGGCTGGCTGAACAGCCTTTCCAGCAACAACGCCCAAGGCGAATACTACTTAACCGACCTGATTGCACTGGCCAATTCAGACGGCATCGCCGTACATCCCGTGCAGGTTTCCGCCTCTTACTTGGCCGCCGGCGTAAACAACAAAGTGCAGCTTGCCGAATTGGAGCGCATTTTCCAAAACAATCAGGCGCAAGCCTTGCTCAAAGCCGGCGTTACCCTGCGCGACCCCGCCCGCTTCGATTTGAGAGGCCGTCTGAAACACGGCCAAGATGTCGTGATTGATGTAAACGTGGTGATTGAAGGCGATGTCGAATTGGGCGACAACGTAGAAATCGGCGCACATTGCGTCATCAAAAACGCCAAAATCGCCTCCGGCACCCAAATCGCCCCCTTCTCGCACCTCGAAGGCTGCGAAGTCGGCGAAGATGCCCGCATCGGCCCGTTCGCCCGTTTGCGCCCCAACGCCAAGCTCGATGCCGAAGTGCATATCGGCAACTTCGTCGAAGTGAAAAACACCGTGATGGGCAAAGGCAGCAAAGCCAACCACCTTACCTACTTGGGCGATGCCGAAATCGGCGGCAAAACCAATATCGGCGCAGGCACCATCACCGCCAACTACGACGGCATCAACAAACACAAAACCCATATCGGCGACGACGTGCGCATCGGCTCCAACGTCGTGCTCGTGGCCCCGGTTAAGCTGGGCAACAAAGTTACCGTCGGCGCAGGCAGCTCGATTACCAAAAACTGCGAAGACAACACCCTCGTCCTAGCCCGCGCCCGCCAAACCGTGATTGAAGGCTGGATACGGCCGGAGAAAAAAGAAAAATAAAGTCGGGAAACCTATCCCAACCGCATGACAATCTTACGGTAATGCCGTCTGAAAATGAACTTTTCAGACGGCATTACCGTTCTTCACACCGAAAAAAATCATCAACAAATATTACCTTTTTCAACCGTTGCCCGACACAAGTCGGTTTGATAAAGGGGCTGACGTAGATTAGCAGTCATGATAGGCTGCCAAAATGAAGATAACCCACTGTAAGTTAAAGAAGAGTCTGCAAAGAAAACTGCTTGAATATTTTGTATTGGAGGTAACCGCACGTTCTGCTGCCGATATCTTGGGTATTCAGCCCAATACGGCTATTCTCTTCTACCGTAAAATCCGTCTTGTTATCAGCCATCATTTGGCTTTGGAAGCAGATCAGGTTTTTGAGGGCACTATAGAATTGGATGAGAGCTATTTCGGCGGTAAGCGTAAAGGAAAGCGCGGTAGGGGAGCAGCAGGTAAAGTGGTGGTTTTCGGTATCCTTAAACGTGGAGGTAAGGTTTATACGGTTGTAGTGAATAATGCCCGAAAGGAAAGTTTATTTCCTGTTATTACAAGGAAAATTACACCTGATAGCGTAGTTTATACGGACTGCCTGAGCAGTTACGACGTGTTGGATGTCAGCGGTTTTCACCATCACAGGATTAATCACAGCAAAAAGTTTGCCGACCGACACAACCATATCAACGGCATTGAGAATTTTTGGAATCAGGCGAAACGTGTCTTGCGCAAATACAACGGAATTGACCGAAAATCTTTTCCTCTGTTCTTGAAAGAATGTGAGTTTCGTTTTAACTTCGGGACACCAAAGCAGCAGTTAAAAACTTTGCGGCTTTGGTGTGGTGTTTAGGGCTAATCTACTTCAGCCCCTTATTTTAATGAGGAGAAAATATCCTTTTGATGATCAATTACAAGTCATACCAACCCGGAACTATCTACACCTTTATGGTTCTTTATTTCACCGCAACCGCTATCCGGATTATTTACCGACACCAAGGCAAATTCCCATACCTTTATTGTATGGCCAATGCCTTGGTGCCGATGGCAAAACCTTTACATCTGAAGCATTATCTGCCGACCGCAGGATAAACAGAACGGAAAAAGGATTGGATATATCCAAGTTCAACACCCAAACGGGTAGGGCTGCAACTTTATCTTTCCTAACCGATTCCGATAAACCATGCAGTCGGGAGACGGTATATGCAGTATATGAAAATGAAAAAAGATTAAGATAGATTAGTCTGCTTGCCTTTGATGCACAGATTAGGTGGACTAAAACGGCAGGGCTGAAAGAAAACGGAGAGAACATTTCTGTTGCCGATATTGATTTCCGCACAGATAATGGGATATTCAGCAAGTATGCGGCAGCTCTGCACCAATCGGATAAGAATATTTTTAATGAATATTCAAATATATACGAAAAACAGCAAACTATCCTGCCAGAACCCTATCCAATCGTTTGAATGGTTTTTACCGGTGCTTTCTCCCGCATGCCGTCTGAAAGTCAGACGGCATGTTTTTCATCAACCACTTGATACTAAGGAACAATTATGTGCGGTATCGTCGGCGCCATCCGCGCCAACCACAATGTAGTGGACTTTCTCACCGACGGCTTGAAACGCCTCGAATACCGGGGTTACGACTCTTCGGGCATCGCCGTCAATTCAGACAACAAAATCAAGCGTGTGCGCCGTGTCGGCCGCGTCGCCCTGATGGAAGAAGCCGCCAAAGAGCGCGGCATGTTCGGCCATATCGGTATCGGCCATACACGCTGGGCCACTCACGGCGGCGTTACCGAACCGAATGCCCACCCCCATATTTCGAGCGGCACGATTGCGGTGGTTCACAACGGCATCATCGAAAACTTTGAAGAAGAACGCGCCCGCCTGCAAAAACTCGGCTATGTGTTTGAATCGCAAACCGACACCGAAGTGATTGCACACAGCGTTACCCACGAATATCTGCAAAACGGCGATTTGTTCGCTTCGGTACAAGCCGCCTGCAAACGCTTCCACGGTGCATTTGCCATTGCCGTGATGGCGCAGGACAACACCGACCACATGGTAGTGGCGCGTATGGGCTGCCCGCTCTTGGTGGCCTTCGGCGAAGACGAAACCTTTATCGCATCCGATGTTTCCGCCGTTATCGCTTTCACCCGCAACATCGCCTATCTTGAAGACGGCGATATCGCTCTTTTGAGCAGCAACGGCATAGAAAAACTGATTGATAAAAACGGCACACCCGCCGAGCGCAAAGTGAAAGTATCCGAACTGTCGCTGGCTTCGCTCGAACTCGGCCCGTACAGCCATTTTATGCAGAAAGAAATCCACGAGCAGCCGCGCGCGATTGCCGATACTGCCGAAGTGTTTTTGGAAGGCGGTTTCGAGCCGGAGAACTTCGGCGAAAAAGCACGCGAAGTGTTCAATGAAATCGACAGCATTAAAATTTTGGCCTGCGGCACATCTTATTATTCTGCATTAACCGCCAAATATTGGCTGGAAAGCATCGCCAAAGTGCCGACCGATGTCGAAATCGCCAGCGAATACCGCTACCGCGACGTAATCGCCAACCCCAAACAACTGGTGATTACCATTTCCCAATCGGGCGAAACCCTCGACACCATGGAAGCCTTGAAATACGCCCAGTCGCTCGGCCACAAACACAGCCTTTCCATCTGCAACGTGATGGAATCCGCCCTGCCGCGCGAAAGCAAATTGGTGCTGTACACCCGTGCCGGTGCCGAAATCGGCGTAGCGTCCACCAAAGCCTTTACCACTCAATTAGTAGTATTGTTCGGCTTGGCCGTTACCTTGGGCAAAATGCGCGGCCACGTTTCTGATGCCCAAGCCCACAGCTACACCGAAGAACTGCGCCAACTGCCCGGAAGCATCCAGCATGTGATGAATCTCGAGCCGCAGATTGCCGCTTGGGCACAAAAATTCGCTTCTAAAAACAGCGCATTGTTCCTCGGCCGCGGCATTCACTACCCGATTGCGCTCGAAGGTGCGTTGAAGCTGAAAGAAATCACCTATATCCATGCCGAAGCCTACCCCGCCGGCGAACTGAAGCACGGCCCGCTGGCCTTGGTGGATGAAAACATGCCGGTGGTGGTGATTGCGCCCAACGATATGCTTTTGGACAAAGTGAAAGCCAACATGCAGGAAGTCGGCGCGCGCGGCGGCGAACTGTTTGTGTTTACCGACCTCGACAGCAACTTCAACGAAGACCAAGGCGTGCACGTTATCCGCACCCCACGCCATGTCGGCGTGTTGTCTCCGATTGTTCATACGATTCCGGTGCAACTTTTGTCTTACCATGCCGCACTTGCTCGCGGCACCGATGTAGATAAGCCGCGCAATCTGGCTAAATCGGTTACGGTGGAATAACATTTAACCGCTTTAAAACCCATTGAGGCCGTCTGAAAAACCATTTTCAGACGGCCTCAATGGGTTTTAATATATCCGACATTTTTTATTAAGAAAACGTATAGAAACAATTTATTTTGCATTGCTGTTGAGACCTCTGCAAAACCGCAAAATATGGATGCAGTTCGATGCGTATAGCCAATCAACACATTTTGATTAAGCGTCTAAAGTTTATTTGGGCTGGCAAGCAGTATATTCCACACATCAACAGCTCAAAACATGCAGGATGATTCTTTTTATAACAACATGAATTTACATAATTACCCGTACACGTTTTCTGCGGGTTGCCACACAACACATCCGCTCTTCAGCCTGACAAACTTTTTATTAACAAATAAACAAACAGATCGAAATAGAATAAATAAGTTTAATCAAACAAATTTCTTTTGAGAAACCGTTTAAATTATTTTAAGAATTTATTAGGTCGATTTATGCAATTAATATAAAAAACATTCAAGTTAATATGTTTTTATGCAGAAATCCTATAAATACAGGGCAAAATAATGACGAATAACTGTAAAACATTGCATCGTTAACTTTAACCCTAATTTAAAATTAAATAAAAAATGGCAACACACAGAAAACCTATAATAATTTCTATATTTAATATCAAATTCACTATCTATCATGCTCTCACGCTTATTAATTATCTGTTTTCTTTTGTGCCTTCCTATTGCGATTGCCCTATTGTCGCAGCAAATGACCAGAACGGTTGAGCCGCCCAAGCTGCCTTCTTCAGTAGTGCAAGTAAAGCTCAATACCCGTCAACACATTCGTGCCGAGCGGTTGCCCGATCAGGAAGTACCGGCGTTTTATACTCCGCGCTCAGTCAAACACATCAATCCTCTGGATGAAGGTGAATACAACCCCAATCCGTCACCGAACAAAAAATAAAAAAACAAATACGCCGCACCTTATCAACCCTTCGATCGAAAGACCGTCAGTCTATGGATTACAACAAGCGTAAAAAACTGCTCGAAATGCCTTCTACCGCGCGCTGGCGCATTGTGGGATGGATTTTACTGACCACTGCATTGATGATTTTGATTTTGATCTTAACCGCACGCTCGATTTTTATCCGGCAGGTGCATGTAGAAGCCAATATGGCGATTATCCAAGAAGTGCAGGAATTTAATGCCTTTGCCAAAGAAGCTGTCGACCCCCGTACCCATAGGCCGTTTTCTTCCATTACCGGCTTGATGGAGCGTTATCTCGAACGCCAAACACCCGACAGAGGAGAAGCCTTCATCGCCATTACACCCACGGATGTGTTGGTGGTAGATAACGCCGGTAACGATGCCGGCGAACGTTTAGCAGCCAACCGCGAACGATTAAATGCCCTTTTGGACAGCCCCAAAAATTCAGGTCTGGAAAGAACGCCCGACGGCCAATTGCGCTGGGGTAAAAGCGTGATCGAAGGCCAAGGCCAAAGAGGGGTTTTATTGGTTGCGCAGTTTGTGAAAAACAATATTGATGCCGTTCACCGCAATATGCTGATTTTATTCGGTGTTATGTTGGGCGGCCTGCTGTTGACCGCATTAATCGCCTGGCTGGTGGCCGGGCAGATTCTGGCGCCAATCAAGCGTTTTACCCGTTTTTCCGAAAATATCGATGCTTTCAATTTAGATACCCGCCTGCCGGAAGATGAAGGGACGGAAGAGCTTTCCCGTTTGGCACGTTCGCTAAACAATATGCTTGACCGCTTGGGTAACGCCCATCTTGAGCAAAAGCATATTCTCTATGCCGTTCTTCAACAAATACAAGAGCATACACATACTTTGCAATATCTCGAACGCCAATATCCGGCAGATTCTTCCTTACCGCCTTTATTTAAAGAAATGTTGGAGAATATGCGGCGTCTGAGCCGTAACTTGGAACTGCTGCTCGAGAGTGGCAATCCTGATTTTCTGCATTATCAGAAAACCAAACTGGATGACATGACCTACCGTTTGGCCAAGCAGTTACGCGATATGTATCCTGCACACAAATGGGAAGTGGCCGAGGTAGCGAATATCCATGTGCCTATGGATCCCCAACGTATTTTGCTGGCTATGCACCACCTTGCCCACAATGCCACCGAACACGATGATTCCGGCGAAGCCATCGAGCTGGGTTCTTCTATCCGGCACCTGCCCGACGGCAATTCTATGGCCAGCTTTTGGATAGTCAACCAAGGACTGCCCTTAAGCGACGAAACAGTAGCCGCAGTATTTGAACCTGCTGTCCACAAACATGACCCGAGTAATGCAGATGCCCCGCGTATGGGTATCGGTTTGGCAGTGGTTAAGGCGCTTGCACATGCCCACGGCGGTTATGCGTGGGTGGAGTCAGGCTCCGAACGCGGTACGGTTTTCGGTATCGACATCCCGCTTACCCGCCTCTCTGAAGCAGGTAAAGCGGAAAATGTTCAGGCAAAAGCCATTGAAGCAATGCAGCAGGAGCAATAAATGCGTGAAAACAATTCAGGCATGGGCGGTTTGCCGCCCAAACAATCGGATTCGGTGTTTTACCGCACCCGTTCATCGCTAAACCTACAAGATGCGCGTCAAACAAAAAAATCAGATACCGAACGCCAACAGGCGGAGCCGACATTTTTTGAACGTTTGGCGCTGCTGAAAAAAGACTTTACCCGCAAACATCTGGTTGCCGTGATTGCGGCTACCGCTATCGTGCTGATGATTATCTGGTGGGTAAGCATATCTGTGGAAGGTGTCGGAGGTGCAGACGCGCTGAGTACAGAAGGTGCGGTAACGCTGTCGGTGTTTGCAATGGCGGTGTGGTTTTGGATTTTCACCAACATCGACGACACTTATGTTGCTTTGGGTGCAGCCATTTTGCTCGTCTTCATGGGCGTACTGCCCGAAAAAGCCTTGTTCGACACCTTGGGAGACGATACGGTTTGGCTGCTGCTCGGTGCCTTTGTGATTGCTGCCGGAATCACATCCTCGGGCTTGGCCACACGCGCCGCTGCATTTATCGTTACCGGCGCACAAAACGCCCGCCAGTTAATGCATTTGAGCAGTGCCGCATTGGTCGCCACGGCTTTTGCCGTTCCCTCCACATCGGGGCGTGCGGCTCTGGCCATGCCTGTGTTCGTGGCATTGGCTTCCGTATTGCGTAACCGCCCGTCGCTGGTCTTATCGCTCGCTTTGCTGTTTCCGTCTGTTATTCTGCTTTCGGCGGTAGGTTCGTACTTAGGTGCGGGCGCACATCTGATCACCAGCCAGATTCTGGCCGCCAGTGATTTTCCTTCGTTTTCTTTTACCAACTGGATGCTGTACGGCTTGCCGTTGGCTGTGGTGTCCAGCGTGATCTGCGTTGAGCTGATTCTGATGCTGTTTACATCCAAAAAAGACAGGGCCATGCAGCTGAGTATTTCGGCCAACGACCTGCAAAGCCATACCACCATTCCCATCAAGGGCAAATTAACACCCGCGCAAGTAAAAGTTTCTTGGCTTGTCGGCATTGTTATCGTGATGTGGTGTATGGAACCCGTGCATGGAATCCACCCTGCCGTTATCGCACTGGCGGGCGGGCTGATTATGAGCAGCAACAGTCTCGGCGTGGTCAGCTTGGGCAAAGCACTCAAATCGGTACCGTGGTCGTTGCTGATTTTTATGGCGGCAACTTTGGCGATGGGATCGGCGTTGGTTACATCAGGATCGGCTGCTTGGGCGGCCGGCAGTATGCTCGGTTCGATAAAAAGCACCGGCACCACGGCAGCCGTATTGTTTACCGTAACGATCGTGTTGATTTCAACCGTTGCCCATCTAGTTATCCAATCACGCTCGGCACGCTCCGCAGTGCTGATTCCGATTGTGGTATCGCTTGCGCCCGAAGTAGGGGTTTCCGCCGTGGCAGCCGCCTTTGCATCCACAGCCGCTGCGGGCTTCTGTCATACACTCAGCAGCTCGGCCAAGCCTATGGCGCTTTATGCAAAATTGGAAGATATGCCGACTTATTCGGCCAAAGACCTGTTGCGGTTGAGTGCATGGCTCGCTCCTATCAGCGTGATTCTTGTTCTGCTTTTCACATTCTTCATCTGGCCGATGATCGGAATGCCTCTGTTTGTTCAACCCTAAAATAAAAACGATCGATTTATGCTCACAAGGGGATGTTTAACCGTTGCTCGTTTAACGGGTAATGATTTTATTTGCGGATAGCGTCCGAAAACGCCCATACGCGCAGAATGCAGGCAGGCTTGTTCAGACGGCCGCGGACTTATCCGATTTATCTGAGGAGTACATTTTATGAACACATCCATCCCGCAACATATTCTGGTTGCACCGGCCGGCTTTAAAGAATCGCTAGATGCCAACTCGGTAGCCAAAGCCATCTCGGCAGGCGTGCGCCGTGCCATTCCCGGCGCTTATATCAAAGCCATCCCCATGCCCGACGGCGGAGAAGGAACCGCTGCCATGTTGGCCGAATCCACCGGCGGCAGATTGGTTTACCAAACCGTTGTAGGCCCGGTCGGCGAACCGGTTGACTCGCATTTTGCCTTATTGGGCGGCAACTCCAAAGGCGTGGCCGTTGTTGAAATGGCTGCCGCGGCAGGTTTGCGCTTGGTTCCGAGAGACATGCGCGACCCGACCATTACCACTACATACGGCGTAGGCGAGCTGATTTTGGCAGCGTTGGAACACGACATCCACACCATCCTGATAGGTTGCGGCGACTCGGGCACCAGCGACGGCGGCTTAGGCGCATTGCAGGCATTGGGCGTTAAAATTACCGATGCTTCCGGCCAAGAGTGCGGTTACGGAGGCCGCCATCTCGCCCAAGTGGATAAAATCGACATGAGCGGCCTGCCTCCCGCACTACGCGACGGCAAAGTTAAAATCGTGATGGCTTTAAACGCCCACAACATTCTCACCGGCGAGCGCGGCGTAGCACGCGTGTTCGGCCCGCAAAAAGGTGCCACGCCTTCGCAGGTCGAAGAACTGGAACGCGGCTTTCTCAACTGGGCCGAAAAACTTTCGCAATATTGCCTGCCGCAAGCCCAATCGACAGACTTTTTCAAAGGTGCGGGCACCGGCGCATCGGGCGGATTGGGCGCAGGTTTGGCCGCTATCGGCGCACAACTCGTCTCGCGGTTTGAAGCACTGCTCGACTCCGGTTTGGCCGGTTTCGATTTGAACAGCCTGCTGAAAAAAGCCGATTTGGTTATCACGGCGGAAGGTGCCATCGATTTTCAGACACCGCGCGGCAAAGTACCCGCCGAAATTGCATGGCGAGCAGGCAATATCGGCGTGCCTGTTGTGGCTTTGGCCGGCACATTGGGTAAAGGCGCGCAAGACGTTTACGATATCGGTATTGACGCCATTGCCTCTATCGTGCCGATTCCGATGAGTCTCGAAAGGGCGATCGACGAAGGCGAAAGGTTACTGATCGAAGCCACCGAGCGTTTAACACGCACCCTCCTGCTCGGGGCGGCAATGGCAACCCGCCGCATGAACAAAGAAAATTATGAATGGTAAATAAGCCGGCAAGCAAACAACCGCCCGCCGCTTGCAACACTTCAAAACCGAAGCGGCGGAAACGGGCCAACCGATAAACGGTTTTATCTTGGTTTTTTCCTTGCTGCTTAAGATATGCTGAGATGAGACCTTTGCAAAACCCTCAGATTGTGAGTTTGAGTGCTGCACTCTGACCGCATAACCAACCGGCTTAAACTAAGATGTACGTTCGTTATAGTCGAGCTTACCCGGGTATAACGAACGTACTATTTTTTAAGTTCGCTTTGGATTTAGGGTGTTGCGACACGGGCGGGTTTCAGGTGGACGTTTTCTGCTTGGGTTTGGCCGTCTGAAATATGAAAGTCGGCCTGCTCCCAAACATCATTCAGCAGCTGGCGGTAGTTTAAGGTGTAGCTGCCGGCTTCCAGTTTAAACACGGTGAAATCGGCGGCAGGCGGAATATACAGTGTGCGGATGGCGTTTTTTTGATCTGCCGGATAAATCTGTACAAACACAGCCGAGCGGTTGGTGCCGTTGTTGATTTTCACCATACCGTTGCCGTGTTCGGCCAAAACGGGATAGCCTGCCAAATATTGGGCAAATTCGGGGTAAGACGCCGCAGCATCTTCGCCGCCGCGTGTTTGCGGCATATCGGATACGGCTTGGCGCTGTTGGTCTGCCAGCCAAAACAATCCCCCCAACACCATCAGAAAAAACACCAACCCCAACCACAAACGGCGTTTATGCAGGGTTTGATGCAGCACATTATCTGTTTCAGAATCTGTTTCAGAATCTGTTTCAGACGGCCTTGATGCGGGCGGTGCTGCCGAGTAGTCTTCTTCGGCAGTCGCTACGGTATTGACAGTATGGCCATGCTTTTGCGCGGCTATCCACTCATCGTGGGCGCGGCGTTGGTCGGGGTCGGAGAGTACCGCATACGAGCGGTTGATCAAGCTCATGATGCGGTCGGCATCAGGGTTGTCGTGATTTTGATCGGGGTGGTATTTCTTGCAGAGCGAGCGGTAAGCTGCGCGAATCACTTCAATCGGCGCATCCTGCGAAACTTTAAGATTGTCGTAATGGGTGCGTATTCGCTTCGACATAGTGCCTGCTGAAAATCGATTGGGATGGAATGAAAAAGTGATTATATAGCAAAGCCCTTGAAAGGCGATTGAATATGGCTGCTTAACTTAACTTTTACTACGGCGTTGCTGTCTTGTATGTAAGATTAAGTTGATTGACCATATTAGAGTGCGGATTTCATAAACATTGCAGCCGGAGTTGTCTGCTCCGGCTGCAAAATAAAGCGGCAAAGTATCTGCCCATACGGCAAACCGCTCTGATGCTTAGAAGGTTTTTTCCAGCGTAACAAACCATTGTTTGTTTTGACGGGAATAAAATAAGGGAATATTGCTGTCGATTTTCTGATATTGGAAATTCAACTTGGGCGTAATCCCGTAAACATGCAGGCTGCGGTGCCACACGGCGATATTGGCCTGATATTCTTTATCGCGGCGTTTAACGGCGAAAAACTGGTTGGGCGCATCGAAACGGCGGTGGGTATAGCGCAGATTGACCCGTGTACTCAAGCCGTTTTGCCATTCTTTCAATACGCCTGTCCGCACGCCTTGGCGTTTGGACGATTCTTGCGCGTCTTTCGCATGTTCGCGGCCGTAATCCACACCGCCGTAAACCATCAAATTGGCTTTGGGCAGCCATGCCGCAGTTAGGGAAGCATTGTTCAGACGGCTGTCGAAACGTTTAGACTGATAATCGCGGGCATAGCGTTTCTGCACATGGCTTAACGAACCGACAACCTGCCAATTGTCGTTCAGCCAGCGACCGTATTGGGTGGATGCGCCGAAATTGCGGCTGTATGCTTCGCCGCCCAAACGGTGATAGCCTACGAAAGGCACGGCTGAAAACCATTGGCGGATTTGCTGGTTTTTATAGCCCGCTCCAAAACGAACGCTTTGTTCGCTGTAATCGCGGTTATCCCAATACCACACGCCGTCGAATGATGCCTGAGTGGTGAGATAGTGGTTGCCGGTGAGGCTCCAATCACGGTCGGCAGAAAAATTGTAGCTCAAGCCGTTGGCGGTTTTCGGAAGGGAATCTTGATTGCGCTCCAAGCGTTTTCCGCCGGGCGTATCGATATAACGCGCAGAAGAAGCGTTGTTTACGTTGTCGTTACGGGTATATTGCATGCCGGCATTGATTTCCCAGCCTTGCTGTTTCTGAATGCGGGCAAGGTAGATATCGGCAAGCGCACGCGCTTGGGGCGAAATATCGTCTGCCTTTACCCGCTCGAATTGGTCTTTGGCGGCCTGATATTGCTTGTTTTCATACAGCATGCCTGCCAAGTCGAAACGCACATAGCTCAAATCGGGATGTGCGGCAATGATGCGGCGGTAAGCGGCAATGGCTTGGGGATGTTTTTTTTGTGCGCGCAGCAAAGCACCGTTTGCATAGTCGTATAACACGGCATCGTGCTGCGGCAGGCTGCGGTAAAGCGGCAGCAAAGCTTCCAGCAACGGCCAATTCTGACCGTGTATCGCCTGCTCGATCAGTCTGGCGGTGAGTTCGGGATTTCGGCGCAAATCGCTTTCATCAAGATGCACCGACTCCGATTTTTCGGCCTTACCCGTTTGAACCGAAGCCGCTACTTCGGGCTTATCTGTTTGAGGCTCGGCAATGTTTAATTGATTGTCGCCGAACAATGGCGGCGGAGGCGGCGGGGGTGCATCGGCCAGAGCTGCCGCCGATACGCCTGTCGACAATATGATAAAAAGATATTTATACATGGTTTATTGTCCGAAAGGCCGTCTGAAACGGTTCAGACGGCCTTTTTACTTGGTTTGGTTAAACGAAAATCCACTCAAATGTAAATATAACGCAAAAATATATTTTCAAATATTAACAAACATTCGGCAATGTGCCTACTTTTAGACACACTTTTCATCGAAACATTATGCAGCCGCGCCACATCGGGCACAAAACGGCATATGCGCGGCAAAACGATTCATAAACGCAGCCGAATCATTTAAACTCTTTATTTTTTTGCGGTGACACGCGATGAAGCGTCTGCTTTCTTCCTTACCTATATGGATCATTCTGGCCGATATGGTCTATACATTCGCGTTGAGTATCCTACAAAGTTTCAATCTCACGCAAACCCGTCTGCCCAAAGACGGGCTGCCCGTTGCGCCCGATATCGCGTTCAGCGGTTTACAGGTTGTGGCCAACGGCGGCATGGCTTTGATTATCGGCTTCGGGCTGTTCGTTTTGCTGCAGCTAAACCGTTCCGTATTGCAAAACCGCCCGTTTTCCATCGGTGTTTTCCGAACATTGGGGCTGATTGCCGTATTGGCCTTCAGCCTTCCCGCCTTGTGGGAATGGCTGTGGGCGGTGATCAAACTGGCCGGCGGGCGCAATACTTTTCATTTAGACTCGCCCCGCTATTTGATCGTTGCAGCCTGCCAACCCTTGGTTGCCTGCTTGTGCGTATGGCGTTTGTGGGGGTGGTACCGCATGCGTTCCAATACGATACCGCCAATTGACGGTTAAATGTTTTCAAGCAATGTTAAAAACCGCTAGGCGTGAAATTTTTGGTATTTTCTTTTACACTAAGCCTTATCAACCCCACTCGTGAAAGCACACTTATGAACCTGTTAAAAACATCACTGCCTTTAGTAGCCTTACTTGCCTTGGCTGCCTGTAAACAAGAAACGGCCGCGCCGGCGGATTCCGCCGCACCCGCAGCCGGTTCTGCCGTTATTACCGCAACAGCGGCCTCTGCCGCCTCTGTGCCTTTGGCAGCAGAAAAAGATGCCCAATGGCAGTCTTACCAATGCCACGACGGCTTAACGTTGAGCGCACGCTATTTCGACGACAACGGCAAGCCTGCCGCCGAAGTGCGTTTCGACAACCAAACCTTCAAATTGCCGCACAGCAGCGAATACAGCAACCAAGATTTGGTTGCGTTTAGCGACGGCTCGCACACTTGGACGGTGAGCAACCAATATCAAACCGATTTATATAAAGAAGACAACGGCTTCTTAGTCCGCCATGAAAAACAGCAGGTGAACAGCGAAGTGATGTCTGTGGACGACACAATGGTCAAAAACTGTATGCCTGCCAAGTAAGCGGCAAAGCCGAAACGGATCGGCGCAAATAAAAAAGACTGCATGAATGCAGTCTTTTTTATCGCTTATCTTCAAACGCGGATTAACGCTTGAACATATTGCCGAATTTTTGGTTGAATTTGTCCACACGGCCGGTGGTGTCAACGATTTTTTGTTGGCCGGTGTAGAAAGGATGGCACAAAGAACAAACCTCGATATTGAAGTTTTCTTTTTCCATAGTAGAACGGGTAGTGAATTTATTGCCGCAAGAGCAAGTTACGTTAACTTCGCGGTAATCGGGATGAGCATTTTGTTTCATTTGGGTTTCCTTTTGGTTGGCGGGCATAGGGGTTGTGCCTATGCTTCAAAATAAGCCGCGTAGTATTTCTTTTTTTTTGCTTTCTGTCAAGGAGATATTGCGTGTTGCGGTTTAATCTGCCGCGTTTTTTTGCTAAAATCGCTACATTCGGCCGTTATACGGTAAGAGACTTTTTACCCTTTCTGCCATAATGATTAATACAGGCCGTCTGAAACTTTTTCAGACGGCCTTACAACGGAATATGCTTTATGTCTTACCAACAAATCACGATTGCTGTAAAAGACCACTCTGCCGAACGCCTTGCCGACGCGCTGATGGATCACGGCGCACTTTCCGCCGCAATTGAAGACGCTTATGCGGGTACGGCCAATGAGCAGGCCATTTTCGGCGAACCGGGTATGCCGGCCGAACAAATATGGCAGCAAAGCAAGGTGATTGCCCTGTTTGGCGAACACACGGATGTTGCGCCGATTGTGGCGGCAGCCGCCCAAGATTGCGGCCTAACCGTGAATGCTTACGAAACCGAGCTGCTGCCCGAACAGGACTGGGTAAGGCTGACGCAGGCGCAGTTTGATCCGATTAAAATTTCCGACCGCTTGTGGATTACCCCTTCTTGGCACGAAGCCCCCGACCAAAATGCCGTTAATTTACAGCTTGATCCGGGTTTGGCCTTCGGCACCGGCAGCCACCCGACCACGCGCCTGTGCCTGCAATGGCTCGACAGCCGTCTGAAAGGCGGAGAATCGGTGTTGGACTACGGCTGCGGTTCCGGCATTCTCGCCATTGCCGCCTTAAAGCTTGGTGCCGGCGAAGCCGTTGGCGTGGATATCGACGAGCAGGCCATCCGCGCCAGCAACGACAATGCCGCCCAAAATAATGTTGATGCGCGCTTTTATCTGCCCGATGCAATGCCTCAAGCCCAGTTCGACGTTGTGGTTGCCAACATCTTGGCCAATCCGCTGCGTATGCTCGGCAGCCTTCTGGCAGAGCGCACCAAACAGGGCGGCCGTATTGTTTTGTCGGGCATTCTCGAAGAACAGGTGGAAGAAATGAGCGGCATCTACGCCGAATGGTTCGACATGGCTCCGGCACAGACTGATGAAGGCTGGGCATGCTTGAGCGGCGTAAAACGCTGATCAGGCCGTCTGAAAAGCAACCGCACACATGGCAACCCGAACCACGCGTATTTTAGGCATAGACCCCGGCAGCCGCGTTACCGGCTTCGGCGTGGTAGATGTGTGCGGCCGCGAACATTTTTATGTAGCGTCCGGCTGCATCAAAACCCCGCCCGACGCACCGCTCGCCGAACGGATTGCCGTGATTGTAAAACATATCGGCGAAATCGTTACCCTCTACCGCCCGCAGCAGGCCGCCATCGAACAGGTGTTTGTGAACGTGAACCCAGCTTCCACGCTGATGCTGGGGCAGGCGCGCGGCGCGGCGATGGCAGCTTTGGTAATGCGTGATTTACCTGTATTTGAATACACCGCCCTGCAAGTAAAGCAGGCCGTAGTCGGCAAAGGCAAAGCGGCCAAAGAGCAGGTGCAGCACATGGTGGTGCAGATGCTGAATTTATCCGGCACACCGCAAGCCGATGCCGCAGACGGTTTGGCCGTGGCCCTGACACATGCCCTGCGCAACCACAGCCTTGCCGCACAACTGCAACAAGGCGGCCTGCAAATTAAGCGCGGCAGATTCCAGCCTTGATTTATCGCTTATAATCCCTTGTCGCCATCCAATAAGGCCGTCTGAAAACCTGCCATGAAATTTGCCTTTGTTATTCTCTATTTAATCCAGCTTTTGCCTTTCGGCGCGATTCAGAAGCTGGCCGATTTTATCGGCTGGTTGGCCTATTACGCCGTTGCGCCACGCCGCCGTGTCGGTACGGTGAATCTGCAAAAATGCTTCCCCGAATGGAGCGAAGCACAACGCCAAGCCGTGTTAAAACGCCATTTCCAACACATGGCCAAGCTGATGCTGGAATACGGCCTATATTGGTATGCACCCGCCGACCGCTTGCGCAAATTGGTTCGTTATCAAGACAAACACCATCTCGACGACGCATTGGCAGCAGGCGATAAAGTGATTTTACTTTATCCGCACTTCACCGCCTTTGAAATGGCAGTTTATACGCTGAATCAGGACGTGCCATTGGTCAGCATGTATTCACACCAAAAAAACAAAGACTTAGATGAACAAATTTTAAAAGGCCGCCACCGCTACAACAATGTTTTCCTCATCGGCCGCAACGACGGACTGCGCGCCATCATCAAACAGCTTAAAAAGAGCGACGCACCTTTTTTATATCTGCCCGATCAAGATTTCGGCCGTAAAGATTCGATTTTTGTTGATTTCTTCGGCATTCCCGCCGCCACCATCGAAGGCTTGAGCCGCATTGCCGCATTAACCAAAGCCAAAGTGATTCCCGCCATTCCCACCCGCGAGGCCGACGGCACGGTAACATTGCGTTTTTATCCCGCATGGGAAAACTTCCCGACCGATAATGTTGTCAACGACACCCAGCGCATGAACGACTTTATCGAAGCGCGGGTGCGCGAACACCCCGAACAATATTTTTGGCTGCACAAACGTTTCAAAACCCGCCCCGAAGGGGAAGCCGGTTTCTATTGATTTCAGACGGCATCCTCAACCCGATTGGCAGCACCCAAGCCGCCACTACGCCAAACTACACAAACCGGTTTTGCAAAAGCCTTAAAAAACTGTTGGAAAAGGTCGGGTTATTTACACTTTTTATGCCAAACAGCTTTTGTTTTTTGCAGGAATGATGGTTTCGTGATTTTTGAGTATTCTCAAGAACGATGCGGCTTCGCCGTGCCTTTCGGCATTCTTGACAACCCTCAAAAATCCCAAAATGGGTCTGCATGCAAAACACGGAAAGTGTAAACAACGCTAGAATTTCCTACACCTACCCAAACAACATAAGCCATACGCTCCTCCGCCTTTTTCCCTGTTATATCATTAGCTTGTAAATAAATTCCCATTCCGGCCACGTCACCACTAAATGCTTAAAAACAAGCATAAGTTAGAGAAAAATCCTGCTGTTCGTTTCAAAATAATCGAAAAATTCCAAAAACATCTTATTTGGCGCACTCCGAAGGATTGTTTATAAATCAAAAACTTTAAGAGCGGGGCTTGGCAAGGCGGGAAAAAAAGCGTACATTCCGACTACACCGAATTACACGAATCTGATGTATGCCGGTCATCCAAAAATCAAGCGAGAACAAAGGAGTAGAAATAAATGGCAAATTACCAAAACGAGATTAAAGTTGCAGATGAACTGAAACAGAAAAACGGCAACGGCTGGCACAACATCACGCCGGAATATGTAGCCCGCATGCGTCTGCAAAACCGCTTCAAAACAGGCTTGGATATCGCCCGATATACCGCAGCCATCATGCGTAAAGACATGGCCGAATACGATGCCGACCACGGCAAATACACCCAATCTTTGGGCTGCTGGCACGGTTTCGTTGCACAACAAAAATTAATTTCCATTAAAAAACACCAAAAAACCACCGACAAACGCTATTTATATCTCTCCGGCTGGATGGTTGCCGGTTTGCGTTCCAAATTCGGCCCCCTGCCCGACCAATCTATGCACGAAAAAACTTCCGTGCCCGAATTGGTCGAAGAAATCTACACCTTCCTGCGCCAAGCCGACGCCCGCGAGCTGGATTTGCTGTTTACCGCGCTGGATGAAGCCAACAAAGCCGGCGATTCTGCCAAAGCCAAAGAAATCCAAAACCAAATCGACAACTACGAAACCCACGTTGTGCCGATTATTGCCGACATCGATGCCGGTTTCGGTAACGCCGAGGCCACTTACCTGTTGGCAAAAAAACTGATTGAAGCCGGTGCATGCTGTATCCAAATCGAAAACCAAGTGTCCGACGAAAAACAATGCGGCCACCAAGACGGCAAAGTAACCGTGCCGCATACCGACTTCTTGGCGAAAATCAATGCCGTGCGCTACGCATTCTTGGAGCTGGGCGTTGACGACGGCGTAATCGTTGCCCGTACCGACTCTTTGGGTGCCGGCCTGACCAAACAAATCGCTTTCTCATCAGAAAAAGGCGACTTGGGCGACCAATACAACAGCTTCTTGGACGGCGAAGAAATCACCGACCTGAGCCAAGTAAAACCCGGCGACGTAATCGTGAACACCAACGGCAAAACCATCAAGCCGACCCGTTTGGCCAGCAACCTGTTCCAATTCCGTAAAGGCACCGGCATTGACCGCGTGGTATTGGACTGCATTACCTCTCTGCAAAACGGTGCCGATCTGTTGTGGATCGAAACAGAAAAACCGCACGTCGGCCAAATCAAAGAGATGATGGACAAAATCCGTGCCGTGATTCCGAACGCCAAGCTGGTGTACAACAACAGCCCGTCGTTCAACTGGACGCTGAACTTCCGCCAACAAGTGTTCGACGCTTGGCAAGAAGCCGGTAAAGACGTATCTGCATACGACCGTGCCAAACTGATGAGCGCCGATTACGATGATTCTGAATTGGCTAAAGAAGCCGACGAGAAAATCCGCACCTTCCAACGCGACGCATCGCGCGAAGCCGGTATTTTCCACCATCTCATTACCCTGCCGACTTACCACACCGCTGCGCTGTCTACCGACACGCTGGCAAAAGGCTACTTTGCCGACGAAGGTATGCTGGCTTATGTGAAGAACGTTCAACGTCAAGAAATCCGCAACGGCATCGCCTGTGTGAAACACCAAAACATGGCCGGTTCGGACATTGGCGACAACCACAAAGAATACTTTGCCGGTGAAGCTGCACTCAAAGCAGGCGGTAAAGACAACACCATGAACCAATTCTCTTAACCCCGATTATTTAGGATAAGAAGAGAATGGATGTTTCAGACGGCCTAAACAACCCTCTTCGTATGCCGTCTGAAACCACCCTCTTTATTTGCACAGAGTTGAGCTGTGCAGATAAAGGCAGGCGAAAGCCTGTATTGTTTGTGAAGCGTAAATCTCTGATTTGAGGTATTGGGCAATCCTTTGGGATTGCCCCTTTTTTATGCGTTGCAAGTCGGCAGAGCATTCATCGTTCAGCATCTCAAATCAACATAAACAGCCTGAAACGCGCTTCGGCTCATCTTGTTACACGGCTTTGAGGCCGTCTGAAACCGTCAAACCAGTTTCAGACGGCCTTAAAAGCGCGTACAATCACGCTATTTTTCTTATTGCATTCAACACCATGATTTACCCAAAAACCTATGATGTCATCGTGGTCGGCGGCGGCCATGCCGGCACCGAAGCCGCCCTCGCCGCCGCACGGATGGGCGCGCAAACGCTTTTACTCACACACAATATCGAAACCCTCGGCCAAATGTCGTGCAACCCTTCCATCGGCGGCATCGGCAAAGGCCATCTCGTGCGCGAAGTCGATGCACTCGGCGGAGCCATGGCCTTGGCCACCGATATGTCGGGCATTCAATTCCGCCGCCTAAACGCCAGCAAAGGCCCCGCAGTACGCGCCACCCGCGCACAGGCCGACCGCATTCTTTACAAAGCCGCCATTCGCGAAATGCTCGAAAACCAGCCCAATCTGGAAATTTTCCAGCAGTCGGTTGAAGACATCACGCTCGAAGGCGAACGCGCAAGCGGCGTGAAAACCGCCATGGGCGTGGAATTTAAAGGCCGTGCCGTTGTGCTTACCGCAGGCACATTCCTTGCCGGCAAAATCCACATCGGCTTGGAAAACTATGCCGGCGGACGCGCAGGCGACCCCGCCGCACAAGGCTTGTCGGGCCGTCTGAAAGAACTCAACCTGCCGCAAAGCCGCCTCAAAACCGGCACCCCGCCGCGCATCGACGGCCGCACCATCGATTTCTCGCAGCTTACCGAACAGCCCGGCGACACCCCCGTGCCCGTGTTTTCCGTGCGCGGACATACCGCACTGCACCCGCGCCAAGTGTCGTGCTGGATTACCCACACCAACCTGCAAACACACGACATCATCCGCTCCGGTTTCGACCGCAGCCCCATGTTTACCGGCAAGATCGAAGGTGTCGGCCCGCGCTACTGCCCCTCGATTGAAGACAAAATCAACCGCTTCGCCGATAAAGACAGCCATCAGATTTTTCTCGAACCCGAAGGGCTGACCACCAACGAATACTACCCCAACGGCATTTCCACCAGCCTGCCGTTCGACATCCAACTCGCCCTCGTGCGCTCCATGAAAGGCTTGGAAAACGCCCACATCCTGCGCCCCGGCTACGCCATCGAATACGACTATTTCGACCCGCGCAACCTCAAAGCCAGCCTTGAAACCAAAAGCATCGCCGGCCTGTTTTTCGCCGGACAAATCAACGGCACCACCGGCTACGAAGAAGCCGCCGCACAAGGTCTGTTGGCCGGAGCCAACGCCGTACAGTATGTGCGCGAACGCGACCCGCTGCTGCTGCGCCGCGAACAAGCCTATCTCGGCGTGTTGGTAGACGACTTAATCACCAAAGGCGTAAACGAGCCTTACCGCATGTTTACCAGCCGCGCCGAATACCGCCTGCAACTGCGCGAAGACAACGCCGACATGCGCCTTACCGAAGACGGCTACAAAATCGGCCTCGTTACCGAACCGCAATGGCAGGCTTTCGAGCAAAAACGCGAGCAGATCGAACGCGAAATCCAACGCCTGAAATCCACTTGGTACACCCCCGCCAAGCTGCCCGAAAGCGAGCAAACCCGCGTATTCGGCCAAAAACTGTCGCGCGAAGCCAACCTTCACGACCTCTTGCGCCGCCCCAATATCGACTACGCCGCCCTGATGACCCTCCCTGATGCAGGGCCGTCTGAAAACCTGCCCGAAAGCGTGGTCGAACAAGTGGAAATCCAAGTGAAATACCAAGGCTATATCGACCGCCAAAACGAAGAAATCGAAGGCCGCCGCGACATCGAAACCCTGAAACTGCCGTCTGAAATCGATTACGGCAAAGTCAAAGGCTTATCCGCCGAAGTGCAGCAGAAACTCAACCAGCACCGCCCCGAAACCGTAGGCCAAGCCTCGCGCATTTCCGGCGTAACCCCCGCCGCCGTCGCCTTGCTGATGGTGCATTTGAAGCGCGGATTTAAAGATGCGAAGTGATTACCGGTTTTAACAAACAGGCCGTCTGAAAAGCTTATTTTCAGACGGCCTTTTCTTGATTTGTATTCAATCAACTTAAAAATAGTACATTCGTCATAGTACATTTATCATACTCAAGCTTAACCCGAGTATGACGGTTTTGCGATTAAACTTAAGTGCATTGACCATATAAATAAAATAACAGAATCAAAACACTAGCGCACACCAGCCTTTTCGGGGCGAACCACCACCACGCTGGAGCGTTGGGGCGTGAGCAGTTTGGCGGCGGCCTTCACATCGGCGGTGCTTACTTTTTGCAGACGGCGGCGGATTTCGGCTTCGTCGCTGTATTGGAAACCGCGCGTCTCCAACTTGCCCAACAGCGATGCTTGGGAAGTCATGGAATCTTTGGCATAGATTTCCGAAGCGGCGCTCAGGCGGTGCACCCTCTCCAGTTCGCTTTGGCTGATGCCGTTGTCGGCAATGTTTTTGATTTCGCTGCGGATGGATTCGAGCAGGGCTTTGTCGTCTGTGCCTTCGGCGGGCATGGCAACGATGCTGAACAGCGCCATGTTACGGCTGAACATATCGTAGTTGACGCCGATATCCAAGGCGAGCTGTTTGCCGCGCACGAGGTTTTTATCCAAGCGGCTCGACGAGTTGCCGCCGAGTATGTCCGACAGCACGTCTAGGGCGTAAGGCAGCTTGTCGGTGGTTTTTTCCAGCTTGGGCACGCGGTAGGAAAGTGCGATAACAGGCTGGCGGGTAACGGCGGAAGTGGTTTCGGCCGAAACGGGCGCGCGTTCGGCGGTTTCATTGATGCGGTTGCGCGGCGGCAAGGTTTTGGCGGGGATGTTGCCGAACAGGTTTTCCGCCGTTTTCAAAGTCTGCTTGGCGTTCACATCGCCCACAATCACCAGCGTGGCGTTGTTCGGCGCATACCATTGTTTATACCATTGGCGCAAATCGTCGGCTTTGAGCGTGTGCAGGTCGTTCATGTAGCCGATTACCGGCGCGCGCAGGGCGGGAGTTCGATAGCTGTTGAGAAACACATGTTCCCACAGTTTTCCGAACGGGCTGTCGTCGGTGCGCTGGCGGCGTTCTTCGCGTATCACGTTCATTTCGTTGGCAAATTCTTTATCGCTGAAATTTAGGTTTGCCATGCGGTCGGCTTCCATTTTCAGCACTTCGGGCAGATTGGCGGCGGCCACGTTTTCGTAATACACGGTTTCGTAGCGGTTGGTGTAGGCATTGTTCTGCCCGCCCAAAGCCGAAACGCGGCGGCTGAATTCGCCCGAAGGCACGGCGGGCGTGCCTTTAAACATCATGTGTTCCAGCGCATGGCTCAGGCCGGTTTTGCCTTCCTTTTCGTCGATACTGCCCACTTTATACCAAAGCTGCGACACCGCCACCGGCGCGCGGCGGTCTTCTTTTACAATCACTTTCAGGCCGTTGGGCAGCGTGCGGGAAAGCGTTTGCGCCCATGCGGGGGTGGCGGCGGCCAGCGCGGCCAGCAAAACAATACGGCGTAACATGAATCGTCCTCAAAATAAATATCGCCCGAAATAATAGCCCCTGCCCCTGCTTTAAACAAGCAGGCCGTCTGAAAATAAACTTTCAAGCAGCCCGATGCAGCCAAGCCCGCCATCAGCCGCCGCAAATACTGTATAATCGCGCTTGGCCGGAAAATACGCAGGCAGAAAAACACACACAGAACTTAAGGCTGTCTGAATTTCAGACGGCCTTTTTGTAAAATCAATGCCAGCAAACATTTCGGGAAAGCAGGCCGGTTGGTTTTTCAGGCGTATAAGATTGCTACACTTGCTGAACAGTTTAAATTAAGGAACAGCCATGCGCGAATATGAATTTGTTTTGGTCAACGTGTTTGCCGAAACCCACTTCGGCGGCAACCCGCTGGCTGTATTTCCCCAAGCCGAAGGGCTGGACGACGAGACCATGCAGCAGATTGCCCGCCAATTTAATTTAAGTGAAACCGCGTTTGCTTTTCCTTCGGAATCCGCTGCCGCCGATCTGCGGATTTTCACACCCGCACACGAATTGCCGCTGGCCGGCCATCCCATACTCGGCAGCGCATCCGTGTTGCAGCAACAGCAAGGCCTGCCTGAAAACTTTGTACTCAACACCCGCGCCAAGCCTGTTTACCTAAACGGCTCAAACAACACGATGACCCTGAAAATCAGCGGCTACACCTGCCGCCCTTCAAGCGCTTCCCGTGTAGAATTGGCCGAAGCCACAGGCATTTGCGAAGCGGAAATCGCCGAACACGCTTATTGGCTGGATAGCGGTTCGCCGCAGCTTTTGCTGCAAGTTTATACCGCCGCCGCGCTGGAAAACGCCCGCATCGACTACGCCAAACTCAATGCCGTTTGCCGCGCAGATTCGGGGCGCACCATGATTTACCTGTGGCACGAACAAGGCGACACCGTTCAGGCGCGGATGTTTTACGCACAAAACGGTACCATTTTAGAAGACAGCGGCACCGGTTCGGCTTGTGCCAATCTCGGCGCCTACTACCTTTCGCGCGGCACCTTTCCGCTTAAGCGCAGCGTTCGGCAAGGCGACCAAACCGGCCGCCCCAACCGCCTCAGTTTGCGCGTGGACGAATCTGCAAATATCTATGTAGGCGGGCGCGTGGTCGAAGTCGGACGCGGCATGTTCAAGCTGCCGCGTTAATCTGTAAAATATCTTACCGGCACTATATTTGCCATGTTTAAGGTTGGTTCTTTTAATTGTTCATTCAGATGTAGGCCGGATTCTTGAATCCGACAGAATGGGAAAATATGCCGTAAGGAAAAATAGTTCAGACGGCCTTAAAGGGTTTGTCGGATACGAGTATCCGACCTACGGCTACTACGGCTTGCTGTAATATGGAGAGTTTGGATGTTTAAAACTTTATGGGTTTGGCTAATATGTTTTTTCTTGTTTGCTATCCCAGTATCAGCATGGAAATTTATAAAAAATCCCTGTCAAGCAATAAATAAATTAGTAGAGCGTACCACTAGATTGATTGTTAAATGTATCGATAATATTTTTTCCAAAAAAACTTCAAAAGAAAAACCAAAGCTAAACAAATGTACACTAGTGCTTATTTATATATTGTTTCCTCTGTTTTCAATGGCTTTCTTTTTCGATTTTCAATCAGATAAAATATCTAAACAAGATTTGGATACAATTATTGTTGTTTTTAGCTTATTAAGCTTGATATTAGGACGATTATTTGAGGTATATAACAGTCAATTTTTTTTCCGAAAAATTTCATTGCTTTTAGAACACTTTGCATATGCCTTTTTCTCTTGGACGGTATTTGCTCTGGTAATGACTATAATACAAAAAAAAGGCTTAATATTAATACAAAATAACTTGATTACAATAGCTATACTACTCTTAATTATTCCATTCGTTATTCTTATATTAAGTAAGTTAATTCTAATCAAGAATAAAGAAAAATTATTTTTTGTTTTTTGGTGGTTATTTATCCTAATTTTGTATTTTATAAAAATACACACATCAAACAGATAGTTTATTTATATAATTTTGTAAAAGAAAGCGAAAACATGCCCAAACGTACCGACCTAAAATCCATCCTAATCATCGGCGCCGGCCCCATTGTGATCGGCCAGGCCTGCGAGTTTGACTATTCCGGCGCGCAAGCGTGTAAGGCTTTGCGCGAGGAGGGCTATAAAGTCATTCTCGTCAATTCCAACCCCGCCACGATTATGACCGACCCCGAAATGGCCGATGTAACCTATATCGAGCCGATTATGTGGCAGACGGTGGAAAAGATTATCGCCAAAGAGCGCCCAGATGCGGTGCTGCCGACCATGGGCGGCCAAACGGCGCTGAACTGTGCGCTGGATTTGGCGCGCAACGGTGTACTGGCGAAATATAACGTCGAGCTGATCGGAGCAACGGAAGACGCGATTGATAAAGCGGAAGACCGCGGCCGCTTTAAAGAGGCGATGGAAAAAATCGGCTTGCATTGCCCGAAATCTTTTGTGTGCCACACCATGAACGAAGCGCTGGCGGCGCAAGAGCAGGTAGGCTTTCCTACGCTGATTCGTCCGTCGTTTACCATGGGCGGTTCGGGCGGCGGCATTGCCTACAATAAAGACGAGTTTTTGGCGATTTGCGAACGCGGTTTCGATGCCTCGCCCACGCATGAGTTGCTGATCGAGCAATCGGTGCTGGGCTGGAAAGAGTATGAAATGGAGGTGGTGCGCGATAAAAACGACAACTGCATCATCATCTGTTCGATTGAAAACTTCGACCCGATGGGCGTGCATACCGGCGACTCGATTACGGTTGCGCCCGCGCAAACGCTCACCGACAAAGAATACCAAATCATGCGCAATGCTTCGCTGGCGGTGCTGCGCGAAATCGGCGTGGACACGGGCGGCTCGAACGTTCAGTTTGCCATCAACCCTGAAAACGGCGAGATGATTGTGATTGAGATGAACCCGCGCGTGAGCCGTTCTTCGGCGCTGGCTTCCAAAGCCACGGGCTTTCCGATTGCGAAAGTGGCGGCGAAACTGGCGGTGGGCTTCACGTTGGACGAACTACGCAACGACATCACCGGCGGCCGCACGCCTGCGTCTTTCGAGCCTTCGATTGACTATGTGGTAACAAAAATCCCACGTTTTGCGTTTGAGAAATTCCCCGCTGCCGACGACCGCCTGACCACGCAAATGAAATCGGTGGGCGAAGTGATGGCGATGGGCCGCACGATTCAGGAGTCGATGCAGAAAGCCCTGCGCGGTTTGGAAACCGGTTTGTGCGGCTTTAATCCGAAAACTACCGACAAGGCAGAAATCCGCCGCGAGCTGGCCAACCCCGGCCCAGAGCGCATTCTGTATGTGGCCGATGCGTTCCGCGCCGGTTTCAGCAAGGAAGACATCCACGAAATTTGCGCGATTGATCCGTGGTTCTTGGCGCAAATCGAAGACTTGGTTCAAGAAGAGCAAAAAGTTTCAGACGGCCGTCTGAACGATTTAGACTTTGCCACGCTGCGCCGCTTGAAACGCAAAGGTTTTTCCGACAAACGTTTGGCACAATTGTTAAACGTGAGCGAAAAAGAAGTGCGCGAACACCGCTACGGCCTGAAGCTGCACCCCGTGTACAAACGCGTGGATACTTGCGCGGCGGAATTCCAATCCGACACCGCTTATCTCTATTCGACTTACGAAGAAGAATGCGAAGCGAGGCCGTCTGAAAAACGCAAAGTGATGATTCTCGGCGGCGGCCCCAACCGCATCGGCCAAGGTATCGAGTTCGACTATTGCTGCGTACACGCCGCGCTGGCGCTGCGCGAATCGGGCTTTGAAACCATTATGGTGAACTGCAACCCCGAAACCGTTTCCACCGACTTCGACACTTCCGACCGCCTCTACTTCGAGCCGCTCACGCTGGAAGACGTGCTGGAAATCGTGCGTACCGAAAACCCGTGGGGCGTGATTGTGCATTACGGCGGCCAAACGCCACTGAAACTGGCCAACGCGCTGGTGGAAAACGGCGTGAACATCATCGGCACGTCTGCCGATTCGATTGACGCCGCCGAAGACCGCGAACGCTTCCAAAAAGTGCTCAACGATCTCGGCCTGCGCCAACCGCCCAACCGCACCGCGCGCAACGAAGAAGAAGCGTTGGTGCTGGCCGAAGAAATCGGCTATCCGCTGGTGGTGCGCCCGTCTTATGTGTTGGGCGGCCGCGCCATGCAGGTGGTGCATTCTGCCGAACAGTTGCAGAAATACATGCGCGAAGCCGTGCAGGTTTCCGAAGACAGCCCCGTGCTGCTCGATTTCTTCTTGAACAACGCCATCGAAGTAGACGTAGATTGCGTTTCAGACGGCAAAGATGTGGTGATCGGCGGCATCATGCAGCACGTTGAGCAGGCCGGTATCCACTCGGGCGATTCGGGCTGCTCGCTGCCGCCATACTCGCTTTCCGAAGAGATTCAAGACGAAATCCGCCGCCAAACCAAAGCGATGGCTTATGCGCTGAACGTGGTCGGCCTGATGAACGTGCAATTTGCCGTGCAAGACGGCGTGGTGTTCGTGCTGGAAGTGAACCCGCGTGCCTCGCGTACCGTACCGTTTGTTTCCAAAGCCACTTCCGTGCCGCTGGCTAAAGTGGGCGCGCGCGCGATGGCTGGCATCAGCCTGAAAGAGCAAGGCGTAGAAAAAGAAGTGGTTCCCGATTTCTATGCCGTGAAAGAGGCGGTGTTCCCGTTCATTAAATTCCCCGGCGTGGATACCATTCTCGGCCCCGAAATGCGTTCCACCGGCGAAGTGATGGGCGTGGGCGCAACCTTCGGCGAAGCCTACCTGAAAGCCCAACTCGGCGCGGGCGAACGTATGCCAGCCACCGGAAAAGTGTTCATCGCCGTGCGCGACGAAGACAAACCGTTAATCGTGAAAACCGCCAAAAACTTCCAAGCTCTGGGCTACGGCGTATGCGCCACACGCGGCACCGCCGCTTATCTGCAAGAGCAAGGCGTAACCGTGCAAGTGGTGAACAAAGTGCCTGAAGGCCGCCCGCATATTGTGGATGCGATTAAAAACGGCGAAATCGCCTTAGTGGTCAACACCGTAGGCAGCGACGTGCAATCTGTGGCCGACAGCCACAGCATCCGCCGCACTTCGCTCACCCAGCGCGTGCCGCAATACACCACCGTGGCCGGCGGCGAAGCCATGAGCGAAGGCGTGAAAAGCATGAATGCCCTCGGTGTGTACAGCGTGCAGGAATTGCACGGAAGGTTGAAGAAGTAAACGGTTACATTCAGTAGTCTGTTAAGGCCGTCTGAAAACACCAGCCATCGTTTTCAGACGGCCTTATATAGTCAAACGCTTTAATTTATAGTTAATCCGCTTAAGTTTATTAACAAAGCCGTCATATTCGGGTCAAGCCCGGGTAAGACGAGCGTACTATTTTTAAGTTGACCGACTATAACAGCCTGTTTTCGGATAAGATTGAGGCGCGTCGTTTGACCAAAATACCGCCGCAATGCTTTCTGGCGATACGCCCTTCGCTCGAGAAAAAAGATTAATCAGGATAATAAAAAATGGACAACAAACAAAAATTACAAGAAGGTTTGGCCAAGCTCGGCCTTGAGCTTTCCACCGCACAGCAATTATTGATGCTTGAATATGTTTCGCTGCTGAAAAAATGGAACAGCACTTACAACCTGACCGCCCTGCGCGACGAAAACACCATGATCAGCCATCATATTCTCGACAGTCTCACGCTGCTGCCTTATGTGAAAGAAGCCAAAACGCTGATGGACGTTGGCTCGGGCGGCGGTATGCCCGGTATCCCCACCGCCATTTGCCGCCCCGATTTGCAGATTACGCTGTTGGATTCCAACACCAAAAAAACCACGTTTTTACAGCAAGCGGTTATCGAGTTGGGTTTGAACAATGTTACCGTTGCCAGCGGGCGCGTAGAAGCGATGCACGATAAGAAAGTCGATGTGGTAACCAGCCGGGCCTTTGCCGAGCTGGCAGACTTTATCGCGCTAACCAAACATTTGTTGAACGAAAACGGTTATTGGGCGGCAATGAAAGGCGTGTATCCCTACGAAGAATTGGAACATGTGCCTGCCAATGTGGAAGTGGTGCGCGTAGACAAACTCGACGTGCCTCAGCTTGATGCCGAACGTCATATGGTGGTGATGAAGCCCAAGAAATAAGGCTGCCGGCAAGCAAACCGACAACCTGTTTTTAAAATATCAAAACGGCCGAACGCTTTTTATTGTCGATATAAAAAGCCCGGCCGTTTTTGCATACCTTATCTTCCACCGTTGATTGCGTTTCTCAAAAACCATACCATTTATACGGATTCTCAACCTTTGTTCAAAAATATCCGGTTGCCGTGCCGAGTTGGTTTAGTATTTTCATGCTTTCGTTATTCGCCACACGCATCCACCCAAAGCAAACAGCGTGGTGAATAAACGGCATCACAATTTCAAGAATGTGCTTTCAGCCACATCGTTCAAGCGTCTCTCATTTCTTTTTGCAACAAATAAACTGCTTTTTTCAGGCCGCATTGCCGTGCCGCCGAAACCGGTTTATCGGATTCTATTTATTCATATATAAACAGCTATAAACAGCGCCACACTGCCCCGATCAGGCCAATCGGATTCGGCCGGGTTTGCATTTCATCCGCAGCGGGAAAGCGGATATAGCAAATAAACTTATTTTCGATGCAAGGGGCAGTACAACAAGGCGCGGCTTTCATAGGGAGACTACTTATGCAGCTATACGTTATCACCGCTCTGGTATTTGTGCATTTCGTGCTTGCTGCGGCATTGTTGTTCCGCGTGCTGCACACCGATTATCTCGTGCTGAAAAATTATCACGCTCCGCTCGGCCGCGATTTGTTCGACTACATTGCCGAAACCCGTAAATTTGTGTGGCCGGGTTTGGCAGGCTTGGTGGCCAGCGGTGTGCTTTTGGTCATAAACGGGGTGGCGACCGTTCCCGAATATATGAACAACCCCAAGTTGTGGGTTAAATTTCTCTGCGTTGCCGCGCTGGCGGCCAACGGATGGTGGGTTCACCGCCTCAGCCACCGCATTACTCCCGCTACCGTGCCGGCACAACTGCCTTGCGCTTTGTCGATTCAGCTTTCTATCGCCGGAGCCGTCAATTCGGCGAGCTGGCTTTTTATCTGTTGGCTGGGCATTGCCCGCTCTTGGAACAAAGTTATGCTGTTTGAAGACGTGTTGGCCCATTACGGCTTGGTGCTGCTGCTGGCCGTCTGCCTGAGCATGGCGGTAAACATCCGTTTCACACAGGATCAAAACCGTCGGCAACCGCATAAAACGCCTGTAAACAACCCGCCCATCCAAAACGCTTCGGCACAACATTCCGAGCCGCCCCGCCGCTAGATATTGGATACACTTAACTTTTACTACGGCGTTGCTGCCTTGCATTAAAAATGTGTTGATTGACTATATAAAACTCAAAGGCCGTCTGAAATGTTTTCAGACGGCCTTTCGGGTTTAAGCAATCAGAGCTTGCACAGGCTTAGAAACGGTAGCCCACGGTAGCCATATAGCTGTTGTTTTTGATTTTGTTGCCGGCGCGTTTGAAGCGGGTTTGCTCCCACTCGCCGCCCACTTCTACGTTAGGCGCTACGGCATATTTCAAACCGGTACCGTAGCCGACACCGTGCATGGTGTTGTCGCCCATGCCTTTGAATTTACCGTAGTGGTAGCCGACTTTGCCGTATACCATGGCTTCAGGCACGAAACGGTAGCCGTGCACATAAGAAGCAGAAACATTGGTTTTTTGTTTGATTTTGCCGGCTTTGGTTTCGCCTACGGTACGGTTAATCGGTTTTACAGCCAATTCCGCGCCGCCGATCCAGTTGCTGGCACCGTATTCGACATTGTAGTTACCGCGGATGGCCATATCGGCTCTGTGTTTTTCATCGAAATGACCGTTTTTAACGTCACCTTTGCTTACGCCTGCGCCGATTTCCACAGCCGGGCCTACGAAGGTTGATGAAGGTTGGGCAGATACCGCGGCGGCAGAACCCAAAGCCAAAACAGTCAATAACACTTTTTTCATTTTCATACTCCTATCGGGATTTTATTCGGGGGAACACAATTGCGCGTTCCATGCGGTAAAGTATTGTGTTTATATGACTGCTTCACAAGGGCGACGTTGGGTGAATTACACGATTTCTCATGAACTTAACATTTGTAATGTAAAGATTTTTCGGCATTTTTTCAGAGCCTTGCCTTTTTTCAGACGGCCTGCATAGAGCAAATGCACTCCGCCAACAGGCTGAAACTACGGCAGAAAACAGCGCAGCGTTTTCACATTATGTCCTGTTTGGCCGTAACATCGCGGCCGTCTGAATACGCCTTAAGCGACGGTTTCAGCCCCAAACGGCTTTACACTCGCATAGTGTGGTTTTTTGTGCCGTTTCGTCTCATTGACTGTTTTAACCGCCGCCATTTCAAACCAATTGCCGGCTATTTTATGCTTGCTATTGAGCGAACATCCGAAGAGGCCGTCTGAAATAATCCGACGGCGCGCCCCATACCCCGCTATAATCCACACCATCTATTCACCAACGCATTCAGACGGCCTGAATGCTTCTTCACAAAGAAAGTGCCATGACCCGATATTCCCTCTTTATTACCTGCCCGCGCGGTTTGGAAACCGTATTGTCCCAAGAATTGGCCGCACAAGGCTGCACGCAGATCGAAGCGACCGACGGCGGCGTTGCCTGCAAAGGCACGTTGGAACACGTTTACCGCGTCAACCTGCATTCGCGCACCGCCAGCCGCGTGCTGCTGCAACTGACCAAAGGCAGCTACCGCAACGAAAACGACATCTACACACTCGCCCGAAATATCCGTTGGACAAACTGGTTTGCGCTGGAACAAACCTTCAAAGTGAAAGTGGAAGGCAAGCGCGCGCGGGTGAAGAGCCTTGATTTTGTCGGCCTGAAAATCAAAGATGCCCTGTGCGACGCGTTCCGCGAAGCCTGCAACGCCCGCCCGAGCGTGGGCAAAGTGCAGCCCGACGTGCGCATTCACGCCTTTATCAACGACCAAACCGTGCAGATTTTTATCGACACCAGCGGCGAAGCCTTGTTCAAACGCGGCTACCGCCAAGAAACCGGCGAAGCGCCGTTGCGCGAAAATCTGGCCGCCGGTTTGCTGCTGCTGGCCGGTTACGACGGCACGCAGCCGTTTCAAGACCCGTTTTGCGGCAGCGGCACGATTGCCATCGAAGCGGCATGGATTGCCACCCGCCGCGCCCCCGGCCTGATGCGCCGTTTCGGATTTGAAAAACTGCAAGGGTTCGATAAAACGTTGTGGGAAACAATCCACCGCGAAGCCGAGCAGCAAATTCAGTTTCAGACGGCCTCCGCCATCGGCGGCAGCGACAACGACCGCCACATGATACGCACCGCCATTGCCAACGCGCAGGCGGCGGAGGTGGACGACATCATCCGCTGGGAAGTGAAAGACGCGCAATCCGTGCGCCCCAACGGTGAAAACGGCATCATGATTTCCAACCCGCCCTACGGCGTGCGCTTGGCCGAAGTGCAGGCATTGCAGGCTTTGTATCCGCAACTGGGCACTTGGCTGAAGCAGCATTACGCAGGCTGGCTGGTGGGCATGTTCACCGGCGACCGCGACATGCCCAAATTCATGCGCCTTTCGCCCAAACGCAAAGTGCCGCTGTATAACGGCAATCTCGATTGCCGATTGTTTTTGATGGATATGGTGCAAGGCTCGAACCGTTAAGCGGCTCGGAACGCTGAAGAAGATGAGAAGCCGTCTGAACGTTTCAGACGGCCTCTTTGTATATGAAGCAAACAGTACAACAAATTAAGCACCGGCCTGATGCTGCAACGGATACAAATCCAGCTTTTCCATCAACACGCGGTCACCGTCTTCTTCGGGGTTTTCGGTGGTGAGCAGTTTGTCGCCGTAGAAAATCGAGTTTGCGCCTGCCATAAAACACATGGCCTGCATGGCTTCGGGCATATTGCTGCGGCCGGCCGACAGGCGGACATAGCTTTTCGGCATGGTGATGCGGGCGACGGCGATAGTGCGCACGAATTCCGTCCAGTCCAAATCTTCGGCATCTGCGAGCGGCGTGCCTTCCACTTTTACCAATTGGTTAATCGGCACGCTTTCGGGCTGCGGGTCGAGGTTGGCGAGGCTGGCGATTAAACCTGCGCGTTCGGGGCGGGTTTCGTTCATACCCACGATGCCGCCGCAGCACACTTTCAAACCTGCGCCGCGCACTTTGCCCAGCGTGTCCATGCGGTCTTCGTGCTGGCGGGTGTGGATGATGTCGTTGTAGCGGTCGGGGTCGGTGTCGAGGTTGTGGTTGTAGTAGTCGAGACCGGCGTTTTTCAAATCTTCGGCCATGCCGTCTTCAAGCATGCCGAAAGTGCCGCAGGTTTCCAAACCCAAGCCCTTTACGGCTTTGATGATTTCCGACACGGTTTCTACGTCTTTCGGTTTGGGGCCGCGCCACGCCGCACCCATGCAGAAACGGCTGGCGCCGCGCGATTTGGCGATTTTGGCTTTTTCGAGGATTTCTTCCACGTCCATCATTTTGGCTTTTTCGAGGCCGGTATTGTAGTGCGCCGATTGCGGGCAGTATTCGCAATCTTCGGGGCAGCCGCCGGTTTTGATGGAAAGCAGGGTGGAGAGTTGGACTTCTTGCGGGTTGAAGTTTTCGCGGTGGATTTGCGCGGCTTTGTAAACCAAATCCAAAAACGGCATTTCAAACAGTTCTTCAACTTGGCATTTGCGCCAGTATTGGGCGGTAGCATGGGGCTTGCGCTCGGTTTGGCGGCGCAAGGCTACGGGGGATACTGTCATATCGTGTCTTTCTTTATCGGGTTTCGCAGCGGCGCAATGACGCTGACGTGCAAAACTGCAAGCACAATGTTTGCAGCAGCGGTTTGCCTGTTGATGCCGTCTGAAACGGCTTAAATATTTTCAGACGGCCTCGGCAGTGCGGGCAGTTTAACGGGAATATTCTGCCGCTTCAACAGCTTCTGTCGGGAAGATGATGATGCGGGCAGGCGGGTTGCACCGTTTGTAACAAGCGGTTTTGCGGCAGGCGCATTCGTGTAAAGAAGCCGTATTGTTAACAATGTTAACGTAAAATTTTTCTTGACAGCTTTACTTAAATTAAAAAAATAGACCCGATTGAAAAGTTTTATTGATTAAAACCAATTGAATTAAAAGGAGAACAATATGAAAGAACACACCTTTTTTCAGCAAAAAACCCTGCTGTTGGCCGTAGCAACCGCTTTCGGATTGGCGGCTTGCGGCGGCGGAAACAGCGCGGAGAATAACCAAAATACCGCGCCCGTTTCCACCGAAGCGGCTGAAAAACAAGAAATCGTCATCAACAACGGCGCCGAGCCCGAATCGCTCGATCCGCACAAAGTATCGGGCGTACCCGAATCGGGTATTCTGCGCCAAATTTTAGTCGGCCTCACTTCTACCGATAACGACGGCAACACCGTTCCGGGCATGGCGGAAAAATGGGAAAGTGCCGATAACAAAGTATGGAAATTTACCCTGCGTGATGCCAAATGGAGCAACGGCGACCCTGTTACCGCCGAAGATTTCGCATATAGCTTCCGCCGCGTTACCGACTCGGCCACCGCGTCGCCTTATGCCAGCTATCTGGCTGATGCCAAAGTTCTGAATGCCGCCAAAATCATCGAAGGCAAAGCCAAGCCCGACAGCTTGGGCGTGAAAGCTGTGGATGCGAAAACGCTGGAAATCACGCTGGAAGAGCCGGTGCCTTACTTCCCCGACATGCTGATTCACACTTCTGTGAAGCCCGTGCATAAAGCCACGGTGGAAAAATTCGGCGACAAATGGACTTCTCCCGCCAATATCGTGGTAAACGGCCCATACACCGTAAAAGCGTGGGACGTAAACAGCCAAATCGTGTTGGAACGCAACCCGAATTATTTCGACGATGCCAACACCACCATCACCAAAGCCACCCTGCTGCCGATTTCTTCGCCGCCTACCGATATGAGCCGCTTCAAAGCGGGCGAAGTGGACGTAACGTATAACGACATTCCGACCGAACAATTCAAATCGTTGCAGCAAGAGATGGGCGGCCAGATGAAAGTTGCCCCCTATCTGTGCAGCTATTACTACGAGTTCAACCACACCAAGCCGCCGTTTAACGATGTGAAAGTGCGCAAGGCGCTGCAACTCACTTTAGACCGCGAAACCATGGTAGATAAAGTAATCGGGCGCGGAGAAACGGCCGCCTACCAATTCACGCCGCCTGCCGCCCAAGGCATGAAGGAATTTGTGCCGGAATGGAAGTCGTGGGATAAGGCCAAACGCATCGAAGAAGCGAAAAAACTGCTGGCCGAAGCCGGTTACAGCGAGTCTAAGCCTTTGAATTTCGAGCTGCTCTACAACACCAACGAAAACCACAAGAAAAATGCCGTGGCGGCCGCTGCATTGTGGAAAGAGGCATTGGGTTTTGTGAATGTGAATCTGGTGAACCAAGAGTGGAAAACCTATCTCGATACCCGCCGCAACCAAAAACACCAAATGGCGCGCGGCGGCTGGTGTGCCGACTACAACGAAGCTTCAACTTTCCTGAACACGTTTAAGTCTGACAACAGCAGCAACTACGGCAAATATCAAAGTGCCGAATTCGACAATCTGATACTGAAAACGCTCAGCGGCGATGTAACGCCCGAGCAACGCGGCGAGCTGTACAGCCAAGCCGAAGCCGTGATGGATAAAGATGCGGCAACCATTTTCGTTTTCCATTATGTAAATGCCCGTTTGGTGAAACCTTATGTTGACGGCTATTCAACCAAAGACCCGATGGACAACTGGCAAATCAAAAACTGGAAAATCCTGAAACACTAAAACCGAAAAAGGCCGTCTGAAAACAAGTTTGTTTGTTTTCAGACGGCCTTTGCCTGAAAAACACGTTTATCTACAACAACCACAGGCCGTCTGAAACGGCCGGGCTGAAAGTACAAACCACCGTTAGAGTTCGCTTATGTTGAAATTCATCATCAGGCGCGTGTTGGAAGCCATACCCACGCTGCTGGTTCTGATTACCGTATCGTTTTTCATGATGCGTTTGGCTCCGGGCAGCCCGTTTACCGGCGAGCGCAACCTGCCGCCCGCGGTGCTGGCGAACATCGAAGCCAAATACCATCTCAACGACCCCATCTGGCTGCAATATCTCAATTATCTGAAACAGCTTGCCCACGGCGATTTCGGGCCGTCGTTCAAATATAAAGACTACACCGTTAACGAGCTGCTCTCGCAAGCCTTTCCCGTGTCGCTCGAAATCGGCCTGTACGCCTTTATTATCGCGCTGGTTGTCGGCGTGCTGCTCGGCGTGCTGGCCGCCTTGAAGCAAAATTCATGGCTCGACTACCTCACCATGGGCGTGGCCATGACGGGCGTAGTGATTCCCAGCTTTGTGAAAGCACCGCTGCTGGTGTTGATTTTCGCCATCTGGCTCAAATGGTTGCCCGCCGGCGGTTGGAACGACGGAGCCGTGAGCAATCTGGTGCTGCCGGTGGCGGCGTTGGCGATTGCCTATATTTCGAGCATTGCACGGATTATGCGCGGCTCGATGATCGAAGTGATGAACAGCCCGTTTATCCGCACCGCCCGCGCCAAAGGGCTGCCTACCCGCTATATCGTGTGGAAACACGCCTTACGCCCAGCCATGCTGCCGGTGATTTCCTATCTCGGCCCGGCGTTTGTGGGCATCATCACCGGCTCGATTGTGATTGAAACCATTTTCGGCCTGCCCGGTATCGGCCAGCTTTTTGTGAACGGCGCACTCAACCGCGATTACGGCATGGTGCTGAGCCTGACCATTCTCGTGGGCGTGCTCACGATTGTGTTCAACGCCGTGGTCGATATTCTGTATGCGGTGATTGATCCGAAAATCCGTTATTGATTTGAGAGGCCGTCTGAAAACAGCATAAAGGTTTTCAGACGGCCTGATGTGTTGTTCTATCCAATAAAAAAACCATAAGGCACACAACCATGATGGTAAGTAAAAAACAGGCAGCCGCATTAGCCGCCGCCCTGGAAGACCAAAACCTGCCCGATGTAAAAGGCCGCAGCCTGTGGCAGGACGCATGGCGGCGTTTCCGCCATAACCGCGCCGCGCTGGCAAGCGGACTGGTGTTGCTGCTGATCTGCCTGTTCGTATTGATTGCGCCGCTCGTTGCGCCTTACGACTATGCCCACACCGACTGGGGCGCGATGCAGATGCCGCCCGAATGGGCCAACAAACACTATTTCGGCACCGACTCGCTCGGCCGCGACCTGTTTACCCGCGTGGCCGTGGGCGGACGCATTTCGCTGATGGTGGGCGTGGCCGGTGCGCTGGTGGCCGTGATTATCGGCGTGGTGTATGGCGCGGTGTCGGGCTTTTTCGGCGGCAAAACCGATATGCTGATGATGCGTTTCTTAGAGATTCTGAACGCGTTTCCGTTTATGTTTTTCGTGATTCTGCTGGTTACGTTTTTCGGCCGCAATCTGGCGTTTATCTTCGTGGCCATCGGCATGGTGTCGTGGCTCGACGTGGCGCGGATTGTGCGCGGCCAAACCTTGAGCCTGAAACGTAAAGAATTTATCGAAGCCGCCCATGTGTGCGGCGTATCCAACCGCCACATCGTGTTCCGCCACATCGTGCCCAACGTGCTGGGCGTAGTGGTGGTTTACGCCTCGCTGCTGGTGCCGGGCATGATTCTGTTTGAATCGTTTTTAAGTTTCTTGGGCTTGGGCGTGCAAGAGCCGATGACAAGCTGGGGCGCAATGTTGCAAGACGGCGCGAACACCATGCAGATTGCGCCGTGGCAGCTGCTCGTGCCCGCCGTGTTTTTGGTGGTTACGCTGTTCTGCTTCAACTTCATCGGCGACGGCCTGCGCGACGCGTTAGACCCGAAAGACAGATAAATCCAAGAAAATCAATATTTTCAGACGGCCTCTTGATGCTTGAGGCCGTCTGAAAAGGAAAAAACAATGAGCACACCCTTACTGCAAGTAAAAGACCTCGAAGTCCGCTTCAAAACCGAAGACGGCCTCGTTACCGCGGTCAACAAACTCAATTTCGATCTGCACGAAGGCGAAACGCTGGGCATCGTCGGCGAATCCGGCTCCGGCAAATCGCAAACCGCCTTCGCCATCATGGGCTTGCTGGCCAAAAACGGCCAAACCTCAGGTTCGGCCTTGTTTAACGGCCGCGAAATCCTCGGCCTGCCCGTTAAAGAGCTGAATAAAATCCGCGCCGAGCAAATCGCCATGATTTTCCAAGACCCGATGACCTCGCTCAACCCCTATATGCGCGTGGGCGACCAGCTTACCGAAGTGCTGCGCCTGCACAAAGGCATGGGCAAAAGCGAAGCATGGGCTGAATCCGTGCGTATGCTCGAAGCCGTGAAAATCCCCGAAGCCAAAAAACGCATCGGCATGTATCCGCACGAATTTTCAGGCGGCATGCGCCAGCGCGTGATGATTGCCATGGCCTTGTTGTGCCGCCCCAAACTGTTGATTGCCGACGAACCCACCACCGCACTCGACGTTACCGTGCAGGCGCAAATCATGGCGTTGCTCAATGATTTGAAACGCGATTTCGGCACCACCATCATCATGATTACCCACGACTTAGGCGTGGTCGCCGGCATTTGCGACCAAGTGTTGGTGATGTATGCCGGGCGCACCATGGAATACGGCAAAGTGGACGACATCTTCTACCGCCCCAGCCACCCCTACACCATCGGCCTGCTCGGTGCCGTGCCGCGCATGGACGAAACCGCCGACATTCTGTCCACCATTCCCGGCAACCCGCCCAACCTCACCAGCCTGCCGCCCGGCTGCCCCTTCCAAAACCGCTGCCTGCACGTCGAAGACATCTGCCGCCGCGAAGCACCGGCATTGGAAATCCTGCACGATCACCGCAAACGCGCCTGCCACAGGCCGTCTGAATATTTACAGGGAGCACAGGCATGAGCGAAACCCTATTATCCGTACGCGATTTACACGTTACCTTCGACGTTAAAGCCGACAACGCTTGGTTTTGGCAAAAACCCGCAACCCTCAAAGCCGTCAACGGCGTATCGTTCGACCTTCAAGCCGGCGAAACCCTCGGTGTCGTCGGCGAATCCGGCTGCGGCAAATCCACTCTTGCCCGCGCCATCATCGGCCTCGTCAAAGCCAAAAGCGGCAACATCATCTGGCAGGGCGAAGACTTAACCGCACTTTCCCCCGCCGCCATGCGCCTGAAACGCCGTGAAATCCAAATGATTTTCCAAGACCCGCTGGCCTCGCTCAACCCGCGCATGACCGTGGGCGACATCATCGCCGAGCCGCTGAAAACCTTTTACCCCAAGCTCAAAAAAGCCGAAATCGAACACCAGGTCAAAGACATGATGGCCAAAGTCGGCCTGCTGCCCAACCTCATCAACCGCTACCCGCACGAATTTTCAGGCGGCCAATGCCAACGCATCGGCATCGCCCGCGCGCTGATACTCAAGCCCAAGCTGATTATTTGCGACGAACCCGTTTCCGCACTCGACGTATCCATTCAGGCGCAAGTCGTCAACCTATTGAAAGAAGTGCAAAAAGAAATGGGGCTGACCCTGATTTTCATCGCCCACGATTTATCGGTAGTCAAACACATTTCCGACCGCGTGCTGGTGATGTATCTGGGCAACGCCATCGAACTCGGCACCGATCACGAAGTGTACGGCAACCCCGCCCACCCCTACACCCGCGCCCTAATGTCTGCCGCACCGCTGCCCGACCCCGAAGCCGAGCGCAGCAAAACCATCCAACTTCTGCCCGGCGACCTGCCCAGCCCCATCAACCCGCCCAGCGGCTGTGTATTCCGTACCCGCTGCCCGCAGGCCGACGCAAGCTGCGCCGAAACCAAACCTGTACTGCAAGGCACATCCACCCATACCGTAGCCTGTTTGAAAACCACAACCTGTTAAAAACCGCTATACGGCGTAAAACCCTTATCGAGGCCGTCTGAAAACTTTTCAGACGGCCTCGATCCTATTGAAGCCCAAAAGAGCCAGACAAAACCGTATAAAAACTCATCACGCAAAAAGATGGCTTAAAGATACACTTTTAACCCGTTGCCACTCTTGAGTTTTCGCAAGCCGCCCCTATCTATACGCCAATTTTCACATACCCTTACCAACAAAGATTATGAGCAGCAAAGACTTCTACGAAACCCTCGGCGTAGCCCGTAGTGCAAGCGATGACGAAATCAAAAAAGCCTACCGCAAACTCGCCATGAAATACCACCCCGACCGCAACCCCGGCAACGCCGAAGCGGAGGAAAAATTTAAAGAAATCCAAAAAGCCTACGATATTTTGTCCGACAAACAAAAACGCAGCGCATACGACCAATACGGCCACGCCGGCGTCGATCCCAATATGGGCGGCGGCGGATTCGGCGGCGGTTTTGGCGGATTCGGCGGCGCGCAAGGCTTCGACTTCGGCGACATTTTCAGCCAAATGTTCGGCGGTGCGGCAGGAGGCCGTCAGCCCAACTATCAGGGCGCAGACCTCCAATACGCCGTAGAAATCACACTCGAAGAAGCCGCCAAAGGCATCAAAAAACGCATCACCATTCCCACTTACGAAGAGTGTGATGTCTGCCACGGCAGCGGCGCCAAACCCGGCACCTCGGCAACCACCTGCTCCACCTGTCACGGCACAGGCACCATCCATGTGCGCCAAGCCATTTTCCAAATGCAGCAAACCTGCCCCACCTGTCACGGCACAGGCAAAGAAATCAAAGACCCCTGCCTCAAATGCCGTGGCGAAGGCCGCGTGAAAACCACCAAAACGGTTGAAGTCAACATCCCTGCCGGCATCGACGACGGCCAACGCATCCGTCTCAGTGGAGAAGGCGAACCGGGTATGCACGGCGCACCCAGCGGCGATTTATACGTTGTCGTTCATGTGAAAGAACACAAAACCTTCGAGCGCAACGGCTTGGATCTGCACTGCGAAATGCCCATCAGCTTTGCCATTGCCGCACTCGGCGGCGAGGTGGAAGTACCCACGCTCGACGGCAAAGTCAAACTGAGCATTCCGAAAGAAACCCAAACCGGCCGCCGTATGCGCGTCAAAGGCAAAGGCATCAAATCACTGCGCTCCAGCGCCGTAGGCGACCTGTATTGCCATGTGGTTGTGGAAACCCCCGTTAACCTCACCGACCGCCAAAAAGAGCTGTTGGAAGAATTTGAAAAAATCTCCACTGGCATGGAACGCTCGCAAACACCGCGTCAAAAATCATTCTTCGACAAAGTGCGCGATATTTTCGATTAAGCTTCTCTCAAGCACACGCCATTTCAGACGGCCCTCCAGCCAATGAAAATCCCCTGTCAAGCGACAGGGGATTTTTAATCAATCAATTGGAAGAGACCTTTGCCCTTCCCAAATGTAGATGCAATTCAAGGCGAATGGTCAATCAACTTAAAAACGCATACATCAATCATGCTTGGGCATTGAGCCGAGCATAATGCAATTGTTATTAAAATTAAGTAGTTTTATTATATGCCAAACTCACCGCGTGCAAGGTTTTTGTAACCGGCAGAAATATGAATGCTGCTGCCCAAACAGTGGAAATAGCTATCGAAAATAATCTGTTTGGCGATTCTTATGGCAGCCATAAAGAAAATCAAGATACCGAGAAGTGGTTTAAACCAACTTGCGGTTCCATGTCTGTTGATGCCTGTTTCTCAAAACACGGTTCTGAAATCCGTATAGCAGGGATGGTGGGCTATATTTTCCAAGCCAATGGCGGTATGAGTTTTTTGTGGATTCCGGGTCATGCAAAATTGTATAAGGCTGATATGGCGTTTGGTTTGGGATATGGCGGGAAGCTGAAGTTTGACCAGGTCAATGCGGCAAAGGGGTTGAGTATATCTTCTTCTGATTTAGATAAAGATATTATAAACATTGTCAAAGGTAGCGAACCTCGCTCCCATGCACTGGCAGTTTCAAATAGAATTGAGGCAGAAGCACGCTTTTGGGGGCTTGGTGGGGGTTTTCATACGGAAGCAGGAGTAGAAGGTAAAACAAATGGAAAGGGAGATACAAAATTTTTTGTTAATGGTGGAGGTAATTTGGGTTTCAAATCAGGTTCTGTAGGCGGAGGAGCGCTAATTAAATGGGATGCTTTTAAATTTCGGTTGCAGAGGTAAGGAATAATGAAATTTAATCTAAATAACAAAGTCGAATATGAGCAGCAGTTAAATTATGCATTACATTATAAGAAAAGTAGCTTTTTGGCTAAACTTTCTTTTATTGTTATCATATTGAGTGCAATACTAGCAATTTTTTTACCCTTAGAATTGGTGAAAATTATAGAGACTAAATATGCAAATATTTTTCTTTTTGGTTTGGGTAGCTTAATAATCTTTTGTATTCTGAATACGTTAATATTCGCCCGATGCCCTAAATGCAAAAAAGTTCAGCCTGCAGGTTACGGAGGAGCGGAAGTGGGTAGCGGAGTTGGCTTATCCTATACAAAGGGGTTCACACCTTTTAGGAAACGCTGCTATTACTGCGGAACGTATTTGTCTGTCAAGCAGCTGGAAAAAGACAAATTAAAGCAGCTAAATGACTCTGAGCAAGAATAAATCAGATTAAAAATCTAGTCTCCAAGGCCGTCTGAAAATGATTGCAAGTGTTTTCAGACGCCCTTAGGTTCGAATCTCAAGTGCGACACTCAGACAGTGCGACACTCAGACAGTAAGAGACCTTTGCAAAACCCCACGCCAACAAACAGCCGGAACATTCTTCATCATGTTCCGGCTGTTTTTGCGTAAAAAGTAGACAAGCTACCCCTAAAGTCCCCTTAAAGTGCCTCATCATGAGGCACTGCCTGCCTGTTCAGGCAGCAACAGGCACACCTATCCTGTTGGCCGCCTTCAACAGGTTCACACACATCGCCTTCAGGTGGCTTTGCGCCCTCACTTTGCCCAACCCAAAATAGGCTGACCGGCCATAGCGGAATTTGCGGTGCAACGTACCAAAGCTTTGTTCCACCACATAGCGCACTTTCGCCAGCCGGCCGTTGCGGATTTTCTGCTCTTGGCTTAACGGGCAGCCACGGTGTGCTTTTTGCATGATGCCGTCTTTCAAGCCGCACGCTGCCAAATGTTGTCGGTTCTCCCGGCTGTCGTAGCCTTTATCCGCATAGACGGTGCTGCCTTCTGCGATGTCCGCCGGTAATGGCAGCAGGTGTTTGCACTCATGAGCATTGGCCGGGGTGATGTGCAGTTTCTCGATATAGCCGTCCGCATCGGTACGGGTGTGTTGTTTGTAGCCCAGATGGAAGCGGCCGTCTTTTTTGATCCATCTGGCATCCGGGTCTTTGCTGGGGGTGGTTTCGCCACAGACAACGCCTTCGTCATCCACTTCTATGGCCTGACGCTGTTTGCCGCCGGCCGTCTGAATAATGGTGGCGTCAACGATGGCGGCGGATGCTTTCTCTACTTTTAAGCCCTGGTCAGTCAGTTGGCGGTTAATCAGATCCAGTAGTTCGGCCAAGGTGTTGTCTTGCGCCAGCCAGTTGCGGAAACGGCAGAGGGTGCTGTGGTCAGGAATGCAAAAGTCGTCGAAGCGGCAGAAGAGTTGGAAATCGATGCGGGTGATGAGGCTGTATTCGAGTTCGGGGTCGGAAAGGCTGTGCCATTGACCGAGCAGGATGGCTTTGAACATGGAGAGCAAAGGATAAGCCGTTGTCGCGCACGTAGCGGGTTTTGCGGCCGGCGAGGTATTGTTCAATGGGTGTCCGGTCAAGAATACGGTCGAGTTTGATGAGTGGGAAGCGGTCGAGATGTTTTTCGATGTGGTGGAGGGCGTCGGTGTGTAAAAAGCTGCTCATGAACAAAATCCTCTAAATTCCCGGAGTTTGATGTGAGTGGGAATTTAAAGGATTTTTGAGGGTTTTGCAAAGGTCTCAGGGTGCACACCATCACCATATTCCCCAAACAAAAGGATTTCCGCTACCGTCTTCATCCGCAAGACCGCCCTATCGTCCGTTTGGGTGAAGACGGGTTTTCAGAGCTTCACCGTCCCCGGTGCTTATTTACCCTTAATTGCCGGAACGGCTTTGTCGGTTTTCTTCTTGGCTCCACCGTTCACCGTCGCCTCATCGCGCAGCTTCGCTAAAACACCCTCGCCGATACCCTTCACGTTCTTCAAATCGTCCACACTCTTGAACTGGCCATTATGCTGACGGTAGGCCACAATCGCCGCCGCCTTCGACGGGCCGATACCCGGCAAAGCCTTCAACTCCTCCTCCGTTGCCGTATTGATATTCACCGCCGCCAGCGACAGCGCCGACAACAACATAGCCGATACCCCTGCGTAAAATCGTTTCATATATGTTTTCACAATAATGCTCCTTATTCCGAATGTGTTTGAAACGCCCCGTCCGTTGCCGCAGATTTTGCAGCACCTTTGTGGGCGGCCAACCATCATAAACAGATTAGCCCGACCCTTCAAATACTAATAACCAAAGTAACAATACAGATGCCGGATATTGTCGCAACCGGGCAACATCCCCTTTCATCACGAGACGGAACACTACCGCAAATAAACCTTTTTTTGCCCTATGCCTGTAAAACCATATGTGCGGCAAACAAGCCTTCCCCCGAGCCAGCAAAAAACCCCTGATATATGCAATATCAGGGGTTCGGAATAAGTGTCTGGCAGTGACCTACTTTCACATGGGTATCCACACTATCATCGGCGCTGAGTCGTTTCACGGTCCTGTTCGGGATGGGAAGGCGTGGGACCAACTCGCTATGGCCGCCAGACGTAAACTGTACAAATCGGGAAAGCCGTTAGGGAAGAACTCTTCCGCTTATTATTCAATCAACTGTGATGTGTATCGTCTTCAAGACTGATGTAAGCTTTATTTTTGAGAACACGTCTTTCAAAGTTCTTCAAATGATAGAGTCAAGCCTCACGAGCAATTAGTATCGGTTAGCTTCACGCATTGCTGCGCTTCCACACCCGACCTATCAACGTCCTGGTCTCGAACGACTCTTTAGTGCGGTTAAACCGCAAGGGAAGTCTCATCTTCAGGCGAGTTTCGCGCTTAGATGCTTTCAGCGCTTATCTCTTCCGAACTTAGCTACCCGGCGATGCGACTGGCGTCACAACCGGTACACCAGAGGTTCGTCCACTCCGGTCCTCTCGTACTAGGAGCAGCCCCCGTCAAACTTCCAACGCCCACTGCAGATAGGGACCAAACTGTCTCACGACGTTTTAAACCCAGCTCACGTACCACTTTAAATGGCGAACAGCCATACCCTTGGGACCGACTACAGCCCCAGGATGTGATGAGCCGACATCGAGGTGCCAAACTCCGCCGTCGATATGAACTCTTGGGCGGAATCAGCCTGTTATCCCCGGAGTACCTTTTATCCGTTGAGCGATGGCCCTTCCATACAGAACCACCGGATCACTATGTCCTGCTTTCGCACCTGCTCGACTTGTCGGTCTCGCAGTTAAGCTACCTTTTGCCATTGCACTATCAGTCCGATTTCCGACCGGACCTAGGTAACCTTCGAACTCCTCCGTTACTCTTTGGGAGGAGACCGCCCCAGTCAAACTGCCTACCATGCACGGTCCCCGATCCGGATAACGGACCTGGGTTAGAACCTCAAAGCCACCAGGGTGGTATTTCAAGGACGGCTCCACAGAAACTGGCGTCTCTGCTTCTAAGCCTCCCACCTATCCTACACAAGTGACTTCAAAGTCCAATGCAAAGCTACAGTAAAGGTTCACGGGGTCTTTCCGTCTAGCAGCGGGGAGATTGCATCTTCACAACCATTTCAACTTCGCTGAGTCTCGGGAGGAGACAGTGTGGCCATCGTTACGCCATTCGTGCGGGTCGGAACTTACCCGACAAGGAATTTCGCTACCTTAGGACCGTTATAGTTACGGCCGCCGTTTACTGGGGCTTCGATCCGATGCTTGCACATCTTCAATTAACCTTCCAGCACCGGGCAGGCGTCACACCCTATACGTCCACTTTCGTGTTAGCAGAGTGCTGTGTTTTTAATAAACAGTCGCAGCCACCGATTCTCTGCGACCCTCCAATGCTTACAGAGCAAGTCTTTCACATCAAAGGGCATACCTTCTCCCGAAGTTACGGTATCAATTTGCCGAGTTCCTTCTCCCGAGTTCTCTCAAGCGCCTTAGAATTCTCATCCTGCCCACCTGTGTCGGTTTGCGGTACGGTTCGATTCAAACTGAAGCTTAGTGGCTTTTCCTGGAAGCGTGGTATCGGTTACTTCTTGTCCGTAGACAATCGTCATCACTTCTCGGTGTTAAAAAAGACCCGGATTTGCCTAAGTCTTCCACCTACCGGCTTAAACAAGCTATTCCAACAGCTTGCTAACCTAACCTTCTCCGTCCCCACATCGCATTTGAATCAAGTACGGGAATATTAACCCGTTTCCCATCGACTACGCATTTCTGCCTCGCCTTAGGGGCCGACTCACCCTACGCCGATGAACGTTGCGTAGGAAACCTTGGGCTTTCGGCGAGCGGGCTTTTCACCCGCTTTATCGCTACTCATGTCAACATTCGCACTTCTGATACCTCCAGCAACCTTCTCAAGTCACCTTCATCGGCCTACAGAACGCTCCCCTACCATGCACTAAGTGCATCCGCAGCTTCGGTTACAGATTTGAGCCCCGTTACATCTTCCGCGCAGGACGACTCGACCAGTGAGCTATTACGCTTTCTTTAAATGATGGCTGCTTCTAAGCCAACATCCTGGCTGTCTGGGCCTTCCCACTTCGTTTACCACTTAATCTGTCATTTGGGACCTTAGCTGGCGGTCTGGGTTGTTTCCCTCTCGACAACGGACGTTAGCACCCGCTGTCTGTCTCCCATGATTGCACTTTCCGGTATTCTTAGTTTGCCATGGGTTGGTAAGTCGCAATGACCCCCTAGCCATAACAGTGCTTTACCCCCGGAAGTGATACATGAGGCACTACCTAAATAGTTTTCGGGGAGAACCAGCTATCTCCGAGTTTGTTTAGCCTTTCACCCCTATCCACAGCTCATCCCCGCATTTTGCAACATGCGTGGGTTCGGACCTCCAGTACCTGTTACGGCACCTTCATCCTGGCCATGGATAGATCACTCGGTTTCGGGTCTACACCCAGCAACTCATCGCCCTATTAAGACTCGGTTTCCCTACGCCTCCCCTATCCGGTTAAGCTCGCTACTGAATGTAAGTCGTTGACCCATTATACAAAAGGTACGCAGTCACCCAATTAATAGGCTCCCACTGTTTGTATGCATCAGGTTTCAGGTTCTATTTCACTCCCCTCCCGGGGTTCTTTTCGCCTTTCCCTCACGGTACTGGTTCACTATCGGTCGATGATGAGTATTTAGCCTTGGAGGATGGTCCCCCCATATTCAGACAGGATTCCACGTGTCCCGCCCTACTTGTCGTATACCTAGTACCACTGATGAAATTTCGAATACGGGGCTGTCACCCACTATGGCCAAGCTTCCCAGCTTGTTCTTCTATCTCAACAGCTATCATATACAGGCTCCTCCGCGTTCGCTCGCCACTACTTACGGAATCTCGGTTGATTTCTTTTCCTCCGGGTACTTAGATGGTTCAGTTCTCCGGGTTCGCTTCTCTAAACCTATGTATTCAGTTTAGGATACCGTATTAATACGGTGGGTTTCCCCATTCGGACATCACCGGATCATAGCTTTATTGCCAGCTCCCCGATGCTTTTCGCAGGCTTACACGTCCTTCGTCGCCTATCATCGCCAAGGCATCCACCTGATGCACTTATTCACTTGACTCTATCATTTCAAGAACCTCTCTGACTTCGTTGTTTCGGCGTTGACTACCTACGCAACTTGAAGACTCTACTCTGACAAAGCTTACTGCTTGTTGTGTACCGAACTGTGCCTTTTGTGTTTCACAGTCCGGTCGATACAATCATCACCCAAATACTGTGGCTTACCTGTTACGGTAAGCCGACATTGTCTTTGTTTGTTGATTTCGGCTTTCTAATTTGTTAAAGATCAATGCGTCTGTTTATCCGCTTACGGTTAAACTTTGCAAATTAAAACGAGCTGCGCATTCTAGCAGCTTACTTTAATTTGTAAAGTCCTTTTGGCGTAGTTTTGGTGGAGGCAAACGGGATCGAACCGATGACCCCCTGCTTGCAAAGCAGGTGCTCTACCAACTGAGCTATGCCCCCATACTCTTAACCAAGTATCGATACCGATTACTTTCGCTTTGAGAATGTCTGGTGGGTCTGGGAGGACTTGAACCTCCGACCCCACGCTTATCAAGCGTGTGCTCTAACCAGCTGAGCTACAAACCCAAGGCCTCTTGTCTTTGCACACCCAAACTTCAAGCATGCAAAAATTCTAACGCATCTTTAATTTCACAGTTTACCGATAAGTGTGAGTGCCCGCGACCTCTTCTTCTCTAGAAAGGAGGTGATCCAGCCGCAGGTTCCCCTACGGCTACCTTGTTACGACTTCACCCCAGTCATGAAGCATACCGTGGTAAGCGGGCTCCTTGCGGTTACCCTACCTACTTCTGGTATCCCCCACTCCCATGGTGTGACGGGCGGTGTGTACAAGACCCGGGAACGTATTCACCGCAGTATGCTGACCTGCGATTACTAGCGATTCCGACTTCATGCACTCGAGTTGCAGAGTGCAATCCGGACTACGATCGGTTTTGTGGGATTGGCTCCACCTCGCGGCTTGGCTACCCTCTGTACCGACCATTGTATGACGTGTGAAGCCCTGGTCATAAGGGCCATGAGGACTTGACGTCATCCCCACCTTCCTCCGGCTTGTCACCGGCAGTCTCATTAGAGTGCCCAACTTAATGATGGCAACTAATGACAAGGGTTGCGCTCGTTGCGGGACTTAACCCAACATCTCACGACACGAGCTGACGACAGCCATGCAGCACCTGTGTTACGGCTCCCGAAGGCACTCCTCCGTCTCTGGAGGATTCCGTACATGTCAAGACCAGGTAAGGTTCTTCGCGTTGCATCGAATTAATCCACATCATCCACCGCTTGTGCGGGTCCCCGTCAATTCCTTTGAGTTTTAATCTTGCGACCGTACTCCCCAGGCGGTCAATTTCACGCGTTAGCTACGCTACTAAGGCATCAAGTGCCCCAACAGCTAATTGACATCGTTTAGGGCGTGGACTACCAGGGTATCTAATCCTGTTTGCTACCCACGCTTTCGGGCATGAACGTCAGTATTATCCCAGGGGGCTGCCTTCGCCATCGGTATTCCTCCACATCTCTACGCATTTCACTGCTACACGTGGAATTCTACCCCCCTCTGACATACTCTAGCTACCCAGTTTCAAACGCAGTTCCCAGGTTGAGCCCGGGGATTTCACATCTGACTTAAGTAACCGTCTGCGCCCGCTTTACGCCCAGTAATTCCGATTAACGCTCGCACCCTACGTATTACCGCGGCTGCTGGCACGTAGTTAGCCGGTGCTTATTCTTCAGGTACCGTCATCACTCAAGGGTATTAGCCTCAAGCTTTTCTTCCCTGACAAAAGTCCTTTACAACCCGAAGGCCTTCTTCAGACACGCGGCATGGCTGGATCAGGCTTGCGCCCATTGTCCAAAATTCCCCACTGCTGCCTCCCGTAGGAGTCTGGGCCGTGTCTCAGTCCCAGTGTGGCGGATCATCCTCTCAGACCCGCTACTGATCGTCGCCTTGGTAGGCCTTTACCCCACCAACTAGCTAATCAGACATCGGCCGCTCGAATAGCGCGAGGTCCGAAGATCCCCCGCTTTCCTTCTCAAAGCGTATGCGGTATTAGCCATCCTTTCGGACAGTTATCCCCCACTACTCGGTACGTTCCGATGCGTTACTCACCCGTTCGCCACTCGCCACCCAAGAAGCAAGCTTCTCTGTGCTGCCGTCCGACTTGCATGTGTAAAGCATGCCGCCAGCGTTCAATCTGAGCCAGGATCAAACTCTTATGTTCAATCTCTAACTTTTAACTTCTGGTCTGCTTCAAAGAAACCGACTGACAATGATATAATCTTGTCTCGTCTGTTTTTGTCGCAGTGTGAGGCCTAAGACACTCACACTTATCGGTAATCTGTGTTGTTAAAGAACTTAAATCCGCCGTCTCAGCAGCGAAGAAACCGAACTATACACACCCCAAACCCAACCCGTCAACACCAAAAATGCAATTATTCGCACCAAATCACCCATCCCGATGTTTCTTATCGGTTTTTATTTCACACTCCGTAACAGCCAAACCGACAAACCGGCAACAAAACCCTACATCAATACATCAAAACCCTACGTCACATATCAAAATACAACCGGAAAAATACAACCGTGCCGTCTGAAAAAGTTTCTTTCAGACGGCACGGTTGAAAACGCTTTTGTTTTATTTGACGGGAGCTTGTGCTTGTTTCAATGCTGCTACTCTTTCGCGTGCGCCGGGGTGTGAATCATAAAAACGTGAATACCATTTATCGGACACTAAGCTGGCTGCATTGCTGCGGTAGAGTTTGGTTAAAGCGGCAATTAAGCTTTGAGCAGACGATGTGGCTGCTGCGTAGCGGTCGGCTTCAAATTCATTGCGTCTAGAGACCAAACTGGCCAACGGTGAAAAAGGGAAAGTGAATACTGGCAATACGAGAAGAAACAGTAGTAAAGCCATGGCATGGCTGGGGTAATGTACACCTAAACTTTGATAAAAGGCGGCTTGCGGCATTAGTTGCCCCAACACATACAACACGGCCAATGCCAATACAAAGGTAATCAGCATCTGTTTGATAATGTGTCTGTGTTTGAAATGTCCCAACTCGTGTGCCAGCACGGCTTCTACTTCATCGGGCTGCATGTCTTCCAGCAG